>NZ_JAYSDT010000004.1:0-175346 GCF_041914225.1 Chryseobacterium sp.
TAAAAATAATATGAATCTTCACGAGTATCAATCAAAAGAGATTTTATCAAAGTACGGAGTGGCTATCCAACGTGGTTTCGTTGCAAACAACGTAGAAGAAGCTGTAGCTGCTGCAGAAAAACTAACTGCTGAAACTGGCGCTCAAGGGTGGGTAGTAAAAGCTCAGATCCACGCAGGTGGTCGAGGTAAAGGTGGTGGTGTAAAGTTCTCTCCAAACATGGATAAACTTAAGGAAAACGCTCAGAACATCATCGGAATGCAGCTGGTAACTCCACAAACTTCTGCTGAAGGTAAAAAAGTAAATTCTGTTTTGATTGCAGAGGATGTATATTATCCAGGTGAGTCAGAAACTAAAGAATTTTATGTTTCTATTCTTTTAGATAGAGCTGAAGGGAAAAATACAATCGTATATTCTACTGAAGGAGGTATGGATATTGAGCATGTTGCAGAAGTAACACCTCATTTGATCCACAAAGAAATCATTGACCCTGCTTTAGGTCTTCAGGGGTTCCAGGCTAGAAAAATTGCTTTCAACCTAGGTCTTGAAGGGAATGCTTTCAAAGAATTCGTAAAATTCATCGGTTCTCTTTACAATGCTTACACAGGTATTGATGCATCTCTTTTCGAAATCAACCCGGTGTTGAAAACTTCCGATAACAAAATTATCGCTGTAGATGCTAAAGTAACTTTAGATGACAACTCATTATTCCGTCACAAAGACTTGGCAGAATTAAGAGATACAAGAGAAGAAGATCCAATGGATGTAGAAGCTGGTGAAGCTGGTCTTAACTTCGTAAAATTGGATGGTAACGTTGCTTGTATGGTAAACGGTGCAGGTCTTGCTATGGCAACTATGGATATCATCAAATTATCAGGTGGTAACCCTGCCAACTTCCTTGACGTAGGAGGTACTGCAGATGCTCAGAGAGTACAGACTGCTTTCGGAATCATCTTAAGAGATCCGAACGTAAAAGCAATCCTGATCAATATCTTTGGAGGTATCGTAAGATGTGACAGAGTTGCTCAAGGGGTTGTAGACGCTTACAAAGCTATGGGAAGTCTTCCGGTTCCATTGATCGTAAGATTACAGGGAACTAATGCTGTAGAAGCTAAAAAATTAATTGATGAGTCTGGCCTTCCGGTTCACTCTGCAATTACTTTAGAAGAAGCTGCAAACAAAGTAAAAGAAGTTTTAGCGTAAGCTGAAATTTTCAAATAAAATAGAAAGCCGTTCCAATTTTGGAACGGTTTTTTTTGTTGGTAATGCAGGAATAAAGTTTTGTATAAATTCTAAACCTAACAGGTTTCAAAAACCTGTTAGGTTTTTTCTTAGCAATCACCATAAAAAACCACCCCGGTTTTGAGGTGGCTTTATTTTATCTGTTTTGTTACTTATCCTGATGGTTTTCGGGTAAAATGGTTTCTCCATTTGTGATGCTTATACTGGTTGGAGTTACCAGCTGGATTTTGTCCGTATCAAAACGTTCCTTGATATCCAGATAAGCCTTACTTCTCACCTGTGCAAGATTGGCCCCTACTTTTATCCAGAACTTCACCTGAAGATTAAATGCACCTTGTTTAAGGTCTGTGAAGATCACTTCAGCAGTATCTAATTTATCCACATTGTCAAGATTTTTTACTACATCAAGAATTCCCTTCTGAGCCTTAGTGATATCTTCATCAGCAGGAATCTCAAAATTTAAAATAATCCTGCGCTGCGGAGAAGCCGTAATATTGTAAAACGGAGCATTGAAAACAACCTGGTTGGGGATATAAGCTTTCTTTCCGTCATCGGTAAGAATTTTTGTAGTTAAAAAACCAATTTCCTGAACTGTTCCGGAATGGGTTCCAATGGTAATATAATCTCCTACTTTAAATGCTTTATCAATTCCTATCAGCATTCCCGAGAAAATACTTGAAACAAGATCTTTCAGTGCAACTCCGGCAATAACCCCGGCCACTCCCAAACTCCCGATAAATTTCCACAGGAAGCCACTAAAGCCCATAATTTCGAGAGAAATAAAAGTACCCATCAGCATAATCAGGAATCTGAAAATACTGATCAGCGTAACCAATGAACTCTCTTTCTGGCTTTTCGGGAAAAATTTATGAAATAATTTTACGGCACCTTTACTTAAATATTTACTGCTGATAAGAAAAAAGGTAAATACCAGAATTCCGACAATCAGCTTGGGGGTTAGTTCGGCAAAGGTCATATACCAATTTTCCAGTACCTTATAAACAACATCTACATACCTGAGTCCGGTTTTCTCCATGGATAAAAATTTTATTTAAATATATAAATTTTCATCAAAAAATTTGCCAGTTCCAAAAAGTCTACTAAATTTGTAGATTATAAAAACGGAATATTATGTCAATTAAATTAGGAGATACAGCACCCAACTTTCAGGCAGAGTCATCTGTAGGTGATATTAATTTTTATAATTATCTGGGAGATTCCTGGGGCATTCTGTTTTCACATCCGGCAGATTATACCCCGGTATGCACTACAGAACTGGGATATACGGCAAAGCTGAAGTCTGAATTTGAAGCCAGAAATACTAAGGTAATTGCCCTGAGTGTGGATGGGGTGGAAGATCATCAGAATTGGGTAAAGGATATTAATGAAACCCAGAATACCCATGTGCAGTTTCCTATTATTGCAGACAAAGACAGAAAAGTTTCGGAGCTGTATGATTTTATTAATCCTAATGCTTCGGCTACAGCTACTGTACGCTCTCTTCTGATTATTGATCCTTCCAAAAAAGTAAGACTGATTATTACCTATCCGGCCTCTACAGGAAGAAATTTTGAAGAAATCCTTAGAGTGCTGGATTCTTTACAATTGGTAGATAATTACCGTGTGGCAACACCTGTAAACTGGGAATATGGGGAAGACGTAATTGTTCCTCCCACCATCTCAACAGAAGAAGCACGAAAAATATTCCCGAAAGGTGTAACGGAAATAAAACCGTATTTACGATACACCCCTCAACCCAATACATGATTTATTTGATTTTTTATAGTTTAGTTTTAATTTGTACGAAAAGCGCCCTGGAAATTTTTTCCGGGGCGCTTTCATTTTTTTATAAGTATTTCAGTGATTACTTAACGTCGTTGATGATCTGCTTAGCTTTAGACGTTGGAAGATAGATCTGGAAACCTAAACCAAAAGTAATTTTGTTAGTATATCCACCGCTTCCGAATCCTGCATTGGCATCATATTTCACTAAACCTTCCAATCCGATGTTTGGAGTGATGAAGTAAGAATACCCAGGTCCGAATCCGAAGTTAAGACCGTTAGAAGAAGAACCTCCTTTAGAGATTGACATACCTCCAACACCTACGTTACCTTCAAAGAACCATCTTCCGTGGTGAAGCAGGTTGTTTACTCCCTGCTCTCCCGGGTTAAGGTAGTAACGCCCTAATGCTCCTACATTATATGTAAAAGTAGTGGGTGCATCCTTAGCTCCTTTGAAGCCTAAATCTACATATCCCCCAACTGCAATATTGTCTTCGATGAAATATGCTCCTTTTGGCTGGATAGAGAAGTCATAACCTGCTCCTTCATTTAAACCAAAATTAGCCCCTGCAAGGTTACCCCCTACCATCCAATTACCTTTCTGAATCTGAGCATTTGCAGTTGCTGTTAAACCTGCTACAGCTAATATCCCTGTTAAAATAAGTCTTTTCATAATTTATTATTTTAATAATTAAATGTTTATTATTCACGAATTATAGAAAAAACAATAAATGTGCCATTCTCTTAATTTTACGTAATTTTTCTAAATAAACGTTAACATTGTCAGTAAGATATATTTTATCTTTTTAACATATTAGTTGAAAATATTACAATCATAAAGATAATAAAATAAGGTTTTTAAAATAAGAATGATAAGAATAGGTAGCAGATCATTAATTGCATGAATGCATTAATTTCTTATTGTTAAATAAACAGAAGAATTAAAGAAATAATAAGTCCGGCAATGGTAAACCTGATTCCGCGTTTGAATGCCTTTGTCTTGGGATTAAACATCCAGAAACTTGAAATGACGAAAAAGAAAAGAGAAACTCCAAAGAATACACTTAGGGGCGATATGGCATCTTTAGACTGAGATTTGTGGAGAGAAACCATTTTATCTAACACGAATGGTAATTCTTTTTTGGTGTACTTCGCTTTTCCTGTTGCACTGTCGTAGGTTCCCTGCTTAAAATAAAGGATACTTCCTTCTGTTTTTTCAACTTCCAGGCCTTTCATCTTAAGTTCCTTTTTCAGTTCTTTTTCTGAAAGATTGGCTGCGATGTTTTTTTTATATTTCTTTTCGCTTTTCAGGAAGTCGGTGTCTCTGTATACCAGAAGGATTCCACTTATTGAGTATACAGCCATAATTCCCGCAAGGAAATAACCCAGATAGCGGTGTGTAACCCTCATGAAGCTTCTTGTATCTTTAATCTTATCCATATCTTGTTTTGTTTTTATTTTAAAATTTCAAAAGTGGAAACTGCAACAAATGCAATTTCCACTTTTCATGAAAGAATTACTATATAAATTCTAGAGTCTGTATGTCAATGTGAAATAGTAGTTTCTTGGAGTGATCGGATTTACTGAATAATTCTCGTGAACATTGTAATTTACAACATCAAACAGGTTTCCAACTTTCCCCTGGATAGAGAATTTTTTCCATTCATATCCTACTGAAAGGGAAACAGTGGTATAATCTTTCAGATCAAACATTCTGCTCACGTTGTTTCTACTTGTGTTTGTTGATTTTGTATCATTCCATCCGGCTATTCTGTCTCCAATATAATAGATTCCGGCTCCGATTTTTAACCCTTTCAGATAGTTTGTAAATTTATAGAAAACCGAAGCATTTGCTGTTGTAGCTGGTGTTCTTACGAGTCTTTGCTTTTCAACATATCCTTTTTCAGGAGTATCAATATAAACGGAGTTATTATAAGAAAAACCTCCGATTATAGATAAGTTTTCTGTAGGATTTCCCGTGATGTCTAATTCTACACCCCGGCTTCTCATATTTCCTGCAAATTCTTTAAGATTGGTATCTGTTGAATTTACAGGTGCTCCGTTTGGAGCAGAAGCGAACCAGTATGTTTGATAATAGTTGTTGTACATAATCTGGTAAGCCGTTAAGTTAACAGCTAAAGCATTGTTCCAGAAATTCTTTTTAACACCAATTTCGTATTGATCAACCGTTGAAGGCTTTATGCTTTGTCTTGATAAAGTAGTTAACTGATTTTGAACATCTGTAACAGGTTGATTGGTATTTACTGTTCCAAATTGATCTGAAGTATACCCGGCATTTGCTGCGAAAGAATTTGTATAAGTTGCAAATACTGAAAGGTTTTCATTTGGAGCATACACCAAACCTATTTTTGGAGAAAATGCATTGTCAGAAGTTGAAGAATTTGGTACTTCAATTTTATCATTTAATGTAAAGCGGGTTGTCAGCGTAGGCATGTTTTCTATATAAGACCATCTTAGCCCTGCAATCACTTTTAATTGTTTTGTTAAACTGATAAAATCCTGTGCATATATCCCGATCCTTCTTGTATTGATTCTGTTTTTCGTACTAAGAGTAGAATTCGGCATATCAATATTTCCCCATGTTGAAGGGTCATCTAAATACAGAAGATTTTTTGGTGCTGTAATATTATAAGCATATGCATCTGCCTGGCTGTAATCAGCATCTGCACCAATTAAAACTTTGTGGTTGATTTTTCCTGTATTGAACTCTCCGTTGATGTTAACTTGTGCTGAAGTATAATTTTGTTCGTTATAAGTTTTGCCAAAAGGTCTTTTCCAGGATAATCTGTTAGGATCTACAGTTGTATCTTTGGTGTCATATATCCATTGTACTCTTTCGGAAGAAAAATAATCTTTAGTATAGTTTTGATAAGAAGCAGTCGCATTCAAAGACCATTTTTCGTTGAATTGGTGATTAAAAGTTACATTCGTAGAAGCTTGCTGTACATTTTGATATTGCCAATCAGTTCCGAAGAAAATGTTTCTTGAAGTGGCATCATTCAATCTGTAGCTTTGGTCTTTTTCAGTAATAGACCCAAGCCCGAAATCGGGAGTGAAATTAGTTTTAAGATAATCTGCCTCAACAATTAACTGAGATTTATCACTTAAATTAAATAAGAATGAAGGATTGAAATAATACTTCTCTGATTCTACAACATCTCTGAAGCTTTCTGTATGCTCATAGGCTCCGTTTACTCTGAAAGCAATATTTTTGGATAATGGGCCATAAATATCAACCGTTGGTTTATAGGAGTTCCAGCTTCCACCATTCAGACCTATGCTTCCACCAAAATTGAATTTAGGTTTTTTTGTAATCATATTGATAACACCACCAGCTGCAGTATTACCAAAAAGCATGGCATTCGCTCCCTTTAAAACTTCTACTCTTTCCAGACCGCTTACTTCAGGGAAGACACCGCTGTTCACTCTTGAACCATTTTTAAAAATATTATCATTTCCCAAAATGAAGCCACGGCCACCAAAGCTATCCTGAGAATTTCCTCTGGATGAAGTGATATACAATCCATTGACATTCTGAAGAACATCACTCAACTGTTTTGCCTGCTGCTGCTCAATAATTTCGTGGGTAACAATAGCAATTGGCTGTGGATTTTCCATTACCGTCAGATTTGACTTGGTCGATAATGTCCTTGCCTGGTTGGGATTTCCTGTTTTATGAAGGTTGATATCCTCAATGGTTTGAGTTCTGATAGTATCTGCTTCAACGTTTTTCAACTGTGAACTAGCCGAAACAGCGATAAACAGAAGACCTAAAGAAAATAATTGTCTTTTCATTTTATTTTTATGTAGAACAGTTTTAAATAAGGCGCAAATGTAAGTATTTGTTTAGAATAGATAAAAATAATTTCATGATTTAAATCATATTTTTTTAGCGCTCATGAGATGGATTATTTCTATACCTCCTTTAGATCAGGGAATAGAGAATTTTTTATGAATATATTTGTTAAAAATTATAATATGCAATTGGTAAAAGCAGGGCTTTGTGCCTTTGGAATGAGTGGAAAAGTTTTCCATGCACCGTTTTTAAAGGAGCATCCGGGATTTTTTATTTCTGCAGTGGTAGAAAGAAGTAAGGAAGAGTCGAAGGAGAAGTATCCGGAAGCAACAATTTACCGTTCTGTGGAAGAAATGCTTCAGCAGGAAGATATAGAACTGGTGATTATCAATACTCCCGTTCAGACCCATTATGAATATGCCAAAAAAGCATTGGAGGCGGGCAAAAATATTATTGTGGAAAAGCCTTTTACAGTAAATGTTTCTGAAGCGGAAGATCTGGTAAAGCTGGCTGAAGAAAAAGGATTGTTCCTGAGCGTATATCAAAACCGAAGATTTGACCGTGATTTTTTACAGGTTCAAAAAGTGTTGGATGAAGGAAAATTAGGAAATATTAAAGAGGTTGAGATCCGTTTTGACAGGTTCCGTACCACTCCCAGCGGAAAACAGCATAAAGAAAGCCCTGATCAGCTGGGAGCTGGATCGCTTCATGATCTGGGAGCGCATCTTGTAGATCAGGCTGTACAGTATTTTGGATATCCTGAAAAACTTTTTGCAGATGTATTTTCTATGAAAGGAAAAGAATTTGCAAATGATTATTTTGAGATCCTTTTATTCTACAAAAACGATCTGAGAATAAGACTGAAGTCTTCCGTTTTCAGCAAAGAAGGTCATTATGCATACACCATTCATGGTGACAAAGGGAGCTTTCTGCAGGAAAGAACAGATAACCAGGAAAATGAACTGGTAGCAGGTGCTGTTCCAACATATGGAAAAGAATGGACACGGCCATTGAATGCACCGGACGGAATTTTAAACTACCTGAATGGTGGTTCCGAAACAGAAAGAATTCTTATCTCAAGTGAAGCGGGAAATTATATGGATTATTACCAGAAGATTTATGAACATATGGTGTTCGGATATGCCTTACCATCTCCGGGAAAAGAAGTTATTCAGAATATGAAAATTATTGATGCTTCCCTGGAAAGTGCAAAAGAAGAAAGAATAATCAAATTATAAATGAATAATGAATGAGTTCAAAGGTTCAAAGTTTAAAGTTTAAAGTAATCGGGAATAGAAATTATTACCCTCTCACTCTCAAACTCTCCGACTCTCAAACTCTTTGAACTCATTCATTCTTAAAGCAATTCCTGAAGCTCCAGCCACCTCATCTCATGGTTCTCCAGTTTTTCCGAAACGGTTTCCAGCTCTGAAGAAAGTTTGGCTATTTTCTCATAATCTGCTTCATTGTTGAGCTGATCCAGAATTTTAGCACGCTGTTCTTCCAGCTCAGGCATTTCTTTTTCAATGGTCTCCAGCTCTCTCTGTTCTTTGAAAGTTAATTTTCTTTTTGTATTCGAAGGGCCGGCACTTTCCACTGTGGAAACAGTTTCTTTAACAGGTTCAGGCTTTGTAGCTATATTTTTTTCTAATGCTTCTTCACGGCTTCTGGCTTCTCTGTATTCTGAGAAATTTCCTACAAAATCCCTGATTTTTCCATTTCCTTCAAATGCCAGAACATGATCTACAATTCTGTCCATGAAGTACCTGTCGTGGGAAACGATAATCAAAGATCCCTGAAACTGCTGAAGGAAGTTTTCCAGAACCGTTAATGTCGGAAGGTCAAGATCATTCGTAGGCTCATCAAAAATCAGGAAGTTAGGATTCTGATACAAAATATACATCAGGTGGAGTCTTCTTTTTTCACCTCCTGAAAGCTTTGAAATCGGGGAATATTGAGTCTGGTCATCAAATAAGAACAATCTCAGGAACTGTGAGGCAGATAAGCTTTTACCATTGGCTAAAGGATAAAACTCAGCAATTTCCTTAATGAAATCAATCACGCGCTCATCCTCTTTATAGGTAAGACCTTTTTGTGAGAAATAACCGAAAGAAATTGTCTCTCCTGTTTCAATTTCTCCTTTATCAGCTTTTTCATACCCTTGAATAATATTAAGCAAGGTAGATTTTCCAGCACCGTTTTTTCCAACGATTCCTACTTTTTCTCCACGTTGAAACTGATAGCTGAAATCTTTTAAAAGAACTTTAGGGCCAAAGCTTTTATCAATATGTTTGAGTTCAAGAATTTTATTTCCTAAACGTTTCATTTCAAAATCCAGTTCCAGCCCATCTTTTCTGGTATCAGTTTTGGCTACCTTTTCAGTTTCATAGAACGCATCAATTCTGCTTTTTGATTTTGTAGTTCGGGCTTTGGGCTGTCTTCGCATCCATTCCAGTTCCTTTCTGTAAAGGTTGTTGGCCTTATCAATCGTAGCATTAAGATTCTCCTCACGAATCATCTTGTTCTCAAGATAAGTAGCATACGAACCGTTGTGAACATAAAGATTCTGATCTTCCATCTCCCAGATAATATCACAGACGCTGTCCAGGAAGTATCGGTCGTGCGTTACAAGCAATAAGGTTATTTTTGCTTTGTTCAGGTAATTTTCAAGCCATTCTACCATATCCACATCAAGGTGGTTGGTAGGTTCGTCCATGATAAGGAGTGTATGTCTGTGCTCAGCTCTTGTCTCTGTTAAAAGTTTAGCCAACGCTACACGTTTGATCTGTCCTCCGGAAAGAGTTCCCATTTTGGCATCCAGATCGGTAATTTTGAGCTGCGAAAGGATCTGCTTCATTTCATTCTCCAGATCCCAGGCCTTATGGACTTCCATATCAGCCAATGCTTTTTCAATAAAATCATTATCTGTGGAATGGAGTGACTGATGATAATTCTTAAGCGCCAGGATAGGCTCCGAATCAAGGGTCATCATAAATTCCTCAATACTGAGATTAGGGTCATAATCGATTTCCTGGTCAAATAATACCACCTGGATATCTTTATTAATGATCGCAGTTCCGCTGTCTGCAATTTCTTTACCCATTAATATTTTCAGAAGGGTAGATTTTCCACTTCCGTTTTTGGCAACAATAGCTATTTTATCTCCCTCATTGATGTGAAAAGAAATGTTTTTAAACAAAACCTTGATGCCGTAAGATTTGGTAAGATTTTCTACAGAAACGTAATTCATTGGGAATTAATGGTTTGATTTTAATTTTGAATTGAACCGCAAAAATACGAAAATGTACCTGAAATTTTCTGCAACCTCTTTTATAAATCAATATTTATAATTTTTTAATAGACCTGAGGGGAGTACTGAAAAAACTATTCAGTAAATTTGATTGGCTGCAATTTAAATAGTTTTTAAAAATAATAATACAAAATCTGATTGAAGTAATGAAAAAAATAATTGTCGACATGGATGGGGTAATGGCAGATGTGTATCATCAGTTGGTGCAATTTGAAAAAAGAGATACCGGAAGAGAAGTTAATATCAGTGATTTAGTGGGAAGGCCGGAAATAGAAGCCTTTCCAAACGGAAAAAAGCACGTTAATGAAGTCGGTTTTTTCAGAACTTTACCAGTAATGAAAGGCAGCCGTGAAGCAATGGAATACCTGAACGGTAAATATGAGCTTTATATTGTGTCGGCCGGAATGGAATTTCCAAACAGCTTAAGAGAAAAGTACGACTGGCTCGCGGAGCATTTTCCATTCATTACATGGGAGCAGATTGTCCTTTGCGGAAGTAAGAGAGTAGTTTCCGGTGACGTTATGATTGATGATTATCCTAAAAACCTGGACCATTTTTCAGGACAGAGATTAATCTTCACCCAGCCTCATAATGAGCTGATCGAAAACGAAACTTACAAAAGGGTTCACTCCTGGGAAGAAATTATGAATATCCTTTAAATCTGAGGATTAAATTATTTTCAGGTGGTGGAAATTTTGGAAATTTTTAAAATAATTTTAACTAAAGAGAGAATAAATTTAATAAAGTATTGGGAGTTCGGAATGTTGAAAATAAATAAGTTTGCGTCAAACTTTTAACATGAAAATATTCCATACTTTATTTTTCCTTATTCCTGTTATTGCCCTCAAAGCACAGGTTATTTCCGGAACTGTTATTGCTAAAAATGAAAATCAGCCGATTCCCTATGTGAAAGTTGGGATAGAAAAAACTTCAACAGGTACAATCTCTGATGAAAAAGGAAATTTTTCAATTGATCTTTCCAGTGCTGATCCCCAACAGACCATAAAAATAGAGGTCCCTGGCTATGATCTTTACCAGGAAACCGTTCAGAGTTTTAAACAGCATCATCAGCAAAAAATATTTTTAACCGAAAAAACCAGAAATATTAAAGAGGTTACTATTAAACCGAAAAAACTGGTAGATAAAAACTGGGGTGTCAATACCAAAACAAAAAATGTTATCTATTCAGTTAATCCCGAATTTGACAAAAAGAGTTTTCTTGGAGAAACGGCCTTAGAATTCAATGCTAAAAAAAGATCCAAAATTAAAAATATCAATCTGAATATCGCCAGTTATGTCTCTGCACAGCCTGTTTTGATGAGATATAGTATTTATAGTAAAAAAAACGGTTTTCCGGACAAGAATATTCTTGAAGAGGAAATTACAGTTGAGCTCACTGAAGATATGATTAAAAACGGAACATACACATTGGATGTGAATGATCGTAATATCTGGGTACAGGGGAAATTCTTTATTGGGATACAGTTTTTAAAAGCTTTTGACGGCAGGATTAAAATAAGTGCAGCATTATTCAGAACAGGGTTTATAAGAGAGTTTTATGGTGACTGGCAGAAAATGACCATTGCCGCACCAGCCATTAATATTGATGTGAAGATGGATAAAAACGGCAGCGATCATCAGAATGAAAATGATTAATACCTGATGTGCCTGAGCAGCCTGAAGACAACTATCAGTCGATTCATACATTATTTTCTTCCTAATCAAGGGCCATTCTTTTTAACGACCACGAGCTGCCATTGTAAATATCGAGGTCCACTTTTGCATTGATGCCGTGTACAATTCCGTTTTCTGTAAATTGCCAGAAGTCCCACTGGTCATCAGGAGAAGGGGAAGGCACATCGTTATAATTGGCCAGCCATAAGGGATAGCCGTCAAATTCACCTTTCAGAAAATCTTTATAATAATGGTAGTAAGTATAGATAATGGGCTTTTCACCATAGGCATCTTCTATAATTTTACACCACACCTTCAGATCTTCAACCAGTTTTTTGTTGGTTTTACGTTTTGGGATTTTTTCAATATCAAGAATCGGAGGGAGGTCACCGCTTTCAAGCTTTACATTCTCTAAAAAATTATTGGCCTGTATTACAGGATCTTCATCAGCCCTGTAAAAATGGTAAGCTCCGCGGATAAGATCATGTTTTTTAGCGCTTTCCCAGAACTCATCAAAATGCTTGTCGGCACTTCGGTTTCCCATGGTTGCACGCATCACCACAAACTCCAATGGAATTGTCTTATTTCCGATGCTGAGGCTGTCCCATTTGATATCCTCCCGGTTCTGATAATGGGAAACGTCAAAACCATAGGTTTTATCAAGATTGCTGGCTAAGATTCTTTGGATTCTTGCTGCTTCCTTTTCACTGTTATGAAGTTTTTTATGCTTAAATTTATTAAAGTACAGGGCATAATAATAAGTAACGGTCTGTCTTAAATAAAAACCGGTTCCTATCAATGCTATAATTAATATTGCCAATATCACCCACCTGCGGAAAAAATACTTCTTCCGTCGGGACTTGTGGACTCGTTTGGAAGTTTTTTTGGTGTACTTTCTCGGTGTCATAAAGTTTTGCAAAACTAACTTTTTTCACTGCTAAATGCTAAATAAAATCAGTAAATTTGTGTATTATGGAAACACGCGAAAAAATCATCATTATAGGAGGAGGATTTGCGGGGCTGCAGCTTGCAAAAACATTGAATAACAAGAACAAAAAAGTCATTGTTCTGGATCGGATGAACCATCATATGTTTCAGCCGCTTTTTTATCAGGTAGCCTCAGGAAGGATAGAGCCTTCCAATATTTCTTTTCCTTTCAGAAAGATTTTTCAGCAGTCCAGAAACACACAGTTCCGTATGACAGAGGTTAAAGAAATAGACCCTGCCAATAATAAAGTCATTACCGACGAAGCAGAATTTACTTATGATAAACTCATCATTGCAACGGGCTGTAAAACTAATTTTTTCGGTAACAAAGAGCTGGAAGGTAAAGCTTTCGGGATGAAAAATACCCAGGAAGCCATCAGCATCAGAAACCATGTTCTGATGACCTTTGAAAAACTGATTATTGAAAAAAGCCGAAGCGATGATGGAAACTGGAATATCGTTATTGTAGGAAGCGGCCCTACGGGAGTAGAATTAGCAGGAGCTTTTGCCGAAATGAAAAAAGATATCCTTCCAAGAGATTATCCTTATATGAATTTTGACCACCTGAAGATTATCCTGGTAAGTTCCACAGAAAAGCCGCTTGCAGTAATGAGCAGTGAAGCGCAGGAAAAATCTGAAAAATACCTTAAAGATCTTGGAGTCACTTTTCTGAGTGGGGAAGTGGTAACAGATTATGACGGTGATAAAGTGCATCTCAGAAGCGGTAAGGAAATCCCATCCAATAATGTGATCTGGGCAGCAGGAGTTACAGGAAATGTTGTAGGAGGTTTTCCGGAGGAAAAATTAATAAGAAACAGATATATTGTAGACCGATATAACAAAATAAAAGGTTACGATAACATTTACGCTATCGGGGACATTGCCTATATGGAAACCCCAAAATATCCCCAAGGGCATCCTCAGGTAGCGAACGTAGCCATTAATCAGGCAAAAAATTTAGGTAAAAATTTATTAAAGAAAAATCAGGGAGAATGGAAAGAATATGAGTATGATGATAAAGGTTCTTTGGCAACTATTGGAAAGCACAGAGCCGTTGTTGATCTGCCGTTTATAAAATTTCAGGGATTTCTGGCCTGGTATTTCTGGATGTTTCTCCATTTAATGCTAATTTTGAGCGTTCGAAACAAGCTGGCCATATTCTTCAACTGGATGTGGAGCTATATCAACAAAGATTCTTCTTTAAGATTAATTATTATACCGACTAAGAAAAACGGAACATTACAATGAGAATTGACATAATAAGCGTACTTCCTGAATTGATGGAAAGTCCTTTCAAAACTTCTATTTTGAAAAGAGCTATGGATAAAGGGCTGGTGGAAGTGCATTTTCATCATTTGAGAGATTGGGCTACCAATAAACACAGGCAGATTGATGATGAACCTTACGGAGGCGGAGCAGGAATGGTCATGATGGTTGAGCCATTGGATAAATGTATTTCTGAGCTGAAATCTCAGAGAAATTATGACGAGGTAATTTATCTGACACCGGATGGTGTTACCTTGAACCAGAAAATTGCCAATACGCTTTCCATTAAAGAGAATCTGATCTTTCTCTGCGGACATTATAAAGGAATAGACCAGAGAGTGAGAGATCTTCATATTACCAAAGAGATCTCCATCGGAGATTATGTACTTACTGGGGGAGAACTTGCTGCCTGCGTACTTGCAGATTCGGTAATCAGGCTGCTTCCCGGAGTTTTGAATGATGAGCAAAGTGCTTTGACAGACAGTTTTCAGGATGACCTTCTTTCACCGCCAATTTATACACGACCTGAGAGCTACAAAGGTCTGGACGTTCCCAAAATCCTCTTAAGTGGAAATTTCGGGAAGATCGAAGAGTGGCGCCATGATGAAGCGGTAAGGATTACTAAAGAAAAACGGCCTGATTTACTGTAAACAATCACCAGAATTTACCCAATTCTTATTTATGTATTTAATTCCATTTGTTAAAAATAAATGGAATAATATTTGTTATAAATTTAATAAATGCGAAAAATATTTATATTTCTAGTTTTAAATTGAAATTTTATTTCTATTATTCCTGATTTTATATATTGTCTCAATTTTGATTAATGTATAAAAACTCTTCAATAATTGAAAAATTAATTTGTTATAGCTGATTTCATTGGTGTTTTTTACTATATTTGGATTGTTTTTTATTGGAAATTGATTTGTCTGTTTGGAAATAAATCAAAGGAAATTTGAAAAAAAATAATAAATTTACATTGTATAAGAAAAAGAACATAATAATTAAAAGTATAGAAATTAGTGTAGATGGAGCTGTTCTCTTTTTATAATGTTGAAAATTTATTTTTGCCCGATCCGAAACCTGTCCATAAATTAGATCCTACCCGGTCAGGATTAAGGAATTGGGATGAAAAGAGATATAGAAATAAGCTTTTCAAAATCTCTCAAGTATTTCAGCTTATGAAGGAGGATAATGGTGTATTGCCATTTGTAATAGGATTGTCTGAAGTTTCCGGAAGGAAAGTTTTGGAAGATCTTGTGGAAATGGAGCCCTTTAATTCGGAATATGGAATTGTACATTATAATTCCATGGATGAAAGAAAAGTGGATGTAGCCATGTTATATGATAAAAATAAAGTAGAGGTCATAGATTCAGAAACCATTACTTTCTTTTTTGAAATAGTAAATAAAAACACAGAAAATTACGACACAACAAGAGACGTACTTTTTTCAAAAATTAAATATAAAGGGGAAATTATTAATGTCTTTATTGCGCACCTTCCCTCTAAACGCGAAAAAGATATCAATAAACCTAAAAGAGCCTTTATATTGAATGAAGTCCGGCAACGGATTATGAAAATAGTGGATGCTGATAAAGAGCATGTCATATTGTGTGGTGATTTTAACGAAAACCCGGATGATGAAAATTTAGTACAGATTCTCTATGACAATGAGCATGAGAAGGTTTTAGTGAACCCTTTTCAGCAATTGTTTTCTACAAGAAATTATTCTACTTTTCATTATAAATCTGGATTGCTGTATGATCAGATCATTATGTCAAGATCTCTTCTTGATAATAAGACGCTGGCTTTTCAGGATGCCCATATATTTAATTCTGAAAAAATCCGCAGCCGGACCAGGAATTTTGAAGGACGGCCTTTCCGAACTTATGCCGGTACAAGGTATTTAGGAGGATACAGCGATCACTTTCCGGTTTTTGTAAAATTTAAAAATTTACAGTAAAAAACATAAATAATAAAAAAAGTAGAAAATGAAAAATTCGAGCAACACAAGCTATCATTTGGATTCTATTGACAAGGAAATTATCTACATGCTGATGGATAATGCTAAAACTTCTTTAGCCCACATTTCAAAAAATGTCGGAATTTCCACCACTGCAGTGCATCAAAGAATCAAAAAACTCGAACATGCAGGAGTTATTGAAAATTCAATTTCATTCCTTAATCCTAAGAAAATAGGATATAAGGTAATTTCCTACATTGGTGTATTTTTGGATCAGCCAAGCCATTATCCGGATGTGGTAAAGTCTTTGCATGATATCAACGAAGTAGTGGAAGCCCACTATACTACAGGAAACTATACCATATTCCTGAAAGTTCTTTGTAAAGACAATGATCACTTAATGCAGATTCTTAATAAACTTCAAAAGCTGAAGGGAGTAACAAGAACAGAAACTTTTATATCTTTGGAACAAGGTATTTACAGACAATTGAAAGTATAACGACATGAATATAGCCCAATATTTGGATTCAACTTACCTGAAAACACCAGAACAATCAGGTATTTCCCACGAAGAAACACTTCAAAAAGATAAGCAACTTGCACAGGAGGCCATAGATAATGGAATTTTTGCCGTGATGATTCGCCCGGATTATGTGTCTGAGATCAAAAAATATATCCAGGAAAGAAATTCAAATGTTGCAGTAGGAACTGTAATAGGCTTTCATGAAGGTACCTATTCTATTGACGAGAAGCTTGAAGAAGCTTCAAAAGCAATAGAAGATGGAGCTGACGAACTTGATTTTGTGATTAATTATACTGCATATCTGCAGGGAAATATACAACTGGTAAAAGACGAATTTGTACAATGTACAAGATTAGCTCTTGAGCATCATAAAATTGCAAAATGGATTATTGAAATTGCAGCTTTGACTGATGCACAGATTGCAGATCTTACTAAAAATATTTCTACCTGGGCAGAAGAGAACTTCTCTGAAAACGAACTGTCGAAAATTTTTGTAAAATCATCAACAGGATTCTACCAGACTGCTGAGGGAAAACCAAACGGAGCTACTTTTGAAGGAATAGCCATTATGCTCCATAACGCAGGGAAACTTCCCGTAAAAGCAGCAGGTGGAGTAAGAACTCCTGAAGATGCTGAAAAAATGATCAATATGGGAGTAAAAAGGATCGGGACCTCCTCAGCATTGGCATTAATTAAAAACGAATCTTCATCAGAAGGATATTAGTAGATATTTCTAAATAATAAAAAACCATCAGTTTTGCTGATGGTTTTTATTTTATAGCTGTGCCTGATATTCTTCGTAGAATTGTTGGGTCTCTTTGATCAAACTGTCCATTTCTTCCATGGTGTAAACTTCCAGGAATTTTTTTCTGAACTCCTTGAAATGAGGAATGCCCCTGAAATAGTTGCTGTAGTGCTGTCTCATTTCTACTAATCCTAATCTTTCTCCCTTCCATTCAGCACTCCATTCCGCATGTTGACGAACTGCTAATAATCTGTCTGAAATTGTCGGCTCAGGTAAGTGTTCACCTGTTTTAAAGAAATGCTTGATTTCATTAAATATCCATGGATATCCAATAGCGGCACGTCCGATCATAATACCGTCGCATGCATACTTTTGCTTGTATTCCAATGCTTTTTCAGCAGAGTCTATATCACCATTTCCGAAAATCGGAATCTCAATATTCGGATTTTGTTTGATTCTTGAAATGTGTTCCCAGTCTGCCTCACCCTTATATATCTGGGCGCGTGTTCTGGCATGTATCGTAAGGGCTTTGATTCCTGTTTCCTGCAGGCGTTCTGCCACTTCATCAATATTAATGCTGGTGCTGTCCCATCCTAAACGGGTCTTTACTGTTACCGGCAGATGAGTAGAGCTTACCACCGCTTTTGTAAGACGAACCATCAGGTCGATATCTTTCAAAACACCGGCTCCCGCTCCTTTGCAAACTACTTTTTTTACAGGGCATCCGAAATTAATATCTACAAGATCCGGATTTACCGTTTCAACAATTCTTGCAGACATGGCCATAGCTTCCTCATCTCCACCAAAAATCTGGATCCCAACCGGTCTTTCATAATCGAAAATATCAAGCTTTTTACGGCTCTTGATAGCGTCACGAATCAATCCTTCGGAAGAAATAAATTCCGAATACATTAAATCTGCGCCATGCATTTTACACAAACGTCTGAACGGAGGATCACTTACGTCTTCCATCGGAGCCAGCAAAAGTGGAAATTCCGGCAGTTCTATGTTGCCTATTTTTATCATGGTGCAAATTTACGAAATTCTTAAAAAACAAAATTTTTATAAGTAAGATGTGGTACTGCGTTTTACTTGTATTGTTTTATTTAAGGGATTTTATGATATTTTGTTTGATTTTTATTGAATATATTTAACTGATTATCAGTATTTATTGATAATTATTTTTTATATTTAGTATAATAAAAATTAATGTCATGAGAAAAATTCTATTTTGTTTGATGGCAATTTTGGTTTCATCAACTTTTTATTCACAAGTCAGTATTTCTGCAACGGCAGGAACCACTACAGGAACTTATACTACGTTAAAAGGAGCATTTGATGCTATTAACGCAGGAACACATCAGGGCGCCATTACAATCAGTATTACAGGCAATACAACAGAAACGGCAACTGCCAGTCTGAATGCCAGCGGAGGAACAGCTAGTTATACCTCCGTTGCAATAAAGCCTGCAGCAGGAGTTACGGCTACTATTTCCGGTGATATTGCCAGTGTACCTTTAGTGAGAATATTGGGCAGTAATATTACCCTGGATGGAAGCAATGCCGCTTCAGGAACCACAAGAGATCTTACCCTTACCAATACTTCCGTTACGGCGCCGCAGGTACTTACATTTATAGCGACTTCAGCTGCTGCTGCCAATACGAATATTACGGTTAAAAACCTGAATATAGTAAACGGTATCAATACCTCTTCTGCTTTTATAATGTATGATGGAGCTGCAACTCCTACAGGGGGCTTCTTTAATAATGTGACAATCCAGAATAATTCTGTGAAGAAAGCTTACATAGGAATTTATCTGCTTGCTGCAATAGCTGCAGGTAACGGAGGCAACACTCTGGTGACAGGAAATGATGTGAGTGCCGCCGGAACAGATGCCGTTCGTCTTTGTGGAATTTATGTACAGGGAGCAGACGGAGTAACTGTAAGCAATAATACAATTGGCAATTTTGAAACTACAAATGCTGAGATTAAGAGAGGAGTGTGGTTTGCAACTGCAACCGTAAATTCTTCCATTACTTCCAATACCATTACCAATCTTGGTTATACAGGAACTGGTGCCGGAGGAGCTTCAGGGATAACAATAACCTCTGGTAATACAGGTGCTTCCGCTGTTGCCAATATTAATGTAAGCGGAAATACGATTTCCAATTTTACTTCCAGTGGGACGGGAAGTCTTTTTGCCGGAATTTATGCAGGAGGTACCTTAACATCCGGTATGACCATTAATAACAATAAAATAAACGGGATTAAAAATACCAATGTATCAGGATATGGCGCCCAGGGTATTTATCTTGCAACAACAAGTCTTACTTCCAATACATTAGTTTCCAATAATGTCGTGAGTGGTGTGGCGGGTTATGGATATGCAACAACCGGAGGGGTAAATGACAACGGAAACGGAATTGTTATTGCTTCAGGAGGCGGATATAAGCTTTATTATAACACTGTGGTAATGAACGTCAGCCAGACTGTGGCAGGGAGACCGTCTGCTTTAAATATTACAAGTGGAGTAACCGGTGCCGGAGGTATCGATGTGAGAAATAATATTTTTGTTAATACCCAAACTCAGGCGGGAGACAGATACGCTATTTACGCAGGAGCCGCCAGCAGTGTTTTTTCCACTATTAACTATAACAATTTCTATTCTACCGGTACGAATCTTGGCTATATCGGCGGGGCAGCAAAAGCGACACTTGCAGATATCCAGGCAGGATTCGGTGGAAATGTAAACTCTCTGAACATAATACCTGTATTTGTATCAGCAACTGATTTCCATTTATCTGCTACAGGAAATACAGCGCTTGACAATAAAGGAACTCCCGTTGCTGAAGTAACATTGGATGCTGATGGCAATACAAGGAACGCGGTAACACCGGATCTTGGAAGCTTCGAATTTACAGCAACTGTATTAGCAGTAAATGAAGCTGCAAAAAAGAATACGGTAAATGTTTATCCAAACCCTGTTACAGACTACCTTTATATCAATAATGACAACAGAATCAAAGATGTTGAAGTATATAATGTTTCAGGACAAAGAATTCTTACTGAGACAATTAATGCTGAAAAAGGTTCTGTTGACATGAGACGGGCTCCTGCAGGTATTTATATCTTAAAAGTGAATGCAGAAAAAGGATCACAGTCCCTGAAAATTATTAAAAAATAATATTGAGATTATTACCAATAAATAATCCCTGATAGTGATATCGGGGATTTTTATTTTGAAAATCATTATTGTTATTAGAAGCTCGCTTTTACTTGCATGCTTCCGATATGAATGGTACGGTCACCAGAATTTCTTCCTTCATAATTAAGATTCAGCTGGATAAATGAGTTGATAGCCTGCTGAATAAATACGCTCCAAACCTGGTTTTTTCCAGGCTTCAGACCATCCAGCATCTGGTTTCCTACAATACTGAAATTGTTCCCTGTAAAATTGTTGCTGATGAATGAGAAGTTTCCGCGAATGGAAGTCTTTCTGCGTTCCCATTGGATGGTTCCCGTGACATCAAAAGCTTTAAGAAGCTCTTCTCCGTCCAATCTCTGTTTCTGTCGGAAAGCAGATGATAATTCAGCCTGAATGGCGTCTGTAAACTTATAAGTTGCCTTAGGCTTGGTCTCAAAATTATTCAGTCGGTAATCCCTCGTTGTAAATAACTGTGAAGAGTTTTTGATATCGTGAACCGAGTTTTCCCAATCTACCCTAAATTCTTTATTGAACCAATATCCGATATTCAGGAAATGAGAAGTTTGCTCACGTTCTTCATTACTGAAATTGGCATTGATGAGATTATCGTTGGTAATAAACCTGTAATTACCATTCCAGCCTGATTTATCGGTTGGATTAAACTGTACGGAAGCAAGAATATTCTGATTTTTAAGAATCTGGTCACTGTTCTTCTCAAAAGGATTCAGAACAAGAACCTTATCCTTTTTATAGAAAGAGTTTTGGGAATTTAATGAAATAATGAAATTCCATCGCTTTAAAAATCCGTTTTCTGAATTAAAAACAATGGCCGGATTCACAAATAGTGCAAGCTGTAATTTATTTTTATTGGATGGCAGGTATCTCACAGAATTTGTATACACCCGAATGTACTGTGCAAGGTCGGAATATTCGGCAATTTCAAATTCGTCCAGCTGCTGAACACCATCCCCGTTGTAATCGGTCCATTTATAGACACCCTGTCCGTCAGTCACTTTAATGTATTGGAATTCTCTCTGTGCTTCCTGCCCGTTTCCAAGTTCATAGAAAGCCTGAAGACGCATCCCGTTTCTGAAAAGCTGCTGATTGTATAAGATGTTCCCGACCACGAAATCATTATTTCGGGTTACTTCACCTTCTGCACCCGAGTAAAAGAACTTTCGGTAATGAATTAAAGCATTTAAGGTAGTTCTTTCCGTTTTAATGACCTGACTTTCGGCCATGATCCCCAGGATATTGTTCATATTCTGAAGTCTGTTGTCACGTACCGAATCATTATCCCTCATGTATACTTTTGTTAATAATTTGGTCCTGGTACTGTCTCCGATTTTCTTTTGCAAAAAGATTTCCTTCCAGCTGAAGCTCGTCACATCCATAAGCTGGGTGTCATTATATTTCTTCTCATTATGCTCCATGCTTCCACCAATGGCCCAGCTGCCTTTCTTACCGGTAAACTCCGTTGAAACCCCACCACGGATGAATTTAGTATCCTGAAGGGTAGCATTGGTACTCAGATACGATAAATTCCCCTTGGTGAAAAATTTTCCAGTGATCCATCCGAAATCCAGGTCATTCTTAATCCCTTTGTAAGAATCCTGCTCATTCAGATAATTGATACGGTAATTTAATGTAGACTTGTTATTCCATTTATTCAGGAAGCTGAAAATAAATCTGTTTTGGGTTCTGTTATTGAATTCTTGTGTAAGGTTGAAATCCCTGGAGAATTCCACATCATTAATTCGGTCAAGGATATGAAACTGCCTGTCTATGTATTGATATTCAAAGCTAGGTGTCCCTTTCCATGTATTTTTTGTAAAACTTTTATTCCCGAAAATACGCCATGCATATCCTATATTCTGATCAGAATCTTTTGACGAAAATAAATTGACATCATAATTACTCAGGGAAATATCAGCTCCTATTTTACCTTCATTCAGCAAATATTCGGAATTCACAGAGTATACCTGTGATTTCTGGGGAGAAGGAAGTTTTCTTACAGCTCTGTAATCTCCGGCGTTAGGCCCTACATATTGAAAAACACGTCCGTTATTTGTGGTTTGTGCTATTTTATAATCCCCCAGATTAGCTCCGAAATAAGTGAAAGAAACCTGATAAAGTGTTAAGCTTGAATCAGTAGAGTATTCATAGAAATTTCCGGCAGGGTTTAGTTTATATAAGATTTTATTGACATCATATTCGGTAACCACTCCTGAAGGGGCATACATCAGGTCAGGATTATTTCCTGCCTCAGCTAAAATCTGCTCGTCTTCTTTAGAAAGACTTAAAGAAAGAGGGGCATTCTTATTGTCATTTTCCATGAACCAGTTTAATCCTACCTTGAATTTTTCTCTCTGATGTTCCAGTTTTCCTGTAAACAGATATCTTGAATAATTCCTGTTGGCGTAGTTATAGGAAATTGTGATGAAATTCTGCTGGAAAATAGGACGGAAACTGGTAAAAGTAACTTCACCGGTGTTGTAGTTGATAATATAATCCTGGTTTTCACCGCGTTTCATCAGGATACCATCTATGAAGACCTGTTCGGATCCGGAGATCAGGGTGATAAACTGTTCACCGTTTTTACCTGTCAGACGGTATGGTCCCTGGTTACCTTCAACCCCCTGAAAACGGATCCTGTGGAATTCACTTCGGGCAACTCCGGCAGAAATATCTACCAAAGTCTTGTTTTCTTTCCCGAATTCTGTCTGGAACTGAAGTCCCATACTCCTTCTCTGGTATTTGGCAAAATAATTCTTGGCTTCTATAAGATCAAGGTGGCCAGCTCTGAGGATAGACTTTTCCTTAATATTAAGCTGCATATAGATTTTGTCAAACTCCTCTAAAGTTTGGGTATAACCATCAGCCTGAATAGGAAGGTTATGGTCTGAAATACTCGCCAAGATGGTAACGTCTTTTGATAATCGTCCTGAAATCTGAAGGTCCATGGAGCTCTGTACAGACTGTCCCTGGTTGTTACCAAAAGTAATCCCACGGATAATGGAACCTTTTGAATTAAGCTCCCCTAAAAATCTCTTTTTATCATTCTTGGCCAGTACAGCTTCATCAATAACGATCTTGTTGTGCGTTCTTATAAAATCCAGGGTGTCTTTTGCGAAGATATCCTGTTCCAGTTTTGCAGCAAGAATACTGTCTCTTTTGATGCTGTCTTCAGGGACGTTGGGATTTTTCCATGAAAATACCTGAGCATTTCCTGAAAATATGCCTAAGAAGAATACAACGAATAGAATGACAAAATTCCGCAACTTTTAAAAATAATTCGTAAAAATAATTAAAAAATGTTAACATTAAGAGCTCAACTATAATTAACAAAAACTTAACTTCTTTATTGTCCCAAATAAAAAATTAGATGTAGTTTTGTCATGCAAGCAATTTATTAACAACAAAAAATTTGAATCATGAAAAAACTTTATTCTCTTTTCGCAACAGTAGCGATGAGCGCGTTTGCCTTTGCACAAACAACATATCTTTGGGACTGTACTTCTGTAAATCCTATTTCCGGAACAAATGCTAATATTTCAAGTGTAGTATTCAGTGCAACTCAAGGTAATAATAATGGTACTACAGCTTTAATTTCTTCGTCTTCAGTGTCTTCCGGTTATACAGGAGCGAGCGGATCCAGTAATTTTGGTGCTGCTGCTTTTAAAGAACCTCTTTCTACTGCTACAAGCACTTATTTTAGTGTAACAGTTACCCCTATTGCTGGTAATAAAGTAACTTTGAATTCTATAAGCTTAGGATCCAGAGGAACGTCAACCGGTCCGGGAAAGATTACAGTATATTCCAGCATTGATAACTATGCTACTGCTATAGGAACTGTAAATGTTAATAACAACAGTACATGGGCATTAAGTAACATCACTTTTTCAGGTTCTAATTTAGAAGGTGCGGAATCGGCTCCGGTAATGTTAAGAATCTATGGAAGTGATAGTCCTGGTACAGGTACCCCATCTGCTGGTACGGCTAACTGGAGGATAGATGATATTTCTTTAACTGTTACTTCGTCTACTGCTTCTCTAGCTGTTCTTGATACTAAAAACGTAAAATCCGCCAACTTTGTAAAGAACTCTTTCGTTAAAAACAACGAAATTGTTTTCGGATCTGATATAAAAGACGTAAAAGTGTTCAATATGTTCGGACAACTTGTAAAAGAAGCTTCTGTAAAACAAAACGAAGCGGTAAGCGTTGCTGAATTGGCAAAAGGAAACTATATCATAACAGGTACAGTAAACAACCAGCCGGTTTCTCAGAAAGTTCTTAAAGACTAATTTCTTTCAGATAAAAATAAAAACAGCCACTCCAATAAAGTGGCTGTTTTTTTATATGATTATTCACTGATTTTTAGATTTTTGTATGATGTATATTTCTTAATTTGGTGGTATTGTTTTTGATGTTTTATAATTACCCATTCTAAAAAATAATAACGATGAAAAAAATCTTTACTCTTTTCGGACTTACATTATTAACTTCTTTTTCAAATGCCCAGATTGTGATCAACGAGATCTATGGTGGTAATGCAAACTCAGGTGCTGTATTGAAAAATAATTATATTGTCCTTAAAAATATCGGAAATACCCTGGTTTCTCTTACGGGCGCCAGTATTCAATACGCACCGGCGATAGGACCTTTCTCCGAATATCATACATTGCCGGATCTTACTCTGGGACCTGATGAAACTTATTTGATTCAGGAATCTGCTATCGATGGAGGAGTGGAAAATCTTCCGACCCCGGATTTTATTGCCACCACAATTATAAATTTTGACGGAACTCCCAATAAATCTTCCGGACTCAGAATTTCCAGTGTATCAGGAAAAATTGCTTTGGCTGGAAATATAGTACAGGTGACAGGGCCTTCTGCATCCAATGTACTGGATTTTGTGGGATATGGAGCAAATGCAGATCAGTTTAAAGGAGATGGGCCGGCTCCTTCCCCTACTGCTACCACTGCTATTAAAAGAAGTTTGGTAGGAAATGATGATAACAGTGCTGACTTTTCCCTTGAAGGAAGTGTAAAATCAGGATTTGTACAGAATCCTTTTATAAAAGACAGTAAAGTAGTGTTCGGAACTGAGGTGAAAGACGTGAAAGTATATGATACATTCAGGCGGGTTGTTAAAAAATCACCTACAAAGCTGGCTTCAGCACTTGATATTGCAGAGCTTCCAAAAGGAACTTACATTGTCACAGGAACCATTAATAATATTCCGATTTCACAGAAAATTATAAAAGATTAGTTTTTAATAAAAAGAACAGCAAATATTTATAAGCTGTTCTTTTATTTTATATAAGTGTTTTCTGCTAATTTAATGTACAACAGAATATGCAATAATTTTACTGTTAATACCAACCTCTTCTTGCTGCGTTAATAATGGAACCAAGATTGAGAATCAATGTATATCTGATGCGTTTTCCATAATCTTTGAATGAAGGCTCAAATCCTAAAGAAGACTGTATCGGGAAATACACCTCCAGAAAATCCGGAATGATTCTTACTTTAACTCCGGTGTCCCATATAAATTTGGCTGGAAGATCTTTATTTTTATACACTCCCGCATCAGCATACACATGGAATATCTTCCATACACTAGAATCTACGTTGGCAGAAGTGATCCATTGGTTTACCGATCCGGGCAGAAAAGATTTAAAACCACCGTCAGCCAGTATAAACTGCTGTGAAAGAAGGCCGCTGCTGGCACTTTCCCCTAAAAGAGTATAAGAGAAGGAATAGTTGGAAACCCTGGAAATTCCATAATTGAAAAGGTTGTTCCGGGTATTGTTTCTTAAGAAATATCCGGCAAACAAACGTAAACTGAGTTTTTGCTTAGGGGCAAATTCCCATCTGTAGAAGCCTTCAGCAGTTATTTTGTTGAAATCTTCCATTCCCTGGGTGCTCAGGCTAAAACTTTTTTCATGAATCATCTGGCTGTCGCTATAGCCGTATCCGATACTCCAGAGATTATATTTGCTGTAGTCATTATTAGCGATCATTTGAGGACTCAGGTCTCTTTCAAAATAATTATAGGAAATTCCGATACCTCTGCTTACCGTACTTCTAGGATTCTTTCTGAAGTTGATAGAGGAAGATATGGATGTTTTTCTATACGCCAGATCATAATCATAATGAAAGTATGAACCGGAAACACCGAATGTCAGACTCCGGATGATGCTTTCTGCAGGCAGAAAAGAGTAGGATACAGCTCCGGAACCTGTTAATTTTCCTGTTCCGGTACTGTAGGTTGGCGTAACGGAGTACAGAAACTTCTGATCAAATAAAGACTGATTTTTTAAATTAATTCCCAAAAGAAATTTATCGTAGGTATTGTTGAAACGTACTCTTGGGCTGATGTAAATTTCATTGTATTCCGGGTTAGGAATATCTTTTATTAATTTAAGTTTAATTTTTTTTGCATTGGAAAACAGCCCCTTTGCATACAGAAAGTTGTCCCGGTAATTGGATTCAGGGAAAATATAACCGTTATTTAAAGTGACTTTATAGATATTTTCTGATGCAGGCAGGGATAAAGTGGAAATACGTTCATTTTCCTCGGTGTCTACCCAGTATTCCTTCTTTTCTCCTTCTCTGGTTTCTGTCTGTAATTTTACCGGAATAGAGATATCTGTATTTTTTACAATTCTTATTTGCAGGGAATCGTTTTCTTTTCTGATATTTTTCAGTTTAAAATCAACCCTGTTTTTCTGCTTGAAAAAGCCTGAAAGATAGGCCGCTGATTTATTTTTTTCAGAAAGATCTGTCAGAAACTCTTCAGGATTGATTTTCTTTCCTGAGTTTCGGGAGATATAATTTTTTGCAATCTCATTAAAGCTGTCATATCCCATTTTGTCAGCTGAATAGTTGAAAAGGCTTCCGGTTTCAAAGCTGCTGACAGCCATATCATTGAAGTTACTCAAAACAGGAAAATGCTCGTCAATCTTCTGATCAAGATTCTGCAGCATGATATACTGATAGGAAAGTCCGTAACGATCAAGAAGCTTTACCTTGGAAGCATGGAATAATTTTAATGGTTTAAGGCCAAATATTCTGGTCTCAGGAAGTGTGCCCAGAAGTTTTGTATCAGCATAGAATTTTTTGAGATACTGAATTTCCAGATAAGATTTTAAACCATTTTTAAACCAGTGATCTTTTTCTTTATCTGCAATTACCTTTTCATCCAAAACTTTCTTAGCCATGATCCCAAAATAATCCAGATCTGTATTTTCTGTATCGGTAAATAGACGGAACCTGAATTTCCAGAAAGTAATATCATTGTTTCCGAAAAAGTCTTCTTTTGCTCTGAATTTATCTGAAATGAAAATACTTTTCGGAAGGAATCCTATGCGTTCTTTAATGAACTTTAATTGCAAAGGAAGATAAAATTCCAGGTTTTGTTTTTCCTCAGGTCTCAGATTATATCCAAATTTGATATCTATTTCCTCTCCGTCAACATTGGTTTTTATAGAAGGAAAGGCTGTTGTGGAAACCAAAAATTCAGGGTCTGAATCAAGGTATCCCTTAAATGAATTCATCTGAACCTGTGGAAGATTGCCTTCTACAAAATTATCAACAGGAATATCAAAGTTGATGGTCCAGAAAGTATTGAAACTTACCTGTTCTTCAATATCATGGTAGTTTCTTTTGGAAATATTGTCCGGATCAAAATGATCCGGAACAATAAAGAAATATTTTAATAAAGTATTCTGAGCGGAAGTTCCGTATCCCGTAAAAGTTTTATCGGGAAGTTGCATTTTGTACTGCAACTTTAAAGAAACACTTTCACCAGGCTTTAGTGCACTTTTCAGAGGAATAAAAAGATTTTCATCTGAGAGCGTATTGATAGGGGTAACTTCATTTTCAGAATCTTTAATATTCAGTTCAAGAAGTTTTCCCAATTGACTGCTCTTCGCAAAATGCAAATCATTATTACGGTCTTCCAGTTTTCTGTAGACTAAAGAGGTGCCCCGTTTATTGTATGCGGAAACCCAATTCAGAAGTTTTATGGTTTGCAGGTCTTTTCCGGAATGATTGTAATAAACAATTTCCTGGCTGACTTCAAGATTCTTTTTGTCAGCAGACAGTTTAGCTTCAATGTATATACTGTCTGTCTGTGCAGAAACCTGTACGGCTCCCCATAACAAAATAAGGCAAATGCTGATCTTTTTCAAATATTCGTGATAAAGCCCAAATATAACTTATTTTGTATTTACTTTATAGCATTTTAACCCTGAATTGCTTTTTTTTCCAAAGAATTAATATACGCATTCCATCCCTCTGTCTTATAGGTGATCGCAGAGGCTTCAGGATCATCGGATTTGTAAATTCCTCTTCCTACAATAATAAAATCGGTGTGCAGCGTTTTGAAAACATGTTCAGGAGTGTTATACTGCTGTCCCTTTCCGTCTCCAGAATCTGCAAGATTGATACCTGGAGTGAATAATAAAAGTTCTTCGGGAAGTTTATTCTGAGAAACCCCACCGATTACATTGGGATGAGATAAAGCTACTTTTAAAGCCTCTTCACGATAGCTTGCTGTTGTTAATGTTCCTTTGGAGGACATTCCAACAATCGCTACGACTCCTACATTTTTGAAACAGTCTAAAGATTCAAAACCTCCGATAACCTGAGAAGTAACGAAATCTGCCCAGTTTGTAATTTTGAAAACTCCGCTTGTGAACTGAAGCTCCTGGGTATTTCCAATGTCTGCAAATTTTCTGTCTTCCATCAGTAAAAACTGGTGCTTGGCAGCAATTGCTTTCAAAGGAGTGATTGTTTTTTCATATTCAAAATCAGAAATAATATCGATATGCGTTTTTAAGGCAATCACATGCGGACCCACTTTTTCAGCAAACTCCAATAGCTCCTGAGTTGTGGTAATGTCAGCAGAAGCAATAAGGTTTGATTTTTTTGCCAAAGCTGTCTCCAGTAATTTCTTTGAAACTGAATGCTGTGCAGCCTGAAGTTTTTGCTCATAAGAAGATCTGGTTTCTTCTTCGAACTGGATGTGGTTCCCCTGAAGGAAGTCCTGAATTCTTTTTACTTCTTCATCCGATAATTCTCCGGTTTCCTGAAGAATATTGCATACTTCTGAAATATTGAAAAGAGTGTGTACTCTATATCCTTTGCTTTCCAATAATTGTTTTCCTCCCTGCTCTCTGTCTAATACCACAACGATATCTGAAACCTTAAGATCTTCCTGTTCTATTTCAGGAATGGTTTCCAGCAAAGATTTTCCGGAAGTGATCACATCTTCTACCAGCAGACAGTTTTGCCCTTTCTGATAAATTCCTTCAATCAGTTTTTTTGTACCGTAGCTTTTAGCCTCTTTTCTTTTAATAATTAATGGAATATAGCTTTCCAGAGACATCGCAGTTGCCATAGGAAGAGCAGCATAAGGAACTCCACAGATTAAATCAAAATTATCCAACGGAAGCATTTCCAATAAATAATTAGCAAGATTTTTTAAAATTTTAGGATCTGAAGCCAAAGGTCTCAGGTCTACATAAAAAGGACTTTCAATACCGCTTTTCAGGGTAAACCTTCCGAATTTGATGATGCCTAGTTTGTAGCACTCTAAGAAGAATTCTTTTTTACTTTCCATTATTTTTTATTAGATGTTGCAAATTTAAGGAATTGAAATAAGGCTTAAAAATTTATCGGTCATTTGTAAATAAAAAACCATCCCGGATGTACCAGGATGGCGTGAAAAATATAATAAACTATTATTTTATGATCTCAGCATCGATAACTTGAGTGCCTCTGTATTTTTGCTCGGCTTCCCATAACAAAAACTTGTCAACCTCTTTGATGAGCTTGGGAATGGTAAGTGACAATACTGCCAGGTCGTCCATTACTCCAAGTACCGGTATGGCAAATTCAGGAAGCAGGTCGATAGGAGAGATGACATATAAAATTCCGAGTAAGGGAAGAATAATGTCTATGGATTTCATAGGATAAATTCCTTTTCTCCACATTCTGACCATTCTGAAAATATCAGGGATTTTTTTTACAAAGCCCTTGTGGCTGATGGCTTCTTTTGCAAGATTTAATTTTGAATATTTCATTTTGTGTTTGGATTTAATAAATTTTTCAACGCTATAAATTTCGCAAATCCTGTACCAATAAATTATAAAATTTAGTTAAAGTATTATTTGATAATATTGTCAATGAACTGATGCACAGTCTCTGTGTCCCAGTCTTTTGTAGCATCCTCTTTAATAAGGATTCTTCCATGTTTGTCCAGCAGGAAAGTGGTTGGGAACACCTTTGGAAGAATTTTCTCAGAAATCGGGCTTTGGGCAATATATACAGGAACGGTATAGTTATTTTCTTTCAAAAATTTCCTTACATCTTCTTCTTTGTCATTCATAGCAATCAGTACAAAATCTACATGATCTTTTCTGGAATCATACAGTTTCTGAATAGAAGGCCATTCTTTTCTGCAGGGTGGGCACCAGGTTCCCCAGAAGTTCAGGAAAATACCTTTGTCCTTAAAATTTTTCAGGTTTGTACTGGGTGCATTAATGCCTTTAAGCTCTATATCATAATCTTCCTCACTTATATGTACGGCATTTTCAATAGTTGCGACAGGAAAGAATGTATCCTTTAGAAAGTTTCTTACTCCCGGTATAAAAGCAATACCAGCGATAATGACGATTAATACAAGATAAATGATGTTTTTTTTCATACCTCTTTTTTATAGCAGTTCTAAAATTTCCTGAACAGCATCTTTTCCTCTGTTTTTAGCATAATATATCTGCAGATCATTATAGAACGTGTCTTTTGGATACGCTTCAGGGTTTGCTTTATATTTCATCAAAAGCTCATATCCGTATTTTGGACGCGGGCCCCAGGAATTTTTTACATTCAGGTCTTTATCAAGAATAAGGACTTTCGGGATAGATTCCGTGCCATTGGTCAGAAACTGATTGATTAAGCTCTTATCACTGTCTCTCAGGAAAACCCTTACTTCATTATGCCCTTCAAAAAATCTGAAAACAGCAGGAACGGTTGCACTTGCATCTCCGCACCATGCTTCGGAAATGATTAAAATCTTTCCGTCAAAGTTTTTGGCAGCAAGTTCTTTCAGCTGATCTTCATCCGGAATGTATTTCTTTACCGTTCTGTCCATTCTCTGAAGACCCAGCTCATAATATTGTTTATAGTCAGCTTCCTGTTGATTGGCAGGATGCTCTAATCTTTCTTTTGCAATCTGAAGATATTCTTCAAAAGAAATTCCTTTATCCCAGTAATTTTTCATTACCAAAAAGATTTATATTAAAAATTATTGATATTTCTTGTTTTGTTGATCAGAAACAGGTCTGCCAATACAAATGCGGCAAGACTTTCCACCACAGGTACCGCTCTTGGAACTACACAAGGATCGTGGCGTCCTTTTCCTTCTACCACTACAGGATTTCCATCCTTGTCAATGCTGTCCTGAGGTCTCAGAATAGTAGCGACAGGCTTGAAGGCTACCCGGAAATAAATATCCATTCCATTGGAAATGCCTCCCTGGATACCTCCGGAAAGATTAGATTTTGTAGTGAAATCTGTATTGAAAGCATCATTATGCTCCTTTCCTGTCATTTTAGCTCCACAGAAGCCGCTTCCATATTCAAAACCTTTGCAGGCATTGATATTAAGCATTGCTTTTGCCAGTTCTGCCTGAAGCTTTGAAAAAATAGGCTCACCGATTCCTACAGGAACATTTTTAATCACACATGTAATTGTTCCTCCTATAGTATTTCCTTCTTTTTTGATCTCTTTGATTCTTGCTATCATCTTTTCTGCCGTTTCGGCATCCGGACAACGTACATCATTGCTTTCTGTCTGGGAAAAGTCTAATGCCTGATAAGGTTTTTCACAGAAAATATCCCCTACGGAAGAAACATAAGCATTGATCTCAATATCCGGTAAAAGCTGCTTGGCAAGAGCTCCGGCAACCACCCAGTTCATAGTTTCTCTGGCAGAAGATTTTCCACCGCCGCGATGATCCCTGAAACCAAATTTCTGATCATAAGTAAAATCAGCATGACTCGGACGATATGCGCCTGCAATATGGTCATAATCCTTTGATTTTTGATTTTCATTTTCAATGATAAAACCGATGGGAGTACCTGTTGTTCTTCCATCAAAGATCCCCGAAAGGAACTTTACTGTGTCACTTTCTTTTCTTTGTGTAACGATTGCTGACTGGCCAGGTTTTCTTCGGTTCAGCTCATATTGAACCTTATCGAGATCTACCGTTAAACCTGCCGGAAAATTATTGATGATACCGCCATAAGCCACTCCGTGACTTTCTCCAAATGTTGTAAGACTAAGAAGATTACCTAATGTATTGAACATGATACAAAATTACCGTTTTTTCTTCAGATAATAAAGTTTCAGGATTAGTTCTGTTTATATGTGTTTTTGATAGTATTGATAATCTTTTGGACTTCTCTTTTTTCATCCGAAGACATTTTTTTCCAGATAAATCCTTTCTTCACATTATTTTTGTCTGAAAGCTGTGGAAAAATACCTGCTTTTGCATCATCCAGAAGATAAGCCGGTGTTATAGCAGGAACCGGAGTGTCAAAGCTATAAGGATAATTATGGACAACATTAAAGTTGAAATTCCCTACTTTAAAGGTATTAAACTCTTCGTATTTGTAGATTGAAGGCTTGTAAAGCTGTTCTTTTTCAAATCCGGCCGCCAAACTCCCTGAACGGAAACTCGGAATATATTTCTGCATAATTTCCGGAAAAGAGAGCATTGAAATGAAAGATAAGCTGAGCACAGAAAAAACAACTATGGATTTTTTTTGATTAAAATACTCATAGGACAGAACAAAGAATATCACAAAAAAAACATCCAGAAAAAATCTGTATTGGGCTGAAAAAGCTAAAACCAAGATACTTTTTATCAATATTGAAATACAGATGAAGGTGATGAATTTTCTTTTTTTTATCGCTGTAAATAGTATGAAAATAACCAGGCTCAGAATAAAAAGGATATTGATTTTTGATTTAATCCCTTTAAGAGAAAACCAGTTTTTAATATGATCCACAGCAGAAAATTTTTGAATTTCTTCATAAGAATACTGCATATCATAGGTTTTCATGACTGCAAATTTTGAAGATATTTTTACAACTTCCGGATTAGGTTTCCAGGACAGTCCCAAATCACCTATCGCCACAGGAAAGATGGGGTACCCGAATGTCCACAGATTCTTAATAAAAAATAAAAAAAGAATAAAAATGCCAAAAAGAAGATGTTTGGAAGTACTCTTAAAAATAAAGACAGAGCTTAAGAGAACCAGAACCGGCAGCCATATCATCGTTGGTTTTACTGCAAAAACAAATACTGAAAATGCAAAAAGGAGAGAGGTGTTTTTATTTCCTGCTATGAGTTCATTTAAAATAATCAATGATAAAATAATACCGGGAAGGTCAGGGCTTGGAGATTGTGAAAACAGCAGCAATGCCGGAAGAAAACAGAGATGGATCCAGTTTTTTCTTTCAACAGTATACAATACATAAATAATCAGAAGTACTGTGTTGATCCTTAGAAACGGATCTGAAAAATTTGAAAATCCAGCCTGAAAAATATGCCAGACAGACATCTGGCCTAAGGTGAGGTCTACATTGGAAATCCCTTTTACCAATCCATATTCTGTAAGCCATTCAAGCGTTGGAATGTAATACCCGAAATGATCCGATATATAAGGATAGAAAGCTCCGGCGAATAGAATGACGAGGCTTGCAACCCCAATTAATGTAAAATCTTTTTTTGAAAAGTGATAAGGGAGCAGGTAGAGTTTATTCTTAAAGAATATGAGTAACCCCAGGAGTATAGAAACTGTTTCTATATAAATGTTTAAAGGAAAAAAGAAAGAGATAATTGTCCATGTCAGGCTTATTGCAAGAATTCCGGACAGGATCTTCCCGGTGATTCCCTGGAATAAAATCCCCGATAAATTTTCCATGATTTTCCCCCAGCCCATTAAGACCGGAATAATGAAAATTGAAGAAAACAGAATCAGTAACATAAAAAAAGATTGCTTAAAAATAAGCAATCTTTATCTTTATTGTGAAAATATTATTAACGAGGTTGTACCCTTCCGTCTTTTCTGTCCTGAGATCTACCAATAGTATATCCTGTAGCACCACCTACAACACCGCCAATTACAGCACCCAAGCCTCTGTTTTTCTTAGCAACAAGGGCTCCTACAGCAGCTCCACCTACGGTTCCAATGACAGTTCCCTTAGCCGCTTTACTCCATCCTTTTTTCTGAGTAGTTCCCTGTGAAGTACCGCTTCCGTTATTGGCGTACTCGGCAACGCTGTCATCTTTCTTGCAGGCCGTCATTAAGAAGACGGATAAAAACCCTGCCAATACTATCTTTCTCATAATTCAAATTTTAAACAATAAAGTCAAATGACTTTGATTTTAATTCTATTTTCAATTATGAAGCCAAAATTTAGTTAATAAATGTTAAAATTGATAACGGAAAAGGGAAATAATTCATGAATGTAATTGATTTTGTACTGCTGATGCAGGGTTTCAGGCTTATTTGTAAATTTTAATTCACTGATAGTTTTTATTAAATTCATATAAGTTGTTTATTTTTGAAGACCAAATTACTTTTAATATGAAAAAATCAATTTTTACAGTTTCAGCATTTATCGGATTGCTGGCTGTTGCAACTTCGTTTTCCTCTGCGGAAATAGTCGATAACAATAAAAACGGTGCAGAATTATCTGATACAGCACCAAAAACGCAGACTTATAAGATCCGCTATGGACTTCTTTCAAAAAGCGGCACCAAAATTCTTTCAGGCAATTATGATGTAGGAAATTTTCTTGCTGAAAATATGGCTACAGGAGAAGTGTATGATACTTATTATAGTGGTGGGTTCCAATCGGTTCCGCAGTACTATGATGGTCTTCCTGCAGGAACCTACACTTTTTCTGCCATGCAGGGGCAAGGTGGCTGGGTAGGCTATGGAACGGTAGTTGCTACTGTTTCGGATGCGCAGGTAGATTCGGATGGATATATTACAGTGTATATTCCGATCATTTGGGAGGAATAGACCTTGTGAACCCCAAAATATTTAGTTAAATTTACCTGTTCTTAAATGAAGATTATTAATTCATTTGCATAATTACTATTAGTTTATCCTATTTGATTATATTTTGTATTAAATAAATACTAATATATTTTAATTATGTAATTTGTTTTTCTTCAGGATGAAGTCTGGTTCTTAGAGAAGTATTCATCATTCAATTTACTTATTGTATATGTTTTCAGTATTGGAAAATGTAATAATAAAGATGTGTTGCAATGATTCTACAATATTCTGTTTGGATTTTTCTAAATAGATTTTTTTCATCATTTGTGTTTTTTAGGCCTCCTAACGGAGGCTTTTCTTTTATAGCCTTTTATGATTCTACGCATATAAATGTTTGTCCGGAAAACGTATTTTTACTGTAAGCATTTTCGTTCCATATTTATCAAAATGGTTTCTTGTTTAGGGAAGCCATTTATTATATCTGTGTATCTATCCGAGGGGAATTAAATAGGGTGAGCAATAGGAGAAAATTTGTAAAATATTACCAATGATGAGAATGGTCGTTCCATCTTTTGATTATTGTCTCTTTTTGATAAATAACGGAAGTCCTATATTTAAAAGAAATAATAATTTTATGACTGTACTCATAAAATTAAAAAAAAGACTGATTTATCTTTGATAAAGAATTAATAGATAAATAATTTTTATCTCTGATATAAAATTTTTTTTCATCATTTGTGTTTTTTGAGGCCTCCATTTCTGGGGGCTTTTTTAATAATAATCGATCCTTTAATTTATATGTCAAAGAGTATTCTGCCATCAAACGGGGAATCCCAAATGATAAATATTTTGTTGTCAGATCTTCGTAATGGCGCCTGAACAATTTCATATTTTCCTTGTTCAGTTAGTCTTTCCACAATAAGATTAACCCCTTCACCTATTTCACCAATTGTATATTCCAACTGATATTCTTTTTCATTGGTCTTTGTGAAATCTTCTTTATTAAAAATTTTTTGTGCCATGATGATTTAATTTTAGGTGGGTTTATTTAGTTAAAGAACAAAAGTGTGCCAATTTGGTACTGAAAATTTTTTTTATGGCCGATTAGTTATTTAAAAAAAATTTATGTCCTGAATGTAAATTTTATTTTATTAAAATGTAAATTATTTTTTTTTAATACTTTTGCGGGAGCTTTAGATTTATCTGAAATTATTATGGGTAATTATGAAGCTGTTTTTAAAGTATCATTATAATTGGTTTAAAATGCTGAATTGATAAAAATGGTGCCAGGTAAAGAATTGAACTTTTTTTCTTAAAATCGAAATTCTTGGCACGATTTTTCAATATAGAAATGTAACTCATGTTTAATTTGAGTTTTCATGGTTATTAGTTTTTATCCTCGGAATTTCCGGGGATTTTTTTTGTCCTGATTATGACGCTGCTCATAAACGTACCCTGGTAAATCCTCTATCTTTGAATCAGATAATTTTCTATCCATCATCACTTTTTGCATTATTTACCAAGCTCTTCCAATTTTAACGGAGAGCTTGTTTTGTATTATTAAAAAGAATGCTACATGATAAACAGAAACCCATACAGATTGAATAGCGAATGGAAAAGTACAGTCAGAATAAAGCTGTATTTATAAGTATGTTTGTGATAATAAATATAAAGGTTATTTAAGATAATGCCGCCAAAAAATGTCATAACAATATAGAGCCAGTTATAATAATGCATTGATGAAAAAATTATGCTCATAATGATGATGCAGAATGCTTTATTATTGATCTTTATCCATTTGCTTAAAATCAGGTAGGGGAGATATTGAAATATAAAAGTCTCTATAAAAGGAGCAACAAAGATTGCAATAAAATTTAATTCGTTTTTTGAGATATTTTGAAACTTATTGTTATTTACATCAAAATGTAAATAAGCATTATTAATATAATTGAAAAAATATCCGTTTAAAACTGCTAAGACAAATGAAATCAGAAAGAAAGGGATGCGTTTTTTCATAATAATATTGTTGGGAAAAAGAGAATTAAATATTAAAAGGATAAAAAACAAAAAAACCTCTAAATGATTAGAGGTTTTTTCTGAGGTACCTAGCGGATTCGAACCGCTGTAGATGGTGTTGCAGACCACTGCCTAGCCGCTCGGCCAAAGTACCATTTTTACCATTTTCAGGTGTGCAAATATAGTAAATTTTCTTTATGAACAAAAGCTTTTAAGCAATTTCTTTCTTTCCAAGATCCTCAATTTCTCTTTTTGCTTGAATTTCAGCCTGATAATTTTTGAGGTTAATTACTCTTGTTTCACTCCAGCTGTCATGCCATCCGTTTACACCAAGAAATGATAAGCCGTCAAAGGGAACAATTCTGGAAAGACTTCTGTAAATAATTTGCTGGGTGGTTGGTTTTGTACCGTCTGTGCTGATTACTTGAGTACCCGTAATATATTTTGCAACGGTTCTTCCATCTAAATTGTTTTCCATCAAAAAGTAATAAAGAAAATAATTGAAATTTCCAATAAAGAGCTGCCATAATATATTTCCATTACAATATAAGTAGAAAAACTCAACTGAAGTTACTTCATAAAGAAAATAAGCAAGGATAGAAAGGAGATAATTAACAGCATATAGTATTATAAGATCAAGAAAATAATTTGCAAGCCTAGTCAATGACGAAGCTTTATTGTATTAAACAACATTTAGAATTCTTTTCATGGTTGATTATTAGTTTTTTAGTTTTGTTTTTTATTGATATTTTAAAATCCGTTGACAAGAAGTTTTAATGAAGCATTCGTATCAATAACGGCGGTGATTCCTGTATTGCTGAGTAGAATTTTACTTGGTTTAAGATTAAAAACTTTTCCGTTCATTTTTAAACCTTTATAATATTCTTTGTTAAAGGCTTCTTCAATACTTTTTCTTGAAGTTTCTTCCAGTTCCTGGGTTGGAATGCCATATTCTTCCTCAATCATTTTTACGATTTTCCCCTGGAAGAGAAGAGATGCCGTTTTCTGCAGAATATTGTTGGTTTTCAGCTTAAATTTGGTTTCTGATAAAACAATTTTTCTTTTTGCTTCATCATATACCGGAATTCCTGAAATAATGGACGTTCCTTTTATGTAGCCGTCTGTTTGGGCTTCAATGACTACTCTGTTATCTACACCATAAACCCTGATATCCGTTACTTTTACTTTAGAGTCACGTACGTCAAACTCTTTGTTCAGGAAAGTTTTTCTAGCCATATTGCTTGCTTCTGTAAAAGGAATATTGGCTGTGGTCTGCAAGATAAATTTATCCGCAACAGTAGGTGTTGTATTAAAATTGGCAACGCTGGTTACAGGGGAAGAGGCAGCCGGTTTACTTCCCGTGAAAGTTTCGGAGTAAATATCAACACCAAGCGTAGCATTGATCTGATTTCCATAAAATTTCAGAGGGGTAATATTAACTCCTACCGGGCTTACCTTCAGCCATGTATTGTATTCTTCAGAGATATTGAAAGGCTGCAGAAAAGTATTCCAGGCCATTAGGGCGTATTGCTGGAAGTTCAGCTGTGTCGCCATTTGCTGATCTATTGTTTTGCAGAATTTCTCCTGCTGCTCTTTTAAGCTTTTTTCAACCAGAGCGGTAATAGGAATCTGTATTCTTCCATAATCAAGAACAGGTTTGGTTACCCATCTGAAGCCATTGGGACGGGTGTTTGTAGTGATAGTCCAGTTATTTTTAAAAGTAACTGTTGTATTGAAAGACATTACCGTTTCAAAAGTGGTATTCTGATACGTATATACTCCTAATGTACCAATTCCTTTTTCTGCCCATATTTTTAATGGAATTTCAATCAGTAAATTCTGACTTGTTCCACCTACCAGGCGGATGGGTCTTGTTTTCCAGACTTTTACCTTAAACTGATCATTATTATTGTCTGTATAAGAGTCATCCTGATAAACAAGGTCTTTCACAGAAGCATTTATCATATTGCTCAGTTCCGAAAGAGGGATAGTCACGGGCATCGTGATGCTGGACTTTATCTTTGGAAAGTTGTAAGCCGCCAACTGATTATCAACGCCTGTCTGACCAAAAGCGCTGATCCCTGCCACTAAAAATAATATTTTGAAGAATTTCAATTTGTATGTTTTTTTAATCAACGAAAATAAGAATTTTAATTTTCCGGTTTAAAACTCTTTTCCAGCTCAATGCTGGCTCCTTTCATTTCTCCCTGCATAGGAGGAGCTGTTTTGGTGATTTTTAATTTAATATAATCAACCTGTGGAAAGCTGCTGTGAATCTTTGTGATCATTCTTCCGGCTACATTTTCCAGTAGCCTGGATTTTATTTTCATTTCGCCATGAAGGATATCGTTGATGTCGGCATAACTTATGGTGTCATGCAAATCATCGGATTCTGCTGCTTTCCACAGATCGGTATGAAGTTCTACGTTCAGAATATAATAGGTTCCGATAATATTTTCTTCCGGAAGTACGCCATGGTACGCATATATTCTTACATCTTCAAGATATATCTTACTCATTGTTTCAGATTTTATGAAGCAAAAATCGTCTTAATTCTTCAAAATCTGAATTTATTTCTACAGTTTTTTTCTCCTTTTTCATCAAATCGTTCAATGACTCCGGAATTTCAATCCGGGTATGGATTGCTTTTTCCACTGCAGCAGGGAATTTTACCGGATGGGCCGTCCCGAGGATAAATCCCTTCTGTTCCGGATTTTCTTGCAGATACTGTGCCATAGCAGCATAGGCAACCGCGCTGTGGGGTTCCAGAATATAACCATATTTCTCATAAACTTCCGTGATGGTGTTCATCGTTTGATCATCATTAATGGAATATGCAGATATTTTATTTTTTAAGGTTTCAAATTCATGTCCGAAAAGTTCTAAAATTCTTACAAAATTGCTTGGGTTGCCTACATCCATAGCATTGGATAAGGTAGCTACAGTTTTTTGTGGCTGGTAATTCTGAGTTTTAAAATAATCCGGAATGACTTGGTTAGCATTACAGGCAGCAATGAAATGGCTTGCTGACAAACCTCTGAAATGAGCCAGAAGTCCGGCGCAGATATTTCCGAAGTTTCCGCTGGGTACACAGATTACGGGCTGTTCCTTATACTGCTGTATCCATTGTTTTAAGGCGATTAAATAATAAATCTGCTGGGGAAGCCATCTGACAACATTGATAGAATTGGCAGAGGTCAAAAATAACTGACTATTGATTTCTTCGTCTGAAAATGCCTGTTTAACAAGGTTCTGACAGTCATCAAAGCTTCCGTTTACTTCCAATGCAGAAATATTTTCTCCTAATGCTGTCAACTGTTTTTCCTGAACAGGACTTACCCTGTTTTTAGGATAAAGAATGACTACATTGATTTGTGGGATTTTATAAAAACCGTGCGCAACAGCACCTCCTGTATCTCCGGAAGTGGCTACAAGAACAGTAACTTTTTTCTGCTCATCCTTCAGAAAATAAGACAGACAGCGGCTCATAAATCTTGCTCCGATATCCTTAAAGGCAAGGGTAGGACCATGAAACAATTCTAAAATGGCTATCTGTTCACTGATCTTTACCAAGAGAATCTCAAAACTGACGGTTTCCGCTACAATTTCTTTGAGTATTTCTGATGGAATTTCATCTCCGACAAAGTCTTTCATACATCTGTATGCAATTTCCTCATGGTAATACTGATGAAGATTCCGGATAAATTCTTCGTCAAACTGAGGAATGCTTTCCGGGAAAAATAATCCTTTTTCCTTTCCCTGACCTTTTATGGTTGCTTCTTTGAAATTTATTTTTTCCTGAGAATCTTTTAAGTTATAATATTTCATTTCTGTTTATTTTTCTTCAATGATTTGAATTCCTGCCGGATTTATTTTTGAGACATATACAAAGCTTTCTATTTCAATTTCATCATAGACTGATTTCATCATCTGAGCCATTTTTTCTGCCGTTCCTTTTTGTTCTGACAGCATGAAAATGGAAGGGCCGGAACCGGAAATTCCTCCTCCCAAAGCACCCAGCTGTAAACTCATTTCTTTGATATCGTCAAATTTCGGAATGAGAATACTGCGGATAGGCTCTATAATGACATCGTTGAGACTTCGTCCAATTAACGGGATATCATTTTTCTGAATTCCAGCTATGAGTCCGGCAATATTCCCCCATTGCTCAACAGCGCTTTTTAGAGTGATATTTTTCTTTAAAATCTGTCTGGCATCTGATGTTTTAACTTCCACCTGCGGATGTACAGCAGTTACAAACAGATCAGGACAGCTCAGCGGAATAATATCAATCGGGTTTGTTGATTTTACCAGGGTAATCCCTCCATAGATACAGGGTGCAATATTATCTGCATGCCGTACACCTGAAGCGAGCTCTTCTCCAAACATGGCAAAATGAACCATTTCTTCCTTTGTTAATTTGTTTCCCAATAACAAATTGGCTCCAAAGGCGGCTCCGGCGGCGCTTGCCGCACTGGAGCCGAGCCCGCTTCCAGGCTTTATATGTTTATGGATGATCACTTCAAAACCGGTTTTCAGATTAAAATATTCCTGGATTTTTAACAGGACGATGCCTGCAACATTTCCGGAAGTCCGAAAGCGTCGGTATGCTTTATGATAATGTCCGGAGTGTCCAGCAATCTGAATTCCATTTCATCATAAGGATCATGTACGGCCATTCCCAGAATATCGAAACCGCAAACCAGATTGGCTACAGTAGCCGGCACTTTTAATTTTATTTTTTTCATAATATTATTTTAAATAGAACGTATTATATCTGCAAAAACTCCGCTTGCTGTTACATCAGCTCCGGCGCCAGCTCCTTTTACAACCAGTGGTTGCTCAGAATATCTCAAGGTTTTGAAAATGACAATATTATCTTTGCCATAAAGGTGAAACAGATCACTATCCGGAGCGATATGCTGTAATCCAACCTTGGCTTTTCCATTTTCAAATTCTGCAACATATTTTAGTATTTTACCTTCGTTTTTGGCTTTATTCAATAAGTTTTTAAAATGATCTTCATACGCTGTAAGCTTTTCATAAAAATTGTCAACGCTTCCCTGCATGCATTCCTCCGGCAGAAAACTGATATTTTCGATTTCTTCAAACTGAAGCGGATATCCTGCCTCTCTTGCCAGAATTAAAATTTTTCTTGCCACATCCTTTCCGGAAAGATCAAGCCTCGGATCCGGCTCTGTGTATCCTTCCTTCTGGGCCTGTGCTACCACTTCAGAGAATGTTCTGCTGCCGTCATACTCATTAAAGACAAAATTCAATGTTCCACTTAATACAGCTTTAATAGATTGGATTTTATCTCCGCTTTTGATTAAGTCGTTAATGGTTCCTATAACCGGGAGTCCGGCACCTACATTGGTTTCAAAATAAAAATTGCAGTTGTGGTTTCTTGCAGTATCTTTCAATGTTTTATATTGTTTAAAATCTGAAGAAGCCGCAATTTTATTACAGGCAACAATATTCACACTTCTCTTTAATAAGCTTTCATAAATTTCCGGAACATCAGGACTTGCCGTTACATCAACAAAAACAGAGTTTCTCAGATTCCTGCGGATGATTTCTTCAGCAAATTCTCCGGCAGAAGCTTTTTGTCCCTGCTGATTCCATGTGAGGTAATTTTCCTGAGATATCCCCTGATCCGCAAATAGCATATGACGACTGTTGGAAATTCCTGCAATTCTCAGATTGATTAAAAAAATTTCCTTTAAATAATCATTCTGGTTATAAATCTGCTGAACCAGTTTTGAACCTACATTCCCTGTTCCGCAGATATAAAGATGGATCTGCTTGATTTCAGATTCAAAGAATTCTTCATGAAGTACATTCACCGCTTTTTTGCTGTCTTTTTCTGAAATGACAATACTGATATTTCTTTCTGAGGATCCCTGTGCAATAGCCCTTATATTGATCCCGTTATTTCCGAGACATCCAAACATCTTTGCGCTGACTCCGCTTCTGCTTTTCATATTTTCTCCTACTAAAGCCACAATGGAAAGACCGGTCTCAATTTTTACAGGAAAAACTCTTTTCAGGTTGATATCATCAGCAAAGGAACTGTTGATCGAATATTCAGCACGTAAAGCATCTTTTTCTTCAATAGCAACAGTGATGGAATGTTCTGAAGATCCCTGGGTAATCAGAATTATATTTATTTTTTCCTGACTTAAGCATTGGAATAATTTGGGCGAAATACCGGGAATTCCAACCATTCCGCTGCCTTCCAGTGTAAGCAGGGCAATATGGTTCATATTTGAAATTCCTACTGCAACCTGCCTTCCGTTCTCAGAAGATTTCAGCTGATGAGAAATTAAAGTTCCCTGAGCATCAGGGTCAAAAGTGTTTTTGATGATCAGGTCAATATTTTTCACCATGACAGGCTGAATGGAAGGTGGATAAAGCACTTTTGCCCCAAAGTGTGACAGCTCCATTGCTTCATGATAAGATATTTCTGAAATAGGCTTGGCATTGGAAGCAAGACGGGGATCTGCAGTCATCATTCCGCTTACATCCGTCCATATCTGAAGCTCTTCCGCATGAGCAGAAGCTGCAATAATAGAAGCCGTGTAATCTGAACCGCCTCTTCCCAGTGTTGTGGCGTTATTTTTTTCATCACTGGCAATAAAACCAGGGCCTACGATGATACGGTTCTGATTTTCACTGAGAAAACTGACAATATTCTTTTCAGTAAAACTGAAATCTACTTTGGCATGAGTGAAATTGCTGTCTGTTCTGATAAGGTCTGCAGAGTCCATCCAAATGCAGTCTAACCCCTCATGCTGTAATCTTGCTGCAATAATTTTTGAAGAAAGAAATTCTCCGTAAGATGCAATTTTATCTTTGATTCTGGCAGTAAGCTCACCAAGAACAGAGATTCCGTTGCAAAGATCTTCAATATCATTGAAATGTTTTTTTACAAAGCTCAGCCACTGACTTTGTTCCGCAATTGGAAAAAGTTCTTTCACTAAGTTAATATGCTTTTCTTCAATGTTTTGAATGATCTGAATATAGTTTTCATCTTTTACAGAAGCATTTTCAGCTGCTTTGATCAATTGATCTGTGACACTATGAAGCGCTGATACAATTACAACAACCCTGTTTTTTACAGATTCACTTTTTATAATTTTTTCCACCAGTAAGATATTCTGAGAATGGGCGACTGATGTTCCGCCGAATTTTAAAACTTTCATCAATTATTTATTTGAAGTTGGATAAAAAGAAGTGGTTACTCTTTGAAAAAAGAGTACAGGTACCGGAAATAATATGTGAAAATTTACCCCGTTATGGGGTAGTTGTTGTAGTTGTGAATGTAGAAACAGTAGATATGCCTGAAATAAGTGATTTCAGGGCAGAAATATCAGATATGTTTCTTAGAAAATTCATTGTAACGGAACAAATGTACAAATTATTTTGAAACGGCCAACTTTTTAATACTATAAAATTTATTTCCTTTTTTAGAGATATATTTGTTGTAATTGATTAAAAATCTTATATTTAGGATTCTAACCATAATAAAATTAAGCATGAAAAATTTAAAAAAAGTAGACCGTAAGAATTTGAAGTCCATCAGTGGAGGAGATGTGAATGATTGTTTTGAGTATTGTCCTCCGGGCCCATACGGACCAGGTGAGCCCAAATCATGTGCCGATTATCACGCCTTACCGCAATGCTGTAAAGGAAGAGTACTGGTCAGTTTTGAATGTTCTGATCCGTATTGATTTTTAATCAATAAACAATAATAACCTTATTTCTAATCTTAAAATTAAAATATTATGAAAACAATTAAAAAATTATCACGTGAACAAAAGAAAAACATCACAGGAGGATTCACTGATATCCAGATTGAAGCTTGTGGTGGTGAACAGTTTGTATGTTTCCGCGGAGGTGGACAATGGGGCTGCTGGCTGAAACCGGGAGGAACCTGCTATGCACCCATGCTGTAAGTATCGGTATGTTAAATCATTTAAAAAATTAAAACAACTATGAAAAATACAAAGAAATTAAACAGAAAAGAGCTTGAAAGAATAAATGGAGCAGGCCCGTCAAGATGTGCTGGATGCCCACAGAATGCTACATTCGGAGATGGTCCGGGATATCAGTATTCCTGTGCTGCTTATCAGGGACTTCCAGATTACTGTAAGATGTGTGTTCTGGTAAGCATAGAATGCGTGGATGGAGGAGTATCCTAAACTAATATTTGTATTAATAAGATAATAAAAAAGTACTGCGAAAAACAGGGCTTTATTTTTTTAACAATTGTCTGGAATGAACCAAAAATTATTTTATACTCTTAGAAAGATCAAGCATGGCTTCAATAGGTTTTAATGCTTTTAATCTTAGTTCTTCATCGATTAGAATCTCAGGAAGTTCATACTTCATGCACAGATACAATTTTTCCATGGTATTACGTTTCATGTAGAAACATTCTGAACAGTTACAGCTTTCGTCAAAAACTAACGCAGGGATCAGTTCTTTGTGAGGAGCACGTTTTTTCATTTCGTGAAGAATTCCTTCTTCTGTGGCGATAATAAATTTCTGGCAATCATCTTTTTCCACATAATTCAGCAGGGCAGAAGTAGACCCGATAAAATGAGCCAGCTTTAAAACAGCTTCTTCACTTTCAGGGTGAGCAATCAGTTTGGCATCCGGATTGTCTGCCAATTGCTGTGCAATTCTTTCCATTGAAAAAGCTTCGTGTACTACACAGCTTCCATCCCAAAGGATCATATCACGTCCTGTTTTTTTAGATAAATATCTTCCCAGGTTTTTGTCCGGTGCAAAAATGATTGGTCTGTCTTTCGGAAGAGCTTCAATAACTGTTTCCGCATTGGAGCTTGTTACGATAATATCACTTTCTGCTTTGGTTTCCGCATTACAGTTGATGTAAGTGGCAATTAAAGCATTTGGATGCTGCTCACGCATCTTTCTCAGCCCTTCTCCTGAGCAACCGTCTGCCAGTGAACATCCGGCCATGGTATCAGGAAGAACTACTTTTTTAGTTGGGTTCAGAATTTTAGCGGCTTCTGCCATGAAATGTACTCCGCAGAATACAATCATGTCTGCATTGGTTTCTTTTGCCTGTCTTGCGAGCTGTAAAGAATCTCCCAGGAAATCAGCGATATCCTGAATTTCTCCCGGTTGGTAGTAATGGGCCAGGATAACAGCATTTTTTTCCTCTTTAAGTTTAAGAATGGCTTTCACCAATTCTTCTCCCTGAGGAATAGTGATATCTTTTATATCCAGAAATCCTCTTACAGGAATTGCAGATTTAGCTTTTTCTAATGTTTCGGTACTCATATCAACCTCAATTTTTTATTATCAGAAGCTAGAGGTTAGAAATTAGAAGTTAGATTTTGAGAGTATTGATTACTTCCATCTTCTGGCTTCTATCTTCCAGCCATTACTTACTGATAAAACTTTTTATTAAACTTTCTATTTCTTTTTTAGCGGTATCAAGATCTTCATTGATCACGATCTTGTCAAACCCGCTGGCATAGGTCATTTCTTCTGCTACCTTCGCTACACGGGTTTTTATAGTTTCTGCATCATCTGTATTTCTGGAAACCAATCTTCGTTCCAACTCTTCAATGGAAGGTGGTTCTATAAAGATAGACAAGGCCTTTTCGCCAAAGTATTTTTTTAATGAAATACCTCCTTTTACATCTACATCAAAAATAACAACTTTTCCCTGATTCCAGATTTTTTCCACTTCAGATTTTAAAGTACCGTAATATTTGTCAGTATATACTTCTTCATATTCTACAAAAGCATCTTCGGAAATTTTCTGTCTGAACTTATCCGGTGTCAGAAAATGATAATCTACCGCATGAACTTCGCTTCCCCTCGGTTGTCTCGTAGTACATGAGATTGAAAATTCCAGTTCTGGAAATGTTTTCAGTGAATGCTTTACCAATGTAGTTTTTCCGCTCCCTGATGGTGCTGAAAATATAATTACTTTATCCATTTTTTTGAGTTTCGGGTTCCGGGTTCGGAGACTTGTGTTCCATTCTTAGAAAGAACCACGTATCTCATAATCCGTGCCTGCGTTACAATACGTTTAACGTTTGTTCTTTTATTTTTTCCAGGTCATCTTTCATCATTACTACCAGTTTCTGGATTTCTGCATGATTGGCTTTAGACCCAAGTGTGTTGATCTCCCTTCCGATTTCCTGAGAAATGAAACCCAGTTTTTTTCCGTTGAAAGACTCATTGTCCATTACTTCTTTATAATATTTCAAATGCTGGGCAAGTCTTACCTTTTCTTCAGAAATATCAAGCTTTTCAGTGAAATAGGCCATTTCCTGGTAAAAACGTATTTCGTCAACATTTTCAAATTCCTTCAAAGATTTCTGATAGCGTTCTTTTACGCTTACAATTCTTTCTTCCTCAAAAGGAATCACTTCTCCAAGATACTTATCAATATTCTGAATATTCCTGTTTAATTCTTCATGTAAAATACCGCCTTCCGTTTTCCTGAACTCTTCAAATCTGTCAACGGCATTATTGACAATTTTTGCCAACGCTTCCCATTCACCTTCTGTAAGCTCATCAGGTCTTGAGGTAATGGCATCAGGAAGTCTTACTGCCATTTTCAGGTATTCAAAATCGGGACCGTCAGAAGCTATGTTTTTAAGTTCGTTGATATAAGAGTCAATTAAATTTTTATTGATTTTTACATCATTGGACTCTTCAAGGTTCTCAATATTAACGTAGCAGTCTACTTTTCCACGGATAATTCTATCGTTAAGAATTTTTCTGATTTCAAATTCTTTTTCTTTATAACGTAAAGGAATTTTTATATTCAAATCAAAGCTCTTGCTGTTCAGAGATTTAATATCAATTGTAATTTTTTTTCCTTCAAAAACATCTTCGGCTCTACCGAATCCGGTCATTGATAAAATCATAGTTTTTTATTGTTCTACAAAGATAAACATTTAAGTCTATACTATAATACCATGAAACTTCAACATAAAATATATGATTATTCAATTTTAAATTTATTTTAACCATTAAGTTTTGGATAAAGAAGTTAAGAATATTAAGAGGAGCTTCACTTTTAGCATAATGCTTAAGGAAAATCTATCGGATTTTTTCTTAATTAAACTTAACAGCTTAAATGTTCTTAATGGTTCAAAACAATCCGCAAATTTTTTGTATTTAAAAATAAAAATTCAAATAAGCATGTTTTCGTAAATTAGCGCAGTGAAAAAGAAAAATTTAATTTCTGTAGTAGGACCCACCGGAATTGGTAAAACGAGGCTGGCAATTGATTTAGCCCGGCATTTCAATACCGAGATTATTTCCTGTGATTCCCGTCAGTTTTTTAAAGAAATGAAAATAGGAACAGCTGCTCCTTCAGAAGAAGAACTGGCTGCCGCACCTCATCATTTTATAGGAAACCTTTCTGTGGAAGAATATTACTCCATCGGGCAGTATGAAGAAGATGCACTTCAGAAACTCAATGAACTTTTTAGGACTCATGACACTGTTATCCTTGTTGGAGGTAGCATGATGTATGAAAAAGCTGTAATTGAAGGTCTGCATGATCTTCCGGAAGCCAATGCTGAAAACCAGGAAAAGCTTCAGGCTGTGATGGAGCAGGAAGGAATAGAAAAACTCCAGGAAATTTTACAGGAGCTCGATCCGGAATATTTCAGTGTGGTGGATATTCACAATCATCGTAGACTTCTGCGGGCCATTGATGTAATCTGGCAAACCAATACAAAATATTCAGAACTAATTGCGGTGTCACAGGATTCCAGAGATTTTAATGTGATCAGGGTCGGAATTGAAGCTCCAAGGGAAGAACTGTATGCCAGAATCAACCGCAGAGTGGATATTATGATGAAAAACGGATTGCTGGATGAAGTGAAGGGGCTTGAACAATTTAAAGGTCTGACGGCTTTGAATACGGTAGGTTATGCTGAACTGTTCAAATATTTTGATGGAGAGTGGGATCTTGATTTTGCGGTTTCAGAAATTAAAAAGAACAGCCGCAGGTATGCGAAACGCCAGCTGACCTGGTACAGAAAGGCAGATGATATTCATTATTTACAATTAGGATATTCTGAAAAAGACTTTGAAGATTTGCTAAAATGGATTGCGGAGCAGTTTGAAAAGTAAATACTTTTACATTATTAAACGACTTTAGAAGCTTTGAAAATATAGATTCCTACGGAATGACAAACTAGGCGCTTAGTTTATCCATACACTATGTCATTCCGTAGGAATCTAAGTTTAAATTCATATTGTAATAAACAGAAACATACAAAAAAATGCGGCTCTGAAAAGAACCGCATCTTAAAACAAATATAATTTAATTTACTACTTCCAACCGCCGCCTAAAGCTCTGTATAAATCTACAATGCTGCTTAATCTCTGTCTCTTAATGGAAGCCAGGTTCAACTCTGCCTGTAGGGAATTCCCCTGTGCTGTAATCACTTCCAGGTAATTGGCTGAACCTCCTTTATAAAGAAGCTGTGCACTTTTAATTCCGTCTTTCAGTGTAGTGGCCTGTTCTGTAGCTTTCTGTTCCTGAACTTTTAAATTCTCATTGGAAACCAAAGCGTCAGCAACTTCGCCCACCGCATTCAATACAGACTGACGGAACGCGAGAACATTTTTCTCTCTTTGAATTTTAGCTACTTCCAGATCTGTTTTCAATTGTCTTTTCTGGAAAATCGGCTGGGTAATTCCTCCTAAAACCGATCCGAATAACGAAGCCGGGATCTGGAACCAGTTATCGAATTTGAAGGAATTTACACCACCATTAGCCGTAATTTTTAATGCCGGATACATATTGGCCTGTGCAATTCCTACCATGGCATTGGATTCTAATAAAACCAATTCCTGCTGACGGACGTCCGGTCTTCTGCTTACCATTGCTGCAGGAAGTCCGGCAGAAATGTTTTGAGGTAATGACGTATCAGACATTTCGAGCGTCCTGTTTACTTTATTGGGAAGCTCTCCCACCAGGATACTCAGTGCATTTTCCTGGATGGCAATATTCTGTTCCAGCTGGGCAATAAGAAGCTCTGTTGCCTGTTTCTGTGCTGCAGCCTGCTGTACTCCCAAAGAAGTATTATCGCCGCTTTCCCACATTTTTTGGGTCATTAATAAGGTATTGCTGGTGAGTTCCAGATTGGATTTTGCAATAGCCAGTTGTTTGTCAAGCATCAGCAGGTTATAATATCCCTGTGCAATGGCAGCTACTACCTGAGTCTGAACTGCTTTTGATCCTTCATACGTTTGAAGATACTGCATTCTTGAAACCTCCTGTTGGTTTTTGATTTTTCCCCAGATGTCCGCTTCCCATGAAAGGTTGAAGGCTGCGTTATAATCTTCAACATGGCTTGAGCCTAAAAATAAATTTAAGCTTTGCCCGTTCATGCTGTTTTTGGAAGGCCTTGAGATCTGTCCGCTTACTCCGAAACCTACATCCGGATATTGCATATATTTTGCCTGTTTCAGCTTTTCCTGTGAAGCCGCAACCTGCTTTAAGGCAATCTGAAGGTCATAATTATTTTTAATTCCTTTTTCAATCAGTTCCTGTAAAATAGGATCGCTGAAAAACTGTTTCCACTCCAGGTTGGCGATGCTAGCAGTGTCGGCAGTTGCAGTATACTGAAACTTTTCAGGAAGCGGCAGCTCAGGCTCCGTGTATGCCAGTTTTGACACACACGATACAGAGCCTATAGCCAGCGCAAAAGTTAGAATAATATTTTTTACTCGTTTCATAGTTTTTAAACTTTTAATTGAATACAAAACTTAGAGAGGTTTCTATTGATGCAAAATTGTCTTTAGTAGGAGAAAATAGTTAGCTTTTGTAAACCATTAAGAACAGGCAGGTGAATAGTTAATCCTTATATAGTCTTAAAATTTTCTCTAAGTTTTTGTATTTCATTTTTTATTAGTGACTGGCAGCTAAAAGTTCTTCCTCCATTTGTTTTTTCAGAAGTCTTTTCTTTTTTCTGCTCGGCATTTTTTCATGCAGATACTGGAATATAACATACATTACCGGGATGATAAAGATTCCGAATAGTACTCCCGTAAGCATTCCTCCTACAGTACTATAACCGATAGAGTGATTACCTTTTGAGGATGCACCCTGCGTCCAGATCAATGGAAGCATTCCCACGATGAAGGCGAAAGAGGTCATTAAGATCGGTCTTAAACGTAATCTTGATGCCTGGAGTGCAGATTCAATTAATGATTTACCTGCTTTTCTTCTCTGAACGGCAAACTCTACGATCAGGATGGCATTCTTCGCCAATAGTCCGACAAGCATGATCAATCCTACCTGAACGTAAATGTTATTATCAATTCCTGCCAGCCCTGTGAAGGCAAATACTCCAAAAATCCCTGTTGGAATGGTAAGAATAATAGCAAAAGGAAGCACATAACTTTCATACTGAGCAGCCAGCAGGAAGTATACAAACAGAATACTTAAGAAGAAGATAAAAGCAGTCTGTCCGCTTGTTTTGATCTCTTCACGGGTAATTCCTGTCCATTCATATCCATATCCTCTTGGTAACGACTGCTGGGCAACTTCTTCTACCGCTTTGATAGCATCTCCGGTACTGTATCCCGGTTTTGGAGTTCCGTTGATCGTTACTGCGTTGAAAAGGTTATTTCTTGTTACCGTTTCAGGTCCGAAAGATCTTTTTAACGTAACCAGTGTTTTGGCCGGAACCATTTCTCCTGATTTATTTTTCACATAGATACCTTCCAGTGAATTGATGTCTGTACGGTAAGGAATATCAGCCTGAGCCATTACCCTGTAATATTTTCCGAACCTGTTGAAATCCGATACAAAGCTACTTCCGAAATAAATCTGCATAGTCTGCATCAGTTCTGCTACCGAAACACCTAGCTGATTGGCTTTATCCGTATCCACATCAATAGTGTACTGAGGGTTTCCTGCTGCATAAGTGGTAAAGGCAAAAGCAATTTCAGGTCTTTTCATCAGCTCACCAATGAACTGCTGAGTGGTTGTTCCCAACTGTTCGAAAGAACCGTTCGTTTTATCCTGAAGCATGAACTCAAATCCGGAAACGTTACCGAAACCTTGTACAGTAGGGAAGTTGAAGAAGAATGCATTGGCATCTTTTACCTGGCTTACCTTTCCTGTTAAAGTTCCTGCAATCAGATCGGGATCTTTCATTTCACCACGCTTGTCATAATCTTTAAGCTTAATGAAACCTGCAGAATATGGAGAAGCGTTAGCATTACTGATAAAGTTCATCCCGTCGGCTACCCAAAGGTGATTCGTTGCCTTTTCACCATTGATGATCTTGTCGATTTGAGCCGTTGCTCTGTGTGTTCTTTCCAATGAGCTTCCCGGAGGAGTATTCACCGCATATAACACGAATCCCTGGTCTTCAGTAGGAATAAATCCTGATGGTGCTTTTTTGATCAGGAAGATACTTGCTGCCGTAATCACAACAAGACCGCCAATTGCTACCCATTTATTTTTGATTAAAAACTTAAGACTGTAGATGTATTTTCTGGTCATGCTGTTGAAGCTGGCATTGAATGCATTAAAGAACCTTGCTCCAAAACCTGTTTTATGACCATGTTCACCATGCTCTCCCTGAGGATCATTCAGGAACATTGCACATAATGCCGGACTTAATGTCAATGCGTTTACTGCTGAAATTAAAATCGCGATGGCTAATGTGAATGCGAACTGTCTGTAGAAAACTCCTGCAGGTCCCTGCATGAAACCAACCGGAATAAACACAGCACACATGACCAGTGTAATGGAGATAATAGCTCCTGAGATTTCACTCATTGAGTTCATTGTAGCATGTTCTACAGGCATTCCTGTCTGTTCCATTTTTGAGTGGACGGCTTCCACCACCACAATCGCATCATCCACTACAATACCAATGGCCAGAACCAATGCAAACAGTGTAAGCATGTTGATACTGAAACCAAATAACTGCAGGAAGAAGAATGTCCCGATAATTGCTACAGGTACTGCAATGGCAGGAATTAACGTAGATCTGAAATCCTGAAGGAAGATGTATACCACGATAAATACCAGAATGAAGGCAATTACTAAAGTTTCCACAACCTGATGAATAGAGGCATCCAAAAAGTCTTTGGAGTTATACATGATGATGGGTTTTACTCCTTTGGGAAGGGTGGTTTCCATTACTTTCACCTGCTTTTCAATTTCTGTCAGGATTTCATTGGCGTTGGATCCTGCTGTCTGTAAGATCGCGAATCCGGCAACCGGTTTTCCATCCACTCTGTTGGTAGCAGTATACGTATAAGAACCGAATTCTACTCGTGCCACATCTTTTAATCTTAAGAAAGAACCGTCACTGTTTGCTTTGATGGCGATGTTTTCATAGTCTTCGTCCTTGTTCAGTTTTCCTTTATATTTAAGGATATATTCGTAAGTTTCCTTACTTCCCTGTCCAAGACGGCCCGGAGCAGCTTCAAGGTTGTGATCTTTAATAGCTCCCAAAACTTCCTGAGGCGAAAGATTGTTAGCAGCCAGACGATCCGGTTTCAGCCAGATTCTCATCGAATAATCCCTTGTTCCGAATACCTGAGCCTGTGCTACCCCCGGGATACGCTGTATCTGTGGAATAACATTAATCTTCAGGTAGTTTTGAAGGAATAATTCATCATATTGTTTTGCATCTTCACTGGTTAATCCCATGAACATGATCATACTGTTCTGTACCTTCTGTGTGGAAATTCCGGCCTGTACCACTTCCTGAGGCAACTGGCTCATCGCTTTGGATACACGGTTCTGTACGTTAACTGCGGCGTTATCCGCATCAGCACCCTGTTTGAAAAAGACGCTCAGGGTCATGGTTCCGTCGTTACTGGAGTTTGAGGTCATATACGTCATGTTCTCTACTCCGTTCACAGCCTCCTCAATCGGGGTAGCTACCGAACGTGCTACAACCTCCGCGTTGGCTCCCGGATAGAATGCCGTTACCTGTACACTCGGTGGAGCGATGTCCGGGAAGAGGGCAATCGGTAAATTAAAGAGAGACAAAGCTCCCAATAATAAGAGTATTATGGAGATGACCGTTGAAAGGACCGGTCTTTCTATAAATTGTTTTAACATAAGAAGTTTATTTTTTTAAGTCTTCTGTATTCGGAAAGGATTATAATGGTTTCGCTTTTAATAAGCTGTCAGAAGAAATATTTTTCGGCTTGATAGAAGCACCGTCTTTTAAGTTTCCGATTCCTGTGTAAACTATTTTTTCTCCAGGCTTAAGCCCTTCAGAAATAAAATAATAGCTATCTGTTTTTCCTGATATTTTGATCGGTCTTCCGGTTACCTTCTGGTCTTTACCCATTACATAGACATAGGTTTTATCCTGGATTTCGAAAGTAGATTCCTGCGGAATTACTACAGCATTGGAAATCAATTGAGGCATACGCACTCTTCCGGTGTTTCCGGTTCTTAAAGTTCCGTTGGCATTAGGAAATATGGCACGTACGCTGATGGCTCCTGTCGTTTTATCAAACTGCCCGTCTACAATGCTTAGTTTCCCTTTTTCAGGATAAGTACTGTTATCAGCGATCACCAGTTCTACCATCGGCATATTTTTCAGTTTCTCTTCCAAAGTAGCTCCCGGATATTTATTCTGGAAAGCAATAAAGTCAAGCTCACTTAAAGAGAAATAGGCATAGATTTCACTGATGTCAGATAATAATGTTAATGGATTAGGATCTGTTCTGGAGATCAGACTTCCTTTTTTGTAAGGAATTCTTCCGATATATCCGCTTACAGGAGCTGTAATGGTTGTAAATCCTACATTGATTCTGGCACTTCCTACAGAAGCTCTGGCTTGTGCAGCAGCAGCAACGGCAGCTTCGTAATTGGCTTTTGCGGTTTTAAGCTGTACATCAGAAACTACTTTTGCAGCAACCAATGGCTGTAGTCTGTCTACTTCCACTTTTGCTTTCTGGATATTGGCATTGGCAGCTTGCAGATTGGCCTGTGCCATATTCATCTGTTCGCCATAGCTTCTGGAATCTATTTTAAATAATGGCTGTCCTGCTCTTACATAAGAGCCTTCCTCTACATAGATTCTGTCAAGATAACCGTCTACCTGAGATCTGATTTCAACATTATTTTTTCCTTCCAAAGCAGTAGGGAATTCCTGATATGTAGTAGCGGGTGATGTAATAACGGTATAAACCGGAAGTTCCGGAGCTGGCGGCGCGGCATTGGTGCCTTCTGCGGCCTTGGTGCAGCTCTGTAAAAGAATTATACTTGCAATAAGTACAATAAACCTTGTTTTTCCAGGTATTTTCATTGTTAGTTTAATTTTTAATGAAGTGTTAGATTTAAGTAAAGTTCTTTTGATAAATGCTGTTTTTTTTCCTAACAGTGTTAATGGTTAGTTCAAAAAAAAATTACAGAATTTTTAATGTGCAATGAGGTTAATCGTTTCCATAGCTGAATTTTTTAATGTTGCTTTTATATATAAGATAAGGTGTATGTGTGTTAATTTTACTAACAGTGTTAATTGATAAGCAAAAAATGATTACTTTTAACAGCTGAATGTTATGAATGGCTTCATAATAATTTCATTTTTTAGTCAGGATAACAGAATAATTTACATTAATTCAGTGTTAAATTTCCTAACGGTGTTAATTTTTAATTCAAAAAAAATTTACAAAGACTTAATAAAAGCCGAAACAGTTTCGTCCAAAGTCGTCTTATTCATTGTTGAAGGGATATCAACAGTACGCATCATCATAATAGAGATCATTCCGTGAACGGCAGAAAACAGAGCATGAGACATATGACAGGCATTGTCGGGATTGGATCCGTTTTTCTTAATAATCTCATAAGTACATTCATAGATCAGTTCCTGGAATGATGAAAATTCCTTTTTCATCTGTCCTTTTCCACAACATTGCATTCCAAGACCAAACATCAGCTGGTAATATTCCTTATTTTTAAAAGCAAAGTTCCAGTACGCATCCACAATGGCAACAAGCTGCTCTTCCGGAGTGTCGTGTTTCTGCTGAGCTTTTAACAATTCTATGTGTAACTTGTGAAAGCCATCTAATGAAATTTCAAACAGAATGGCATCTTTATTTTCAAAATAATCATAGACTACAGGGGCACTATACTCAATAGCATCTGCTATTTTACGCATAGAAAGTGAACCCCAGCCTTCGGTTTTAGCCAAAGTAAAAGCAGCCTGCAAAATATTTGCACGGATGGATTCTTTTTCTCGTTGACGGCGTTCATGTAGACCCATGATATTTTTTTACTAACAGCGTTAGCAAAACTACAAACTTTTTGATATAACTTCCAAAGGATATTATGATTTTTATAGATTGGACTACTACTTGATGAAAAATAAATGAAAGGCTGGAGGCTGAAAGAATGGGAGCTGGAAGTTATTTCAGAGGTCAATAAATCTAATAATAGAATTTGGCTATAACTATTTTTGAGGCTTAAAAATCTTCCCTTCTCCAACTTCCAGTTTCCTTACCCTACAAAAATAAAATGTCTGTTTCAGAACCCGGCTCAATTAACAAAAGAAATAATTATCTTTGCCAGTAAAGAAAAAAAGGATATGAATACTCCATCAAATATGCTGGCATTAGGAACAAAAGCACCGTTTTTTGAACTTCCTAACCCGTCAAAAACGAACGAACTTCAGTCTTTGGAAGAACTGAAAGGAGAAAAAGGAACATTGGTTATCTTTATGTGCAACCACTGTCCGTTTGTTCTTCATGTGATTGATAAGATTAATGAATTATATGAAGATTATAACGAAAGAGGAATTGAATTCATAGCAATCAATGCCAATGACGTTGAAAAATATCCGGCAGATTCTCCGGAAAAAATGATTGAATTCCAGATTGAAAGAAGATTTGATTTTCCTTACTTATTTGATGAAAGCCAGGCGGTAGCTAAAGCTTACGATGCCGCTTGCACACCGGATTTTTATTTCTTTGATGATAAACTGGATTTGGTGTATAGAGGTCAGATGGATGATTCAAGGCCGGGAAATAATAAAGATGTAACAGGCGAAGATTTAATCATTGCTTTTGAAAATCTTTTGGCCGGAGAACCTCAGGAAGAAATTCAAAGACCTAGTATGGGATGTAATATTAAATGGAAATAATTCTGGTTGCTAGTTGTTTAGTTACTGGTTTTTACTTAATAATATAAAGCTGCTCTTCTGGAGTGGCTTTTTTGTTGATTGAACATCGTTCATTTAGCTATTCACACACTTTGTCACTCCGCAGGAGTCTCAGCATAGCTTGTTTTATTATAAGCTACTGCAAAATTACATATGAGAAAGTCTGGATTCCTACGTAAAGGACAAGTACAACATTTAGTATAGCCATACATTTTGTCACTCCGCAGGAGTCTCAGCTTAGTTTGTTTTTATTATAAGCTACTGCACAATTACATATGAGAAAGTCTGGATTTCTACGGAATGACAAGTACGAGAGCATGATCTATTCATCCATTTTTGTCACTCCGTAGGAATCTCAGCATAGTTTGTTTTTCTTATAAGCTACTGTAAAATCACGTATGAGAAAGTCTGGATTCCTACGGAATGACAAGTACGAGAGCATGATCTATTCAACCACTTTTGTCACTCCGCAGGAGTCTCAGCATAGTTTATCTTATTATAAGCTACTGCAAAATTACATATGAGAAAGTCTGGATTCCTACGGAATAGACAATTACAACACTTAGTTATCATACAAATTGCCACTGGCAGAGGTCTCAGCAAAAACTAAAAGCTTACCTTAATTTTAGTCTCCTTTTCAACCTTCAGATCCACATTCACTTTATTATGAGTATAATTTTTTATAAACTCTGAAGGCGTCTTCCCTGTATATTTTTTAAACATCCTGTTAAAGTACGTTACATTATTGAAGCCGCATTGGTAACTGCATTCTGAAATAGACCTGTCCTGTACCATCAGCAGACATGCCTTATTGATTCTATATCTGTTTACAAACTCTGTAAAAGTGATCTGCGTTGTTTTTTTGAAAAAATTACAGAAAGCTGGCAGTGTCAGATTAGCCAGTTTTGCAACGTCTTCAATATCAATTTCCTTGTCATAATGATGTTCTACGTAGGTAAAGATATTTTCAAGGCGGGCTTTATTTTTGGAAATAATCGTGTACGGCATAATTTCTTTATTCAGGAGATCATAATCTTCACATTTCGAAAGCTCAAAAAGAATTTCCAGAAGCAATAAATATCTTTTATAACCTTCCGATTCCAGCATAAGTCTCAATTTTGGGAGCATTATTTTTTTTACTTTATGATGAAAATGAATACCGTATTTTGAAAGCTCCAGAAGATTTTTGATGGATCTGGCTTCTACTTCCTGCTGGGGAAACTGAAGGATTTCTTCCTTAAACTGAAGTACAATTTCTTCATGAGGGTCAATGGAGTTCAGTCCGAATCCGGAGTGGGGGATATTAGACCCGATTAACACAAGATCTCCATTCGTGTAATTACTTTTATGGTAGCCGACATGGCGGGTTCCGCTCCCGGAAATAACACACACCAGCTCAATTTCGGGATGATAATGATATTCCCATTTGAACTCTGAGATAGGAGAATTATTATGAATAGTTCGGAATGAGCTCTTTTCATTAGGAATCACCCTTTCAAAAGTAACTTTCATTTAATTAATCATATTTAATTCTTAAAAATACTAATTATATTAATATAGTTCAAATATTGATTTACTGTGTTAAATTATCGTTAACTCAAATGCTTCTATCTTAGCCGGCAAGAAGTAACCTGAATGAAAAATATTAACATCAAGGCCGTTTTATTTTTAAATTATTTTGTCTTTGCCATTCTTCTGAATTCTGTAGGAACTGTGATCCTGCAGGTACAGCAGAATTTTGGAATTTCAAAATCATCGGCCAGTGTTCTGGAAGGCTTTAAAGATCTTCCTATTGCCATATGTTCATTCATTCTTGCTTCATTTCTTCCCAAAATAGGAATCCGGAAATCAATGCTGATTGCCTTGCTGCTGGTAAGCTGTATGTGTTTTGTAATGCCGTTTACCAATGCCTTCTGGGTTTTCAAATTATTATTTGCCATCGTAGGCGTTTCATTTGCACTGATCAAAATATCAGTTTTTACTTCTATTGGATTGGTAACTGAAACAGATAAGGAACATTCCAGTTTTATGGGATTTCTGGAAGGATTTTTCATGATTGGAGTATTGGCAGGAAATGTTTTATTCAGCTTATACATTGATGATCACAATCCGGAATCTACACGATGGCTGAATGTTTATTGGGTTCTCGGAGGGCTTTCCAGCCTGTCTTTTTTATTCCTGTTCTTTTCAAAACTGGATGAGAAAGAAGCGAAAAGTGAGAAAACAGATCTGTTAGGAGATTTAAGAAACAGTGCAAGTCTGTTCAGTTATAAAAAAGTGCTGTGCTTTTTATTATGCGCTTTCCTTTTTGTACTGGTAGAGCAGAGTTTTCAAACCTGGACGCCTACTTTTTATAAAGAGATTTTAAAAGTGCCAACCTCCATGAGTATTCAGGCGGGAGCCGTTTTGGCAGGCGCTTTTGCACTGGGTAGATTCTTGTCAGGGTTTTTCTCCAAGAAATTCAGCTGGATCTATGTGGTTTCCTTTTGTGTGGTAGGTTTTGCCATAAGTTTGCTTCTGGTTCTGCCATTAACTCACAATATCCATATAGATACCAATACAAATTGGCTGAATGCGCCTTTGGTTGTCTATTTATTTCCTTTGATGGGAGGTTTGCTGGCACCAATTTATCCGAGCATTAATTCTGTAATTCTGGCGTCGATACCGAAATATCTGCACAGTGCCATGTCAGGATTGATTGTTGTGTTCTCAGCAATCGGAGGAACGATAGGTTCCATCATTACCGGTTTTGTATTTCAGGAATTCAGTGGGCAGCGGGCATTTTATCTGTCCTTGATTCCTCTGTCATTACTGATCACTTCAGCGGTTTTCATGAATAAATTAAAAATTAATCCTAAAAAATAGCAATGAGTAATCAACTTTATATAAACGATATTCAAACTCTTTTTGATGAAGTACAGAGATCTGAAATTTTTGAAGATCAGAAAATGATGACGGATGCGGTTCCATTATTTCCTGTTTCAAAGATCAATGAAGATTATGAAAAAACAAAAGACAGTCCCGGTTTTGATCTGAAAGATTTTGTAATGGCTCATTTTGATTTTTTAGGGGCCAGGGTTTCTGTTCAGAGGGAAGATCATCTTCCGATTGTGGATCATATTGAAAAATTATGGGATGAACTGACCCGAACGGCATATGAGGAAAGGGGAACACTGTTAAAATTACCGAAACCTTATATTGTTCCGGGTGGCCGTTTTAATGAGTTTTTCTATTGGGACAGCTATTTTATTATGCTTGGATTAAAAGCTTCCGGCAGAGTGGAAATGATGGAAAATATTATTGAGAACTGCTCTTATCTTATTCAGAATGTAGGATTTGTTCCCAATGCGAGCAGAACCCATTTCCTGAGCAGATCACAGCCTCCTTATTTTTCATTAATGCTGGATCTTCTTTTTGAAACAACTCATAATGAAGAAATTTATACAAAATACTATGAAACGCTTGAGAAGGAATATGCTTTCTGGATGGATGGCGAAGAAGGGTTGGAGAGTAATTCAAGTGTGAAAAGAGTAGTCAGAACAATAGACGGAGCTATTCTTAACCGGTATTACGATGCAGAAAATGCACCACGTCCTGAAAGTTACCTGATCGATATTGAAGATCATGAAAAAACAACAGAAGGTGAATTTTACAGAAACATAAGAAGTGCCTGTGAATCAGGCTGGGATTTTTCCAGCAGATGGTTCGCAGACGGACAAAATATACAGACGATAGAAACGCTGAACCTTGCACAGGTTGACCTGAACTGCCTTTTGTGGCATCTGGAAATGACTTTGGCAAAATCTTCAGCACTTCAGAATCTGAATGAAAAAGAATACTATTTTTCAGAAAGAGCAGCAAGCCGAAGACAGATGATCAATCAATATTTCTGGGATGAAAACACTAAGATTTACAAAGATTATCACATTAAAAAAAACACAAAAACACCGTCTGAACATATTGCTGCTCTTTACCCTTTATTCCTTGGTATTGCAGATCAGAAGCAGGCAGAAGCAGTTGCTGAAGCAGTTGCTGAAAAGTTTCTTTATCAGGGAGGCTTGGTAACGACCACTAAAAATTCAGGACAGCAATGGGATCTTCCCAATGCGTGGGCTCCTTATCAATGGCTGGGCTTCAGGGCAATGAAAAATTATGGCTTTGATGAACTGGCAGAAAAAATTAAAAATAACTGGTGTTCCAACGTAGAAAGAGTCTACCAGAATACCGGGAAACTGATGGAAAAATACAATGCATTAGATACAGAAACAATAGCAGGCGGCGGGGAATACCCCAATCAGGATGGATTCGGCTGGACGAATGGAGTGTATTTACAATTACAACAAAACTGAAACTAACTATAAAAATAAGGCTATGAAAAAAAAATCAATCTTTTTAATCGCCGCAACAGCTACGTTATATTTTAATAATGCTTATGCTCAGGAAACGCCGCAGGATTCTGCAAAAGTTTCCTCCATCGATCAGATTGTCATCACAGGAAACTCAAATCCTAAGAAAAAAATAGAATCCAGTACAGCGATTTCCACATTCAGTTCCAAAGAAATTCAGAAGCAAAACCCGATCAGTGCAGCTGCTTTATTACAAAGGGTTCCCGGGTTTGCTGTGGAAACATCCGGAGGTGAAGTAGGTAACAACCTTTTTGCAAGAGGTATTCCTTCCGCCGGAGCCTATGAATTTGTACAGGTACAGGAAGATGGTCTTGCTGTTTTTGAAGACGGCGCGCTTCAGTTTGCCAATGCGGATAATTTTTTCCGTGTAGATAATTCCGTAAGCCGTATGGAAGCTTTAAGAGGAGGTTCAGGATCCATTTTTGCAACCAATTCTCCAGGCGGTCTGATCAACTTTATTACAAAAGAGGGAACCAATGATTTCAGAGGTACGGCAAAGCTGGAAACCAGTACCTATGGATTAATGCGTACTGATGTGAATGTAGGCGGAGCACTGGTTCAGGATAAATTATTTTTCAATGTCGGCGGCTTTTACAGAACAGACGACGGTATCAGAAAAACAGGCTTCAAAGCCAATAACGGAGGACAGATCAGAATGAACCTGAAATATGTTTTTGATAAAGGGTATGTGAAAGTCTACTACAAAAAACTGGATGACAGAAATACATTCTTCCTTCCCATTCCTTTGATCCAGAACGGAAATAAACTGAAAGGATTCCAGGGATTTGACCCTAACTACGGAACCTACAGTTACAGAGCTATCAGCCAGCTGAATATTCCGCAAGCCGGAGGTGGGTTTTTTAACAGAAATCTTGAAGACGGAATTCATCCTAAAGTTGATGTTGTAGGCGCTGAATTTAAATATGACCTTGGAAATAATTTTAGTGTTTTAAACAAGACAAGATATACGGATATCAATATGAATTATACCGGAATTTTTCCGGCGGGAGGTCCTAAGCAGGCTTCTAAATATGCAACAGATCAGGTAAAAGACGGCGGACTTGGTATGAACGACTATCAGTACTCCCTGGTAAGCAACGGAGCTGTTGTAAATCCTGAGTTTGTACAAAAATTAGGATTCTGGGCGATTGATAAGCAGATGAATAACTTTGTGAATGACCTGCAGTTCAATTATAAATTCGATAAAGGAAACGTTACAGCAGGGTTTTACAAATCCAACTGGAAATCCCAGCAGTACTGGAACTGGAGCAATATTCTGACAACAGCTACAGACAGACCTGAGCTTCTTAACCTGGTAAACCCATCTCTTAGTCCATCTGATGACGGATACTCCAAAACTTACAACGGAGTGATGGATATGACATTTTTACAAAGAAGAACACAGACTCAGGGAAGTTTGAATGACCTGTATGTAAACTTAGACTATAATATTACAGATGCTTTAAGTGTGAACGGAGGTCTTCGTTACAGCCATGATTATTATAAAGGAAATTTTGCCAATACAACGACTTCCAACTTGAATAATTCCGGGTTAACAACAGACGGAACTCATGGTTTCAATACCACTACAGCGGATGATAACATGAGTGTATTGGGAAATAAATATACCTACTGGAATTATAATATAGATAAAGTTTCTTTCACATTGGCAGCCAATTATAAGATCAACAGGGAGAATGCAGTATATGCCCGTTTTTCTAATGGTTTCAGATCTCCGAATGAGGAAGCATACTACAATTATTTTTCCAATCCGGCACCGGATAAACCTTTAAAATCGGTAACGACCAATCAGCTGGAAGTAGGATACAAATATTACTCGCGTACTTTTGATGTAGCAGTGATTCCGTTTTATTCTACATTAAAGAACCTGTCATTTACCGATATCTTTTCTGATGGGAAATCTGAAAATACTTTTGCCAATACACGAAACTATGGAGTTGAGGTGGAAGGATATGCCCGCTTATTCAATAATATTTTAGAACTTACCTTCAACGGAACCATCCAAAGTCCAAAATATAAAAATCTTGAAGCAGGAAGTGTTCTCGAAGGCAACGTAGTAAGAAGAATGCCGAAATTTTATTTCAATATTTCGCCGGCAGTGAATATCACAAAAGAATGGAGGGCTTATGTAAGTATGAATTACTATGGAAAACGTTTCCAGGATGAGAAGAATGTGCAGACATTGCCTTCTTTCACAGAATTTGGGGCAGGAATGTCTTATCAGCTGGGAAAAATACGTTTTGCAGTGGATGGTACCAATATCTTCAATACAATTGGTATTACAGAAGGAGATCCGAGAGCAGGATCACCAAACGGAGATGGAATCATCATGGCCAGACCTATTATGGGGGCTGCTGCCAGAGCATCAATCACTTTGGATTTCTAAATTCTGTTTCTTTATAGCAACAAAACCGTCAGAATTTCTGACGGTTTTGTAATTTTTATGTTCACTTACATTAAGTGTCAGAGCTAAGTTTGAATCCAGACACTTGCAGAGCTCTCAAACTCTCAAACAAACCTCCAACTCTGAAACTCTCTTACTTCAAAAACGGATTATACTGTTTCTCAAACCCGATTGAAGTAGGATTCCCATGTCCTGAGAAAACCTGAGTATCATTATCTAAAATAAAAAGTTTCGATTTGATTCCTTCAATCAGCTGATCATAATTCCCTTTATATAAATCTGTTCTTCCGATGCTGCCTTCAAAAAGTACATCACCGGAGATCATGAATTTCTGATTTTCGTTATGATATACCACACTTCCCGGAGAATGTCCCGGAACATGGTAAATTTTAAACTTTTCACCATCCAGGTCCAGCTCGTCTCCTTCCTTTATATATTCGATATCTACTTTTACAGGATCTACCTTCATCCCGAATCTCACACCACTTGCCTGAAGCATATCCAGTACTTCCTGGTCTTCCTGATGCATATTCACAGGGACCTTGAAGGTATCAAATGCCCACTGAAGCCCGAATACATGGTCAATATGAGCATGTGTCAACAGAATTTTCTGAATTTTTAATCCTTTTTCAGTAATAAAATTATGGATAGCCTGAGTTTCCTGAGCATTCATATTTCCCGGATCTATTAACCAGGCATTTTTATTTTCATTATAGATGATGTAAGTATTTTCGCTCGCAAAGTTGAAAACGAAACCTTGAATCTGAAGCATATCTGAAAATTTTTTATTCAAAAATACGATATTATTAAGAAAATGGCTATTTTTCGCTATCTTCGTTATAATGAAAACTTTGCGAATACTCTTACTTTCTCTGAGTGGACTGGTTTTTGGGCAGAATATCCAAAGTATCCAGCTGTTCAATCCTCAGACCAATGACGAAACTCCTGTCATTAAGATAGGGGAACAATTGGTTCTTGGTTTTGATGATCTTACCAACGGCAGTCAGATCTACCGGTATACTTTCAAACATTATGACAGAAACTGGAATGAAGATAATCTGTTTTTTACAGAGTTTGCTGCCGGAAGCATGAATGCGCTTCTGGATCAGTTTCAGTACTCTTTCAATACATTACAGGCTTATACCCATTACAAACTGGTTTTTCCCAATGATAAAATCCAGCTGAAGGTATCAGGGAATTATGAGCTGATTGTTTATAAAGATTCCGCAGACCAGCCTCTCTTCAAGAAAAGGTTTTATCTGGTGGAAGATGTAACATCTGTGGGGTTAAATATTTCGAGATTTTCAGATGCCAAAAATCCCAACGTTAATCAGAGGGTAGAAGTGAATGTTTCTCCTAAAGGAGGGGATATTTCTTCCAATGTCAATTCAATTACTATGAATGTGATGCAGAATAACAACCCGAATATGGTGATTTCTAATCTTAAACCGAGCAGCGTTTTAGGAAATCAGATACTTTTCCAGCAGATGAATCTCGTTTTTCCGGGAGACAATGAGTTTTATTATTTCGATAATAAAAATATGAACATGGCAGCGGATATGGTGCGTGCCACGGAAATAAAAGATGATGTCAACCAGACCTATCTTCATCCTGTGTGGGCATTTCCTTTGAATTATCAATACCAGCCTGACGTAAATGGAGCATGGTATTACAGAAGAAATGACCTGGGAAGGGAAAGAGATGCGGAAAGAGAAGCAGACTATTCATGGGTACATTTCTATCTGGATTCTGACCCTGTGGACAAAGAGATTTATGTTTTAGGAGGATTTAATAATTATAAGCCAACCAAGGAAAATCAAATGCAGTACGATTCTGCTACGAAGCAGTATGTAGCTAAAATATTCCTGAAACAAGGCTTCTATAATTATGTACTCGCAACGAAAGAGGCCAATGGCTCTTTGAACTTTGGTGAAGTTAATGGTAATTTTTGGCAGACGGAGAACCTTTATCAGGCATTTCTGTACTATGCACCTTTCGGAAGGAATTATGATGGCCTTATGGGATATGGTGAATTCAGGACCCCGATTGCGAATAAGCGCTAGTGATCTGATATAATCGCTATAAAAATTATACATATAAATGGGACTGTCTCTTGAGATGGTCCTTATTTTTTGCTCATATTAAAAGAATTAATGTTGTAAACCTCAGATTAAACCTTATTTTTTTTAATTATAATGCACAGCATAGTGAAAAAAATAATTCACAAAAATTTGATTTTAATTAAATATTTTAACATAAAATTTATATTACTGAAAAATTATATTTAAATAATTTTCTTTGTTTTAAAATCATTATTGTGTTTTATTTATTGATTTGTAATATCAATTGAATTTTATTCATTGTTTTTCTTGTTTTATTGCGGAAAATTTATAAATTCGTCATCACAATCAACCATTATTAATATGAAAACTAAATTTATCTTAGTGGCTAGCGTTGCTGCCTGCTCTTTTGTTTTTGGACAAAACACACCATCAAAATTAATTCCGGGTAAAAGCGGCTTACATGCCGAATTTATGAGATTTGACAAAAATGCCCCGGCATTCCAGGGGAGTCCTGTTTTATTTGACGAAGCATCTCAGAGGCTTTCTCCCGGACAAGCCCGTAAACTAGGGCTGGAAAAGGATGCATTAGGTTTTGAGACCCAAAGATTCCAACAAACCGTTAATGATATTCCAGTAGAATACGGAATGATGGCGGTACAGACAAAAAACGGTAAAATTGTAGGACAATCCGGAAAGTGGGTTCTTAATGTGCCTAAAGGACTTGAGAAAAAAGCCAATATTTCTGAAAGTATTGCACTACAGAATGCTTTATCGTTCGTAGGAGCGGAATCCTATAAATGGAAAAACAAAGAGGAGGAAGATTTTCTTAAAAAAGAAACCGGAGACCCTAATGCAAGTTTTGCCCCTAAAGGTGAGTTAGTGTATTATTCAGATCCTGATGATGATAAGCTGAATGATTTAAGGCTGGCTTATAAGTTTGATATTTATGCTGAAAAACCGTTAAGCAGACAAAATGTTTTTGTAGATGCTAAAAACGGAAAGATACTGGGTGTGGATGCCATTATTCATGAAGTAAATGCTCCGGGAACAGCCGTTACAGCATATAGCGGAACCCGTAATATAACCACAGACTCTTATAATGGAAGTTACAGGTTAAGAGAAACAGGAAGAAATGCCGGAACAGCTGTGGAAACATACAACCTGAAAAAAGGAACCAGCTATGCTTCCGCTGTAGACTTTACAGATACGGACAATAACTGGAATAATGTTAATACCAATAAAGATCAATACGCTACAGATGCCCATTGGGGAGCAGAAATGACAGTAGATTATTATTATACAAAATATGGACGTAAGAGTATTGATAATAATAATTTTGCTATTAAATCTTATGTACATTATTCTACCAACTATTTTAATGCATTTTGGGATGGCTCCAGAATGACTTATGGTGATGGAAGCTCTACAACAAACGGTGGGAAACCTTTAACAGCCCTAGATGTGTGTGGTCATGAAATTACCCACGGTTTAACTTCTAAAACAGCTAATCTCGCTTATCAGAGAGAATCAGGAGCTTTAAATGAAGGTTTCTCAGATATCTTCGGGAACTCTATAGAGCGTTGGGCAAGACCTACGCAGGCAAGCTGGACTCTGGGAGAAGACTTCAGTTATGTGATCAGAGATATGTCGAATCCAAACGCTTACAGCCAGCCGGATACTTATAAAGGTAAGTACTGGAAAGATGCTACTACTACAGGATGTGCTGTACCAGGGCAAACTACCAATGACTATTGTGGAGTACATACCAACTCCGGAGTGCTGAACTTCTGGTATTATCTTTTAGTAACAGGAGGTTCAGGAACTAATGATAATGGTTTTGCTTATAACGTTTCCGGAATCGGACTGGATAAAGCAGGCGCTATCGCTTACAGAACATTAACCACTTATCTGACTTCGTCATCCAATTATGCCAATGCCAGAACTTACTCTCTTCAGGCAGCAGCAGATCTATACGGTGCCGGAAGCAATGAAGTAACACAGGTTACCAATGCATGGAATGCAGTAGGTGTAGGAGGTGGAACTTCTCCTGCCGGACTTGTAGCATCAACTTCAAACCTTTCAGCTTATACCATCAGCCCGAATCCGGCAACAGATAGATTCACTGTAAATTTTGAAGGTAAAGCAGGAAAAGGAATTGTAGAGCTGGTAAGCCTTACAGGTAAGAAAGAACTTTCTGAAAAAGTTGAAATCACTGACGGAGTGAATAAACTTAACATCCCGTTACCTTCCAATATTCTTCCTGGAGTATATATTGTAACTGTAAACGGACAGAAAGCAGGAAACCTGATTAAAAAATAACACCAAATAAATTTTTAATATATTCAACAAAAAGGCCGCAAGTTAATTCTTGTGGCCTTTTGTATATTTTAAGTCAGATAAATTAAACCAAATAGAAATCGTTCAGTTTTTCTTCACAAAGGATTTTTACGACTTCAATCCATCGGTCTTCATCATTCAGACATGGAATATAATGGAAGTTTTCACCGCCTCCATGCAGGAACTGCTCTTTTCCTTCTACAGAAATTTCTTCCAATGTCTCGAGGCAGTCGGAAACGAAAGCCGGACATACAATAGCCAGGTTTTTGACCCCTTTTTTACCAAGATTCTCAAGAGTTTCGTCTGTATTAGGCTCAATCCATTTGTCTTTTCCTAACCTTGACTGGAAAGAAACTATGGTTTTTTCTTTAGGCAAATTCAGTTTATCAATGACAAGCTGTGTCGTTTTATAACATTGGTAGCGGTAGCAAAACTGATGACTTGGATTATCTTCCCTGGAACAACAGTCATTAAGGTTACAGGTCCTGGTAGGGTCTGTCTTATAAATATGTCTTTCCGGAACACCATGGTAAGAGAACTGAAGGGCATCAAAATTTTCGGGAAGCTTCTCCTTAATACTTTCTGCAAGACAATTGATGTAAATATCCCTGTTGTAGAAAGGCTGAATATAATTGATCTTCACCTGTGGAAACTTCTTTTTTCTTACTTCTTCAGCTTTTTCAATTACAGTCTCCGTTGTGCTCATCGCATATTGAGGATATAGAGGAAAAAGAACAATTTCAGTGATTCCCTGATCCACAAGTTTCTGAATACCGGTTTCAATACTTGGTTCTGCATACCTCATCCCGATTTCCACCGGAACATCTACTACCTTCTGCAGTTTTTTCTGAATCTGCTCAGTAATGACAATCAGCGGTGAACCCTGATCTGTCCAAACCGTTTTATAGGCTTCTGCAGATTTTGCAGGTCTTGTTTTCAGGATAATTCCCTGTACAAGCAGTGCACGAAAAATCCAGCGATAGTCAATCACTCTTTCGTCCATCAAAAATTCATCAAGATATTCCTTTACGTCGTTTACAGAAGTTGATCTCGGTGATCCGAGGTTGACCAGTAAAATTCCTTTCTTATTCAATATTCTAATTTTTAATTATGAAACAGACGTTGTAAAATCTGTTACTAATTCTGCTACTTTGGCAAAGGTATTACTTTCCAGTAAGCCATTGCTGTCAAACTTGCCTTTTATCCCTTTTATTAATACCTGATGTTTATCATCTGTTACAGCGCCCAGAGTTTTTAAAATCAACAACAATTCTTCATGTCCTTTCTCCCCACTGGCAGAAGCAGTGATCACTGCTGTCGGTTTTTCAGAAAAAACTGTTGTGGAAACACACCACTCCAATAGATTTTTTAATCTTCCCGGGATGCTGAAAATATATTCCGGTGTGGAAAATATGACTCCAGCTGAATTTTTAATAGCTTCTCTGATCTCCAGAACTTCTTCAGGAGTATGATCATCCGTTAATGCTGTATCAAAATGGGGAAGAAAAGAAAGGTTATCATAGATCTGGAAATTTGTGTCATTCATTTTTTCCAGTACCTGTTGCATCAGCTTCAGGTTGCTTGAATTTTCAGAAGCACTTCCTATTATGATAACAATTTTCTTTCCGGGAGGCATTTTTAACTGTTTTATCCGTTTACAGCTTCTACTTTTTCTACCAGGTCCGGAACGAATTGTTTTAAAATATTTTCAATTCCGTTTTTCAAAGTAGCTGTAGAGCTTGGGCATCCTGAACATGCACCTTGCAGAAGCATTTTTGCCGTTTTATTCTCCTGGTCATATTCCATCAGGGAAATCTTTCCGCCATCATTTTCTACGGCAGGAGCTACATATTCATTTAAGATATCAGAGATTTTCTGTTCATCTTCAGTATAATCTCTGTTGATGATTTTTTCAACAGGATTTTCATGTTTCTGAGGCTCTATTTTTGAAATCTCACCTCCGTTTTGAAGATATTCAGCGATAAGAGCACGAACAGTCATCATTACCTGATGCCATTCTACAGAATTATCTCTGGTAACGGCTACAAAGTTGTCAGAAATGAAAACTTCCGTTGCAAAATCAAATTCTTTAAAAATAGCCTGAGCTAAAGGAACTTCTTCTGCAGCTTCTTTCGATTTTACTTCCACAAAACCGTCCATCAGTAATTTGCTTGAAACAAACTTCATTACATTGGGATTCGGAGTCATTTCAGCATAAATCTGATACATTTCTTTTTTCTTCTGAAGATAAATTCTCGGGTTAGCCAGTAATTCATCCTCAATTACGTTTTTCAGACTTTCAGCAACATGTTCCCACTCCACAGTATCCTGCTTTGCCACAGCAACAAAATTAGCCGTAATGAAAATTCTTTCCACAAACGGATAATTGAAAAGCTCCTGTGCCAATGGAATTTCTGATATATCTGAATTTCTGTCCAGCTCTAAAGACCCCGGGATGAGATTGTAATCTGCTACAAATTTCATCACTTTTGGGTTTTCGGTTGGTTCTATAAGTACGGTACGCATTTTTTCGTTAAATTTGAGATACAAAAATACGCATTAGAAGTCAGAAGCTGAAGACAGAGAGTTAGATTTTTGCTATCGCTGTAATTTAGAAGTTAGATACCTGAAATTATATGGCACATATCACATTCTCAAATCGGCTTATTTTCAAATTTTCAAATTAATATTATGGCACTTATAAAAGAACTTTTAGGAAAAGCACCACAGATCGGGGAGAATACATTTTTAGCAGAGACGGCAACCATTATTGGGGATGTTACCATGGGAAAAGACTGCAGTATCTGGTATAATGCAGTGATCAGGGGAGATGTTAATTATATCAGAATGGGAGACAAGGTGAACGTTCAGGATAATGCAATGTTGCACTGTACCTATCAGAAATATCCTCTGAATATCGGAAATAATGTCTCTATCGGACACAATGCGATTGTGCATGGATGTACTATTAAAGATAATGTATTGATCGGGATGGGAGCTATTGTAATGGATGATTGCCTGGTAGAAGAAAATTCTATCGTAGGAGCAGGTTCTGTAGTTACTCAGGGGACCCACGTTAAATCCGGAGAAGTCTGGGGCGGAGTTCCTGCAAAGAAAATCAAAGATATCAATGCACAGTTACTGGAAGGGGAAGTGAACAGAATTGCGGATAATTATGTTAAATATTCTTCATGGTATAAGGAAAATGTGAAAGATCATCAATTCTAGTCAAATGTCAATCCGCTGCGCTTGTTAATTTTTTTGGCTACAAACTTCAGTATTCACTTGCGAGGCATAAATTCACGATTAACAAATATAAAAGCTCCGTCCCCGGGACAGAGCTTTTTCGATTTGATATAGAACCTTTGCGTTATTGTTAGTTTGGATCAGGCGTAATAAGCCTTATCTTGCCATTGATACATTTTAGGGATGTAGGAGGCATAACCATCATACAGTCTGACACAATATTATACTTTTCATTAAAAGCTCTCACTTTATCCGTATACTCATTGACCCTTGGCAGGAAAGTCTCTTCTATTTTCTTGGGATAGGCTATGTATTGCTGAGGCCCGCCGCAGGATTTTGATCCCATAGGAGTAAATGCCCATTCACTGGCATCCGTACATTTTTCACCTGATACCTCAGATTCAATAGAAGCTTTTAGTTTATCCAGCTGCGCCTGTTCATATTTCTGACTGTCTTCGTCAGCCGGTCTGTCTGCGATATCGACAGGAAGATTGATATTGGCATTTTTTGATGTATTACAGGAAACCAAAGTTAATGTAGTACATAATACTATTGCAGGGATATGAAAGAATAATTTTTTCACAATAAACTTTTTTCTTTTTAAGAATTTTCAAAACTTATGCCAAGGTAAGAAAATCAAATTCATTTCCGTATTTTTGACAACGATGAACAATCATTTTTTTGACTTAATAGAATACACCAACAGAAGTGTTTTTCTGACCGGGAAAGCCGGAACGGGGAAAACAACATTTCTTAATGATTTTGTGAGGCGTACCAAGAAAAAGCATATTGTGGTAGCTCCTACAGGTATTGCTGCCATTAATGCTGGAGGAGTGACAATCCACTCTATGTTTGGACTGCCGTTGAGAACCTTTCTTCCTACTACAGAGAGGATAGATACCAGCTTGGCCAATAATATTGCCGATCTGATGCCTCATTTCAAGTACCGTAAAGATAAACTTAAGCTTCTGAGAGAAGTTGAAATTATTATCATAGATGAGGTTTCAATGCTGAGGGCTGACGTTCTGGATATGATGGATTTTTCTTTGCGGTTTATCAGAAGAAATAATCAGAGATTTGGTGGTGTACAGATGCTTTTCATCGGGGATTTGTATCAGCTTCCGCCGGTGGTGAGAGATGAGCATATCCTGAAAATGTATTACAATTCACCTTTCTTTTTTGACAGCCATGCCATTAAAGAAATCCCCATTGTTACCATTGAGCTGACAAAAGTATACAGACAGTCTGATGAAGAATTTCTGGAAATCCTGAATGCGATCCGTGACGGAGATGTGGATAATATCGATTTTGACTATCTTAATGAAAGGTATGATCCTGACTTTGATATGGGAAAAGAATCTTACGTTTATTTGTGTTCTCACAATAAAATGGCAGATGAGATCAACCAGGAAAAATTAGCAGAAATAAAAGTAGATCCTCAGGTTTATGAAGCTAAGCTTGTAGGAGACTTTAAAGAAAACCAGTTTCCAAACGACCAGTTTTTAGAACTGAAAATCGGGGCTCAGATCATGTTTATCCGAAATGATATTTCCGGTGAAAAGAAATATTTTAACGGAAAACTGGGGGAGATTATCGGGTTGGATGAAAATGAAATCCGGGTAGTACTGGACGAAAGTGAAAGAGAAATTGTTGTAAAAAGAGAAACCTGGGAACAGAAAAAATATTTCCTTGATACAGATAAAAATATCAAGGAAGAGGTATTGGGAAGTTTTGAGCAGTTTCCAATTAAGCTTGCATGGGCTGTAACAATTCATAAAAGCCAGGGGTTGACATTTGACAAAGTAATTATTGATGCCGGAAAAAGTTTCACGGCTGGTCAGGTGTATGTTGCTTTATCCCGTTGCAGAACCCTGGAAGGAATTGTTTTAAAGTCAAAAATTACCCCTGAAGTTATTTTTAAGGATAACAGGATTTTACATTTCCACACTGATACGATTGCCAATGATCATGTAGAAGCCATCCTCAATCAGGAAAAATATGATTACAGCATCAGAAAAGTGCTACGTACCCTGGATTGTACATGGTTTTTGAAAGAAGTGGAAGAGTGGAATAACCTTTCCATTGTCACCAAAAATATTGATCATGTTAAAACCAAACAGCTTTACCTGCAGTTAAAGCATGAAGCGGTGAACCTTGGGAAAATATTTGAAAAGCTGGAAAGAATCATTTTCCAGAAAGTCAATAATTTTATTGAACAGAAAGAAGACTGGTCTGAAATTGAAAGCAAATCAAAAGGCGCGGTTAATTTCTTTTTTACAGAGACCAGGAATAAAATATTCGATCCTTTGAAAGAATTTTATGTTGAAATAAAAGGAGTAAAAGGATTAAAGCAATACAATGAAGAATTTAAAAGCTGGTTGGAAGACATTGAAGAATATCTGAATAGCTTAAGAGAAATTCATCTTCTTGAAACGAAACTTTTAGATGAAAAGAATGATAAGGAAATCAATCTGAAAATTGCTAAAGTCCCTTCTCAGGTTTTAACCTTCCAATTGTTTGAACAGGGAAAAACCATCGGAGAAATTGCATTGGAAAGAGGTTTGGTGAAGGAGACCGTTATCGGCCACCTGGCTAAATTTGCAGAACAGGGATTGCTGGATATTACAAGAGTAATTACTTCAGATAAGATTAAAGCTTTTGAAGAAGAGTTCTATAAAAATCCGCATGAAACATTAACCGAATGGAAAAATGCACTGCCAAGCCATTTTGAATTTAACGAAATCAGGATTTTAATTAATCACTATAATTATAAAAAAGAAAAGAACTCGTAAGAGTTCTTTTTTATGCAGTTCTAATAAGAATTTAAGGATACATCGCATTGATGGTATTGATATCTCCTGTAGTAAATCCGGTTCTGTTATAAGTAAAATTGCTGTTGTCAGCTCTGGTAATCGTTGGCAGTCCGTTTTTAGAGTACGAAGTTGGCCAGTACATCATCACAGAATTGATATTAAAAGGGCCGATATCTGTTCCGGAACTGTAGATATTAAAATTATAAGACTGTCCGTTCTGGATGTTGTTCCACAGGATTTTTACATATTGGTCCCTGTCTTTACGCGTATGCTCATGATAAAGACCCACTGTATGTCCCATTTCATGAATAACTGATCCTACAGAAATATATTGATCCAGAGAAATTGTTTGTTTTCCTCCCTGATATGATATGCGCCCACCCATCTGACCCTGATGAGCTTCCGAATATAAATTCAACATAATTAGACTGGTTGGTACGATAAATCCATTGAGTATTGGTTTTAGTATTATACTCATTAATTGCAGTATTGATTTTGTTTACGTTGATAGAGCCCATATTGTTGGCAATAGTATAATAAATTTTACCGTTTGGCCACCTTGAATAACTGGCGCCGCCTTTATGAAGTTCACTGCCTCCGGATAACTGTTTATCGGTAAGAACAATATCTCCCTGGAAAAAATTCATTCCGTTTTTTCTTTCATAGGTAATTTCCTGGCCGTTCAATTGCCCTTTTTTTACATTGTCAATATTAAAAGCGTTGGTTTGTGCTTCAGAAGTAATTTCTTCAGTATTTTTACTGCAAGATGAAAATGTGACACCCAGAAGAAAACTTATCAACACAGTTTTTCCTGTCAGCATCTGCTTATAAAACAGACTGTTTGTTTTTTTTGATCATATTAATATTTTTAAGAATTTGGTATACGAATATAATGAATATATCTCTTTTTATTGATTTATTTTTCTTAAAATATACTTTTAAATATGATTATTTCATATTAAAATCAAATAGACAAAATCATAAAATAAAAAGGGTTCTGAAAATATCCAAAACCCTTTTTTTATTTTTATTCGTTTAGCATGTCTTGATTTACTCTGTAACCGACAATTTTTATATCTCCATCTTTATTTTTTTCTAAAGTGAAAGATTCTTCTGTTTTCTTAGTACCTCTTTTTACATTGTACATGAAGAAATATTGACTTCGGGCATTGCTTCCCTTTACAACCATTGTTTCCCATTTGGCAAGATTGTATTCTTCAACAGGACCAATCTCATTGACTGTATTCATCAGTTTTACGAGCTTTTCTTTATCAGTCACCTCAAAAAACTTCTCACCAAACAACTTATAAATATCATCCGGGTTTTTTCCATAACGTAATTCCCAATAAAATTTTATTGGAACTTTTTCACCATCTTTTTTGTCGGATTCTCTGTCCTTATAGAATTGATTAAAAGAACAGCTCATTAAAAAGAATGAGAAAAGAAGTAAATATATATTTTTCATTTAAATTTTAGTGTCTAAGATTAATTTTCTACGGTTGTTGTCATAAAATGTAGCATGATAACTTTCATCTCTGAATTCAGTTTCTGTATTTTCTATTTCATTAAATAAGCTCTTGTCTGTCCGGGAAAATTCAACAATTTCAAAATACTTTTCATCAATATAGTTGAAGTCTACCAGCTTTAGATAGTCATTAATAGAGTTTTTATCGATCATAATTTTTCCACCACCAAACTGATGTCTGTTCTGACCATTTTTCTTAACGCCGGACACCCAATATTCTTCTCCCGTTTCTATATCAAAATGATTAGCGTTGATTCCTGGTCTTTTGAGTTTTTTGAGTGCCTTGTTATCGAAATAAACAGTTTGCCCTGATTTTGAGAATTCCACAAAACCAATCCATGCCGGCCCGTGATGTCCGAGGGATTTGTTTTCGATATACATTATTTTTGTTTTCATGTCATTAAATAACATCGCAATTTACCCAAAATCTTATATATAAAATCAAACAAAAAAGAATTTTATTCCAATAGTTTTTCCCTGAACTGATCAATTGTTTTTATTAATTACAAAAAGTAACTAATGCAGTTTTTATGTTTTAAATTTGTCTGTTTTTTTGAGACCAATGAAAAATTAACCTCAATATGAAAAATTTTGAAATTTCTGTTTTGGATCTTGCACCGGTAAAGCAAGGAAAAAGCATTCACGATACTTTTCAGGACAGCTTATCATTAGCTAACCACGCTGAAAATTTAAATTACAAAAGATTCTGGCTGGCGGAACATCACAATATGGAAAGCATTGCAAGTTCAGCAACCTCTGTTTTAATAGGTTTTATTGCCAATGGGACGAAAGAAATCAGAGTGGGTTCAGGAGGAATTATGCTTCCCAACCACAGTTCTCTGATTATTGCTGAACAATTCGGAACACTGGAATCATTGTTTCCCGGGAGAATTGATCTTGGGTTAGGAAGAGCTCCGGGAACAGATGGCTTAACGGCGCAGGCTTTAGGAAGAAATCCAGCCATCATTAATGAACAGTTTCCAAGACAGATTCTTGAACTACAAAGATATTTTTCCAAAGAAAATTCGGATGCGATGGTTCGTGCAATTCCCGGAGAAGGACTGGATATTCCATTGTATATTCTGGGATCAAGTACGGATAGCGCATGGCTGGCTGCAGAACTTGGCCTGCCTTATGCATTTGCAGGACATTTTGCTCCGGAGCAGATGGAAATGGCTTTTAAAATATACAGAGAGCATTTTGAACCGTCAAAATATCTGGATAAGCCTTATATCATTGCCTGTGTAAACGGTGTGGCTGCAGAAACTTCAGAAGAAGCTCACAAAATTTCCACTACTTTATTCCAGGCATTCATCAATATTGTAAGAAACGACAGAAAACCATTTGCCCCTCCGGTAGATGATATGGACGAAATCTGGTCACCGATGGAAAAATCAATGGTTTTACAGAAACTGAGATATACGTTTATTGGAGATCAGATAGAAATTCAGGAAAAGCTTAAAGATTTCCAGGAAAGGTTTGAGGTAGATGAAATGATGATCAATTCGCATATCTATGACCATCAGAAAAGATTAAGATCTTATGAGATTTTCAGAGCGGCAGCAGACTCTCTGTCCAAAGCGTAATAAACCATCCATAATTAATTGGCAGATGCTTATTTTTATGAGTATCTTTGCACAAATAAAAAGTAAAAATGTCCGATATTAAATTAAATACTATTCCAGAGGCTATTGAAGACCTTAGAAATGGTAAGATAATCATAGTAGTAGATGATGAAGACAGAGAAAATGAAGGAGATTTTCTTTGCGCGGCAGAGCTGACAACGCCGGAAATAATCAATTTTATGGCTCTTCACGGAAGAGGGCTGATCTGTATGCCGCTTCCTGAAAAAAGATGTGATGAGCTTGGACTTGAAGTGATGGTAAGCAGAAGCAGCGATCCTAAAGAAACTGCTTTCACCGTATCGGTAGACCTTTTAGGAAACGGAACATCTACCGGAATTTCTGCAGGAGACAGAGCGAAAACAATTTTAGCACTGATGGATGAAAAATCCAAACCTACAGATTTTATGAGACCAGGTCATATTTTCCCGCTTCGTGCCAGAAAAGGAGGGGTATTGAAAAGAGCCGGACATACAGAAGCTGCTATCGATCTTACAAGCCTGGCCGGTTTAAAAGAAGGGGGAGTGATCTGCGAGATCATGAATGAAGATGGTACAATGTCACGTCTGCCTGAACTTCACGCTTTTGCCCAGAAGCATGATATGAAGATCGTTTCTATTGAAGACCTGATCCATTATCAACTTAAAAAAGGAAATCTTGTGGAAAGAATTGAGGAGAGAAAAGTAAAGACATTTTACGGAGATTTCGATTTCTATGCTTTCAGGGAAACTTCCAACGAACAGATTCATTTTGCTTTAACAAAAGGAGCCTGGACTGTAGATGAGCCTGTTTTGGTAAGAGTACAGTCTTCTGATTCTTATTTCGATGTACTGACAAGATTGAACAATGGAGAGAAACCATTGCTGGAAAAAGTAACCAATATGGTGAATGAGGCAGGAAAAGGAGCTATTATTTTCATCAATAATGTTTCCAATTCCGAGAATACATTGAGAAAGCTTCAGCAGTTCCTGAATTATCAGGACGGACAGGAACAGCATCCTACTTTAGCGTACAATTACAGGGATTATGGAATCGGGACGCAGATTTTAAAGAATTTAGGAATCAACAAGTTCAAAGTAATCACTCAAAACCCTAATATCAAACCTCAGGTTGGAGGTTATGATGTAGAGGTTACTGAGATGGTGCAACTATAGTAAATGTATAGCCAATAGTAAGTTTTTCACATCAATGGCTGTTTACAATACAAAATATAAGGTTTAGGATTTTCTGAACCTTTTTTTATTTTTAAACTATGACTGAGCCTTTAAAAAAACACATCCGGGATTATATTGATATTTCAGATGAAAAGCTTGAGAAATATTGCAGTGCTTTCAGCCTTCAGAAAATAAAGAAAAAGGAATTCCTTTTAAAAGAAGGGGAGATCTGTGAATTTGAAGGATTCGTACTGAGCGGCTGCTTTAAAGTTTTTCATACCCATCATAATGCGGCTGAACAGATATTATATTTTGGCATTGAAAACTGGTGGATCTCAGGTATCGACAGTTTTGTGAACCGTATTCCTTCAAAGCTCAATATTCAGGCTCTGGAGGATAGTGAGATTCTTCTTATTCCCAAAAAAGAAAAAGAGAAATTGTATGCTGAAATGCCGGAGATTGAAAGACTAATGAGGCTTAAATTCCAAAAATCAATTATAGCATTACAACGCAGAATTATAGATAACCTGAGTAAGCCTTCTGATGAGCGGTATGTTGAATTTTTAAAGGACTATCCGCAGACAGCACACCGTCTTACCAATATCCAGATTGCTGCCTATCTGGGAGTAACGCCGGAATTTATTAGCAGAATCAGAAAGAAAATTGTTAGTAAAAGCTAATCTTTCTTTATACATAATATTAAAAAGTCCCGGAAGTTGTAAATACTTTTGGGACTTTATTTTTGAGTATCTGAAAAGATGTAGCACTTTAGTTTAGAGTGATTCCGTCAAAGTTCCGGAAGCCGTTCAGAAAATCTTTTACCATCATTCTCTTTTTACCTTCCAACTGAAGTTCCTGTGGATAATAGATTCCGTCCTGAGTATAAATTTTAAATTCGTTTTTGGAGATATCCAGGGTTCCGGCAGGTTTACCATGATCAGAAAGTTCAAACTTACCTCCGAATATTTTTAAACCTTTTTCTTCGTTTTCGATCTTTAAAGTAGTGAATGCTGCCGGGTAAGGAGACATTCCAAGAATGAACTGATGAATGGTCTTTGACGGCTGCTGCCAATTGATTCTCGTATCTTCCTTGAAAATTTTATAAGCATTTTTAGGATGTTCAACCTGTGGCTGAGGTTTCTCCTGAATAGCATTTTCTGCCAGTCCGTCCAGTGTTTTTACAACAAGCCCTGAACCCATTTCCATCAGTCTGTCGTGAAGGCTTCCTGCATTTTCATCAGGTAAAATTTCTATTTCCTGCTGAAGAAGAATATTTCCTTCGTCAATCTTTTCGTTAATAAAGAAAGTGGTTGCTCCGGTTTTTTCCTCCCCATTGATTACTGCGTAATTGATAGGTGCAGCCCCACGGTAATCAGGAAGCAATGAAGCATGAAGATTGAAAGTGCCCATTTTTGGCATTTCAAAAAGCACTTTGGGCATCATTCTGAACGCAACTACTACAAAGACATCAGCATCCAGCTTTCTAAGTTCTTCCAAAAATTCCGGATTTCTCAGCTTTTCCGGCTGAAAAACAGGAATATTGTTTTCTTCTGCATAGATTTTTACCGGTGATTGGTGGATTTTCTGTCCTCGTCCGCTTGCCTTGTCAGCAACAGTTACCACACCTACTACCTGATGATGAGATTGATGGATAGCCTCCAGAGAAGTCTTTGCAAACTCGGGAGTCCCTAAAAAAACGACTTTCAATGATTTCATACTGCAAAGATAAGTTTTTGATCTGAGAGTCGGAAGGTTTCAGGTTTGAGGGGTGGGAGTATGAGAGTGAGAGAGTGGGAGAGTTTTTAGAGATAGGATGGGATTATGACTACTTCACATGCTACCTAGGCATCTTCTTATTATTCATTACTGATTACTCATTATTCATTACTCATGATTCAGCGCATACGTTCTGAAGTTCAGCATCCTTACCTTTCCTGAATCTAATAGGAAAATCAGGTTTTCCAGAATATTTTCTTTGGAATGATAACTCAGCTGTATAGACAGTTCTTCAATGGTTGCAGACTTTTTGGCTAATAGATTGATGATTTGCTGGGAAATATTTTTTCCAAAGATAGACTGCTTATTTTTTTCACAGACAGAACATTGTCCACAGTTTTTTGAATTTTTTTCGCCAAAATAAGCAAGGATGAGTTTCATCTTACAATAGTCATTGTTTTCTACGTAAAACTTCATCTCTTCCCATTTTTGGATTTTGTTCCTCTGAATATGCTCAAATAATTTCCAGTAAGCATTGTTCACCGCTCTCTCATCACGGGGTTTCAGGAATTTGATACTGGAAAGTGCTCCGTCGATATATTCCAGGTAATTTTTTTGCTGAAGTTCCTTAAGCCGTTCTTTGATCAAAGGAACGCTGATGTTAATTTTATGGCTTACCTGCTGTTCACTGAACATTACTTTATGAGTTGTAATTCCGGAAATGGTACGGAAAAGAAGCTCAATAAAATAGGCGTCTTTTTGTGGCAGCTGGTCTATCTCATCCGCTTTAATGAAAAGTTCGAGTGAAGACAGGCTTTTGTTATCATTGTAGTAGACAATTTCCTGATTATGAAGAAAATTGAGTACATTATTGATCTTTGCCTTCGACAGTTTTGTAAAGTTCTGTATGTTGAGGGTGTTCAACTGAAATGTTTTTTCAGGAAGTTCAAACTCGGCTACCTGAAAAATAGAGTAGAGGTAACTGATAATCTTCAAAAACTCAGCTTTGTTGGGAGTCTGATTTTTTAAGACCTGATCAAAATTCAATAATTCCTGCCTGTTCCAAAGCATGAACGCAAAACTGTCTTTTCCATCTCTTCCTGCTCTTCCGATTTCCTGATAATAGTTTTCCAGAGATGCTGCAGGAGAGTAGTGAATGACGAAACGGACGTTATCTTTGTCAATACCCATTCCAAAGGCATTGGTGGAAATCAGGACATGATTGTCACTGTTGTTCCAAAGATTCTGCTTTGCATTTTTTTCTTTAGTTGTTAAGCCTGCATGAAAATAATCTACATTTTTCAGCTGATTTTTCTTCAGGAATTCTGCCAGCAGTTCTGCTTCTTTTCTTGTCCTTACATATACAATTCCGGAGTCGTTGCTGTATTTTAAGATGTCAAAAACACGCTGGAATTTATCAGATACTTCATCAGTAAAGATTTTGATATTTTCTCTTTTGAAACTTTTTTGAAAAACAAATGGATTCTTCAGCTCCAGTTTATTTTTAATCTCTTCCAGTACTTTTGGAGTTGCAGTTGCTGTCAGAGCAAGGCATGGAATCTCAGGATTATTACTTCGGAATCCTTTTATATTCTGATAGCTGGGTCTGAAATCCTGTCCCCATTCCGAAATACAGTGTGCTTCATCTACTGCAATGAAGGATAGCTGTATTTCCTCCATATTTTGGATAAACTGTGGATTGGTAAGTCTTTCAGGAGAAACATACAGTAATTTTGTAAGTCCTTCCTTACAGCGGTCGTAAATTGTTTCAGCATCATATTCATCCAGCTCGGAAGAAAGGTATTCAGCTTCTATGCCACGGGATTTAAGCTGATTGACCTGGTCTTTCATCAATGCCAGCAACGGGGAAACTACAAGGCACGTTCCTTCCTTCAATAGAGCAGGCAATTGATAACATAAAGATTTTCCTGCTCCTGTGGGTAACAGAACCAGAGTATCTTTTTCATTGATAACAGCATTGATAATTTCTTCCTGAGAATCTCTGAAGTCGGTATAACCCCAGAAATACTTAAGAGTATCATATTTTAGTTTTTGAAAATCCTGCGGAGAAATCATGTTGTAAAAATAAGGAAAGAATCAGGACAAAAAAAGCCACGCATGGCGTGACTTTTATATAATATATTAATAAGTTTATTATTTAGCTTCGAAGTATACTCTTCTGTTGGCTCTGTTTTTCCATTCAGGGCACTTCGTTGCTGGTTCACACTCAGGGTATTTAAGGTCTTTTTCACCTTTTCCTATAGCCTGAAGTTTACCTGTCTGAACACCGTTTTTGATCAGATAGTTCTTAACGTTGTTTGCTCTTCTTTCAGATAGTTTCTGGTTGTAAGCGTCAGTACCTCTTGTATCAGTAGCACCGATTACATTGTAAGAACCGCTTGAAGAATTAATATAGTTTACAGCATTGTTTAGGATTGGAGTATTTGATGGTAAAATTCTGTCAGAATTTAAATCAAACTCGATGCCTTCCAGTTTAGTTTCTGTCTCTACTACAGGTCCTGTTGTAGCAACAGGGCAACCGTTGTTTTCAACAGGTCCCGGAACTGTTACACACTTATCGTAAAGGTCAATTACACCGTCAAGGTCTGTATCAAGGGCAACTCCGGCACCATCCACTCTTGCTCCTGCAGGAGTATCAAGCTGTCTGTCCCAATCGTCACATACCCCGTCGTTATCAGCATCTCCTTTTTTACATACTTCGATATCCTGGTTTTTATTAGCCAGCACATCAAGCTTGTAATAGATTTCCTGAAGCGGGTCATGCCACATTAAGTGAGATTCGTGTTTTCCAAGTTTTAAAGAAACCCCTAAAGTAGCGTTGAAGAAGTTGTCAGAGACCTGCTCAGAACGCTTGTTGATCGCACTGTAAGCATCACCGCCACCATCAAATTCATCATCACCGGTAACTACATACATCAATCTACCTTCGATATCAATTCTTCTGTTCACTTTAAATTTCAGACCTGTACCAGCCTGCATGAACATAGAGCCTAACTGAAAAGGCTTAACTTCAGTCATCAATCTTTGACCATTGATATCTTTCTGATATGCTCTGTATGCAATGGTACCGATACCTGCATATCCATGAAGAGCCCATCTGTAAGGAGAGTGGTTGTCAACTCTTCTTAATAGATTAGAGAAGTTGATATCTCCCAAGATTGAGATTGCGTCATACTGAGTTCTGGCTCCTACAGCTGTTGCATCTGGTGCCGTTTTTTTAGTATTGAACCATCCTTGTCTTGTTTCACCTTTGTCATACTGTAAGTTGATCCCAAAAGCATGGGTAATTGCTTTGTCAATACTTACATACGCTGAATATCCAAAAAGGTTTTTACCGTTACCGTTTTTGATAGAGGTTAAATCCGCTGACTGAAGAAGCGGAACACCCACCCCAGCAGAAATTGACCAATCGTTAAATCTTTTAGACTGATTGGTAAATGGGGAAACATTAGCAGATCCTGAAGAAAATGTATTAGGATATTCTCCTTTTGAAACTGCCGTTGAGTCTTGTGCATAGGTAGCAGAAGGAATTGCTAATGCTAATGCAACAATTGCTAAACTTAATTTCATAGTGTTATTTTTTTAAGTTAAGTTATTTTAAATGATTTTTTACGTTAAAAAGCGATTTTGTGTTAATTTTTTTCAAAACAAACTTGCTGATTTCTAATGTGTTTCATGCCAGTTATCCTGAAAATAATGATAAAGGTATGTAAAAAAATTCGTAGTAGAAAAAAATTAAACCGAAAAGAACAATTCTTTCCGGTTTGTATTTGAAATTAATTCTTCTTTTTCTTAGCTGGAACTTTTTTTACTGCTTTTTTTACAGGAGTGTCCTCATAGTCTTTCTTTTTGATAGAATCCCATTCTGAACTTTCTACAAATCTTACAGTAACTTTTCTGTCTGCCATTCTTTCAGCATCTGAAGCTGATGCAGGAATAGTTGCTTCGGCAGAACCTACACCTCTTGATTTCAGGACATTTTCATTGATACCTCTGTTTTCCAAAGCACTTACGACAGCCGCCGCTCTTTCTTTGGACAGTCTTAGGTTGTAAGCTGCGTTTCCTTTGATATCTGTATGACCTGTCAACAGGTAGTTTCCTCCGTTTTCTTTAATAATTGAAGCTGCAAGATCCAGTTTCTCATTAGATTCAGGTCTGATAGTAGCCTTATTGAAATTAAAATAAATATCTTTAAGGGTCTTTTCTACTTCTACAGCAGTTTCTTTATTATCTTTTTTAGCAACAGGACAACCGTTGTTTTCAACAGGTCCCGGAACCGTTACACACTTATCGTAAAGGTCAATTACACCGTCAAGGTCTGTATCAAGAGCAACTCCGGCACCATCCACTCTTGCTCCTGCAGGAGTATCAAGCTGTCTGTCCCAATCGTCACATACCCCGTCGTTATCAGCATCTCCTTTTTTACATACTTCGATATCCTGGTTTTTATTAGCCAGCACATCAAGCTTGTAATAGATTTCCTGAAGCGGGTCATGCCACATTAAGTGAGATTCGTGTTTTCCAAGTTTTAAAGAAACCCCTAAAGTAGCGTTGAAGAAGTTGTCAGAGACCTGCTCAGAACGCTTGTTGATCGCACTGTAAGCATCACCGCCACCATCAAATTCATCATCACCGGTAACTACATACATCAATCTACCTTCGATATCAATTCTTCTGTTCACTTTAAATTTCAGACCTGTACCAGCCTGCATGAACATAGAGCCTAACTGAAAAGGCTTAACTTCAGTCATCAATCTTTGACCATTGATATCTTTCTGATATGCTCTGTATGCAATGGTACCGATACCTGCATATCCATGAAGAGCCCATCTGTAAGGAGAGTGGTTGTCAACTCTTCTCAATAGATTAGAGAAGTTAATATCTCCTAGAATTGAAATTGCATCATATTGAGTTCTTGCTCCTACAGCAGATCCATCCGGTGCAGCATTTTTAGTATTGAACCATCCTTGTCTGGTTTCACCTCTGTCATACTGTAAGTTGATCCCGAAAGCATGGGTAATTGCTTTGTCAATACTTACATACGCTGAATATCCGAAAAGGTTTTTACCGTTACCGTTTTTGATAGAGGTCAGGTCTGCTGACTGCATAAGCGGAATACCCGCACCTACTGAAATAGACCAGTCATTAAATCTCTTGGATTGGTTTGTAAATGGGGAAACATTAGCAGATCCGGAAGAAAATGTATTGGGATATTCTCCTGTCGAAACTGCTGTTGAGTCTTGCGCATAGCCAGCCATAGGAATAGCTAAAGCAAATGCAACAATTGCTAAACTTAATTTCATCGTGTATTTATTATTTGATTTCTTTTTTTGAAAAAAGAATTTTAAGTTTTTTTATTTAACCGGGCATCCGTTATTTTCAACAGGTCCTGGAACGGTTACACACTTATCATAAAGGTCAATAACTCCGTCAAGATCCATATCCAGGGCAACTCCGGCGCCATCTACTCTTGCTCCTGCAGGAGTATCAAGCTGTCTGTCCCAGTCATCACATACTCCGTCATTATCAGCATCTCCTTTTTCGCAAACAACAAGATCAGTAGCTGCGTTTTCAAGAACGCTGGTTCTGTAATAAGCTTCCTGAAGAGGATCATGCCATGCCAGGTGAGATAAATGTTTACCTAGTTTGAAAGATACCCCTAAACTTACTGTCCATGCATTATCAGATCTTCTTGAGTTTAGCATATTATACTTTGAACCTGGTGTAGAAGGATCATAATCATTAGGATCTGCCCATCCGCCACCATCGAATTCATCATCACCACTGATGATGTACATAGTTCTTGCTTCAACGTCAATAAGTTTGGAAACATTGTACTTTATTCCTAAACCTCCCTGATAGAAGATAGAGTTGATATCAATATCCTGTTTGATAAACAAAGGAGTTCTTCTTGGTGTAGTGCTCCATCTGAATTCATCATTGTCATGTAATGATGTTCTGAATCCCTGCACCCCAATACCCATATATCCATGGAAAGCCCATCTGTATGGAGAATGGTTGTCTACTCTTCTGAATAAGTTTGAGAAGTTGATATCCCCTAATAAAGAGATGTTGTCAAATTGTGTCGTTGCAGTAGCGATTCCTGATTTTACACCTGCAGCACCGGGAAGCTGGGCTGTTTGTTTCGTTTCTCCTCTCATATACATAAGGCTTAGGCCAAATGCATGTGTGATTTGTTTGTCTACGCTTACATATGCATTGTACCCCCAATTGGTCTTATCCTTACGGATAGATTTTAAATCGGAGTGTACCATAAATGCAGGACCTCCTCCGACAGAAATAGACCAGTCTCTGAAGCGTCTGGCTTTATTGTCAAAGGGTTGTACATTCGCAGAACCTGAGGAAAATGTATTAGGATACTCTGTGGAAGAGTTTACTGTAGTGCTGCTGTTCTGTGCGAAAGCTGCAATTGGCAATGACGTAGCCAATAATAATAATAAACCTAATTTCATACAATATGTTTTATGTTTTAAATAAAATCTTTTAATAATACTCTGGAAAAATCCCTTTCAAAAAGATGTTTTTTATGAGGGATTTCTAATCTTTCTGATTTAAAATTTAATTCATTATACTTAATGATATCAATATCTATTATCCTGTCAGTATAGCCTCCGGATACTTTTGAATCATTAATTCTTCCCATCTCAACTTCTATATTCTTTATACAATCAAGCAGTTGAATTGGTGAAAGATGTGTGAATATTACTGTTGCAATATTACAAAAAATATTGGAACTGGCAAATTCTACGGGTTTTGACATTAAATATTCGCTGGTTTGTGAAATGTGATTTCCGGCATCGCTGATCTTCTTTAATGCGAGCTCTATATTTTTTTTTTGCTCCCCCAGGTTACTTCCTAGTAACAAAACTACCTTATGCTGCGACATATTGGAAAATTGATTGATTTATGAGAAGTTTCTTCAAAAATGTTTTGGCAAATATAGTGGCAATAATCATACTTTGCGCTCTATTTTTCATCTTTTTCATTATAATGCTTGTATTCAGTGCGATGGGAAATGATAAGTCGGTGACGGTGAAAAAGAACTCGGTTCTTACGATTAATTTAAAGACCAATATCATTGATAGCCCTACAGAAGAGGAAATGGGATTATTCGGTATAGGTGCCCAAAATAAAAGTATCCTTATCTATGATGCCATAGAAGCTATTAATAAAGCAAAAACTGATGATAATATTAAAGGGATCAGTATAGAAGCAGATGACTTAAATGCGGGGCTTACCCAAATTGATGATCTTAGAAATGCAATTGAAGATTTCAAGAAAAGTGGAAAATTCGTATACGCGTATGGAAACGGGGTATCACAATCGGCTTATTATTTAGGATCTGTTGCGGATAAATATTACCTGCATCCGGCAGGAATGATTGAATTAAAAGGTCTTTCTACCGAGGTTACTTTCTTCAAGGATTTTGCTGACAAATACGGAATCGGAATAGAAGTGATCCGTCACGGTAAATTCAAATCTGCAGTTGAGCCTTTTTTAAGAAATGATATTTCACCCGAAAATAAAGAACAGTTAAATACTCTTCTGAATGATCTCTGGAAAAATACTTCCAATAAAATGGCTGCTTCAAGAAAGATTGATACAGCTCAGTTCCGAACCATTACAGACAGCTTATACGGAATGATTCCTGAGCAAAGCTTACAGCATAAACTTGCAGACAAACTGATTCAGAAATCAGAATATGAAGATCTTATCAGGGCAAAGTTAAATGTGAAAGAAAAGGAAAAGCTGAACAAAATTTCTCTGGCAAGCTATATCAGTTCTTATGCTGATGATGATAAATCAGGTGAAAAGGTAGCTGTACTGTATGCTTCCGGTTCTATAAATAACGGAGATGAGTACAATGATATTCATTCCGAGAAATATGTGAAATATATTAAAAAACTTCAGGAGGATGATAAGGTGAAAGCGGTTGTTTTCAGAATCAACTCTCCGGGAGGAAGCGCTAATGCTTCAGATGAAATCTTATTTGAATTGCAGCAGCTGAAAAAGAAAAAACCTTTGATCGTTTCTTTCGGTGATTATGCAGCATCAGGAGGATATTATGTAGCCATGGCTGCGGATAAAATTTATTCAGAGCCTAATACACTTACCGGTTCTATCGGAGTTTTCGGGGTTATGCCTTATTATAAAGATATTGCGGCTAAAAACGGAATCCGTGCAGATATTGTTGCTACCAATGCCAACTCAATGTATTATTCCGGATTAAACGGAGTAACGCCTTATGGTGTTAATATGATGACAAGAAGTGTGGAAGGTACTTACAAGAGATTTGTACATTTTGTGACTCAGAACAGAAAGAAAACTTTTGAGCAGATCGATAATGTAGGAGGAGGCAGAGTATGGAGTGGTGTTCGTGCCAAAGAGATAGGATTGGTAGATGAACTTGGTACGCTAACAGATGCCGTGAAGTTCGCAGCGCAGAAAGCAGGATTAAAATCATATCAGGTAGATGCCTTTCCTAAGAGAATGTCACCGTTTGAGCAAATCTTCAAAGACCTGAATGAAGAGGATGTTTCTGCAAGAATCATTAAAAGCAAAATAGGGAAATCCAACTATGAAATTTTACAGCAGATCACAGACAAAAAACTACAGTCTGAGGTGAAAATGGAAATGCCGTATCAGATCAGAATCAACAACTAACTAAATTTATATTGTATACAAAAATCCCGGACCTGAAATTTCAGATCCGGGATTTTATTTTTTATCAGCGTTAATATCAGCTTTTCCTTGTGGCCATTCCGTAAATCCAAAGGATAATTAAGGCGCCTCCGATTGAAAGAATCCAGCTTCTCGGATTCCAGAATGAAGTGACATCTCCCCAATGCAGAACGTAAACTCCTATAGCTCCTCCTACAAATGCTCCCAGAATTCCCAAGATAATAGTGATTAACCATCCTCCTCCCTGAGTTCCAGGCATGATCATTTTAGCGATAGCACCTGCAATAAGACCGAATAAGATCCATGTTAGTATTCCCATAGTTGCAAATTTTTTTAGTGTTAATATTTAAAAATGATTTGTTTGCTAATATAAGAGAAAACATGATATAAATCATCTTTTCTTGAAGAATGAGTCTACAAATTCCGTACCATTAAAAAGCTGCAGATCCTGCATTTTTTCGCCTACACCAATATATTTAACCGGAATCTGAAACTGGTCAGAGATACCGATTACAACACCTCCTTTTGCTGTTCCGTCAAGTTTTGTTACTGCTAAAGCGTTTACTTCTGTTGCGGCTGTAAACTGCTTAGCCTGTTCAAATGCATTCTGTCCTGTAGAACCGTCAAGTACCAATAGAATTTCATGAGGCGCATCAGGAATTACCTTCTGCATCACTCTTTTAATCTTGGAAAGCTCGTTCATAAGGTTAATCTTGTTGTGAAGCCTTCCTGCTGTATCAATGATTACAACGTCTGCATTTTGGGCTACCGCACTTTGTACCGTATCAAATGCTACAGAAGCAGGATCGGAACCCATTCCCTGTTTTACAATGGGAACATCCACTCTTTCACTCCAGATCGTAAGCTGATCAACAGCCGCCGCTCTAAAGGTATCTGCCGCTCCGAGAACTACTTTTTTACCTTCTGATTTGAACTGGTGGGCAAGCTTTCCGATAGTGGTTGTTTTTCCAACTCCGTTTACTCCTACAACCATGATAACATATGGCTTTTTGGAAGTATCAATATTTCCTGTACCTGCATGCGGATTTTCAAGTAATAATCCTGAAATTTCTTCACGAAGGATTTTATCCAGTTCGTTTACACCTACATATTTATCCCTGGCAACACGTTCTTCAATTCTTTCAATGATTTTGATAGTGGTAGAGGCGCCAACATCGGAGGCAATCAGTACTTCTTCCAGGTCATCCAGAACCTCATCATCTACTTTGCTTTTACCGACAACGGCTTTCGTCATTTTTTCAAAGAAGCCCTGGCTGGACTTTTCAAGTCCTTTATCTAAGGTTTCCTTTTCTTCTTTTTTGAAAATATTTTTAAACCAACTCATAGTTTTAGTTTATTCTTATTTATTTTTAATCACTGCTGTGGCTTCTACCTCTATAAGCACATCATCTCTGAAAAGCCTGCTCACTTCCACAAGGCTGCTTACAGGAGGATTTTGAAGGTTGACATACAAATCCCTTACTTTTCTGAATTCAGGTGTTTTTTTGATATCTGTGGTATAGATTACCATTTTGATAATATCTTTTCCCGTTGCTCCATACTCTTTCAGGATGCTTTCAATATTTTTGAAAACCTGCTGTGTCTGCTCTTCAATAGTACTTCCCACAAGGTTCCCTTCTGGATCCAGAGGTACCTGTCCCGATAGCAAAATCATTTTGGAACTTCCGCAGTCAATGCTTACTGACTGTGAAAGCCCTTTTATGTTGAAAACTTTCGGCGAACTTTTATATTCTGCAGGATTCATTATTTTCTGACTGAATGAAAATAGAAAAGTTGCTGTGCAGGCCAGAACAAGTATCTTTTTCATACCTTACTGATTAATAATCTGGTGCACAAAGATAACAAAAAAACTACCCAAAATATGAGTAGTTTTTTATATTGTAAACAAAGTACTGATTATTTTTTTAAATAACCATCTACTTCATCAGCATTCATTACTTTTTCTTCGAAAACGTAAGCTCCTGATTTAGAAGACTTAACCATTTTCACCACTTTAGTCATTTTTTTAGACTGACCGCTTTGTAGGGTTGCTACTACTTTCTTTGCCATGGTAAGTTATTATTTATAAATTACTTAATTTCTTTGTGAATGGTAGATCTCTTAAGAACAGGATTGTACTTTTTCAATTCCAATCTTTCTGTAGTGTTCTTTTTATTTTTTGTAGAAATGTATCTGGACATTCCTGGCATACCACTTTCTTTGTGCTCTGTGCATTCAAGGATTACTTGAACTCTATTTCCTTTTTTTGCCATGATTTATTAATTCTTTTTAATCAATCCGTTTCTAGTAGCTCTTTCAATAGCTTCCTCGATTCCAATCTTGTTAATCACTCTCAATCCATGAGCTGATACTTTCAGTGTTACGTGCTTATCTTGCTCCGGAAGGTAAAACTTCTTCTCCAATAAGTTAATTTCAAAACGACGCTTCGTTTTGTTATTAGCGTGAGAAACGTTGTTACCAACCATTGCACGCTTTCCTGTTATTTGGCAAATTCTTGACATATCTCGATGTTCTTATTTGTACTATAATATTTGAGAGTGCAAAATAACGAAGAATTTTTTAGATAGACAAATCTTTTGAAAAATATTTATAAATAAGTGGCTGATTAATAATATTGAATTTTTAAAAATAGCAGAATCCTTGGGATACAGCAGATAATCAGTGCTGATATATTTCATACAGGCTTTTTTTCAGCAAAAGAATTTAATAATTTATCTTTGTTTTTAATTAATCTAAATAAAAATAAATATGAAGAGGATTTATATTTTTTGTTCTATGCTGCCCATATCCCTGATGGCTCAGAATTTTACTGAGGTGCAGACGGGCATGAATAATTTTTATTACTCGTCGGCTGATATTGCAGATATAGACGGCAACGGTACATTGGATATTGTGGTGAATGGAGCGATAGATTCTGATGGTGACGGGAATGTAGACAGTACCTATAATGAAGTATATCAGAATAATGGAACTACATTACTTCCGTTTACAGGACTGGGAGGAGACGTGACACATCTGGGAGATATTAAGTTCATTGATTATAATAATGATGGGCTGATGGATATTATTTCCACGGGACTCAGCTATATGGATGTTGTTAATTATAAGCAATACCGGTTCAAAAATACCGGAGCAGGATTTGTAAAAGAGGCAGAATTGCCTGGTAAGATTTACGGGTCTCTGGAAGTTTTTGATTTTAATCATGACGGAAAACCTGACTATGCACTTAATGGGACTCAGTATGCGCATGGCGGAGGTTTCGGAAACAGCCTTGATTATTATAAAAATACAGGCAATAATTTTGTTATGACGGAAAACTGGGTGGATGGAACCCAGAGTGGAAGCTTTAAAGTGGTAGATCTTAACAATGATAATCTGCTGGATCTTGTGATTATCGGGTCGGATATCAATGGAGATGCAGTATCTAAAGTATATATGAATCAAAATGGAATTCTTGTGCCTACACAGGATCTTCCTCCTGTAGCAGTAGGAAAAATAGATTTTGCGGACTTTAATGCCGATGGTTTTCAGGATATTGTAATGATTGGAAGAGATGTAAATGACGAAGGATATTTTGCTGTTCTGATGAATGACGGAACGGGTACACTGACGCTGCAGGTAATTCCGGAGAATGATATTTCGGATGTAGCATTAAGTGTCGGAGATTTAAACAATGACGGATATTACGATTTTATCATTTCAGGAAACAAAAATTACAATGCTGTTGTGAAAACGTATCTGTATGATGTTTCCAATAACAAATTTGATGAAGGGACAGTAACCGGAATTACTGAGCTGGGAGGTCCGGGACTGGTACAGCTTTTTGATTTTAATAATGATCATCACCTGGATATTTTATTGGGAGGATTTGATTGGTCTGAATCTGATCTTCCTTCGCTGACGAAAGTTTTTAAAAATACTTCTGCATCAGTCAATGAGAAACCTACGGCTCCGACTCAATTGAATCTGACCAAAAATGGCAACCGGTTCAATTTTACATGGAGTGGTGCAACAGATGATAAAACCCCGGTGAATGCATTGCGTTATGAGATTTCGGTAGGATCTGCAGAGGGTGCACACGATATTGCCAGATATGTGGTAACAACACCATCATGGTTTCTGGAGCTTGATCCGGCCATTCAGAATGTATACTGGAGCGTAAAATCTATTGATGCTTCAAAGGTGTATTCTGATGCTTCCACACAGGATTTTCTGGGAACGGCAGAAATCAGATCTGAAAAACAGCTGATGATCTATCCCAACCCTGCATCAGATAAAGTGTATATCAAAGGGGAGAAAGTTTCGGAAGCGGAAATGTATTCAATGGATGGAAGAAAACTTAATATCAGTATAAATAGAGATCAGTCTGTTGATGTTTCTCATTTACCTAAAGGAGTATACATATTAAAACTGAAGATAAAAAACGAAATAACCACCAGAAAGCTTACGATTAAGTAGTTGAATCAATTCTATCTTCTATCAATGAGAAAAGCCGGACGTCCAGCCGGCTTTTCTCTTTTTTTATGCTCAAAACTCAGGTTGTATTATGGTGAAGATTTGTGCAATTCGTGTTTAAAAATTATGCTTTCTTTGTTTTCTTTTTAAACCATTCAATCAGGTAGTAAAACAATAAGAATCCTAATGCAAATATGGAAAACCTCGAAAGAAGGTCGCCTGCTCTCGTATAAAAGGTTATGGTATCATACAGATTTACCTTCGCAAATAAGGCTGTCTGGTCACCATAGAAAGTGTCGGCTGTGACCTCTCCCTTTGCATTGATATGCGCTGAAATTCCACTGTTGGCAGCACGGGCAATTTCCCTTCTGGTTTCAATGGCTCTCAGTTTGGCATAAGATAAAAGCTGTTTGTGTCCCTCTGTTACTCCCCACCAGGAGTCGTTGGTCATAATTCCTAAGAAATTAGCTCCTTTTTTTACATAATCTGTTACAAATTCACCATAAATGCTTTCATAGCAGATAATAGGTGCCAGCTTTCCTTTGTTGTAAGGGTTTGAAAAGGCCACTCTTTCTTTATCTGTTCCCAAAGAAGCCACGGTACCACCCAGATTCAGCATGGCATCTCCTAACAAAGGTTTTAAAACATTCATATAAGGGAATATTTCAACACCCGGTACCAGCTTCCCTTTGTGGTAAGCCTGTACTTTCTGACCAGGGACAAGCTGAATAGCTGTATTATAACTGCTTACCCAAACACCACCATTGATCTGATAGGCTTCTTTAGGTAAATCTGCCGGATTATAATAAAAACGGTGTGATGAAATTCCTGTGGCAAAAACAGATCCCGGATGGTTGGATAAAAATCCTTTGATATTGTTGAGAAGCAAACTTTTTTCAAAAGCTGTTTCGGAAATAGAACCTCTTCCGGGCAGTGCTGTTTCCGGTGCAATATAATAATCAATCTTACCTGTGGAATTTTTTTCAGCAAGCGCTAATAAATCCTGTTCTATCGTTAAACTGTCTTTCGAATATTTTTCAGCATAAGGATCGAGGTCCGGCTGCAGCATCAGAACATTAACCTGGCCGGATGGCTTTTCATCAAAAGTATTGTATTTAATGACCGAGATAATCATCGGCAGGGCAATTAAAGCTGCAATGATTGCCGAGTTTTTAATCAGAGCTTTTCTCTTTCTTCCTGCTTCCCAGGTTCTTACCGCATAAAAAATCAGTACATTAACTAAAAGAATCCAGAAGCTTCCTCCGGTTGCTCCCAATGTGTCATACCACTGGATCAGTTTCGGATAGTCAGAGAATACATTCCCAAGGTTCAGCCAGGGCCATGTTAACTCCCATCCCAAATGGAATTTTTCAAAGCTCATCCAGATGGCAATCAAAAAACCTAAACCCCAATAGGTGCCCTGAGCATTTTTGTACCAGTGATAGCATTGAAACACCAAAGAATATAAAAGAGAATTTACCAGTACAGGAAATAAAACAGCCATCAGAGAGTGGCTTCCATCAGGATTCTTTGAGCCATACAGCCATCCTGTAGTGACTATATTCCAGATCACGAAACATAAGTAAGATAATCCGAAGACAGCCCAGCTTTTTCTTTTATAATCTGAAAATTTTGAAATTCCATGCTCCATCATCATCAGAGGAACAAGAGCGAAAAATATAAAAAACGGAACCCCGTAAGTTGGCCATGAAACCGACAGCAGCATTGCTGAAATAAGTGTAAGCAGAACGTATTTCATTAAATTATTTTAATACACAAATTTAATGTTTTTGAAATGAATATATTAGCAGTTCAATGTTAAAGAAAATATATAAAATCATTATTGTTCCTTATATTCTGTTTCTGCTCTACCTGATGTTTTTGGGGATGGGCAGATTTCAGTACGAGGAAAACCTTATTACCGTAGAACCCTTTTTTTCTACCATAAAATTTATCCAGGGACCTCATAAGACCATAGATGTTGTGAAGATTGTTCTGGGAAATATTATCATGTTTATTCCTTTTGGATTTCTGGGATGGATTATTCCTGAACTGAAAAAGCTGAAACCTCTGATATTTGGTTTTATTTCATGTATTGTTATCGTTGAGGCTCTTCAATATTTTACAAGAATGGGAATATTTGAGGTAGACGATATCATCCTGAATACTTTCGGGGTCTATATAGGCTGGCTGCTGTGCAGATTTATTGAGAAGAAATTTAACTGTTAAGTTCCTTTGCCCGTTTTTCAGCATTCAGAATTCCCTGTTTCAGAATTTCTTTGAAGCTGTTTTCTTCAAAAGTTTTTAAAGCCGCTTCGGTAGTTCCGCCTTTGGATGCAACATCTTTAATCAGTTCTTCAAGATTTTTTTCAGAGTTATTGATTAAATGATAAGCGCCCAGCATGGTCTGCTTTACAAAAAGTTTGGAAAGGTTTTCTTCAATACCCATTTCAATACCTGCCTTGATCATGGCATCAATGATATAATAAAAATAAGCAGGACCGCTTCCTGAAAGTGCGGTAACACCATCCAGAAGCTCTTCATCTTCCAGGTAAACCGATCTTCCGGTACTGTTCAATAGTCTTTCAATATTGATTAACTGGCTGAAAGATATTCCGTTGGCAGCGGTATACCCGGTAATTCCCATTCCCAGAAGGGTAGGAGAGTTCGGTATGGCTCTTACAACCAGCGGGTGATTCAGTAGTTTTTGAATCTTTTCAATATTAATTCCGGCCATGATGGATAGAACCATCTGGTTTTCTTTTAACGTAAACTGAATATTTTGTGCTACCGTCTGGAAATCCTGAGGTTTTACGGCAATGATGATTAAATCCGCATCAATCTCTTTTACTTCTTCGAAAGTGGAAATTTTAGATTTGGGGAATTCTTCGGCTATTTTGGCAATTTTTTCCTGATTTCTGATAATCAGATGTAGGTGTTCAGGTTTGATCAGTTCATATTTCAGAAATGACTTCGAAAAAGAAAGTCCCATATTTCCGGCTCCAAGAATCGCTATTTTCATTACGGATTGTAAATTTTTTAGCTAAAATAGTGATTTTCCGGAGACTGGATATGAGTTTATCCTGAATTAATTGTTGGTTGGAAAACGCAAAGACGCAAATGTTTTTGAATAAGATGCTGTTTTAAGGCGCAAGAAAATCGAAGATTTTCAGCAAGAGCGAAATAAAGTAGTATCATAAGGATCTGTGCTATCTGCGAAATCCGTGCGAAAATATATTGCCCTGGGACTTCAAAATATTCGACACTTACAGATCATTAAGAAATAAAAAAGACTGAAATCATATGAATCAGCCTTTATGTATTTTAAATTAAATAATATTCACTTCCCGCTCAAGCTCTATCCCAAATTTTTCCTTTACAGAATTGATAATTTCCGTAGAAAAATCAAAAATCTCTTTTCCTGTAGCGTTTCCGGTTGCATTGATGATCACCAGGGACTGTAATTTGTGTGAAGCAACATTTCCGATCTGTTTCCCTTTCCATCCGCACTGTTCAATCAGCCAGCCGGCAGGAACTTTTACCATATCTCCGTTTGGATAGCCCTGGATATTTTCAAATTTCAGTTTCAATGCTTCAAACTGAGCCAGAGGAATGGTTGGATTTTTGAAAAAGCTTCCGGCATTCCCGATTTCTTTAGGATCCGGTAATTTACTTTGTCTGATATTGATAACTGCTTTGGAAACATCCTGAATAGTCGGATGTTCAATGTCAAGGTTTTCCAGTTCGGATTTGATGGCACCATATTCCGTTTTGATATGGTGATCTTTTTGGGTGAGTTTAAAAGTAACCTCCAGAATAACATATCTGCCTTTTCCTTCCTGTTTGAAAATAGAATCCCTATAACCAAACCTGCATTGTTCAAGATTGAAAGTTCTCAGCTCAAGATTCTCCAGATCCAATACCTGACAGGTGACAAAGATATCTTTGATTTCTGTTCCGTAAGCTCCGATATTCTGCATTGGAGAGGTACCTACATTTCCGGGAATCAATGAAAGATTTTCCAGTCCGCCATAATTCTTTTCCAGGCAATACATCACAAATTCATGCCAGTTTTCACCTGCTTTTGCGGTTACCAATACTTCATTTTCATTGATGCTTTCCTCGGAAATTCCTTTTAAATTTAATCTGATGGCAAGGCCGTCAAAATCTTTGGTAAGAAGAATATTGCTTCCTCCTCCTAAAAACAGAAGCTGAAGAGATTGGTTTTTTGCGAAAATAAGCGCCTCTTTTAATTCATCAATCGTATTGACTTCAGTAAAATACCTGGCCCGGGCATCAACACCAAATGTGTTATAAGGCTTTAATGAAAAATTTTCCTGCATATTTTATTGGTATTCTTTGGGAAGAATCTTGTCTAGTTGTTCTTTAAGTTGTTGTAATTGCCTGTAATGTAAGGTGTCTGCATAAGAGTTCACATAGATATGTGATTTTTTGGGAGTCCTAATCTGGAATGTCTCATCTATCCCGTTTACAGACTGTTGGCTGGGAGAGCTTTTTATGTGGTCAAGATCTGTGATATTGACTGGTGATATAAGCTTTTTCCAGGTTTCGGTATTGATGGCAGATGACCATTCTTTATGAGTTTGATTGGCTGTCATCCCTTTTTCAGCAAAAACAGAATCTTTGGTAGCTTTGATAATCCTGTAACTTCCCAGATTTCCTCCGATGTGCGATACACTGACAAATGTAATTTCGTATGGATTTTTATGGGAATCAGCTGGTTCTGTTTTCTTTGAATCACAGGAAAACAATGCCGACAGCAAAAGAATCGAAAACAGGATTTTCAGATAACGTTTTTTTGTTGTCGGCATAGGATATATTTTACAGGCTGAATTCTTCTCTGTACTTCTTTAAAGCTTCTTTAAGAATTTCAGCACTTCTTTTTAAATCTGCTTCTTTCAGAACATAGGCAATTCTTACCTGCTTTTTTCCCAGTTCAGGATCGCTGTAGAATCCTCCTGCAGGTGCAACCATGATGGTTTCATTATTAAGAGAATATTTTTCAAGCAGCCACTGGGCAAATTTTTCAGTATCATCTACCGGAAGTTCGGCAACACAGTAGAAAGCTCCTCTTGGCTTAGGACAGATCACGCCAGGAATAGCATTTAAAAGATCTACCAATACATTTCTTCTGTGGGTATATTCTTCCCTTACCGCTCTGATATAAGGTCCGTCATTCTGGTGTGCCGCTGTTGCTGCAATTTGTCCCAAAAGAACAGGGCTTAGTCTTGCCTGGGCAAAAAGCATCGCTGCATTACGGATTTTGCTGGAGCGGGTAACCATACATCCGATTCTTACCCCACACATAGAATAACGCTTGGATTCAGAATCGATGATGATACAGTTTTCAGCTAATTCCGGGAACTCAAGCATGGAGATCTGCTGCTTTCCATCGTATACATATTCTCTGTATACTTCATCAGAAATGATTACAATATCGTATTTTAAGGCAATTTCTGCCAGTTTCTGAAGTTCTTCACGGGTATAAAGATATCCGGTAGGATTTCCAGGGTTGCAGATAATGATTGCTCTTGTTTTTTCTGTGATTTTTTTCTCGAATTCCTCAACAGGAGGCAAAGCAAAACCTGTATCAATAGTAGAAGGTACAGCTACTACGTTTACATCAAATGTACTGGTAAAACCATTGTAGTTGGCATAATAAGGCTCAGGAATAATCACCTCATCACCTTCGTCACATAAAGTGGAGATCGCAAAGTTGAGAGCTTCAGAACCACCGTTGGTAACAATAAAGTTATCAGGAGTAAGGTCTGAGAAGCCTAATGAATGATAATATTCAGTAAGGGCTTTTCTGTACTCGATATTACCTTCAGAAAGCGCATATTCCAATACTTTTAAATCGATGTTTTTTAAAGCATTTAAAGCTGTTTCCGGAGTTTCAATATCAGGCTGTCCGATATTAAGGTGATATACTTTTATTCCTTTCTGTTTCGCTTGTAAAGCAAAGGGAACCAGTTTTCTTACCGGCGATGGCGGCATATGCAGTGCTCTGTTTGAAATATTCGGCATTGTTCAAAAAATTTGTATGACAAAAATAGGATTTAATTTCTCAATAATAAAATTATGAGTCAATAAGAAAATATTCCCTGAGCTTTTATGTTCTTCGAAAAATTCAGTTATAATGGCAGTTTTCAATATTGATTTTGTGTGTGTTTTAAAGAAATGTTATGATTTTGTTAAAAATAATATTTCTGTATTGTTATTTTGCCTTAATTTCGCCATAAATGTGATTAAAATGGTAATAAATTTATTTTCTAGAGTGGTACCTGCTATTGCTCTGTTTTCAGCCTCTGCAATGATGGCTCAGAATTATCAAACTATGCCGGTTTCCTCGGGCTTTACTGCTGATGTAATTGCGAACGGTATAGGTTCTTCCGCAATTACTACAAATAATGACGTAGATGGAGTTTCCTACGCTTTTGTAGCTAAAGATTTTCAGCTGACTTCCACAAGTGCTGCCATTACGTATGGTATTCCTGTAGATGGAGTTATTAATTCCGTGGTGGGAACCACTCCGGGATTGAGCTTCCAGTTGGCAAGTTTGAATGCCAACAATTCGTTAAGGCTGGCTGCAATCAATGATAACGGAACTCTGACATTTACGGCACCGAAAGCCGCTACCAAACTGTATATGCTTGCCGTAAGCGGAAGTGGAAGTTCTGCAGTAAATGTTGTGGTAAACTTTACCGATGGCAGTTCGCAGACGTTTTCCAATATCAGCCTTGCAGACTGGTACGGAGGTTCCAATTTTGCCATCCAGGGAATAGGAAGGATTAAAAAGGCGGGAGCTACTCCTGCTGCGGGCGATGATGTTCCTTCTCCTGAAGGTGGAACCAATCCAAGATTATATCAAAGCGAACTGGCAATAGATGCTGCCAATCAGACGAAGCTGATACAAAGCGTAACAGTAACGAAAGCAAGCGGTTCAGGTATCCCGAATATTTTTGCTTTTTCAGTGGATGCTTATTCAGACTGTGCACCTCCTGTATTGCAGGCAGTTTCAGGCATAACGGCCAACTCTGCTTTAGTTTCATGGACAGGTAATGCTGCCAGTTATGATGTATACCACAGTACTTCAAACACAACACCGGCAAGCTCAGTAACACCTACTTATCCGGGAGTAACGGGAACAAGCACAACGATAGGAAGTCTTAATTCCAATACGACCTATTATTATTGGGTAAGATCCAACTGTAATACCGCAACCGGCCAAAGTGTATGGTATTTTGCAGGAACATTTAAAACAGCATGTTCTACTTTCACAGTTCCGTATACAGAAAACTTTGATACGACAAGCACAGGCACCAGCACCAATAACAATGCGCCAAGCTGCTGGGCATATCTGGAAAGTCCATCATTTGCAGGCTATGGATATGTAACTACATCAAGTAACTATTCAGCCCCTAATGCTTATTATCTATATAATTCAAGCGCTACTACAGGAAGCCAGATGTTGGTTACACCTCCAACGATCAACCTTTCAGACGGGACCAAACGTGTCAGATTTTATGCAAAAACAGGAACAACAGGGACTACATTATTAATAGGTACTCTATCGAATCCTGCAGACCCGGCTTCTTTTACGCCAATTGGTTCTCCTATTGCTTTGACATCTACCCACACGCAATATACTGTTAATATTCCTGCAGGCTCTGATTTGCAGTTAGCATTTAAACATGGTTTAGGAGGTACCTACCGTTCTATTTATATTGATAATATTTCTGTTCAGAATATTCCTTCCTGCGTTGAGCCGACTGCTGTTACATCATCCAACGTGAATTCAAATTCAGCAACAATCGGATGGACAGCACCATCTTCAGTTCCTGCAGGCGGATATGAGGTGTATTACAGTACAAGCAATACCGCGCCGGATGCTTCCACTGTTTTAAATGCTGCAAACTCTACAACGTCTACAACAACTTCTGCACCGATAAGTACATTGCAACCATCCACAACCTATTATGCATGGGTGAGATCCAGCTGCAGCGCAACTGATAAGAGTATCTGGACTGAAGTTCCCGTATCATTTACAACCACTTGTCTTCCGATAACTACACTGCCTTGGAGTGAAAATTTTGATGCAATGACGAATATAGGCTCTGCCATCGTTCCAGGGTGCTGGAAACAAACTCCGGGAGGAAGTTCATCCAGCTATAATTTTACTTCAGCAAACGCTTCCCAGCAAGCTTATAATGACCCTAAATCTGCTCCAAATTATCTGACAATCTATTATCCATATAGTAATGCCGCTTATTTATGGACCCCTACATTTACTTTAACTGCAGGAACTTCATATGAATTCTCATTCTATTGGGTAGGAGACGGCTATGCAGGCTGGCAGAATGAAGTGTTGGTAAATAATGGACAAACTGCTGCCGGTGCAACCAGTTTAACGACATTTATCACTTCTGATCAAACAGCAACAGGAGGAGGTAACAGTACTGAATATACTAAAGTTACTGTTTCATATACCCCAACGTCTACCGGCGATTACTCATTTGGAATTAAGGCTTTGAATACAACACCGGCGCCATATTATATGGGATTTGATGATTTCTCCCTTACGCAGTCCAATTTAAGTACAGCTGAAACATCTGTTAAGAAAAAAGAAGTGAATGTATATCCTAATCCTTTCAAAGATGTTCTGCATATTGCGGATATCAAAGATGTGAAATCTGTAACAGTTACGGATGTAGCGGGAAGAGTGGTGAAAACTATTGATAATCCGACTACTGAGCTTCAGTTAGGAGATTTGAATACTGGTTTGTATTTAGTGACAATGAACTTTAAAGATGGCTCAAAATCAACAGTGAAAGCCATTAAGAAATAAAATTTTTTGAGTTAATAATTTCTGTAGGCAGTTACATTCGTGTGGCTGCCTTTTTAATAGCTTTTCACATAATAACTGGAAAAAATTATTATCGGAAATGTTCATAAAATTATTATACATTTGCGCCGAAAACTATAACAACCATGAATAAATTTAAACTACTTTTTTTAATACCATTATTTTATTCCGAATTTTCCCAAGCTCAGCGAATTGATAAAGAAATGATCAGCTTCCAGCTTTTGAAAGAACCGGTTTTTCCTACAGAACTTTCCAACAGAAATTACACGATTACAGTAAAATCTCCCTATAATATTACAAAAGATGATGTGATAAGAATTTCAAAAGAGGATTATCAGAGAAAGGTGGACAATTATCAGACGAACGTTGAAAACGCCAAGTACGAACATCAGGAAAGATTAAAAGATTATGATGCTGAGGTAAAAAAATTACAGGAGAAATACAAACTGGAATCAGCAGAATACAATAAATTATCCGCAGTTGAGAAAATTGCTGCAACCAACGGAGCTCCTGTATTGAGATTACCTTCAAGACCCATTCTTAATATTCCTCCAATGCCGGTTTACCAACAGCCTGATCTGAGAGACGCTTTGATTGTGGATAACAAAATTCTGGCATCACAAATGGATGTGACGGGTTTTTCAAAAGGCGGAAATTATCTTGATATCGTTATCGAAATGGAAAGAACAAACTTCCAGGACAACCAGGGAAAAACTTTTGCCAATCAGCCTACAAGGATCGTTGCAAAACAAGGCGGTGCAGTAAAGCTGGATAAAACGTATTTCTCGGATTTTACTGAAGTAGCAAGTGTTCCGACCAATGAAATCAACCTGAACGCCCAGGAAAAAAGATATCTTCAGAGAACAATGGACCGTACAAGGAATATCATTAACGAAAATTTCGGTTATCAGACCATCAATTCTACGGTGACTCTGGCGACGGTAAAGAACAAAGGAGAATACGATGACCTGGAAAAAGCATATATCTACGTGACGACCAATCTGAAAAAACTTCAGGCAAAGTCAGACTACGCCCCGAATAAAGTAGCCATGGAAAATATGCAGAAAGGGATTGATCTTTGGAAAACCGCTTTGACAAAAGTAAATTACAATGATAAGAAAGCTGCTTACAACCAAAAGATCGGCGAATACCTTTATTTTAACCTGATCAGATTGAATATTGCTTTGGGTAATTACCAGGAAGCAGAGAAATATTTAAATGAACTGCAGGAGCATCTGGTAGATATTAAGCTATCCTACGATGCCAATCTTGAACTGAAAAGATTGGAAGAAAAAATTTATAATAACTAAAGAAAACAATATGATTAAACAGATTATTGCTTCGGCATTAATGACAGCTGCTGTGTACAGTTATGCACAGACAAAAGTGACTGAGGGAACAAAGTTCACCGTGGACGCCAATCTTGAAACGGATGATAAACTGGTACTGGCAGATGATTACAACTCTTATATGTTCAGCGCCATCAATATTGACGGACTGATGAGAAATGTTTTCCCACATAAGAAATTATTGATGAGAAAACTGGATCAGAACGGAAGCCTTGTGGATACGTATGTGAAAGATTATGCCAACAAAACAAATGGTGTACTTCACAACTACCTTGGCTCACAGCAGATTGATGATGATAAATTTATCGCCTTTACGGAAGAGTATTTCGGGAAAGAAAACAGGAAGGAAGTATTCCAGCATGTTTTCAGTAAAAAAGAAGGTACTTTTACCACCAAAAGCATTGCAAAATACAGCATCGAATCTACCAACAAATCAGGAACTACATATGTTCTTTTCTCAGAAAACGGTAAATATGCAGCGATCTTCAATGACAGGTATGCCAACAAAAAAACAGATAATGTGAATGATGTTCTGGTCCTGGATCTGAGAACACTTTCTCCGGTTTGGAACAAAGAAATCACATTGAGTAATGATTATGTTGAAAAGTCTTTGACGCTGACTAACTCCGCGAAAATTGTTGTACTGAGAAAAGCAGCAGGCTGGAAGGAATCCTATAAGCTGGAACTTGTTTCGAATACTGAGGATAAAAACCTTCCGTTTGATGATAAATATATTCCTGAAAAATTATATGCATTCAGTAAAAATGACAGCGATTGTCTGGTGACATTTGGAAGAAAAAACGCTGCGGTTACCATTGGTGCAAGTACTTTCGGAACAGTAATGTTTTATGATATGAAATCCGGAAAAGCAGTGATCAGTAATACCAATTTAGCCGGAAGCAAAGATATGAGTGATGTAAAGGTCATCAAAACAATTGTAAAAGGAGATGAAACTTTAATGGCTGTACAACAGGAAACTGTAACAAGACCGATGCCCACGGCAATGAACCGTTTCCCGGATCCTGTATATTCACTGGATGCAGGAATGCTGATCAAATTTAATAAAGAAGGTGAGGTAAAGCAGTTTGTAGCTGCGGGAACTTCTACAGGAAAAAGGATTCATATTGTTGATGCCGGGGAGAAACTTTATATTTCTGCATTCTATCCGAAAGGAGCATTCGGGAATACAGGATTTTCTATGAAAGTTTTTGATTTTGCCAATCTGAAACCTCAGGAAGTAAGCCTTGATTATAAAGGAAGAAACTTTTTCCAGAACTATGGCTTCGCAGATGGAAATATGATTCAGTATGTTCCGAATGTCAATAAAATGATGTTCCTTCAAAAGAGCAGTAAGGATGTTCAGATGTTCAATGTGTATAATTTTATAAAATAGTTGTATTTTAGAGAAAATTTAAAATATGCAGATTCAGTCAGTTTCCATAGAAGATTATATCTCAAAAATTCCTGAAGAAAGACAAGAGGCTTTTAAAAAACTTTTTGATACAGTGAATGACAATCTTCCAAAAGGTTTCGAAGAAGCTACAAATTATGGGATGATAGGTTGGGTAGTTCCTTTGGCAACATTTCCTGCAGGATATCATTGTGCACCCGGAACCCCACTGCCATTCATTAATCTGGCTTCCCAGAAGAATTTTATAGCGCTTTACCATATGGGGCTTTATTCAAAACCGGAACTTCTCGATTGGTTTGTGGCAGAATATCCAGAACATTCCAAAAAGAAGCTGGATATGGGTAAATCCTGTATCCGCTTTAAAAAAGTAGAAGATATCCCTTTTGAACTGATCGCTGAGCTTAGTAAGAAAATGACTCCCGACGACTGGATCGGAATTTATGAATCTCAGTATAAAAGATAAAAAAGGCCCTGAAATCTATTTGATTTCAGGGCTTTTTTTATGCTGGAAGCCGGAAGTTTGAAGCTGGAAGTTATAGTTGTGTTTTTAGAATCAATGTTTGTCGTTTGGTGGGATTAAAAAGTTAATTAAATGGTGTGTATTTATTCATCGGCTTTCGTAAACTTCCATCCCCCAGCTTCCCTCTTCCAGCTAAAAATGAATATCCCAGATTCCTGCTTTACGCTCAAGCTCAATCAAAGCAGATGCATTATCTGCAAGGGCCTGATAATAGTCTTTCCTTACATTGTTATAAGTTCTCTGGGCGTTCAGGACTTCAAGGATAGAGCTTTCTCCTCTTTTATAGCTGTAAATAATTCCTTCCAGAATGCTTTCGGCTTCCGTAAGCATTCCATTGTGGAATTGTCTGAGCTGTTTCTGGGTGGCTGTATACTGTTGATAGGCCTGCATTACTTCAGCTCTTATCCCTTGTTCGAATTGTCTGTATTCAATTTCTGCCTGTGAAGATGCCATTTCTGCTATTTTTAATCCTGCATTTCTTTTATTGGAAAATTTAAGGGGAATGCTAATGCCTATTTTTACTGCATTTACAGTTGGGGAAGGTGCAATTTCGTTGATGGCTTCTGTGTGGCGTTCTCCTCCTGCACTGATGCCAAGGTCTATGACACGGTTGGCTTTTTCAAGATTGATCTGGCTTTTGGCAACCTCGGTATTTTGCCTGGCGGCTAATAAGTCAGCTCTTTCATTCAATGCCTGGAGAATCAGGTCATCGATACTGAAATCCCTGTTGAAGGCATTAAAATTTCCGGCAACCTCTCTGTCTACAATTTTGCTGTCTCCCAGAAATACAGATAAACTGGTGAGGGCCTGATGTTCTGCGCTTTCAGCCTGATATACTTCATTGAGTAAAGAAGCTGCTTCCAGGTTACTTTGTTTGGAGGTTACAAGTGATATGGTTCCCAACCTGTAGCGGATACTGTCGGACTTTGCGAGCTGCTGCATTTTTTTATAAGAATCCTGCTGAACTTCAAGCAATGCTTTGGATTTTAATGCATCAATATACCCTAAGCTGGCATCTGCACGGAGGTTCCTGAAGAAATCCTGCAATTGTAGTTTGCTCAGTTCAGATTGGTTTCTGGCCAGATTTACCCTGGCTTTTCTTTTACCGCCAAGCTCAAGTGTCCAGCTGAGTGATGCCCCGTACACATAACCCATATTTTGATTCACACCGTTATTGGTGGTTTCCATTTCCAATTGAGGATCAGGAAACATATTGGCGGTCTGGATAGCAGCTTCAGCTATACTTACATTGTACTTCTGAGAAGCATAGCCTAAATTTTTACTTCCAACAAGATTCAGGTATTCTTCAAATGGCAAAAATTCTTTTTCCTGTGCCTTCATACCTGTAATGCTGAGCAATACAAAGGATACTATGATAAAGTGAATTCTAATTTTCATCTGATTCTAAATTTTGTTTTCGTTTCTGCATTCAGCCATAAAATAAATCGCCGGCAGTACAAATAGGGTTAAAACAGTGGAGAACATCAGTCCGTAGACAATGACAGTTGCCAGTGGGCGCTGTACATCAGAACCGATTCCTGTGGCCAATGATGCCGGAAATAATCCGATTACAGCAACCGTTGCAGTCATCAGTACAGGTCTGAAACGATCTTTTGCTCCTTTGATGGCGGCATTTTTCAGTTCATATCCTTTCTTACGCAGATCGTTGATGTGAGAAATCATAATGACTCCGTTCTGGATGGCAACTCCGAATAAGGCTATAAATCCTACTGCTGAAGAAACATTCAGAGACATTCCCCGGATATTGAGTGCCAGCATTCCGCCAAATAATGCCAATGGTACAATAGACATCAGGACCAAGGCCTGTCTGAAATCTCCAAATGCACCATACAATAACAGAAACATAATGGCCAGTGCGAGCGGAACAATAAATGCGAGTCTTGAATAAGCCCTGTTTTGATTTTCAAACTGACCGCCCCATTTAATCTGGTATTTTTCGTGATCATATTGTACATCTTTTTCAATTGTATCCCGGGCTTTTTTCAGGAACGAAGAAAGATCGGTGCCTCTCAGATTAAGCTTTACCGTAAGATGCCTTTTGTTCATTTCTCTGGTAATAGTACTTTCGCCCGTGCTTAATTTAACTTCTGCTACCTGAGACAGTGGTATTTTGGCTCCGGAAGCTGAGGTCAGCATCAGGTTCCCGATTTTATCCGGAGTATTGCGGCTGTCTTCCGTGTAACGACAGGAAATATCATACACTTTATTGCCGATAAAGATCTGGGAAATGGCTTTTCCTCCCAATGCCACTTCAATAAGGTCGGCAACATCTGCTACATTCAGGCCATACTGAGCAATTCTGTCCCTGTTCGCAATGATCTGCAGCTGAGGTAACGGCGGCTCCTGATCAATGGCAAGGTCTGCCGAACCAGGAATTTTATTCAAGGTAGACAAAACATCTTCTGCAATGCGTCTGGTTTCTTTAAAATCTTCTCCATATACTTTTACCACCAGCTCACTGTGCGCTCCGGAGATTTTATCCATTACTCCGTCAATCATAGGTTGTGAAAAACCTACCGTGAATCCCGGCATGTCTTTATAATCTGCCGCGAGTTCTCTGATGAGGTCTGCTTTTGTTTTCCCGGAAGGCCATTCGCTGTAAGGTTTTATTCCAATGGAAACCTCGAAATGAGAGGCTGTCCACGGATCTGTACCATCATCATTCCGGCCCGCCTGTACCATCATATAAGTGATTTCGGAATGTTTCAGGGTACGGGCCCGCAGGGTGTCACTCATTTCTTTTGATTGGGCTAAGGATATTCCCGGTGGCAGCTGTACCTGCAGCCAGATAGAGCCTTCGTCCAGCTCCGGAAGAAAATCTTTTCCTACGGTGTAAGACAGAATCCCGGAAGATATCAATACAATAATGATCGGAATAATAACTCTTTTGGGAGTCTGCATTATTCTTTCCATTCTTTTCCCATAGGCAGCAGCGAGTTTTTCCAGCCATTTGTTATGATAAATCTTTTGTGGTTTGCGGTAGATAACATATGCTAATCCCGGGATCAGAAGTAATGCTACAGCGAGCGCACCCAATAGGGCATATCCTACAGTAAAAGCCATGGGGGTAAACAGTTTTTTCTCTACCCGTTCAAAAGCAAACAAGGGCAGATAAGCGGTGATGATAATAATTGTTGAAAAGAAAATGGGCTTGGCTACTTCAATCACCCTTTGAGTAATGGTTTTTTCTTCCAATGCTTCTTCCGGATTTTCTTCCCGCTTCTTCAGAATGGTTTCCAGCATAACGATGGCTCCGTCCACAATGATTCCGAAATCAATGGCTCCGAGTGAAAGAAGATTGGCCGGAATGTCAGTAAAATGCATTAATATAAAAGCAAATAATAAAGAAAGCGGAATGGTGATGGCCACCAGCAATGCTCCGCGCCAGCTTCCGAGAAATACAATCAGGACAATAATAACCAGAACAATTCCTTCGGTAAGGGTATGAGAAACTGTGGTGAGCGTTGTTTTTACAAGTTCTGTCCGATCCAGAAAAGGATGGATTTTTACGCCGGGAGGAAGTGTTTCGTTATTCAGTTCTTCTATCGCTTCATGTACACCTGCCAGCACTTGCGAGGGATTTTGCCCTCTTAATAAAAGCACAATTCCTTCCACACTTTCAGAATAATTACGTTTCCGGTCTGTATAACCAAGAATCCCTTTTCTTTCCAGGTTTCCGTATTTCAGTGTTCCTACATCATTTAAAAAAACAGGAACTCCGTTTTGGGTTTTTACTACAATTTTTCCAAGGTCATTTAAATCTTTTATCAATCCTATCCCACGGATGACATAGGCTAGGTTTCCGCGGGGAAGCATACTTCCTCCGGCACTTACATTATTTTTGGAAATGGTTTCAGTTACTTCCGAAAGAGAAAGTCCATACTGTTCAAGCTTATGAGGATCCAGTTCGATCTGGAACTGGGTGGTAATCCCTCCGAAGTTGGTAATATCAGCAATCCCGGAAACCTGTTTGATGCGGGGAATAATGACAAATTTTTGTAAATCTGTAAGCTCCCGCAGACTGTGGTTATTGCTTTCTATGATATAACGATAAACTTCGCCGATGGGAGAGGTGAGGGGATCTAGACCGGGCTGTGCATTATAAGGAAGCTCTACATCCGTCAGTCTTTCCTGAATACGCTGCCGGGCCCAGTAATCATCAATCCCATCATCAAAAACAATAGTGATAATGGAAAGCCCGAAGGTACTTTTGCTTCTCATCACATGCATTCCGGGAAGTCCGTTCAGTGATCTTTCCAAAGGGATGGTGATCTGCTGTTCTACTTCCTCAGCGGCCAGTCCCGGAACCTGTGTAACCACCTGGGAAGTTACATCTGCAATATCGGGATAAGCTTCTATGGATAATCTGGTCCAGGAATAATATCCGAAGAATCCCAGTAAAAGGAAGAGGGCAAGCATCAGCCATCTCTTCTGTATAGAGAGTGTGAGTAATTTCTTCATAATTTTCATTTACATTATTTCACATCCGGCATATAAATTCCTCATCGGTCATGATGATTTCTCCGGGGTTTAAGCCTGCTGTGATTCTTACTTTTTTCTGATCCGTTTCTCCTGTAGTCACAAAACGTTTGGCAAACTGGTTCTTACCGGTTTTTACCCACACATATTGGGAGCTGTCGTGCTGCATTAAGGATGTTACAGGAATCATCACAGCTTTTTCAGGTGTTGTTGAGAAGCTCACGGTGGCGTACTTTCCCGGTTTTAGTTTCCGGTCAGGATTATCACATTCAATAAGGACTTTGATGCTTCGGGTATCTTTATCCACTATTTCATTGATGTGATATACTTTTCCGGTAATATTTCTGTCCGGATAGGCGCTTACTTTTACTGAAACCTGATCTCCTGTATTGACAAAGCGGATGTCTTTTTCCTTTACATCACCCGAAATCCAGACTTTTGATAATTCTGCAATCATGATCACCGGATCTGCATCTCCCTTCAGATATTGGCCGTTTACAATTCTGTTGGAAATAACTTCTCCGTTAATGGGAGCCCTTACAATAAGAGGGCTTCCTATACCCCCGCCTTTGCTGTTATATACTTTTAAGGCTGAAGAAGCATTGGAAAGAGATGTTCTTTTATTTTTGAAATCGGTTTCCGCTTCGTCCAGTTCTTTCTGAATGCCTACTCCGTGTCTGACCAGATCCTGCTGGCGTCTGTAATTTTTTTCTGCAAGCTGTACATCATTCAGAGCATCTGTATAATCCTTCTGAACTGAAAAATAATCAGAAGAAAGGATTTCAAAAAGAGGGCTTCCGGCAGAAACATTTTGTCCAAGCTGAATAAAGGATTTGGTAATTCTTCCGGAAAAAGGACTGGCAATTTCTGCATAATGGTTGGGAATGGCCTGAATTGTTCCTGCTGAAACAACACCATCACTGTGTTCCTGCTCTGTGACGATCTGTACTTTAATTTTCTTGAATACAGGATTGTTTTCCGGGATGGTAACCTGGTTACCCTGAATGATTATTTCCCGTTCGTTGTTTTGCTGAGGTATATTGTCCTTACAGGAGACTGCAAAGAGAATTATACTGCTTAAGATTATTTTTTTCATGCTCTTAAAACAATTGAGTGCTGTTGCTGATTTTTATTTTTTCTGTATTGTTTTTCCTGTTGTTGAGCAGTTTTTTGCTCCTTGCTTCTTTTTTTGAGGATAAAGTGGGTCTCAGGAATATGTTGGTAGAAATAATGAAGAAGACTGTAATAAGGGCTTCTTTAGGATATCCGAGAGCACACAATGCACCTATGGCTGCAGAGCACCATAATGTGGCTGCTGTATTGAGCCCTCTCACGGTTAGGCCGTCTTTCATAATAACGCCGCCGCCGAGAAAACCGATTCCGCTGACAATATAAGAGGTAATTCTTCCGGCTGCATCACCACCAATTCTGATGGCTATCAATACGAAAGCTGAAGAGCCGATGCATACGAGTGTGTTGGTACGGAGACCTGCATTCTTTTTACGCCATTGTCTTTCGAAGCCAATACCGGCTCCCAGGCAGAATGTAGTCAGTAAACGAAGGGTGAATTCAAAGGTATTCATAACTTTTCCTGTTTTTATAAAGCTTTTTCAGCTGTACGGGAAAAGTGGTACAACTAAAGCTTTAAGATTGATAATTACTGTAAGGATCTGGGTCCATATGCTTTATTTTTACTGTGCAAAAGTAAAAAGAGCCGGGGTTTTATGCAGTTAGAAAAGCTTTAGAATATGATTAGAAAATTATTAGAGAAAATAATTTCTTGTTTAGAGTGAAAGGAATTAAAAATATTTATTAAGTCTTATTAATAAGTGAGAACTGTATCCATTGCAAAAGGGAAAAAATCAATACATTTGGTAGCAGTTATTTTATATAGTAAATTTCATGGTTTAAGTATAAAATAAGAGTTTGTTAATCGCGGAAGTTTCTTTCCAAAATCTTTTGAATGATATATTTTAGGCATGAAAAAATCAAATATAGCAATACCGGCTACGCTTTTAGCAATCATCTGTGTGCAGGGTGGAGCATCCATTGCGAAGCAGCTTTTTCCGGCAATAGGTGCTATTGGTACAGTTACTTTAAGAATTGTACTTTCAGCGGTTCTGCTTACCTTGATTAACCGTCCGAAATTTTTAACATTTAACAGACAGAAGTGGCAATATTGTGCAATATATGGAATCGGGCTGGCAGCAATGAATCTTATTTTTTATATGGCAATTCAAAGGATTCCATTGGGACTGGCTGTGACTGTAGAATTTGCGGGGCCTTTATTTCTTGCACTGGCTTTATCCCGTAAGCTGCTTGATGTAGTATGGGCTTTGCTGGCTTGTGCGGGAATTTTACTGATCGTTCCGTGGCAAAATAATCATGTAGATTTAATAGGTCTCGGATTGGCTTTTCTGGCAGGAATGTTCTGGGCTGTTTATATCATCATGGGAGGTAAGGTTTCTAAAATAATGGACGGAAAGGATGCTGTAACAACAGGAATGATATTTGCGAGTCTGGTGATTATTCCTTTTACCATATGGGATGGTGCTGTTTTCAACCTGACACCGACCATTTTTGTGAAAGGTCTTGGTGTGGCTATTCTTTCGAGTGCCTTGCCGTTTTCTTTGGAAATTATGGCTTTGAAAAGACTTCCGGCTAAAACTTTCAGTATTCTGATGAGTCTGGAACCTGCATTTGCTGCACTTTCAGGATTGGTTTTCCTTGCTGAAAAGTTATCTTTTGTACAGTGGATTTCTATTGGCTGTGTTATCGCTGCAAGTATAGGAACAACTGTTTTTAGCAGAACATCTGGTCATTAAAAGATTTATCCCATGATAAGAATACATTGGAAAATACAGCTTGTTCTGCTTCTGATCTCACTTTTTTTCGTTGGTTTGGGCATACAAAGTATTGCAGAAGAAAAAAAGTCCGGGACTCTTTTATTCAGACATTTTTTACACATTATACCTTTTGTGACCAGCAGTATAGTTTTTATCGTGAATATCTGTTATCAGCGCAAAAAAAGGTAATGAACCCTGTTTCTTCAGAAGGTTATATAATATCAAATAGAACTGTGAAAACAGTCTCATTGTATTCTGATACTGCGTTGATTTTTGCATGGTGAAGATTAATGATCTTTTCAGTAAGAAATAATCCTATTCCATGCCCTTTTTCCTGCCGGGAGGCTTCACTTCTGTAAAATGGCTTGAAAATATGCTGTAAATCTTCTTTAGAAATGATATTTCCTATATTGCTGAAGCTGATGGTAAGAGTCTTGGAGTGAACTTTCACGTCAATCAGGCAAGTATGGTCCGGTGAATATTTGCAGGCGTTGTCAATGAGATTATTAAAAGCAACCTGCAGAAGGTATTCATTTCCCTGGATGATAAGCTGGTGTTCTTCTACTGAGTCTTCTATGTTGAGTGAAACTTTATATTTTGAATTTTCTTTTATTGTTTTGGTATAAGATTCCAGGAGAACTTCATCCAGGCGTACTTCAGAAAAACTGATTTCATTGGGATCATAGCTCGCTTTGGCAAGATCCATCAGACTGTTGGAAAGCTTTACCATATTTCGGGCATCTTCCAGCGCATATCGGATGGTTTTCTGATATTCTTCTTTGGTTTTATCTTTTTCGGAAGCCAGTTCAAGTTCTGTAATAATGGCTGATAGAGGGGTTCTCAGTTCGTGCGAAATATTCGCTACGAAGTGCTTTTGAGAGTCAAAAGAATTTTCAAGCCGCTCCAGCATTCCGTTGAAGTTTTGGGCCAGTTCATTAAGCTCATCTTTTTCCTTAGTTGTTTTCAGGCGCAGCTGTAATTTTCCGGCAGTCATCTTTTTGATCTGATTTACCATATCACTGAGCGGGCTCAATGCTTTTTTGGAAAGGAATATTCCTGAAAGATAGATCAGGATCAGAATACTGAAAAAGGAAACAATACTGATGGTTAAAAGATGTGTGAGATATTCGTATCCGTATTTGTCATAAGCCGCGGCCGTTACAGCATAAGATTTTCCTTCATAATGATACACCATTCCGATGACCTGCAGATCATTTAAAAAGAAACTGATTCTTTTTTTCCTGAATATCTGTGAAAGCATTTCAGGGGTTTCCTTTACATAATCTACTCTGGCATCATCATGATAAACCAATTGCTTATTACTATCATAAATTGCTACCTGAACCTCATTCAGTGTTCTGGTATTGTTTTGATAGAGCTTATGCATTTCCTGCTCAGGTAATGAACTTCTGAAAAACAGGTCCGCTTTGGCGATGGCTTCGTTTTGGAGTTCGCTGTAAAAAGATTGCTCTCTGGCTTCCTTGGATGAATAATAGATCGAAATACTGTAAACACTTACAAGCATTGCAGTGATTAAGGTAAAAAGCAGTGTTAGCCGGGTCCTGATTTTCATCCGAATATTTTTAATTTATTTCCATCATTATTGCACAATGCCTGACTCGTAATTTTTCTTCAGAATAAATCCCATGCCGGCCTTGGTGTGAATAAGCTTGGTTTCAAAATCTTTGTCAATTTTCTTCCGGAGGTAATTAATATAGACATCAATAAAATTGGTTCCGGTATCAAAATGGGTTTCCCATACTTTCTCTGCAATTTCACTTCGGGAAAGAACTCTTTCTGAATTTTCAAGCATAAATTTCAGAAGATTAAACTCTTTGGGCGTTAACTTGATCGGGATATGATCTCTGATTACTGTTTTCTGTTCCAGATTCATTTCAATTCCATCATATCTCAGTACAAAAACCTTCTGGTGTCTCTGTTGTGAAAAGCGTTTCAGAAGTACTTTGATTCTTGCCACCAGTTCCCGCATTTCAAAAGGTTTGGTGAGGTAATCATCCGCTCCGGCATCAAACCCTTCCAGTTTATCATCAGTAGTTCCCAGTGCGGTAAGCATAATGACAGGAAGATCAGGTTTTAGAGTTTTGATCTCACTGCAAAATTCAAGTCCATCTTTTTTGGGCAGTACAATATCCGTTACAATCAGATCAAAATGATTCTGCAGGGCCAGTTTCATCCCTGAAATTCCATCGTAAGCCACAGTAACCTCAAACTGAGCTTCCTGGAATCCTTTTGCAATCAATTTTGAAAGTCTGTCGTCGTCTTCAACTAATAAAATATGTGGCATGAGAATGTTGAAAATGTTTGGGTTGATAGGAAGAATACATCAATATTCCCACAAATGTAATGAATTCTATTTTGTAATTTTGATTCCGGAAGTATAATCAGATGTCAGAATTTACAATGTCTTTCAGAAAAAAAATTAAAGGAATTACAGTTACAGGATTTTGGTTCTGTTTATTGGTCATATTGGCTCAATGTAACAGTAATTCTCCCGGAACGGTACAGCTCAAAAACGGAGATCTGCTTTTTGTTACGGCAAAAGAATCCGGGCTATCCGGAGCCATCAATAACGTCACTCAAAAGCAAAAGTCTGCTTCATTTGACCATATAGGAATTCTTGAAAAAGAAGATAGCCGTTTTTATGTCCTGCATGCTGCTCCAAAAGGCGGTTCACAAAAACAGAACCTTAAGGATTTTATAAAAGATCAGAAAGAAGAAGGGCAGGAGGTGATGGTTTACCGTTTAAAACAAGAATACCGGAAAGCCATTCCTGAAGCTGTTAAAAAAGCACACTCCATGCTGGGAAAACCTTATAATTTTAATTACATTCTGGATGAAAACTCATATTACTGTTCGGATTTTGTGGAAAGAGCTTTTCGTGAAGATCATATTTTTAAATTGGAACCTATGACCTTTATTGATCCCAAAACGGGAAAAACGAATACATTCTGGGAAGAATTTTATACTAAGAAAAACCTGAAAGTTCCTGAAGGAGAACCTGGTTGTAACCCTAATGGGCTGGCAGGTTCAGAGAAACTTGAAAGAGTAGGAACCCTTTAAAAAATATAGAGAAGCTGAAGAGGCTTCTTTTTTTTATGTTAAATTTTTAAAAATATTAGTCCACTAATTTGGTGGACTAATATTTTTTTATATTTTTGTCACAGATTTAAATGCAGAGCGCGATATGATCTGATAATGTTTAACCCAAAAATGTTTAGCGATGGTTACACCTAATCCCGGCCTGCAGGTTTTACAAAACAAAATAAACCTGCCTAAAAAAGAATTGTTACTGGAAATAGAGTTGAATGGCAAAATGAAATTTGAACATTTGATGAACACTATCTATAATCAATTAGGCATCTGTCATAGAGTGTTATCTGCTAATGTAGAGTATGTGAACGGATATAGTTTTGGTTCCGTACAGTTATATATTAATGTCAATTCAGAAGACTTTCAGCTGCTTGAGGTCTATCTGAATAAAAATAAACTTATCAATACGACGGTAGAATACACCTGCAGAACATATTTTTAAGTGAGATTCATATAGTTTTAATTACCCAAAGTGTCCGGTTCTTTTACCGGGCACTTTTTATTTAAAGTTATTTGAAAACCAATATAGAGTTGATGGTCGCTATTTGACGGGTGAGTATTCCTCTTCTCTGGAGGGGTGTCGAAAATTCAAAGAATTGTTAACAGGGAGGTTGTTTAAACTTTTATATTCATTATTTTAACCACAAAAGGTACAAAAGTTTAAACACGTAATTTTTTTCAGAACCAAACCTTCTGCGTAATAAGCACACCTAAGTTTGTGAATCTTTGATTTTCATCTTATGTGAACTTTTCTACAGTATTTTAAACTTACTTAAGTGAACTTTTAAAATGAGCCCTTTTGTGACTTTTGTGGTTTTATAAAGTGTAAAACAATTTCAGTGGTAAAAAAGAAAGTAGTCAAACAAAAAAGCGTTCAGAATATTCCGAACGCTTTTGTTTTAAATAAATAATTTTAAATTCTCTCGATGTCAGCACCAATAGCCCTTAGCCTGCCATCGATATTTTCGTATCCTCTGTCGATTTGCTCGATGTTGTGGATAATTGATTTTCCTTCTGCTGAAAGCGCAGCAATAAGAAGTGCATTTCCGGCTCTGATGTCCGGGGAAACCATTGTGGTTCCTCTTAACGGCGCTTCCTGGTTCAATCCGATTACGGTAGCTCTGTGCGGGTCACATAAAATGATCTGAGCCCCCATGTCGATTAATTTATCAACAAAGAATAACCTGGATTCAAACATTTTCTGATGAACCAGAATACTTCCTTTTGCCTGAGTAGCCACTACTAAAATGATAGATAATAAATCCGGTGTAAATCCTGGCCATGGAGCATCCGAAATAGTCAGGATAGATCCGTCAATAAATTTCTGGATTTTATAATGTTCCTGAGCAGGAATATAAATATCATCATTGCTCTGCTCAAGCTGGATCCCTAATTTTCTGAATGTGTTAGGGATAACACCAAGCTGGTTCCAGTTTACATTTTTGATGGTGATTTCAGACTTTGTCATCGCTGCAAGACCAATCCAGGATCCGATTTCAACCATATCCGGAAGCATCGTATGCTCAGTTCCTCTCAGATAATCTACTCCTTCAATGGTAAGAAGGTTAGACCCGATTCCTGAGATATTGGCTCCCATTCTGTTCAGCATTTTACACAATTGCTGAAGATAAGGTTCGCAGGCAGCATTGTAGATTCTTGTTTTACCTTTTGCCAAAGCAGCTGCCATTACAATATTGGCAGTTCCGGTTACAGAAGCTTCTTCAAGTAAGATAAATTTTCCTCTTAATTCTTTAGCTTTTAAAGAGTAGAAATATTCTTCTTCATCGTAATTAAATTCAGCACCTAATTCAACAAGTCCCTGGAAGTGGGTGTCCAGTCTTCTTCTTCCGATTTTATCACCTCCCGGAGTCGGCATATAAGCTTCTCCATAACGGGCAAGCATTGGCCCCATCAGCATAATCGATCCACGTAATTTTGCTCCGTCTTTTTTGAATTCGCTGGATTTTATATAATCAAAATTTACCTGATCCGCTTTGAAAGTATAATCTCCCTGTCCGTTTTTCGTAACTTTTACCCCAAAATCTCCAAGAATTTCAATCAGTCTGTTCACATCATGAATATCCGGAATGTTTTTGATTCTTACTTCTTCGTCCGTCAGGAGAACCGCACATAAAATTTGTAGAGCCTCATTTTTGGCTCCTTGTGGAGTTATTTCACCCTGCAGTCTTTTTCCTCCTCTTATTTGAAATGTTCCACTCATTATTTTCTGTTTTTATGATTGTTATTATGCCTTCTTTTGTTGGGCTGGTTATTGTTCTTATTATTGCTGTTGTTCCTGTTGTTATTGTTATTATTTCGGTTGTTGTTATTATTGGTGTAATAGATTTTACTTTTTTCAAGAGAATCTATTCCGGTAAGATCCAACCTGTTTTCAGACAGTTCTTTCAGGTGGCGGAAAATCACATCATCCGTCACATGTTCTTTATTATAGACATTGTAAGACTTCTTCATGTTGTTGGCAATCACTTCAATAAGAGCTTCTTTTTCTTCTCCTGTTTCTAGTTCAATTGCTTTTTCTATCAGTTGAAGAATACTTTTTCCGTAAAACTTAAAGTCACCCTGAAGTTTTGGATATTCCATTCTTTTAGGTCTTTCAGCCAATTGTTCCCTGGTAGGAAACGGATAGGGAGATTCTACATCCAGATCATAATCTGCAAGAATAAAAAGATGATCCCAAAGTTTATGTTTATAATTTTCTTCGTCGCGAAGTTGCGGGTTTCTCTGACCCATAAAATCGATGATTGCCATAGCCATTTCATTCCTTTCCTCTTTGGTAGGAAGTTCTTTACAGCGCTCAACCAACTGTTGTATAATTCTGCCGTATTCCGGCATATGAAGCTGAGTTTTTTGGGTGTTATATTCCATAGTATGCAAATATATGGATTAAAAGAAAAATTGTTTCGAGAATCTTAAAATTTTATGATTTTTTAATGAAAAATTTAAATGTCTTTCTTCCTGATTTATTATTGAAAATTAAAATATTTCCCATTCATTTGAATTTGTTTTTAATAAAATTGTATCTTGTTTAATAGATTCATAATTAATTATTGCGATGAAAAAAACATATTTTTTTCTTTCCCTGCTGGCTTTAGCGTTTGCTCACTCATGCCGGAACAGTGATGAATTAACAATGGAACCTTCCAAAAAGGAAGAGGTCCACAATAAAACGGTGAATGTAACGAATCATGACGGGCGGCCTTTCAGTACAGGAAGCGGTTCAGGCTCTGCACAAAGTAAATTTATTGCCGGACCCGGCGGTGGCGTATTGATGCAGGGTTTCTACTGGGATGTTCCTGATGGCGGCAACTGGTGGAATACTGTTAAAGATAAGCTGACAGCGTGGTCCAATGCAGGAATTGGTGCTGTATGGCTGCCTCCCGCATCAAAAGCACAAAACGGAGCATACTCTATGGGATATGACCCTACAGATTATTATGATTTTGGAAACTTTAATCAGAATGGGAGTGTGGAAACCCGTTTTGGGTCAAGGGCCGAGCTGGAGGCATTAATTACCAAAGCGCATGATGAAAATATGCAGGTGTATGCAGATATTGTGATTAACCATAACAGCGGCGGGCAATCCGAAGCCAATCCTTTTACCGGAACCAATACCTGGACGGATTTTTCGGGAGTAGCTTCAGGAAAGTTCCAGAGAAACTATAATGATTTTTATAAGAATGCCTACGGAAATAATGATGAAGGAGCTTTTGGAGGTTTCCCGGATCTGTGCCATGCCAATCCTCATGTGCAGGACTGGCTCTGGGGAAGGGACGATTCTGTTGCTAAATATTATAAAAACGTGATGAAATTTGATGGCTGGAGGTTTGATTACGTCAAAGGTTTTGGCCCGTGGGTTGTCAATACATGGAATTCTAAGGTTGGAGGATTCTCTGTGGGAGAGCTATGGGATTCCAACGTGAATACATTGGACTGGTGGTCCAGTAATGCCAACAGTTCTGTATTTGATTTTGCAGCTTATTATAAAATGGATGAAGCGTTTGACAATGGAAATTTAAATGTTCTGAATGATGATATGATGTGGAAAAGAAACCCTTACAAAGCAGTCACTTTCGTAGCCAATCATGATACAGATATCATCTACAATAAAATGCCGGCATATGCTTACATTCTGACCCATGAAGGATATCCGACTATTTTTTACAGGGATTATGAAGAATGGCTGAACAAAGAAAGACTTAACAACCTGATCTGGATTCACAATAATAAAGCTACCGGCACAACTTCTATTCTGTATACCGACAATGATGAATATATAGCAAGAAGAAACGGGTATAATGGTAATCCGGGGCTTGTTGTTTATATCAATACTTCATCAAGCTGGCAGGAAAGATGGGTGGAAACCAACTGGAGCAGTCAGCAGATTAAAGATTTTACAGGGAATTCAAGCTGGTATCCAACGACTCAGGGAGATAAATGGGTGAAAATCCAGTGCCCACCAAATTCTTATTCTGTTTGGTCGCTTAATTTATAAGTAATAAGTAATGAATGTGGTGAAAATTAGTTTTTATCACTAATCCCAGCTTGTTATTATCCACTAAGCTTGTCATTCCGTAGGAATCTCTACAACCTATTTTAATGTGTTGCAAGAAGTTCTTATGGAATGATATTTTTCTGTAAGAAAAATTACACCTGAATAAACTTCTTTCTCTGGTGCTGATCCGGCAGATAACACTTCTGATTGGCCAGCTTCATTCTGTTTTTCGAAACAAGATCGTAGATTTTGTCACTCAGAAACTTAGGAATAATTTTACCTAAAAAAGCGAGGGAGTATATTCCTCCTAAAAGTTTGGCAATCTGGAATATTGCTCTTGATTTAATCAGATAATATTTTCCCGGTTTCCAAAGATACATGGTATTGAATACATGAGTATCTAGCCCCCTTTCGGATAAAAACTGCTGTCCGAATTCAGACTGAAGAGAAGCAAACATGAACTGGTCTTTCCTGTCCCGCTCCAGAATCCACTGCACCCAGAAATTACAGACACCACAGTCTCCGTCAAAAAAAACAATATGTTTATTTTCCCAGTTTTCCACAACTTTATTTATTAAACATGATTCCTCTCTCAGTATCTTCTTTTACCTTTTTGAAATATTGAATAAGATCTGTACGCTGTTCATCCGAAAGTTTGGCATTCTGATGCCCTATATAATAAGATTCAAGCGGCATTTCTTTCTTTTCAACCATTTCTATACATTCATCCAGTTTATGAAGCTGTCTTTGAGGCTCATAGACTGCAAAGGTAGAAAAATTAAGGCTTTTTCTGCCTTCATTAATGTGATTTTTTACCCACCATGATGCAGGGGAAATATTGGCATACCATGGATATGTTGTTTCGTTGGAATGGCAGTCATAACATGAAGTCCTGATGGTACGGGTAATTTTTTCCGGAGTATTTTTTATTTTCAGAAAATCCATGCCGGGTGTGAGCGGCGGATTGGTCTTATCAATAGGGAAGAATTGAATGATGATAAAAGCAACGAGAATGACTACAATTATTTTTTTCATAGCAGTGTTCATATTTTGATAAATATAAAGGTAGTTAATTTTTTTTATGTCTTTGGCTGGAAGTGTGAGCAGAGAAAACTTACCGGGTCAGTTTTTATTTAACTACTAATTTCCTATTCATTTATACAAATGTCTTGAAGATATTTTTTGTCTGCCATAACTTCCAGCTTCCTCCTTCCTTCTTCCCGCTTTTTCCCTTACATTGAGTTATTCTAAATAGAGCAAAGCCAACCCAGTGAATTTAAAAAATGATTAACTTAATACCACAATTATGTCTTAGGTTTAATGTGGTCAGAAGAATTTATTTATAGTTTTTAACTATCATTTAAATAAAAATTAATAGATTGTATTTATTATTTAAACGTTGTAGGTTTGTGATGTTCTTACAACAGAGAATGTAACTGAATTAATCAACATAAAATAAACGACAATGGAAAAAGATTTGAATGACATCAGCAAATGCCCGTTTCATAACGGAACCATGAAGAAGAATAATGTCGCCGGCGGCGGAACCAAAAATTCTGATTGGTGGCCTGATCAGCTTAGAGTGGATCTGCTTCGTCAGCATTCTTCCCTCTCTGATCCTATGGATAAGGATTTTGACTATGCCAAAGCATTTGAAAGCCTTGATCTGGAGGCTGTAAAAAAAGACCTTCACGCATTGATGACAGATTCACAGGATTGGTGGCCGGCAGATTTTGGACATTATGGTCCGCTTTTTATCCGTATGGCATGGCACAGTGCGGGAACGTATCGTGTAGGTGACGGAAGAGGGGGAGCAGGAGCAGGGCAGCAACGCTTTGCACCGTTAAACAGCTGGCCGGATAACGTGAGCCTTGATAAAGCCAGAAGATTACTTTGGCCGATCAAGCAGAAATATGGCAGGAACATTTCCTGGGCCGACCTTTTAATTCTTACCGGAAACGTTGCTCTTGAATCGATGGGCTTTAAAACATTCGGATTTGCAGGAGGACGTACAGACGTATGGGAACCGGATTCCGATGTATATTGGGGATCAGAAAAAACATGGCTTGGAGGTGATTTACGTTATGCTCATGGCTCAGAAGGAGTAGTAGAAGGAAAATCAGCTGTTCTTCCTACAGATGATGATGCAGATGGGGATATTCATTCAAGAAATCTTGAAAACCCATTAGCTGCCGTACAGATGGGACTTATTTATGTAAACCCGGAAGGACCGGACGGAAACCCGGACCCGATTGCAGCAGCTAAAGATATCCGTGATACTTTTGGACGTATGGCGATGAATGATGAAGAAACTGTTGCCTTAATTGCCGGAGGACATACTTTTGGTAAAACACATGGAGCGGGTCCTGCAGATCATGTAGGTAAAGAACCGGAAGGTGCAGGAATAGAGCTGCAGGGACTCGGATGGGCAAGTACTTATAAATCAGGAAGCGGAAGAGATGCCATTTCCAGCGGTCTGGAAGTAACCTGGACAGAAACTCCGACTCAATGGAGTAATTATTTCTTTAAAAATCTTTTTGAAAATGAATGGGAACTGACAAAAAGCCCTGCAGGCGCTCACCAATGGGTAGCCAAAGATGGTGCTGAAATCATTCCTGATGCATTTGATTCTTCTAAAAAGCATAGGCCGACAATGCTTACAACAGATCTTTCTTTAAGATTTGATCCTGTTTACGAAAAAATTTCAAGACATTTTTATGAAAACCCTGATGCGTTTGCTGATGCATTCGCAAGGGCATGGTTCAAGCTTACCCACAGAGACATGGGACCACGCGCTCGTTATCTGGGGCCGGATGTTCCACAGGAAGAACTTATCTGGCAGGATCCTATCCCTAAAGTGGACCACGAACTGATTGATGAAAATGATGCAGAAGCATTAAAATCAAAAATACTGAACTCCGGATTGAGTATTTCCGAACTGGTATCTACAGCGTGGGCTTCAGCTTCTACTTTCAGAGGAAGTGACAAGCGTGGTGGTGCCAACGGAGCCAGAATCAGACTTGAACCTCAGAGAAACTGGGAGGTCAACAATCCTTCACAATTAAATAAAGTATTAGGTGTTCTGAAAGGAATTCAAGAAGAGTTCAATGATTCTCAAAGCGGAGGTAAGAAAATATCATTAGCCGATCTAATCGTTTTAGCAGGTAATGCTGCTGTTGAAGCGGCAGCAAGAAACGCAGGCCAGGATGTGAAAGTTCCTTTTGTTCCCGGAAGAATGGACGCTTTGCAGGAGCAGACTGATGTAGAATCTATGAACTATCTTGAACCTGCTGCTGACGGATTCCGTAATTATCTGAAAAGAAAATACGCAGTATCTACAGAATCCTTACTGATTGATAAGGCACAATTATTAACGCTTACGGCACCGGAACTTACTGTATTGATCGGAGGAATGCGTGCGTTGGATACAAATTTTGACGGTTCTAAACATGGGATCTTCACAAATCGTCCGGGTATTCTTACCAATGATTTCTTTGTAAATCTTTTAGACATGAGTACTCAGTGGAAAGCAATGTCGGATGATAAAGAACTGTATATAGGAAGTGACCGTTCAACCGGCCAGCCAAAATGGACTGCAACCCGTGCTGATCTTGTCTTTGGATCCAATTCTGAATTGAGAGCAATCGCTGAGGTGTACGGAAGCTCCGATGCACAAAGCAAATTTGTAAAAGATTTTGTTGCTGCATGGACGAAGGTGATGAATCTGGATAGGTTTGATATATAGAAAATAATTTTTTAGATAATAGGATCGGCTGCCGAAAGGCAGCCGATTTTGATTTATTAGTATTAATAAGTTCTGTTGTTTTAAAATATTCTGATAAGCGACTAATAATCAGTACTAATACAAATGATAATCAAAATATTTGGCTGAAAAATATTATAGAACATGGATTCAATTGAGAATAATTTAAATCTATTAAGTGTTAGAAATGAGATGTTTAAGTGATGTAAAAAAATCATAACTAAAAAATTGTAGTTGATCAGAAACTATCTTACTTTCGTCATTGCAATCAGATATAAAATGGTTGATGGATATTCCAAACTGACAATATAAAATATAATACGACAAGTTTCGTCGCACTGCAGACGTATCTTTGTTTTGTTAAAGAAAGTTAATTAATTTCTTTTTGGATAAAGACTAAAAAATTCTAATTTTGCACGCATTAAAAACATAACTATGAAACAATAATTTTACTCAATTTGTGTATTTCTCATATACACTATAATTAAATCATTATTTATTTAACAATTAATACAACACAAGTATGAAAAAATTCTACATGTGTGCATTATCTCTATGCACTATTACAGGCATATCTGCCCAGGAAGTGGTGTGGCAGAAAGATATAAAGTCCTCAGCCCAGGATTTTTTAAGCCAGATCACAACAACTATTGATCAGCAGTATTTGATCACAGGAAGCAGTATTCAGACCGATAAGCTTAGGCAGAACAGTAAACAAAACAACGGTTACGATTCCATCTGATTAAATTAAACCAGCAGGGAGAACAGGTTTTTGAAAAATATTTTTCAGGAAACAATCACGACTATTTATCTTCAACGATTACTACTCAGGACGGTGGTTTTCTGATCACTGGCTCATCGTATTCAGGAAAGGGACTTGATAAAAAGGAAGATTCTAAAGGTGGCTCAGACATTTGGTTAATTAGAATCAATGAGTTTGGTGATGAATTATGGCAGAAAACTTTAGGAAGCTCATCAGATGAAGAAGCAAGAGCTGTGATTCAGTCTACAGATCAGGGATTCTTTGTTGCTGGAAGTGTACAAAATTCCTCTAAAGGTTATGGTTCAAAAGATGTTCTGATCATTAGGTTAGATAAGGACGGGAAGGTTCTGTCTGAGCAAACATTGGGAGGACGTGGACTTGATGAAGTAGAGAAGATGATCCCTACTCGTGATAGAGGAACACTACTTGGAATATATTCCAGAAGCTCTGTAAGTGGGACAAAGAAAACAGAAAACTTTGGCGAAGGTGATTACTGGATTGTAAAGCTGGATAAAAATGGGAAAGTAGAATGGTAAAAGAACTTTGGAGGAAAAGGTGATGATCATTTAAGAACTCTGGCATTAACTTCAACTGGCTTTATCATTGGCGGAGAATCCAGATCAGAAAGATCAGGTAATAAAACTGTCGGCCTGGAAGAAGGAACAGACCTTTGGCTGATTGCTTTAAATGAAAGAGGTGATGAGCAGTGGCAGAAGTCTTACAATTTTAAAAATAGAGATATCCTGATGGGAATGAGTGTAATAAATGGGAAGCAGGAAGATGGAAGCGGGAAGTCTAAAGGCATTCTGCTGGGAGGTTATACGCAGGCTGAAGGAAGAATAGAAACTGATGATGAAACCTTCTGGATGCTTTATCTTGACCAAAACGGAAATGAGCAGTGGAGAAAACATGTAAAAGGAGAATCCAAAAAGAAGGAAGAAAGGCTTTCTGATTTAAAATTGAACAGAGACGGTTCAATTGTAATGGCAGGAACGAGTGCAGAAGAACTAGGAAAAGAAAACTGGAAGATCGTAAAGTTGGGAGACAAGCAGGTTGATCAGTTAATTGAAAAATACGATATCAAAATCTATCCAAATCCAGTATCAGATTATGCTTATGTAGAAATTGGCTTTGATTTTAAAGATGCTGACATTCTGTTATATGATATGAGTGGAAGACAGCTTCAGAGTTTGAAGACTAAGAATAAGGTGACTAAGATTAATACCCAGGCTTTGGTACAGGGAGCTTATCTGGTGACTGTAAAAACTGACACCAATAAAACGGCGAATGCTAAATTAATTAAGAAATAAACACGAGATAATGAAAAAAACAATCTTTTCACTGGCAATCCTTGTTGCCGGTATAGGGCAGCTTTATGCCCAGCAACAGCAGGTTAATTTTGGGGATTTTTCCAGGCCTGTACCTTCCGTTTCTTCTTTGGCGACTTATTCCAATACTCCTGTTTCCAATGCCACAGGCCTACCGGATATTTCTTTGCCGTTATTAGGATTACCCACGCATAATAAGGCAGTCAGCCTTAACTTTTCATTATCTTACAACCCCCTGAATATAGCAGCTACGGAGCCAGCGAGTGAAGTAGGAACAGGATGGTCACTTTTTGCAGGAGGGGTAATTTCCAGAAGTATTGTCAATGAGTTCGATGAAAAATTTGATGATACAAGCACAGGCAACTATATAAAAAATAATTTCGATGATGTATATTACTATAATCTTCCCGGTATATCAGGTAAGTTCAAAATAATAAGAAATATCACAGCTAATACTTTTGAGCTCATCAACCTTTCTTCAAATAGGATCAAGATCGAATACACAAGAGATAGCAATACCGCCACTCTCATTTTTAATTCTTTTACCATTACCGACACCAAAGGAATTAAATATATTTTTAATGATTATAGCAGAAGTAACCAGCAACAGGATCTATATGGAATTTCTAACAAAATATACAAATCCGCATTTTTCTTATCACAGATTAAAGATGCCAACAACGTTGAACTGGCTAACTTTACATATCAAAAAGATATAAAATATAAGCCTGACGGCACCACCTTGCTTTATCAGACCTGCAAGCTGAAAACCATTACTTCGGCTGACATTGGAAAAATTGAGATCAATTATACTTATGATGCCAGTTTAGAGCAAACATTAAATGACCCTTATAGTATCAATAGTATTGTTCTCAAAACCAAATACGATGCAATGGTTTCGGGGTACTCATTTGAGTATTCCACTTACCCATTCGTTTATTTTAATGGATCGACATCTGAAAATATAAATAAAAGGACATTAACAAAACTTAAAAAGCTCAATAAAAATAATGTCATCTCAGAAACGACAGAGTTTAGGTATGCAAATCCTGATCCTAATTTACCTGATATCAATACAGGATATAATGGAACATTTCTTTGTCATGATCCAGATCTGACTAATAATCCTCACAGGGCAGTTTTAGGCTCTTTAAAAAAAATAATAAATCCGACAGGAGGAGTAACAGAATATAATTTTGAACCTAATGAGATCTATGTTGATAAAAGTAATGCAGATTACCTGTCTCCCATCTTAAACGGAGAAAACTTTGTAGATCCTGAACTTCAATATCCTGAAATATTCAAAGAAATTAATTTTAATACGAATCAAAGCAACAATTATAGCTTTACAGTTTCCGGGACAGCGGGTAAAGCAAAAAAGGTATATATACTTTATCATCTGGAAGAAAAATTCCCACCTCCAATCTATTGGGATGATTCTCCTACCTATGTAGCATGGAACATAGCTAATCCGGGTAATAATTATTATGACGGCGGTTATTGCAGTGCTGTCGGCTATAATGAAGATTATTATGTGAAAGCTTTTAATTTAATGCCAGGAATCTATACGATTCAATTTACCGGCTCGGGAGGCAGGGGAAGTATACAGTTTTATGATCTAAAGCATAAACCACAGCCTTTTACCAATAAAAGCTATATCAACAGTTTACGGATTGGAAACATCAAATATTACAATAGTATTAATGAAACGACTCCTGTGAAGATCACAAATTTTAAATATGATAGTTTTACAGATAGCAGAAGTTCCAGCGGCTATACCTTTTATCCTGAAGTAGAAGGTCATGAAGAGGGACAAAGCTATGTTTTATATCGAAATGTAAAAGTTTCCAATACTGATGATGGAAACGGATATATAAAGTATTATTATAAGACTCCCAATGACTATCCTGCTGAGCCTTATATCGTTAATGGTATTACAGCGTCTTACCAGCCGTATTATGGTATGGTGAAAGGTGGTGTTTTAGAAAAAGAAGAGGTATATAATGCTCAAAACAGCCTACTTACCGGAGAACAGTTTGATTACACTTTTGAGGCTATTCCCGATGCTCATGATTATCAGCTTTTCGGAAACGGTGCCAGTGTTTATAGTAAAGCAGCATGGCTCAAAAGATCATCAGTTACCTCCACCAGCTATTTTGGCAACAACCAAAGTATAGAAGAACAGTCTGAAACCAATTTTAACGTGTTCAATTTTGATGTATCCTCTACTAAAAAAGTAGTGGATGGAAATACCATAGAACAATTCTATACCTATCCTGAGGCAGGGTTTGCTAATCTTGCAGCAGCCCATATCCTCAATGTTCCTGTTATTATAGAGGAAAAGACAGATGGTCAACTCGTTTCACGTACAGAAACTAAGTTTACCAACCCGGCCTCCACTCGTCCTATTGCCGTAATGACTTCCAATATCGGGAATACTGTGCAAAAAACAGCCACCATAGATTTGTATGATGAAAAAGGAAATGCCATTCAGTTTACTTCTCCTGCAGGAATATCAACAACCGTGATATATGGCTATGATAAAACACAACCTATCGCTAAGATAGAAGGAGCAACGTATGCCCAGGTTTCTCCTTACGTTCAGGCTATTACAGATGCTTCCAATGCAGATGCTCAAAACCCTGCCAATGAACCGGCGCTCCTTACAGCATTGGATAATTTCAGAAAATTATCTGCATTGCAGAATTTTCAGGTTACAACTTATACCTATGATCCACTCATAGGAATGACAACAACAACCCCACCCAATGGAATCAGAGCAATTTATAAGTATGATGATCAGAACAGGCTACAGAAAATTACAGATATGAATGGAGTAACCCTGAAAGAATATCAATACAACTACAAAAACTAAACACAATGAAAAAAATAATACTACTCCTCAATTTGTTTGTGGTTGGTTTTTCCTATGCACAAACTAGCCTTACTTCGACAGAGAACTATGTATATGAGAAAAACTGTTTAACAGAAGACTGTTCCAAAAAAACAGAATCCGTGCAATACTTTGACGGGCTTGGAAGGGCAAAACAGAATATATCGATAAAAGCAACGCCCTCCGGAAAAGACATTGTGGTTCCCGTAGAATATGATGCGTATGGAAGACAGGTAAAAAGCTACCTTCCCGTTCCGCAATCAAGGACACAAAATGGTGCTTTATATACTAATCCTCTTTCTAATGCGTCTTCGCAATATGGCAGTGAAAAAATCTATACTGAAAAAGCATTGGAACCTTCTCCGCTGGGAAGAATACAGCAGCAAAAAAATGTTGGTAATGAGTGGAATACCCATCCTGTACAGTTTGAATACAACACCAATACGACGGGTGAGGTTTACCAATATGTTGTTTCCACTACATGGGAAAATGGAATCACCAAAGATACCCTCAGCATATCCTCCAATCAGACCTATCCGGCCAATCAGTTATACAAAAGTACAGTAACGGATGAAGATGGAAACAAAATCGTAGAATTTAAAAACAAAAAGGGACAAACCATCCTTGTCAGAAAAATGGGTAATAATACCTATTATGTTTACAATAAATATGGACAGCTGGTATTTGTAATTCCTCCGGAGGTAGCTCACAAGGCGATTACAAATGATCTTCTGAACAATCTGTGCTACCGCTATCGGTATGACACCTGGGGACGTCTGGCAGAAAAAAAGATTCCGGGAAAAGGCTGGCAGTACCTGGTGTACGATAACCAGAATAGGTTGGTAGCTTCACAGGACGTCAATCTTAAAGAAAAAGGACAGTGGATGTATACCACATACGATCAGTTTGGAAGAGCTGCTTTTACCGGAATAGCTACCGGTGGAGATAGAAAAACAGAACAGGGACTGGCTGACGGAATTACCAACAACAATGTGAAAATGAGCAGTTCAATTATTTTTAACAGACAGGGAATGGATATCTTTTATGATCCTGCTGCTTCGTATCCTGCTGCTTCTAAATGGGTCACTTTGTTATCCGTTAATTATTATGATACTTACCCCAATTATAGTTTTAATCCTGCTTTTCCACAGTTGATCCAGGGGACAGCCGTTTTAAAAGATACTCCCGTTGATGGTAAAAGCACCAAAGGTCTCCCTGTGATGAACTTTGTGAAAAATATTTGAGGATGATAACTGGACCAAAAACTATGTTTATTATGACCAGAAAGGAAGAACGGTAGGTTCTTACAGTATCAATCATCTCGGAGGTTATACTAAAACGGAATCATTGCTTGATTTTGTAGGAGTTACCAAACAGAGCAAGGTGTATCACAGAAGGCTGCCGGCAGATCCCGAAAAAGTAATTACCCAGACTTTCATCTATGATCACCAAAACAGATTATTGGTTCATAAACATCAGGTGGATACTAATCCTGAAGAAATTCTGGTACAGAATGAGTATAATGAGATTTCACAGTTGAAAAACAGAAAATTAGGAGGAACCAATCCTGCCCAGCCATTACAGAATATTGATTATACGTACAATATCAGGGGATGGCTTACCAAAATCAATGATCCTTCCAATTTGAACGGGAAGCTGTTCGGGTATGAAATGAAATATACCAATCCGGTAAATTCTAATGTGGCCCCTGGGAAATTTTCTGGAACCATCACAGAAGTAGACTGGAAAAATGCTTCCGAGGATGTACTGAAAAGGTATAATTATGCCTATGACGGGTTGGGCAGATTAAAGGACGCGGTCTATTCTGAACCCAATGCCACTGTTCCTTTTAATAATAATTATAATGAACACGTGACCTATGACCTGAATGGAAATATTAAAAGCCTAAAAAGGAATGCCTTCCCTGCAAGCGGCAGTACAACATCTACCCAGGTAGATGACATGGTTTACAATTATACCGGAAACCGTTTAACGAAAGTTACAGAAAATGCACTGAATGATACCGGGTACGAAGGAGGAAATAACATTATTTCCTATGATCAGAACGGAAATATGAAAGATATACTGGATAAAGGAATTCAGTCTGTTCAATACAATTTTCTGAATCTTTCCAATGGGTACAGCGCTCAGCAGTCAGACGAATTTGGGCTAAAGCTGAACAGTACGATGAGCTATCTTTACCGTGCTGACGGAACAAAGCTGCGTAAAACCTATTCCAGTGCGCCACCAAGAGGATCTGTTACTACTCGTATCACAGACTATCTGGATGGCTTCCAGTACAGCTATACGGAAGGAGGCGGTATCTGCCTTGAGTGCAGAACAGAAAGTGCCTATGAACAGCAGGCTTATAAAAATGCATCTCTTGTCTTTCCGGGAACACTCACCCCAGAGTGGAAACTGGATTTTGTTTCCACGGCTGCGGGGTATTACAGTTTCACAGAAAACCGCTATATTTACCAGTACAGAGACCACCTTGGAAACGCTAGGGTAACCTTTGCCAAAAACAGCACTGGCGTTCCTGAAATTATCGATACTAACAATTACTATCCTTTTGGGCTGAACCATATCTCAGGATCGTACAGTACTTCAGGCTTCGGAAGTTTTTACAGTTATAAATACAATGGGAAAGAGCTTCAGGAGACAGGATTGTTTGATTATGGCTGGAGACAGTATCTGCCTGATCTGGGAAGATGGAACGGGATAGACCAGCTGGCAGAAAGCTATCTTTCTACCAGTCCTTATGCGTATGTAGCCAATAATCCTGTTTCTAATACAGACCCGGATGGAAGATGGATTAATGAAGATGGAAGTATACGCGCTTCCACAACGTTTGATTATATGCCGGGTTCATACAAACCTATGTATTCATTCAGCGCGTCTACTGGGATGAGCTATAACAGTGAAAGTGGCGGCGGAGGTAGTGGGTATCTTGGTAACAGTTATGACTTTATTGGAAAAGATGCCGTAAGTATGTTCAATTACTTTAAAAATGGAGGGTCTATGTCTGGACTTAGCTTCGGTGATACTGAAATAACATGGTATACGGGTACTGCTACTCAAGAAGCTTATAGAATGGGTGATGACATCTTCTCAGACATAAAACTTGGGATAATCCATAAAGCAAGGATTGCTAATTATAACCCTATAGCATATGGAGAGTTAGCAGACAGAGGCTTTAATTGGATTCAAAACCATCCAAGAGAAGTATCAGCTTTTGCAGGTATTATACAGTCTGGGTCTACAATTGCTGAAAAAGGACTGGCAAATTGGAGTGCCCCTTCTAATATAGCAAAAAGCCGTATTTTTGCAGAAATTATAAGTACAAGATTACCTATTTCTGCTAAAGCTTTGGAGACCACTTCAACAGCTTTGAAATGGGGAGGAAGAGTAGTTGGTGCTGTGGGTCTTGCTAACACATTATATCAGTATGGAAAAGGCAACATATCAGGTACTAGAGCCATTGTTGATGGAGTGATGGGAGTTGCAGGCTTTTTTCCTGCCACAGCCTGGGTATCGGTAGTTTATTTTGCAGGAATGGCATTTTATGAAACATATGGTAACGATGGTAAACCCCTATTTTAAAATGATTAGATTTATAAAGTTATTATTTTACCATATATATTGGTATTATTATAAAGTTGATAAAGAAAGCAGAATATCTGCAAAAGTTGCTACTTGGTTAGTTTTCACATTATTATTTGGTATAATCTTATATTTTGCATTTGAACTTATTTATATATCATTTGATAAAACTATTATATTCGATACTCCTTACTGGCAGTATGTATTTTTATATTTTATTGTAGGTTTTTTTGTTGGAATATATATTTATAATGAAGATTTTAAAAAATTTGATTCCTTCAGAGATTACCATATAAAGTATTATTTATACTTTTTTATTATTGCAGGCTTTGCTTTATCTTTAGCTTTTTATTCTGGAAGTATTAATCGTGAAAGAATTTTTAAGCAAAGAGAAATTCAGAAGACGTGTGTTGAAATGGAAAAGTAAAATGATTGGTAATAAATTAGAGTATTGAAAATCAATACTCTAATTTAAAAATATTAGTAGAATCTCAATTTAAAATGATATTGTGAATAGCTGATACAGAAAAAGAGAAAAAAGGCTGTCTAAAATATTGAAGATCATACTTGGAGTTTCAGAATTTAATAAATAAATCCGTATCTAACCGATGCGGATTATTTTATTAAGTCAATGAGTGAAAATCGAAGCCCAATAAGTCTTATTATGTAAAGATAGTGATAGTGTGGACTATTTTATTGCTGTGAAAACATCTATCAATTTTAAGGCAGTCAAAACAGGTTCTGAAGCTCACAATTTCAGAAGAAAAACCTTCGATTATATTAAAACGGATCTTACCGGAAAAATGAGTATTGGGCAGAAAATAAGATTTCAGATAGGCTAAAATCAATAGAAGCATATTGTAAGGAAAAATCCGGAAGGAAATTACAGAAAAATGCAATACCGATTCGTGAAGCTGTAGTTGTTATTAAAGAAAATACAACGATGCAGGATCTTAATAGGCTCTCTAAAAGGCTTGAAGAAGAACTAAGAATAAGAATCTTTCAAATTGCCATTCATAAAGATGAAGGTCATTATGATAAGGATTCTAGAGAATGGAAACCTAATTATCATGCCCATTTGGTAGCAGACTGGCAGAATTTGGAAACGGGGAAAACCTTGAAACATCAATCCTTCCATTATTCAAAAATGCAGGATATTACTGCTGAATGCTTGGAAATGGAGAGAGGTATTTCAGGTTCTAAAGGAAGACTGGAAGCCATTGAATTTAAAATTCAAAAAAAGGAAGATGAGCTTGTTTTACTAAATAATAAGATAGCTCAAATAAAGGAAGAACTCAAATCTAAAAAGTTTGCAGATCTTATTGTCAAAGAAAGTGACTTTTTAGGTTTTAGCAGGATCAAAACAGATAAAACGATTGAAAACTATGAAAGAGTTTTTAAATCATATAATACTGAACTACTTAAAAATAAAGAAATTCTTCAATATTATATCTTTCAGATTAACAATGGATTATCACAAAATAAAAACAGGAGAAACGATAATTATAATCATTTCTCCTGTTATGTAGACCCACAGGGATTCGAACCCCAGATGACTGAACCAAAATCAGTAGTGTTACCGCTACACCATGGGTCTGTTTCTATGCCGCGAAATTATAGAATTTATTTTAAATATGAAAATCAAAATTAAAGATTCATTAACAGAATTACTAAGATGACAACTTTATGTATTGATATCCAAAGAATTATTTTTTAATAAATTTTAGAAAAAAACTGCTTCTACCCATAAACATTAGATTTATGGATATTACTTGCTCAATTGGATGAGTAGGGTTTACATTAATTTATCCGAGGAATAATAACTTCCCGCTTCCTTCTTCCCACTTCCATCCTTCAAAGTTCAGTTAAATAATAAAACCTTATCTTTGCAAAAAAAAATTGGGCTCCAAAAGTTGGAGTAACCCATTAATAACATATCCTGAGCACAGCAAAGGAGTATTAAACATTTTTTTATGTCAAATATTGTTGCAATCGTTGGACGTCCCAACGTAGGAAAATCCACGCTTTTTAACCGTTTATTAGAAAGAAGAGAAGCCATTGTAGATTCTACAGCTGGCGTTACCAGAGACCGCCACTACGGAAAATCAGACTGGAACGGAGTAGACTTTACCGTAATTGATACCGGAGGGTACGATGTAGGTACAGATGATATCTTTGAAGAAGAAATCCGTAAGCAGGTACAGTTAGCAGTAGATGAAGCTACTTCTATTATCTTTATGATGAACGTAGAGGAAGGGCTTACTGATACGGACCACGAAATTTACAGACTTCTCAGAAGATCCAACAAACCGATTTATATTGTTATCAATAAAGTGGATTCTGCGAAAGAAGAACTTCCTGCTACTGAATTTTATCAGTTAGGAATCGATAAATACTATACACTTTCTTCAGCCACAGGTTCCGGAACAGGAGATCTGTTGGATGATATCGTTAGAGATTTCCCAACCACAGAATATAAAGATCCGTTTGAAGGACTTCCTAAAATTACCATTGCTGGTCGTCCGAATGTAGGGAAATCTACCTTGACAAACGCTTTACTGGATGTTGAAAGAAATATCGTAACAGATATTGCAGGAACCACAAGAGATAGTATCCAGACTTTGTATAACAAATTCGGACACGAGTTTGTATTGGTAGATACAGCAGGGATGAGAAGAAAATCCAAGGTAAATGAAGACCTTGAGTTCTATTCCGTAATGAGATCTATCCGTTCTATCGAGTATTCTGATGTAGTGATCATTATGGTAGATGCTACACAGGGATGGGAATCTCAGGATATGAACATCTTCGGACTGGCTCAGAAAAACAGAAAAGGAATCGTAATTCTTGTTAATAAATGGGATTTGATTGAGGACAAGCAGACCAATACAATGCGTGATTTTGAAAAATCAATCAAAGATAAAATCGGTCAGTTTCAGGATATTCCGATCTTATTCGTTTCAGCTTTAACGAAGCAAAGAATTCTAAAGGCTGTAGATGTAGCTATGCAGGTTTATGAAGATCGTAAGAAGAAAATTAAAACTTCAAAACTGAATGAAGTAATGCTTCCGATTTTTGAAAATACACCGCCGCCGGCTTTGAAAGGAAAGTATATTAAAATTAAATATTGCGTTCAGCTTCCTACGCCGTCACCGCAGTTTGTATTTTTCTGCAACCTTCCGCAATATGTGAAAGAACCGTATAAAAGATTTACTGAAAATCAGTTGAGAAAAGAATTCGGGTTTACCGGAGTTCCGATCGAAGTATATTTCAGACAAAAATAATAAGAACAAATGTTCATCAAAAACTCCGGCAAGCGAAGCTTGCCGGAGTTTTTATTTAATAACAGACTTGCCCTGATCTTTCAATTCGTTTTTTAGTTGTAATTTTGCAGGAATTAATTCAATCAACTGAAATTAAAAATATAATTTTCATGCTTACTATTTTATCGCAACATTTTTCTCTTGTCGACGAATGGATCAACGAACTTAGAAACGTTAATATCCAGCATGACCGGATGAGATTCAGAAGGAATATGGAGAGAATCGGGGAGATTGCCGCTTTTGAAATCAGTAAAGGACTGGAGTACAGGGAAATTGAAATTCAAACTCCTTTAGATACGATAAAAAGCAGGGAAATTGCTGTACAGCCTGTTATTACAACTATTTTAAGAGCTGGTGTTCCGTTATTTGAAGGAATCCTTAATTATCTGGACAGAGCAGACTGTGGTTTTGTGGCAGCTTACAGAAAACATGATGCCAACGATTACTTTTCAATCAAGCAGGATTATCTTACTTGTCCAAGTATTGAAAACAGACCTTTGATTGTTGCAGATCCAATGCTGGCGACAGGAGCCTCTCTAATCGAAGCCATTAAAGATTTGCTGACTCACGGAAATCCAACTCAGCTTCACATTGTAGCAGCTATTGCTTCAAGGCAGGGGGTTGAAACCATTCAGAATGCCTATCCTGAAGCGCAGATTTGGGTAGGAGCTATCGATGAGCATTTAACTTCTAAAGGATATATCACTCCGGGGCTGGGGGATGCCGGAGATTTGAGCTACGGAGAAAAACTTCAGCGATAATTTTAAGAAAGGTTCCAGAAATCTTTCATTAAGTTTAACAATAAATCGGGCCGTACTTTATCCATGGGATGCTTGGTATCCGGGAGTACGGCAAATTTTGCATCAGGAAGGCTTCGGTAAACATGTGCGCTTTCCTCAATAGTAACCATATTGTCTTTATCTCCCACCATAACCTGAACTGGGATATTTATCGTAGCAAAATTATTTTCTAAAGGAGGGTTTTTGCCCAGATCAATCATTAATGAAGAAATAGCCGGAAGAAGTTCTTTCCATTTTGACCCATGTTGTGATTCTAAAAGTTGGGCATACTGAGTAATTTTCTCAAGAATGACATCAGGATTAAGCATTTTACTTTCTTTTAAAGCCTGCTCTTCAGTCCATTCAAACTTAGTTCCCAGAGTCATGACAGAATTTACATTTTCCGGATTTTTCATAGCATAGCAAAGTGCTACATAACCTCCCATACTGTGTCCGAAAATTGATACATCCGCCAGACTATTCACTTTACAATATTCCGATAATTCCTGCGTGTATTTTTCAATACTGATACCTTCTGTTGGTAGTTTGCTATTTCCATGACCTGAAAATAAAGGGGTGTGTACTGTAAAATACTGAGAAAGTACGTTCAGATAAGGCGCGAAAATATCACTGTGTCCCAGGGCTCCATGTAATAAAAGCAGATTTGGCATAGCTATTTAATTTTCTGAAAATTAGGAAAAAGAATTGAATGGCGAAAATGGATTAAGCAGAAGTGTGAGAGGGTTTGAGTGTTGTAGGGTTTGAAAATATTTTTGAATATAACCCCGTATCCCGAACCTCGTATCAAACATCTTCAGCAATCACTAAAACACTGACCTTATTGGCACCGGCATTTAGAATCTCCCATGCTACCGATGAAACTGTATTACCTGTGGTGAAAACATCATCAATCAGAAGAATATGCTTTCCGGTAACAGGCCGGGTGACGGAAAAAGTATTGACCGTTTCCAGTCTGTGCTTCTTATCTTTTAAGGCCTGTGCTTTGGAATAATGATTTCTCCTGATTAATTCATGATCAAAAGGTATGTGATAAAATTTAGACAAAGTTTCAGTATATAAATGAAGCTGATTGTATCCCCGTTCTTTCAGTTTCTTTGGATGAAGCGGTACACTTACCAATAGATCAGGATTATCGTCTTGAAAATCCAGGCGCTCTGTTGTCCAATCTGCCAGATTTCTTCCTGTTTTTTCCCGGCTTCTGTATTTTAGTTCATGAATAATTTTGCGGCTTAAGCCTTCTTCCTCAAACTGTATCAGTGCAAATGTGTTCTCAACGGGAAAAAATAAACTGCATTTTTCCTTTATCGGATTATTTTCAAAATAATTGTAATGGGTAAAATGAATCTGGCTGAAGCAAAGATCACAAACCAGAAGTTCAGGATCGATGATTCTGTTGCAGTGAATGCAGCGGTTGGGAAACAATATATCTAATATCATAGTGTGTTTTTACTAAGATATGAAATTATTGTCAATTTTTGCTTCGCAAAGTCAATGGTGAATAATTATTACCGTTAATATTCGCAAGTTTTGTTAGCTAATTTCATATATTGTCAGCAAAGATATTTTATCTGATAAAGGAAAAATAAGTTATCTGTAGATATAACCCGGATCACGCATCTCGAAGCCCGTACCACACATAAAATTCACAAGCGAAGCGCATTGACGATTCACTATTCACCCATCAATTCTCAAATCTCTTTCTGATTTTCTCCACAGAACTCTTCATGCTCATGTTAAAATGCTCCTTTTCCAGCCTTACCGGCGACGCTTGTCTTACTTCACAGTCTGCAATGCTGCAGGATTCACAGGTAACACCTACATTGATGGTTTTTAAAGAAGGAGACTTGATAAAACCTATTTTTTTGATCGTTTGAGAATTCAGTAAAATGCCGAGGCAATAACTTCTGTTGCTTCCATCTGAAAAAGGATTTTTTTGTGAAGTGGAAATCACCAGATAGCTTATTCCCTGATCTTTATAATGAGAAATCTGAGCGTCAGTCAAAGTTTCATTTTCCTTTAAATGATCAAGGTTTTTCACGGCAATCCATCTTCTGCAGTAATGTTCATTGGTGGCATTGGCGTGAGGAACCTGCTGGTGGTTAAGGTGAAGTTCCTTTAAAATCTGGATTTTATCAGAATTTTTCTTTTTTACCAGGCATAAATAAAACAGGTCTTTAATACCCATTTCAGCTGAAAGAATATTCGTCAGCCGGTAATAGAATGTTTCGGGAGAGTGGGTGAAGTTGTTGATGAGATTTTCAAAATTTTCCGGCTCCCATTTGCTTTGCTGGAAAAACTCAGAGGTTTTTTCGATAACAGGCTCTTTAGAAATTAATAAGGCGCCTGCAAAATAAGACGCATAAAAATTATTCAGAATTTCTTCAAAACTCCCGAAATCAAGCCATGAATACGTATTAGGGCGGTTTTTTAATTCCAGTACATTAAATCCGATTTCTTTAGCAAGAATGAATGTTTTCTGATCTTTTTCCAGTTTTTGATTCAGTAGTAAAAGTTTTTTCTCAGGAATAAAAAGTGAACGAAGATTATCCAAAGTGCCATATTTTTCAAAATCTTCAGATTGAATTTTGTAACCAAACTTTTCTCCAAGAATTTTTTCCAGAATGTCAGGCTTTAAATTTTTCCCGGCCTCCAGCTTGTTTTCCTTCGTGAATAAGCTTACTTTTTCTTCAATTTCCGGAAAATAATTATCATACAATTCCTGAAACGATCTTAACACGGCAAAATAAAACCTTTCTTTTCCAAGGTTATAATTCTGTGAAATTTCAATCAGCGCATTGATAAAAGCAGTTACTTTTTTGGGCGCATCACTGATAATACTGATGAGGTTATTTTTGTTGATCCCGAACAGTTCCAGCGGAACTTCCTTGAAGAAATCAGATTGCAGAATTTCATTGAAAGGAGCCAGGCTTTTATCAAGCTTGGTAGAAACCAGGTCATCAAATGTGCAGTTCAGCGCTTCAGAAAGTTGGATGATCTTATCGTGCTTTGGATATTTCTTACCATTCTCGATTTCATTAAGATAAGATTTTGATAATCCTGTCTTTACAGCAAGATCCTGCAGAGACCAGTTTTTTTTTTGTCTCTGCTGTTTCAGTTTTAGTCCGAAAACTGTTTTGATAAAGTCGCTTTCTGAATTCATTACCCAAATATAAATAAATAGATGCGATTATTCGCATAATAATTTTTAGATAAATTTAGCGAATGTTCGCTGTTTGTGAAAATTTTTATTTATGTTTGTAACATCAAATCACAAAATCAATATGTTATGGAAACCAAGACTCAATTAGAAATAAAGGCTCAGAAGCAGTTTGAAGCAGTTTTTACTCCGGATCTGGTAGATTTTCTGATTGCCCTTCATCAGAATTTCAATCATAAAAGACTTGAGCTTTTAGAAGAAAGAAAAAAAACACAGCAGAAATTTGACCAGGGAAAGCTGCCCGTATTTTTAAAAGAAACAGAAGCTATCCGGAACGGAAACTGGGTATGTGCACCACTGCCGGAAGACTTGCTGGACAGGAGAGTGGAAATTACCGGACCCGTTGACCGTAAGATGATTATTAATGCGTTGAATTCCGGAGCCTCCACATTTATGGCTGATTTTGAAGACAGTAGCTCGCCGGTATGGGGAAACTGCATTCAGGGACAGATTAATCTTTCCGATGCTATTAACAGAACCATTGATTTTGTCAACGAAAAAGGCAAAGCTTATACTCTTAATGAGAAGACTGCTGTTTTGCAGGTTCGTCCCCGTGGTCTTCATCTTCCGGAGAAACATATTGAAATTAATGGTGAGAAAGCTTCCGGTTCGCTGATTGATTTTGGAATGTACTTTTTCAGAAATGCCAGGACGCTTATAGAAAAAGGAAGCGGTCCTTATTTCTATCTTCCAAAGCTGGAACATTATAAAGAAGCCCGCTGGTGGAATGATGTTTTTGTTTTTGCCCAAAATTATCTGGGTATTCAGGAAGGAACAATCAAAGCTACGGTTTTAATAGAAACCATTACCGCTTCATTTCAGATTGATGAAATTTTATTTGAATTGAAAGAACACAGTGCCGGCCTTAACTGTGGCAGATGGGATTATATTTTCTCCTATATCAAAAAGTTCAGAAATCTTCCTGAATTTATTGTACCGGACAGAGATCAGGTGACGATGACTTCTCCTTTCATGAGCGCTTACTCAAAAAGAGTCATTGAAGTTTGTCATAAAAGAAATGTACATGCGATTGGCGGGATGGCCGCTCAAATCCCTGTAAAAGATGATGATGAAGCGAATAAACAGGCTTTTGAAAAAGTAAAAAACGATAAGGAAAGAGAAGTGAAAAACGGTCATGACGGCACATGGGTGGCACATCCTGCATTAGTTGCTGTAGCTAAAGAAGTTTTTGACCAATATATGCCTTCCAAAAACCAGATCGATAAAAAATTTGAATATCATATTACAGAAAGCAATCTGCTGGAAATTCCCAAAGGTGATATTACGGAAAAAGGGGTTCGGAAAAATATCAATGTAGGAATTCTTTACCTTGAAAGCTGGCTGATGGGAACCGGTGCTGCCGCCATTTACAATCTGATGGAAGATGCGGCTACTGCAGAAATTTCAAGAACACAGATCTGGCAATGGCTGAAAAATGAAGCCGTTTTAAGCGATGACAGAACGTTGACCCGAAATATGGTTTTACAGTGGGAAAAAGAAGAAATGGATCATATTGAAAAATATGTAGGAGAAACCCGTTTCAGAAACGGAAAATTTAACCTTGCCAAAGAGCTTTTCAACGAGCTGATCTTCTGTGAGAATTTTGAAGAATTCCTGACGCTTAAAGCATATCCTTTTATCTAGTATGAGTGTAAAAGCAGGAATATCGAAAGCTTAAAGCTTTTATCCCGTAACTCGAAACTCGTATCAAAACCTTAAATCAAACAAAATCCAAATATTATGAAAACAAGACAAGAACAAATCCGGGCCATTGAGCAAGATTGGCTGACAAATCCACGCTGGAACGGCATTAAGAGGCCATATACAGCAGAAGAAGTTCTGAAACTTCGCGGTTCTTATACCATAGATTATACAATAGCGACAGAAATGTCAAAAAAATTCTGGGATAAGTTAAATAACCAGGATTATGTAGCAGGTCTTGGTGCATTGACCGGTAATCAGGCAGTGCAGGAAGTGGATGCCGGCCTGGAAGCAATATATCTTTCAGGATGGCAGGTGGCGGCAGATGCCAATTTATCAGGAGAAATGTATCCGGATCAGTCACTATACCCGGCTAACTCAGTACCTGCTGTAGTAAAGAAAATTAATAATGCTCTGTTGAGAGCAGATCAGGTGCAGTCTGTAAACGGAACCGGTAATAAAGAATACTTAGTGCCCATCATTGCAGATGCAGAAGCAGGTTTTGGAGGTAATCTGAATGCTTTTGAGCTGATGAAACAAATGATTGAAGCAGGAGCAGCAGCCGTACATTTTGAAGACCAGCTTTCTTCTGCAAAAAAATGCGGACACCTGGGTGGAAAAGTACTGGTTCCTACTCAGGAAGCTGTCAATAAACTTATTGCAGCACGTCTGGCTGCCGATGTATTGGGAGTTCCAAGCCTTATTATTGCAAGAACAGATGCTGATGCTGCGGATTTACTGACTTCAGATATTGATGACAGAGATAAAAAATTTGTAACAGGAGAAAGAACTTCAGAAGGGTTTTATGTAGTAAGAAACGGAGTAGAGCAGGGGATTGACAGAGGTTTGTCCTATGCACCTTATGCAGACCTGATCTGGATGGAAACTTCAAATCCTGATCTGAAACAGGCAAGAAGGTTTGCCGAAGGAATTCATGCAAAATTCCCTGGAAAGATGCTTGCTTATAACTGTTCTCCTTCATTCAACTGGGCAGCAAAGCTGAGTGTAGAAGAAATGTCTACCTTCCGGGAAGAGCTTGCCAAGATGGGGTATAAATTCCAGTTTATTACTCTGGCAGGATTCCATGCTTTGAATACTGCGATGTTTGAACTGGCTCTGGCTTATAAAGAAAGAGGAATGGCAGGATATTCAGAACTTCAGGAACGTGAGTTTGCCTTACAGCAGAAAGGATTCCGAGCAGTGAAACATCAGTCTTTTGTAGGAACCGGATATTTCGATGAAGTACAGAATATTGTTACAAACGGCTCTTCAGCTACGGTAGCGATGAAGGATTCTACAGAAACCGCACAATTCCATTAGTCATTTTTTTCCATATTTTTTTGATGTTAAACCTTCTCTGTTCTGGGAAGGTTTTTCTGCATCATAAATAATCAAAAATTGAGTTATATTTGGGGACGAAAAAATTATTAAAAATGAATTTAATCAAAGTACTTTTTATTACATTAGGATTAACACTTACTGCAAATGCTGCAAAAGCACAACAGAAAATCGGAAGCGTGAATACTGATGACATTTTTGCAAGTTTATCCGAAGTAAAAACAATAAGTGCAACTGTGGATAATCTGACAAAAACCAAGCAGACTGAAATTGAAAAATTGATCGGAGATTATCAGACTAAGCTGAAAGCAGCACAGGATAAAGAAAAAACTCTTAGCGAAGCCAACAAAGAAGCTGTTACTAAAGAACTGATCGCTGCACAGACAGAATTACAGGGTCTTGGTAAAAAAATAGAAGAATCAAGAGCCCAGGCTGCCAAAGATATTTCTGCAAAACAAAACGAATTGTTTACACCATTGCAGCAAAAAGTAAAAGCTGCTATTGCTGCTGCCGCTAAAGAAAGAGGCATCAATTATGTTTTCGATATTGCATCTCAGGAAACCAATAACCTTGTTTATAACGACGGAAGTGAAGATATCACGGCGCTTGTAAAAAGTAAATTGGGAGCTTCAGCAACAACTGCTAAGCCGGCTGGGAAATCAAAATAAGAATTTTATATACCGAATATAGGAACGGAATCAGAGGACCTGATTCCGTTTTTTATGGACAAAAGTATGAGATAAGATGGGGAAGTTCTGTTTTAAAATAATAAATTTGAGTAAACTTTCAGGAGAATGAATTTAATGTACGAAAAACAGATAAGAGTAACAGAAGAACATATTGATCAGAATAATCATGTCAATAATGTACAGTATGTGCACTGGGTGGAAGAAGCAGCTGCAGAGCACTGGGATCTGTTAAAGCATAAAACAGAGTATGCAAATGATGTCTGGATGCTTCTGGATCATCATATCCAATATAAAAAACAGGTTTATCTGAATGATGTGATTACGGTAAGAACCTATCCTCTGCTCCCTGAAGGCGCCAGACAGCCAAGGAAGGTGGAATTTTACTGTAATGATGAGCTTGTGGTAGATTCAAGTACACTTTGGATTTTATTTGATCCTGAAACTAAAAAGATCAAGCGTTTGGAAAGCAACTGGTTGGAAAAGTTTTTGTGATCAGAGACAGGGAAGACAAAATCATTAACAGATTTGAAAAAATGATAAATAATGCCTGAACCAAAAGATCATTTTTTTCTGATGTAATACAATATAGCCCACAGCTGTTTTTAATAAGGAAACATCAAACAAACATTTCCATGAAACTATCTATTTTACCAATGCTGTTTTCAGGTTTTTTCTTTACCGCGTACAGCCAGACTACAGAACAATCAAAAGCCATCGATGACTATATCAAAAAGGTTATTCAAATCAATGAGATACCGGGAATGGCTGTAGGAATTGTAACCGATAATAAAGTAACTTTTCAGAAGTACTACGGAACAGAGACTTTGGAAAACGATAAGAAAGTAGATTCCAATTCTATGTTCAGGGTGTATTCTACTACAAAACTGATGTCCAATGTTGGACTTTTCCAGCTTATTGAGAAGGGAAAAGTATCTCTGGAAGATAAAATTTCAAAATATATTGACAATATACCGGCAGAATGGCAGAATGTTAAGGTGAAAAATCTTTTGTCTCATTCTTCAGGGTTACCTGACTGGATTAACTTCAGTGATATTGCAACATATGCACCCAATGCTGAGGTTATTAACCGCCTGTCAAAAGAAAAAATGGAATTTGAAACCGGAACTGATTATAGATACAATCAGACGAACTATATGCTGATTGCGATGATTATTGAAAAAGTAACCGGAGAGAAATTTGAAGATTATATTCTGAAGAATCAGTTCTCAGATTCCGGAAATCAGGTGGTGTTTTCATCCAATTCTATTGAAAAAATCCCTAACAGAATTGTAAAATATATCTACAACAAGAATACACATCAATATGATAAATCTACATTTGTGGAAGGGAGAAGAGCACATGCTGCCAACGGTCTGGCCATCTCATTGCCTGCTTTTTTACAGTGGAGCATTCATCTTAGTAAGAATGATTTTCTAAAACCTGCCACCCGGGAGTTAATGTGGAAGCCATTCGAATACAAAAATAAAGAGATTACTTTCACTCATGGCTGGGATACAGATACTTTTAATAATATAAGATCCTATAATTTTTCGGGTGGAAATGTGAGTGCCTACAGAATTTTTCCTGACAGGAATTTAGCAATTATAGTGATGTCCAGCGGATATAAAAACTTTGCTGTTTTTTATCCGGTGATCAATCAGATTGCCGGTATGATGGATAAACGAATGCTGAATCCCTACATGGTGGCAGAAGAATATACAAGGTCTGAACCTGTTGTTCATCCTGATCTTAAAAAAGAAGTTTATGGCTACCGGACTGAAAAAGATAATATTATTTTTTCTTACGCATTTCCGGACAAACAAAGTGTAGAATATATCAGAAATGTATCAGTTGCCGGCTCTTTTAATAACTGGAATCCTGATGACCACGCATATTATATGAGCCTGAAAAAGGATAATACTTTTGAACTGGTACTGCCAAAATCTCAGTTTGAAAAAGGAAAAACTTATCAGTTTAAATTTGTCATGAATAAAAAAGGCTGGCTTTCTGTACCTTACAATGCAATGAATGTTGATGGAACCAGAGATAATAATCTGACTTTTAAACTGGATTAAAGAATATTTTAATATCACTCTAATAGAAACAGTCTTTTCTGTGTTAAGCGGTTTTGTCATATCTTTGCAGTATGATACGTATTACAAAAATTTTTACATTCGAAACGGCTCACGTACTTTACAACTACGATGGGAAGTGTAAAAATATGCATGGACATTCCTATAAACTGTTTGTTACAGTGAAAGGAAAACCGATTAATGATATTGATAACCCTAAAAACGGGATGGTAGTTGATTTCGGAGATATCAAAAGTATCGTAAAATCTGAGATCGTAGATGTATGGGACCACGCAGTTCTTGTCAATGCACTGTCTCCACACAAAGAATTGGGAGATGATCTGGAGCAGAAAGGTCATAAAGTCATCTATTGCAGTTTCCAGCCAACCTGTGAGAATATGTTATACGCGATCGCCGCTAAAATCAAATCAAAACTTCCTGAAGGAATTTCTTTAGCTTATCTTAAACTTCATGAGACAGAAAACTCTTATGGAGAATGGTTTGCTGAAGATAATCAATAATTTACCCACAAAACTCAGAAGGTGTTAAAAACAACAATTAATTTAGAACCTGGAAAAAAAGTATATTTCGCTTCAGATCAGCATTTTGGTGCTCCTACGCCAAAGGAAAGTAAGTTGCGCGAGGAGAGGTTTATACGTTGGATGGACGAGATCAAAGAAGATGCTCAGGTTTTGTTTTTAATGGGTGACCTTTTTGATTTCTGGCATGAATGGAAGCATGTCATTCCCAAAGGATACGTCAGGGTGCTTGGTAAAATTGCAGAACTTAAAGACAGGGGAATTCATATTTATTTCTTTGTCGGGAACCATGATCTGTGGATGAAAGATTATCTGGAAGAAGAGATTGGTTGTACCGTATTCTATCAGAAACAATATTTTGAAATGGGAGGAAAGCAGTTTCTGCTGGCTCATGGAGATGGTTTGGGACCGGGTGATAAAGGATACAAAAGAATGAAAAAACTTTTCACGAATCCTGTAGCACAATGGTTTTTTAAATGGCTTCATCCGGATATTGCCATGAAAATTGCATTATACCTTTCCCAAAAAAATAAAATGATCTCAGGAGAAGAAGACAAAGCATTTCTTGGAGAAGATAAAGAGTTTCTGATTATTTATTCCAAAGAAAAGCTGAAAACGCAGAAGATTGATTATTTTATCTACGGGCACAGACATCTGCCTATGGTGCTGGATCTGGAACCGGGTGCAAAATATATCAATCTCGGGGACTGGATTTCCTATTTTACCTATGGAGTATTCGAAAAGGATTTTGAACTGAAGACTTTTGAAAAATAAAACAAAAAAATTACCCCTAAAAAGAGGTAACTTTCGAACGGGTGGAAAACCCACTCTTGTTTTTAATCCATATTCCGGATAAATGATTGCAATAAGTTTACCAAAATAGGTTTTGTACATTAAAAAATTATTAAATAACAATATTTTATCGCTGTAATTGCCTTGTAGTGAGGGATTAAGGAATTTAAAAATTATGGAACTGAAAAATATATTCAACATACAGACTGAACAGGATTTCCTGAATGCATCATTGAAAACATTTCGTTATCAATATGAAAATGTTGAAATATACAGGAAATTTGTTGACTTTCTGAATGTGAATCCCGATGAGGTAGACAGCCTGGCAAAAATTCCGTTTTTACCTATCGAAATGTTTAAAAACCATCAGATTCTGGATAAAAATGTAACAGCAGATCTGTATTTTCAAAGTTCAGGGACCACTCAGATGAATCTTTCCAGACATTTCATTGCAGATCCGGAATTATATGAAGAAAGTATTTATAAAAGCTTTGAACGGTTTATAGGAAAACCGGAAGATTTTATCTTCTTAGGCCTGCTGCCAAGTTATCTTGAGAAACAGCATTCATCACTGATCTATATGGTAGACTATCTGATGAAAAAATCCGGTAGGCCGGAAAACGGATATTTCCTTTACAATCATGCTGAACTCTTTGACCTGTTGAATAAGCTTCAGGATAAAAAAGTTATTCTTTTCGGAGTTTCATTTGCTCTTCTTGATTTTCTGGATTATTGCCATTCCGGGCAAAGCGAAAAATCTCTCAATTTTCCTGAAAATCTGATAGTGATCGAAACCGGAGGAATGAAAGGCAGAAAGGAAGAAATGACAAAAGATGAATTGCTGAAGATTTTGCAGGAAGGTCTTAAAACAGATAAAATATACTCTGAATATTCCATGACGGAACTGCTTTCACAAGCATATTCCCTTGGGAATAACGAGTATGAATGCCCAAGCTGGATGAGAATTATGGTCCGCAATGCAGAAGATCCTTTAGCTTATGAAAAAGAAGGAAGAACAGGCGCTATTAATATTATTGACCTTGCCAATACCCATTCCTGCTCATTTATAGCAACACAAGATCTTGGAAAAATAACCGGAGATAAATTTCAGGTGTTAGGAAGAATAGACCATTCAGATATCAGAGGCTGCAGCCTGCTGGTTAGCTAAAATGTGGAAAATAAAAGGCTATTGTGAATTGTCAGTTCGCTTCGCTTGTCAATTTTTGTATGATCACAATAAATAAAATAGGTTGTGACTTTAGCTGAGTGAAACACCTTTGCGAACAGTAAACAGCAAGTAAATAAAAACTTTGTGAACTTTGTGTTTACAATATTATCCATGATCAAAATAGAAGAACTCATACACGCATATATCCACACCCACTGCGATTTTGAAAAAGAAATTGTACTGACTAATTATTTTCAGGCAGACTGGGAAGCAGATATACTGATTATTGATGCAGACGGTGGCAGCCATGAAATTGAAATCAAACTTTCAAAAAGTGATTTTAAAAATGATTTCAAAAAATCATACCTGAATAAAGATACCGGAGAAAAATTTCTGAAACATGATAAAATTTCCTGCGGAGATTATATGTGTAATTCTTTTAGTTTTCTGCTTCCGATGGGAATGGTAGATGCTGAGCTTATTCCGGAGCATTGCGGGATTATTGAATTCTATCATAATGTGGATACGTGGGAAACCGAATTTTACCTGATCCGCCAGCCCAGAAAGCTTCATGAGGATTCTTACTGGAAGCTGAATGATAAAGATCTTTTTATCAGAAAAATGGCCCTCAATCTTCTTCAGCGCAAAATGGAAATCAAAGGAAAGCATGAAGAACTGATCTTTAAGAATCCTTTTGAAATCAAAAAGCTGAAATAAAAAAATCCTGCCGCCTGACAGGATTTTATCATTGAATGTTATTTAAAATTAATCTGTAATTTCAGCAGTGTCTCTCTGAAGTAAGAACTTATAGATCAATCCTCCCACAACTCCTCCCAAAATAGGAGCTACCCAAAACAACCAAAGCTGTGACATAGCAGTTCCTCCCACAAAAACTGCCTGAGAAAGTGATCTTGCAGGGTTTACAGAGGTGTTTGTAATCGGGATAGAGATCAGGTGGATCAGAGTAAGGGCAAGACCAATGGCAAGACCGGCAAATTTACCGTTAGCCCATTTGTCTGTAGCTCCCATGATCACGATAAGGAAAAATGCTGTTAATAAAAACTCAGCCAGGAAAGCAGCCCCCATGCTGAAAGCTTTTCCATTGTAAACAGCTTCACCGTAAAAATTCGTGGCAAAATCTCCGGGTTTTGAGAATTCTACCGCTCCGGCGCCGTTAAGGATCGTATACAGGCAGCCTGCTGCCACAATTGCTCCCAGACATTGTGCTACAATGTAAGGAATAAGGTCTTTTGCAGAAAATCTTCCGCCCGCTAAAAGTCCGAAAGAAACTGCCGGATTAAAATGCCCCCCTGAAATATGACCTACAGCGTAAGCCATTGTAAGAACCGTAAGGCCGAAGGCTAAAGCAACTCCTAGAAGTCCGATGCCGATATCTGGAACACCGGCTGCAAAAACAGCGCTTCCACAACCTCCGAAAACAAGCCAAAATGTGCCGAAAAATTCAGCGAAAAGTTTTTTTATCATATTGTTTATTGTTTAAATGTATCTCAAATGTAAAATTTAAATCTTAAAGTAAAAAGTTAAAACTGAAAAAATATTTCAAAAAAAAGGGAACAAAAATTATAAAATATATAATTTGGTGTAAAGTTTGTTTGGGATTTATTTGTAGAGTACTATGGTCAGTTTTGAAAGATATAACATAAATGTTTTATCTTTCATTTGTAATTTTAAAGGTTGGTGAATGAGAAAGTTCTTATGTGTGGTCTTTGTACCTTTTATTTATAGTTTACATTATTCGCAGGCCGCAAAAAAGGCTTTTCCCTGCTATGATCTTGCCACTGTATTGAAGGTTGAACCTACACCGCTTTATAAATCTCACCTTGATGCTTCTAAGAGTTTTGGGCTAAAGCTGCTGAAAGACTCGAAAACAGTACAGAAATACATCAATAACGGTAAATTCCACAAAATAAAGAAATCCGGAAAAGGGTATCAGGTTCAGAGACTTGATTACAGCAGGGCCTATATGGTATCCAAAGCAAAGACCACATTGGAAAAAATAGGATCCAAGTTCAGCAAGGATACGAAAGGCGGTACATTTACTGTTTCATCCATTACAAGGACTCTTGAAGACCAATGTAGGCTGAGAAGAGTGAACTCTAACGCCTCACTAGGGATTAGTTCTCATAATTACGGTAATTCCTTTGATATTTCTTACATAAGATTCAACAACGTTCTGAAGTACAATCCGAAGATGGAAATAGCTCTGGAGAAAGTTTTAAAATATTATGAAAAGGCCGGCAGAATATATTATATTAAGGAGAAACAGCAGAGCTGTTATCATATTACTGTGAAAAATTATTAATCAGAACACTCTTGCATAGCATATTTAGTTTATCTATTTTTATACGACTAAAAACTATGCTTATGTCAACATTAAACATTGTAGATTATATGCTGCCTGTAGAAGAATGCAGAGCAGCATCAAATGAGTGGAAAGCATCCTTTTCTGACTTTTCAAAACTTCAAAAACTTATTCCTGCCAATTACGTTTTTAATATTTCCAGAGACCACCTTGAGTGGATGAAAGGGTTCAGTGACTATAAAGACTTTTGTGCGGCAGTCGGGATTTACAGGGACCGCCTGATCCTTATTTTTTATCCCATGGATAACGATGGAGGAAAAATAGACCTGAAAGAATATCCATACAGTTTCCTTACTGAGCTTGACAGAGACCTGAAATTACAGGAGATTCAGGAATATACAGTTATTAGAAATGCGGTTCTTTCTAAAAATCTTGAAAGCACCGAGAAAAATATGAATATGGGATTCCCGGTAACCAGTACACCTATTCTTGAACAGGATATAGCTGTAGAAGCGATTCAACGTTGGAGAAACGAAGGAATGGACTGGTTTTATAAAGAGAGCAGAGAAAACGAAGGAAGCGGAATCTTCAGAAAATTCTATGTTCCTACAGCAGACCTTTGCCTTTCAGATGAAGGACTGGCAGGTATTACCTGTTCTTTCGGGATCAGATATAATGATATTTATGGGAAAATGCTCGTAACGCTTATCTTTATTTCTTTCCGTGAGAATCTTAGAAATGCAGAACTGGGTGTAGATACCATCTCCAATACCTATGACTGGGCCAAGCCATGCCCGCCTATCTGCCGTATACCGGATGTAGATGTAGGATGCGAATTTTAAATGATACGCTGAGGAATGGCTGAACTTTATAAGATAATTTTATTCCTGAATTATGCACTGCTTCTGTCTGTTATACTGCTGGGAGCAGTAAAGTACCGCATATTAAGCGCTAAAGAAAAGCAGTATTTTCATTATATTGTTTTTCTTTTTTTTATTGAGCTTCTGAATCTGGCACTGCCTTATATCTTCAGTCTTAATGATACCTCATTCCTCTATCCTTTATATATCGCAGGAGAATTTTTTCTGCTGGCCGGTTTATTCGTCAGAAAGCTGGATTGGTCAAAATCTGTTCCTGGAGTTGTAGGTATACTTGCAACGGGTTTTATGATCTCAAAATACGGATTTGATTATCCTGCAAATGCTGATATCGCAAAAGTAGTTTCCAATATCACAATCATTTGTCTTTCAGGTTTTACCCTGATCCGGGAAATTAAAAATACTTCCTTACAGAACCGTTTCCTTCTTGCAGATGCCAGTATTTTTTTCTACTATTCCGTTTCGGTATTTATTTTTATCATCCAGCACCAGATCGCCAATCTGTCGGAAAACGATTATTATACTATTCTCAGTGCCAATAATATTCTTTCGGGTATTTTGTACTGTTCATTTTTATATACTTTTTTCAGATTAAAGAAGTAACTTTAAATATCAACCTGCTGATCCTTATAATTGTTACCATAACAGTTATATTATCCTTTATTCTGCTGGCTTACAGAACTTTTATAACCAGGATTATGAAGGAAAAGAATGCACAGCACGAGGCGGAAGTTCTTCACCAGAAAAAACTGGTGCTGGAAAATATCAAAGCCCAGGAAGAAGAAAGAAAAAGAATTGCGGTCATGATTCATGATGATATCGGAAACCGTCTCAATATTCTTTCTTTATGGCTGAATAACCTTGACACGCAGGGGGATGAGCAGATCAAAAAAAATATTTACGGCCAGATGTCTTCCCTGATTGATGCTGCCAGAAGTATTTCCCATTCATTATATCCTGTTAATCTGGAGTCGGTAGGACTGGTTTTATATGTGGAAGAACTGATTGCGAATCTTTCCCATAAGATTAATATCTCATTGCAGGTAATGCCGGGATATCAGAAGAAAGACCTTTTTGCAGAAGTACAGCTGTACAGGATTATTCAGGAGTTTACTACCAATGTGATCAAACATTCGGATGCAACGGATCTTTGGATTTATATTAAAGATTATCCGGAAGATACAGCGGTGGTCATTTCTGATAACGGACAGGGGTTTGAATATGAGGAAGTGAAGAAAGGAATGGGAATCAAAAATATAGAATCCCGTATCAAATCAATGAATGCCACGCACAAATGGAAAAAAACTTTTTCGAATAAAGGAAGTCGTTTAATCATAAAAATTCCAAAATATCATGAGTTCCCAAATCAAACTAGCACTGATTGATGATGAACAGCTGATCCTCGAAGGGGTAAAAATGTTGCTGTCCAATGAAAAAAATATATCGGTAAGTCTTACCGCTGATAACGGCCCCGATTTTATAGAGGACCTTGGAAAACTTTCAAAAGATGATTTTCCTGATATTGCCCTTATAGACGTTCAGATGAAACCTATGAACGGCTTTGAGCTGGTAGAAATCCTTAAAGAAAAATATCCGGACCTTAAAATTATTATTCTGTCTTCCCATTATAAAACCTCTATTCTGGGCTATATGGTTAAGCTGGGTGTGTCGGCATTTCTTCCTAAAAACTCAAATAAAAAAACATTTATTGAAGCCATTACAATGGTGGATAAAAATGGTGTTTTCTTCACTGCTGAAGACCATCAGATGCTGTTTACCTACATGAACAGTTCTTCCAAAAAAAAATCTCTTTTTGAAACAGAAGATGAGCTTTCTGAAAGAGAAAAAGATGTTGTAAAGCTGATCTGCCAGGAATTGACCAATAACGAAATCGGAGAAAAACTATTCATCAGCCCAAGAACCGTGGAAAGCCACAGGCAGCGTATTCTGGAAAAGATAGGAGCTAAAAATACAGTAGGAATAGTCATCTATGCCATTGTCAACAATATTTACTCTCTTGAAAAAATATAATTTGATTCCGTAGAAATACGGAATTTTTTATTTGGTACTTTTCACTCTATCTAGCTTTGTTTTTCTTCTGTTATTTTGAAATGTCTCTTTCAGGGATTTTAGTTGAAAAAAACACAACACGATCTGTAATAAAAAATTAAAGTAAAGCATGAATGGCAGAGTGATTTCCGTCGGGATTTTCTTTGACGGTACAGGAAACAATGGGGCAAATATTCTTTCACCGGATAAACCGCTGAACAATAATGAAAGCTATTATGGCACCTTCACCAATATCTATAAATTATACAGTTTATTCCTTGGAGAAGAGAAAATATATATTGAAGGAATTGGTACCGTAACAGGTAGTGAAGATAATAATTTTGCGATGGCAACCTGCGCGAATCCACCTTATGGAAACGGGTATTCTTCAGATGATAAACTTCGGAAAGCCGGTGATTTTGTACAAAAGATAGTTGAAAATGAGGATGCAGCTGCAGAATATCATTTTTACCTATATGGATTCGGGAGAGGAGGAATGCTGGCCAGAACCTTCTGCAACAGGCTTTTGATGGATTATTCACAAAATTGCAGAATAAAATTCTTAGGTGCTTTTGATACTGTGGAGTCAAAACCTTTTAATACATATAATATGAGTATTCCGGGCCGGGTAGAAAATGCTTTACACATCTGTGCGGTCAATGAGAGCCGGTTTTTCTTTCCGCTTACCGGTTTTTTTGAAAACTCAAGAGCGATGCAGGATCAGAAATTACAAAACAGATCATCTGTCTGGAAAGAAATCTTTGTACCGGGAGACCATGCTGATATAGGAGGCGGATATCTGGAAGGGCCACAATCTGTATATATTTCTACAGAGTTTATCAATACTGATGATCTGCACAGCTATATTTCAGAAATCAGAAATACCAAAACGGATACGGATGGAAATAAGATCTGGGATGCATTGCTCTCAGGATATGAAGTTGAGACAGTCAATGGCCTTTCAAAAGCTTATGTTTGCCGTGATAAAGTGTACAATGAGCTGTCAAAAATGTATGGAAAGCTCATGATGGATGAAACCAATACAGTATCAGCAGTGTTTAGTACCGGGAATGAACCTTATTTCGGAACAGACTATAACAGGCATTCTTTTCTTGATCGGTTTTATATCAAAATGAAGGAATATATCAAAGATCTCTCTGTAAACAAAAAGCCGGTTTATGATTTTGGAAAATTTGCAGATTATATCCATATTTCATCAAACTTTGGGCTGTACAGTGATAGTTTCCGGTATAGAACTCAACGTGAAATTAATATTGAGCTGATCAATAACGGATTAAACGTTTCAAGCGGTACCTCTGTTGATCAGACGAACTGTACAAAGCTTTCTGCAGAGCTTCACCTGCCGGAAGACAGTTTTGTGGCTGACTTTCTTTATGGAACCAGCGTCCCGAATAATGATATCTGGATACGTTCCATTTTAAAAGCACCGGAAAGATCGCATTCAATGAAATAAAAAGTAGTGCCAACGCTTCTCAGTTTTAAATTTAGGTTAGGAGACATCTGATGGTGTCTCCTTTTTTAAGTCTCATCTGTATAGAGAAGCACTTCACAACGGACCATTTTTTTATTTCTGGGCTATTCATTTCTTTTTCCGTATTTTTGCCGGCGAAAATTCATTATTCATTACTAATTATAATTAAGATGCTTTCGGTTCAGAGTTTAGGATTACATCATTCAGGAAATTATTTATTTCAAAATGTCAATTTCACCATTAAAAAGGATGATAAAGTGGGTCTGGTAGGTAAAAATGGAGCGGGGAAATCCACTTTATTGAAAATGCTTTCCGGAGAAATTAATTTCTACGAAGGAGAAGTGGTGACGGAAGGAAGTATTACCATTGGTTTCCTGAAGCAGGATCTTGACTTCGTAAAAGGAAGAACGGTTTGGGATGAAACCATGCAGGCTTTTGAACAGATTAATGCCTGGAAAAACGAGCTTGAAGAAGTGAACCACCAGATGGCAGTCAGAACAGACTACGAAAGTGATTCTTATACGGACCTGATTAATAAAATGACCGAGCTGAATGATCTTTTGATGAACCATGATGCCTACAATCTTGAAGGTGATATGGAAAAAGTGTTGTTTGGTCTAGGATTTAAAGCAGATGATTTCCAAAAGATTACTGATGAATTTTCCGGAGGATGGAGAATGAGAATAGAACTGGCAAAACTGCTGCTTCAGAAGAATGATATCATGCTTCTCGATGAGCCTACGAACCACCTCGATATGGAATCCATCATCTGGCTTGAAAACTTCCTTAAAGACTATCCTGGGGCTATTGTTCTGGTAAGTCACGATAAGCAGTTTATGACAGCGGTTTGTAACCGTACTTTCGATATCAATAATAAAAAGGTTGACGATTATAAAGCCAACTATTCCAAATATCTCATCATGAGAGAAGACCGCCGTGAGAAACTGATTCAGGCTAAAAAGAATCAGGATGCGGAGATCAAGCAGATGGAAGACAATATTAATAAGTTCCGTGCAAGTGCTACAAAAGCATCCTTTGCACAGTCGCTTATTAAAAAGTTGGATAAAATAGAACGTATTGAAGTTGATAACGAAGACGTTTCAAAATTCAATATCCGCTTCGTACAGTCTATGGTTCCGGGGAAAGTAATCTTCGAAGCAGTAAACCTTGGTAAGGCTTACGGTAACAAACAGATTTTTGACAATGTAGATTTCATCGTTCAGAGGGGAGACAGGATTGCTCTTTTAGGACAGAACGGACAAGGGAAAACTACACTGGCTAAAATTCTGGCTGGAGATATCAAAGATTATTCAGGAACATGGAATCTTGGGCACAATGTCAATATAGGATATTTCGCACAGAATCAGGAAGAGGTATTAACACCTAATAAAACGGTTCTGGAAGAAGCTGAAGATGCAGCAACGGAAGAAACAAGACCAAGAGTAAGAGATTTATTAGGATCTTTCTTATTCCAGGGAGATGCTGTTACCAAGAAAACAAAAGTACTTTCCGGAGGAGAGAGAAACCGTCTGGCACTTTGTAAGCTGTTGCTTCGTCCTTTCAATACACTGATCATGGACGAACCTACCAACCACCTTGATATCCAGTCTAAGGAAATTATCAAGCTGGCATTGCAGAACTTTGAAGGAACACTGATTGTGATTTCGCACGACAGGGAATTCCTGCAGGGACTTTGTGATAAGATCTACGAATTCCGTGACGGGAAGATGAAAGAATTCCTTGGAGATATCAACGAATACCTTGAGTACAGACAAAAGGAAACCATCAGGGAAATTTCTGCAGAAAAAGCCAAACTTCATAATGAAGTGAAGGAAGAGCCTAAGAAAGTTGAGGAAAAACCTGTTGTAGTCAGCCAGAGTTCAAATATTGTCAGCAAGGAACAGAAAAATATTCAGAATAAAATCAAGAAAGTAGAAGAAAGAATTTCTGAGCTTGAAACCAAAATTGAAGAAATGGAAGCTTCATTTGCCAAAGAAAACCCTTCAGATGAAACTTTAGAAAAATACAACAAGGCTAAAGAAGAGCTGGACAACGCTCTACAGGAGTGGGAATACTTAGGAACCCAACTGGATTAAATAAAATAGAAATAAAATAAAAAATGCTTCATCAATTTAAAAGGATGAAGCATTTTTTTGTAACAGAATTCTCTTCAATACAACTTATTATCCATAGTCATTAAGTAATTTAATAAAAGTTTAAGGGAACAATTAAATTATTTTCATAATTTTGAACCATGATTAAAGAAAGCAGAAATTTAAAGAATTTTATCTCCAGGCTATTGTTTGGGATATATTTCCTCGCGCTGCTTTCTCAAAGCTTTCACCATCATGATTCTGTAGATTATTTTAAAGCTTTTCATTTTAAAAAAGTCGAGAATTCGGTGACGAAAGCCGTTACTAAAGAGAAAGCTGGCGACTGTCTGGCCTGCCACTTTTTGGTTACCGGACATACATTGGCTCCTGAAGAATTCAGCTTTACTTTTGAGCATTACAGCCATGAAGTAAAACAGATCATCGCCATCCAGGAGAAAATCTGGTCTCAGACCAAATTTACCTTTCAGCTTCGGGGACCGCCCGCACTTGCATAATCATAGATTCTATAGGGTTTAAAGTTTTTACTTTAAAGTTCAATGTTTGATGTTCAAAGTTTAAAGCTGTTGGAAATCATTTGATAACGGTTATTATTAATGATTTCAGTGACTAACTTTTAATTTCTCATCATTAATACATTTTACTTTTTACAATGTACAGTTTACAAAACTAACCCTTCCCACAATTTTTAACAAAAAATGTACCTTATTGAAACTAGAAAAGGTACGCAATCAATCTATTTACAATGAAATTGATATATTGCCTGCTGCTGATCTTTTGCGGATCAGTATTTACAAGCGCACAAAAAACCTATACTGTAGAGGGAACCGTTCAGGATTTCCATGATAAAACATTGCTGGAAAATGCGGTGATCAAAATCGGGAACTTTACAGCCAAAACAAATAAGAAAGGTCAATTTTCTTTTGACAAAATTCCTGCAGGAAAGTATACACTCATTGCACAACATCCTGATTGTAATGATTATACTGAAAATATAGGAGTTGATCGGGATGTTCAGCTGGTGATTACACTGGAACATCATGTCAAAGATATTGAAACCGTTACCATCCATGGAAGTCATAAAAATAACGGTTCATTGGTAGTGAAGACTATTGATAAGGCAATGCTTTCAAGAAATGTTACCGAAAATTTAGGGAATTTATTGACAAATATTTCTGGTGTTAATGTTCTTAAAACGGGAAATAATATTGCAAAACCTATTATCCATGGGCTTTATGGAAGCAGGGTTTCCATTCTTAATGATGGAGTGAAGCTTGCTGAACAGGAATGGGGAGTAGAGCATGCCCCCAATGTAGATGTCAATAATTTTGAACATATTGATGTGATAAAAGGAGCATCTGCCTTAAAGTACGGAAGTGGGGCTGTAGGTGGAGTAGTGGTTTTGCAACCCCAGGTTCTGCCTAAAAAAGATACAATCATAGGGAATGTTTCTCTTTCCGGAATTTCAAACGGAAGAGGAGCCGATCTTAATGTAAAATTAGCAAAAACCTGGGAGAATGGCTGGGCCATAAAAACAAATGGAAGCTATAAAAAGCTGGGAGACCTTGAAGCTCCGGATTATGGTTTGATGAATACCGGGATGGAGAGTTCAGGGTTTAACTTTGGAGTTCAGAAGATGACTTTTGAAAAAGGTTTTTCATTTGATTATTACCTGACCAAAAGCACAGTAGGAATTCTTAGAAGTTCTCATGTAGGAAACTCAGAAGATCTTCGCAATGCTCTTACATCAGCACAACCAATCTATCAGAGGGATTTCAGTTATGATATTGATAATCCTAGACAGGAAATCGAGCATCATATTGCTAAAGTTTCTGCCTACAAAAGGTTTGAAAATTTTGGAAAAATTACAGCTACTTACAGTTTTCAGTACAATCATAGAAAAGAATATGATATCAGACGTACGGAAGCTTTGAGCAAAAAACCGGCATTGGATCTTGAACTGATCACCAATGACCTGAATGTGAATCATCTTATAGAAAGAGGAAAGTGGAATCTTGAAACAGGGATTAATGCTGGTTATCAAAACAACTACTCCAATACTCAGACTGAAGCAAGACGTCTTGTCCCGAACTATGACAGATATTATGCAGGAATTTATTCTGTATTGAAATATAAAATCGCACCTGAGCTGGATTTTGAACTTGGAGGCAGATACGATTATGATCACTATGAGGTAACAAAATGGTATGATCTGAGTGACTGGAACAAAACCTATGCAGCAGATTATTCAGATTTTGTAGTAAGAATAAACCAAAACAGAATTCTTACCAAACCATCTTTAAGCTATAATAACATTTCGGTAAACGGAGGAATTGTTTATCACCCCTCTGAATATTTTGATCTGAAATTTAATTATGCAAGAGTCTCAAGGTCTCCGAATATCGCAGAACTCTTTGCAGATGGACTTCACCATTCTGCTGCCATCATTGAAAGAGGAGATATGAGGATGAAAAGTGAAACAGGGAATCAGTTTAATCTGGTGGCAGATGTAAAAGCAAATGTTTTAAAAGGACTGAATATCTCAGTAAATCCATACTTCTTTTACACTCAGAATTTCATCAACCAGATTCCTACAGGATATCAGAATACCCAGTGGGGAGGAGCTTTTGTAGTGTACAGCTATCAGCAGATCAATGCGAAAATGTATGGATTGGATATTGATGCTCAGCTTAAAATTACAGATAATCTTACCTACAAAGGAAGTGGTTCTTATGTGTATGGGCAGGATACGACCCATGATGTGCCACTTATTTTGATGATGCCTCCTAATTTTAATAATTCATTGGAATTCAATAAAAAAGAATGGAAAGGCTTCTATTTTACAGTAAGCAACAATACCTATCTTAAGCAGACGAGGTTTCCGGTTTATAACGTTCCGATCAGATTATTTGATTCGGACGGAAATCCTTACAATGAAGAAGTGGACATCTCTACACCTCCAAGTGGATATTCCCTTTGGAACCTTCAGACGGGGGTAAATCTGTCTAAAAATTTCGGAATTGATTTTTCAGTTCGAAATGTATTCGATAAGTCTTACAGAGATTATCTGAACAGACTTCGTTTCTTTTCCAACGAAATGGGAAGGAACTTTATTTTAACTCTTAAATATCAATTTTAATTACTTAAAATCAAAAAAAATGAAAAATATTTTTAAAAATACAACTCTTATCTTAGGACTTTTATTCTTAGCCGTTTCTTTAAGCTTAACATCGTGTAACAGAAGTGATGATGAAGCAGATGATCTTCCTCAGGAAGAACTTTCAGATGTTCTATTGAGAGTAACAGATGTTGCTACAGGAACTCCGGTTGTATACGACTATCAGGTGAATAGTACTACTAATCCGAATGTTAAGTTAATTAATGGTCATACTTATAATGTGGAAGTAATTTTCAAAAATGGCGATGAAGATGCCACTCAGGAAATTAAGGATGCAAAAGATGAACATTTCTTAGTATATAATTTTCCCAATTCTGATATTACTTTAACACGTACAGATGATGCCAGCTCTACAAGAGGAGACGGAAGCCGAGTAGGATTGAAAACAAAATGGGTTGTTAATACTGCAGTAAAAAATGCTTCTGCACCTAGTCAGCTGGTTCTTACATTATTCCATGAACCGGTAACAGTTTCTGAAGCTTCTGCCGTAAGTGGAAACGGGGTTATTTATGGAACACATACCGGAGGTGAAACAGACGCACAGGCCAACTATAATATTATTAATTAATATACCTTTAATCTTGTTTGGACCATCGGAATTCTCCGGTGGTTTTTTATTTAACAATATTTGGCGTTATAAGTTGATTTTAAATGGGTGATTTTCATAAAAAATTCCTATTTTTGCAACCTAAAATTTTAATCAATAATGAAGGTTACCGCACAAAACCATGATGACGTAAGTGCATTGCTTACAGTAACATTGGAAAAATCTGACTACAAAGAAAAAGTAGAGAAGCAGTTGATTAATTATGCTAAAAATGCGCAAGTTCCTGGATTCAGAAAAGGGAAAGTGCCTTTGAGTATGGTTAAAAAACAATATGAAGCAGGTATTGCATTTGAAGAAATCAACAGACAGGTTTCTGATGCATTGAACAACTATGTTAATGAAAACAAATTAAGATTAGTTGGTCAGCCTATTCCTCAGCCAGTAAACGAATTCGATTACAATGCTGATCAATTGGAAGTTGCTTTCGAAGTAGGATTTGAGCCTGAATTCACTATAGATTTAGCTAAATATGAAGCACCTCACTACAAAGTAGAAGCTTCTGACAAAGAAATCGGTAAGAGTATTGAAAACATGCAGAAGCGTTTTGCTGAGCAGGTTCCTCAAGATAAAATCACTAAAGATTCTTACATTGCTTTAGAAGTTTCTCAGGTTGTGGAAGAAGATGCTGAAGGAGAGCACCACCACCACCCAAAAAACCTTACTATTACTGCTGAAAACAAAGAAGCTTTCAAATTGGTAAAAGGTTTGAAAATGGATGGGTCTGTAAAAGTTACTAAAGAAACACTTGCAGGTGATGAAGAATTAGCTAAAGAATTAGGATTCAGCAAAGAAGAAGTAGAGCATTTACACCACAATGAAGTAGAAGTAAAAGTAAAAGACTTCTATTCATTAAATTTAGCTGAACTTAATCAGGACTTATTCGACAAAGTATACGGAGAAGGAAACATCAAATCTGAAGAAGAGCTTAAAGAGAAAGTAAAAGCTGAATTGGATGAGTATTTCCAGCAGAATGCTGATGTTCACTTCGTGAATAAAGTATTGGAGCAGGTAACTGAGAAAGAAGAGGTAAAACTTCCTGAATCATTCCTTGTGAAGTGGTTACTATTCTCTAACCAGAACATCCAGTCTGAAGAGCAGGCTAAAGAAATTCTTGAAGCTGAGAAAAACCAGTTGAAATATCAGATTATCGAAGGTAAACTGATGACTGAGAACGAAATCAACCTTGACTATGCTGATGTATTGGCTCAGGCTGAACAGTTAGTAAAAAATCAATTGGCAATCTACGGAATCCACCACTTAGGTGATGAAGAAATCCAGAAGTATGCTGTTGAAATGTTGAAAGATCAGGAGCAGGTAAGACAAATTTCTTCTGAAGTAGCTATGGCTAAATTAAAAGATGTAATTCTTGAAAAAGCAAGCAAAAAAGAAACTAAAATTTCTCATGACGAATTTTTAGAAGAACTTAAGAAATAATTATATCAGATATAAATATTTGGAAACCGTCAATTTTTGGCGGTTTTTTTATTATATATCCATACCTGCAATGAATCCATCATTTATCGGTTATCAGGCATTACTAATTGCTCTTTACTCATTATTAATTTGTATGTCCGCCAATATTCCTATATTTACCCTTTAAACTTTATTATAAATATGAAAAAGATCATCATTCCGTTTTTCTGCGCTGTACTTTTCTCAGTGCCTGCAGCAGCTCAGAAAAAAGGGGCTGCATCTGCTAAAACAGAAGCCGTAAAATCAAAATTGACACCTAAAGAAGTTATTGATAATTATTTCAAAGCATTAGGTGGAAAAGATAAACTGGACGCTGTGAAATCTACCATTACTGATAACACTGTGGGTGTACAGGGAATGGAAATTCAAATGACAACTAAGAAATTAGGAAATAAATTCAAATCTGTGCAATCTTTCATGGGGAAAGAAATGATTCAGCTTTTTGACGGAGAAAAAGGATATTTTGACCAGATGGGAACTAAAACAGATATCCCTGCTGATAAAATCGCTGATCTGAAAAAAGGAAAACCCATTGATGCATTAGCATTTGATGCGTCTAATTTCCAGACCGTATCTACAGAAAAACTTAATGGAAAAGACTATAATGTATTGTCTTCAGATAAAGGAAAATTTTATTTTGATGCCGGAACCGGACTTTTGTACAAGACGGATGCCGGAGAAGGAAATGCAACTATTAAGAGCTATATGACGGTGGACGGAATACAGTTCCCTGCTGAACTGGAAGCTGAAGGCGGAGGTCAGAAAATGACAATTAAAACGACAAAAGTTGTCATCAACTCTGGAGTTACAGATGCTGATTTTAAATAAAAAATCACTTTTTAAAAGATAAAAGCCGGGAAATTCCCGGCTTTTTTGATATATTAATATTTTTAACTCAAATTTAACTATCAAACCGGATTTTATGATTTCTTCACCTTGTGAATAATTGGTAGTTTTAAGCCGTAAATAAAATCAAATACCATGAAAAAAGTATTATCTTCATTTGCGGTCATCTTTTTAATGTCTGCGAATGCCTTTGCACAGAATATTCCTGTGGATCCTTCCGTGCGAATAGGTACCCTTTCCAACGGAATGAAGTACTACATCAAAAAAAACACCCTGCCTGAGAAGAAAGTAGATTTCCGTCTGGCTATCAATGCCGGATCTATTCTTGAAGATGAGAATCAAAGAGGGCTGGCTCACTTTATGGAGCACATGAATTTCAACGGGACCAAAAATTTTCCAGATAATAAACTTGTTGACTTTCTACAGTCAATCGGGGTTAAATTCGGACAGCACCTTAATGCGTACACCAGCTTCGATGAAACTGTTTACATGCTTCCTGTTCCGTTGGATAAACCCGGAAATCTGGATGCCGGACTGAAAGTAATGGAAGACTGGGCATTTAATGCGACCCTTTCTGATGAGCAGATCAATAAAGAAAGAGGAGTGGTTCTTGAAGAGCTAAGGTTAGGTCTTGGACCGGATAAAAGAATGATGGATAAATACCTTCCCAAGCTTTTATACAAATCTCAATATGCGGATAGGCTTCCGATCGGTAAAAAAGAAGTATTGGAAAACTTTAAGCCTGATGTTATCCGGAAATTTCACCAGGACTGGTACAGACCGGATCTGATGGCCATTATTGTGGTAGGAGATATCAACGTGGATGAAATTGAAAAAAAGATTAAAGACAATTTCAGCAAATATAAAAATCCTTCAAAGCCCAGAGAAAGAAAATCTTTCGATCTTCCGAACCATAAAGAAACGCTGGTAGCAATTGAAACCGATCCTGATGCTACCAATTCTATGGTACAGTTTATCATGAAAGATGCTGATGCCTACAAACCGGATGTAACCGTTGAACAGTACAATCAAAGTATCATAGAAAATCTTTCAACAACGATGTTGAACAACAGACTGAGAGAACTGATCAATTCTACAAATCCTCCTTTTACTTTTGGATCCGTATACCATGGAGGAACTTATGCAAGAAGCAAAGAAGCTTTTCAGGGATTTGCTATAGTAAAAGAAGGAAATCAGCTTAACGGACTGAAAGTTTTACTGGAAGAAGTGGAAAGAGCAAAAAGATTCGGATTTACGCAGTCTGAACTTGACAGAGCAAAATCTCAGGTTCTCTCCAACCTTGAAAGATCTTATAACAACAGAGATAAAACAGAAAGTGATATGCTGGTTGGTGAGTATGTAAGAAATTTCCTGGAGCAGGAACCGATTCCTGGTATTGCCTGGGAGTATGAGGATACCAAATCTTTCCTGCCTTCTGTTACTCTTGCCCAGACCAACGAAATCATCAAAAAAATGGTGAAAGATGACAGTAGGGTAATTGTGATCACCGGGCCTAAAAAAGATAATGTAGCCATGCCCACAGAAGCAATGGTTCTCAATACATTTGATGCGGTGAAAATGGCTGATCTTAAACCTTATGAAGAAAAAGCCGCGATCAAAAATTTAATAAAACCTTTCAAATCTGAAGGAAAGATTACGAAAACAGAAACGGATGCAAAATTAGGGACAACAACCTGGACGTTAAGTAATGGTGCTAAAGTAACTTTCAAAAAAACAGACTTTAAAGACGATGAAATTGTGTTTACAGCAAGAAGCTTAGGAGGAAGTTCTCTGGTTCCGGATGCTGATTATAACAAAACACAGTTTGCTTTTGCTGCATTAACGGAAGCAGGAGTAGGCGGTTTTTCCAAAGCGGATCTTACCAACTATCTTGCCGGTAAACAGGTAAGTGTAAATCCTATGGTGACATCACTTTTTGAAGGCGTTTCCGGGAGAACTACCCAAAAAGACTTGGGAACGGCTATGGAGCTTATGTATGCGTACTTTACAAGCTTAAATTATAACCCGGCATCCTTTAATGCGTACAAAGAAAAGCAGTCTGCAATGACGAATAACCTGCTATCTAATCCTCAGGCTTATTTTTCTAATGAGCACGCGAAATTTATGAACCAGAAGAACCCGCGCTTTATTGGAGTATTTCCAATGGAAAAAGACTGGGCGAATACGGATTATAAAAAAGCATATGACATCTATAAGGATAAATTTGCCAATGCGGGGAACTTCCAGTTCTATTTCGTAGGAAATATTGACGAAGCGAAGTTTAAAAATGAAGTCCTGCAGTATATTGCGAGTCTGCCTTCATCAGGAAAAACAACAATGTTTAAGGACACAGGTTACAGAACGATGACAGGAGATTATACCAAGGTGTATAAAAAAGGAAAAGATCCGAAGAGTATGGTAACGATTTCTTATGCAGGAGAAGCTCCTTATAGCGAAAAAGAAGCATTGGCTTTATCAGCTCTTGGAGAAGTGGCTACTATTAAAGTAATCGAAAAACTGAGAGAAGATGAAAGCGGTATTTACGGTGGAGGAGCCAGAGGAGGTATGAACAGGGTTCCTTATGGCAGCTATAACTTCAGTATAAGCTTTCCTTGTGGACCGGAAAATGTAGACAAGCTGACGAAGAGCGCGATTGCAGAGCTTCAGAAACTGATTGACAACGGGCCTGAACAAAAAGATCTTGACAAATACAAAGAAGGAGAATATAACGATAACAAAACAGACCTTAAAGATAATATATTCTGGATGAATGCTATTGCCAAGAACCAGTTAGACGGAAGTGATAAATACGATATCTTAAATTATCAGGATAAAGTAAAAGCACTTACGGTAAAAGATCTTCAGGATGTGGCCAGGAAATACCTTACAAAAGGCAGAATTATAGCGACTCTAATGCCGGAAGACGGCTGGGAAAAAGCAAAAAAGGAAGATACTAAAATAGAAGTTACAGGAGCTGCTGTTGTAAAACAATAACTTTTCACTATTTACAATAATAAAAACCGCAGATCAGTCTGCGGTTTTTGTTATTTAATTCAATCCTTACAGGTTAAGAACCATATTCTTTTTTCCATTCATCAGCAGCTTCGCTCAGAACGGTATAGAATTCTTCGCCATATTTTCTGATCAACGGAGTTTTTAAGAACTTATATACAGGAACCTGAAGTTCTTTTCCAAGGGTACAGGCATCACTGCATACATTCCACTCATGATAATTCAATGCAGTAAAAGCAGAATATTCCGTAACACGGATCGGGTATAGGTGGCAGGAGATCGGTTTTTGCCAGTCTACAGCACCATCTTCATACGCTTTTTCAATACCACATTTGGTAATTCCTTTTTCATCGAATGTTACGTAAGCACATTCGCGGTTCTCCACCATAGGAGTAACATACATTCCGTCGTGCGGATCAGTAGTCCATGTTCCCTGCTCTTCAAGGGCTTTGATTGCCTCCTGGGTAAGATAAGGTTTTATTTTATCAAAAATACTGTCCAATATTTCAAGCTCGTTTTTATCCAACGGAGCTCCCACATCTCCTTCCACACAACATGCACCTTTACATTTCGAAAGGTTGCAAACAAATTCTTCGGAAAAAATTTCCTCTGAAATCAATTTATCGTCTATCTGAATCATAATTTTTTAAAATAAATCAAAAACTGTACCCGCTTTAAAGGTCAGTAAACTAATAATAATAATAAGCCATACACTGGCTTCACGCATCCAGTATTTAGGTAAAAATCTCATCATTCTGCTCAGAATAATACTTGAAGGGAATGCCAGAAGCAGCAGGTATTCATAGCTTTTATTCATATACAGGATAATGGTGACAAGCTGTGCCACTGAAAAAACCAGCAGAAAAGTATACTTGTACCTGCTTATCGGACTTTTTTTATTATAATTTTTAAAATGGTCATATACAGCATAAATAAGCATCAGGACCACAGGAATAAGTGGCAGAAGCTCGGTGTAATCTGTTACAGGTCTCATTTTTCCAAACGGAAAATAATCAATATTCCATGATGTAAACTGAACGAAATACATGACAGAAAAATAGCTGAATGTAATCAGAACGATTCCCAGAAGGAATCTGAAAAGATTCAGCCCGATTTTGGCAGAAGTTGCAATCACGTGGATGATCACAAAAACAGCCATCGGCCAGGTAGTGGGAAGAAAAATAAAATTCAGTGCTACAATGGCCCCCACCAACACATAGGATTTCTTCCTGATATCTTCATCTGCACTGGTCAGAAGAAGGATAAGAAAAGAGTTGGTAAGCAGCGAAACGGCAATTCCTATATCCAGATTTCCGGGATACAGCCCGAAAATAAAAAAAGTGTACAGGAATAATGGAAGATGGGTCTGGTAATTAAGTGCAATACTGTGAAAACAAAAATATCCCAAAGCAATTCCCAGAAAAGTTATTCCGGCAACAATAGCTTCGTAAGTGTTGAAATTCAGTATGTTAAATATTATTACTACTAAAAGAAGAAAACCAATATAAACAGGAATTGAAAAAATATTGCTTTCTTTTGAAAGTAATTTAAACATTTTTTGTAAATTTGTACAAAGTTAATTTAAAAAAGGAAAATAATGACGTCTTTCTTTCTATTCTTAAGCAAAGTTTTCAAATGGTCTTTCGGTTTCTTTGATGCTTTCGGTAATGTTTTAAACTGGATTCTGTTTATAGTTTGCTGTGTACTATTCACTTATTGGTGCTATGTACTGGTGGTTACACTTGGTGGCGACAAAGATAAAGACTATTATTCTCCAACGGAAGGTAAGCACCCTTACTACGATCCGAATATCTACAAAAAAGAAGGTTAATTAATTGGTTATATAGTAAAAAACCGATCAAACAATATGCTTTGATCGGTTTTTTTATTACTAACGATTAAAATTTTCTTTTTCTTAGTCGTGTATCGGAAGTACCAGAACAGGAATACTTGAGCTTTTTGTAATTCCTTTGGTTAAGCTTCCGACGAATACATCATATATTCCGCTTCTGCCATGTGATCCCATCACAATATAATCTGCATTTTTGGACTTGGCATATTCCAGAATAATATCTTTGGCAATTCCCTGTTTTAAAAGGTGTTCACAATCGATATCATGGGCAAGGATCCTTTGCTCAATCTTATTAAGCTGTACCAGCTCTTCTCTGATCTCGTTGGCTTCCACTTCCGGAAAATATTGAAATCCCATATCACCAATGGCAAAGCCGATATCTGATGGCGCTACGTGGATCAGGTAAATTTTGCCGTTAAGCTGTTTTGCAAATTTTATGGCACCGTCTACCAGTTGGTCTGTCTTGTCCCCAAAATCTACGGGTAATACAATATTTATCATAACCTCTAATTTTGTTATCTAAAGATATGAAAAATTTGCCAGATTATGATGTTAAATACTTATAATATTCGGATATCAAGGATTTTTTCTTCTCCAAGATAAGCTTCCAGGATATCATTTTCCTCTACCTTTCCAACCCCTTTCGGAGTTCCTGTGAAAATAAGGTCTCCTACTCTTAACGTAAAGTATTGGGACGCAAAAGCAATAATGTCGTCAAAGTTGAACATCATATCTTTTGTATTGCCATCCTGTACTTTCTCTTTGTTTTTTAATAATGAAAACTGAAGGTTCTCCAGACTGAAATTCTCTTTTTTAAAGAAGCTGCTTACCACAGCAGAACCATCAAAACCTTTGGCAAGTTCCCATGGAAGCCCTTTTGATTTCAGCTCGCTCTGAAGATCTCTTGCCGTGAAATCTATTCCAAGGCCAATTTCCTCATAATGTTTGTGTGCGGTTTCTTTCTGGATATATTTTCCCCCTTTTGAAATTTTTAATACCACTTCAAGCTCGTAGTGAATATCATTGGAGAATTCAGGGATGTAGAAATCATTTCCCTTTAGAACAGCTGTATCCGGTTTCATAAAAATAACCGGATTTTCAGGAATTTCGTTTCCTAATTCTTTCGCATGCTCACTGTAGTTTCTTCCTATGCAGATTATTTTCATAATTCTTTTATTTTATTTTTTGATCTCGTCATTGCGAGGGACGAAGCAATCTTTTTTAGATGGTTTAAGCCTATTGATTCCTGAATAAATTAGTGGGTAAACTCATTTCCGCAATAATAACATTTGAATTTGTGACTTGTCAGAAAAGAAATTCCGAAGAAGCTGGTAGCACTGTCATCCCTGTAGATATGATTGGAGCCACATTTCGGGCATACAAAATCAAACTCAGGATCTTCAATGGTGTGTTCCACTTCCAGAGAATATTGTTCATTGTCTTTATAATCCTGAAGAATTTGCCGGGCTTTTTCCACATCTTCCTCAAATACCTGAAGCTGTATACCGCCTACCGCCTGTGACAAAAGCCAGTCTGACTGAATGAGCTGCTCATTGGCAATAAAGCTGTTAACACCGTTTTCAGCCAGTATCTGTTTGTCCCTGTTAGCTTCAAGGGCAGTTTCATAAAATTTAAAACGAACCAGATCAGACATTTTTAAAACCTGCTTGACAGTTGTATTTTTGTAAAAATCTTCTTGGTATACAGGGGGAAATCAGCATTCTGAAGCCATCCGAAATATCCTAAATCTTTTTGGAATACTGCTTTTACTCCCTGGCCTTTATATTTCCCGAAGTTGAAAATCTCTTCCATTTTCTCATTATATCCGATAAATCCGGCAAGATCTGCATTTTTGTTATGGAATGTGAATTCACTTAACGGCGCTATTTCATTCGGAATATCATCATATTTTCCGACCTGAGCATCCAGAACTTCAAACGTTGCCATTACATCGGCTTCGGCAGAGTGTGCGTTTTCTAATGTTTTTCCACAGTAAAACTGATAAGCTGCGCCTAAGTTTCTGGGTTCCTTTTTATGGAAAATAGTCTGTGCATCTACCAGTCTGAATTTACTCAGATCAAAATCCATTCCTACTCTTAAAAGCTCTTCAGCCAGAAGCGGAACATCAAACCTGTTGGAATTGAAGCCTCCAAGGTCGCTTCCAGAAATCATTTCCATAATTTTAGCGGCAATATCCCTGAAAGTAGGAGCGTCTTTTACATCTTCGTCATAGATACCATGGATTTCGCTACATTCTTTAGGAATCGGCATTTCCGGATTGACGCTCCATGTTTTGCTTTCCCTGGAAGCATCCGGGTTTACTTTTAGGATACAGATCTCAACAATTCTGTCTTTCCCGATGTTGGTTCCTGTAGTTTCCAGGTCAAAAATACAAAGCGGTTTATGGAGTTTTAAATTCATGTGGGTGATTAATAATTTGAAATGTGTTTTATTTTAATAAGCTATTTTAACTGTCTCTGAAAAATAAGAGACACCAATATATAATAAATGACAAGCATTGGAATTCCTACTACCTGAAATAGGGCAAGAATGGCAATTCCTCCTACAAGTAATACTACTTTAGGATAGTTGTCTTTTAATTGTCTGGATTTGAACTTCATTGCCATCATTTTGATCGGGCTGATCAGAAGCCATGAAGTAAGAAGGGTAAGCAGAACCAACAGCAGTTCATTTTCAAACAAAAAGCTGAAATTCCCGGTTTCTTTAAAGGCATAATAAAGACCAAAAAGTAAAACCGTATTGGTAGGTGTGTTCAATCCTTTGAAATAATAGCGCTGCTCTTCATCAAGATTGAAGATGGCAAGTCTCAGGCAGGAAAATACAGTAACGATGATCCCGATGTATTTGATCTCAAATGGAAAATGAATTCCGAGAAGCTCTGCACCAAACGGTTCAAGCGCTTTATACATCGTAAGTCCCGGAACTACTCCAAAGCTTACCATATCCGCAAGGGAATCAAGCTGAAGACCAAGATTGGAGTTCGATTTTAAAGCTCTGGCTACAAAGCCGTCAAAAAAATCAAAAACCGAGGAGAGAATAAGGCAGATTGCCATTGTCTGATAATCTCCTAATATTAGATGTATTGCACCTATACAGCCTGCAAATAAATTAGCCAGGGTTAAAGCATTGGCCAGATTATTCTTTATAAAATCCATAAGCACAAAATTACAGTTTTTAAAAATTCTAACTCAAAATAATATGAACTAAAAAAGGCATTAAAGTGATTTTGATGTAAATTTGCCCCATGAAATTTTTAAAAGGATTTAGAAAACAGGAAGTTCTGGTATTGGTTTACCGGATTTTTCTGGCCTACGTTTTTTACCAGATCGCCAGACTTTTATTCTGGTATTTTAATAAAGATCTGATTAAGGTTGACTCTGTTTCAGAATATATAAAGCTGGCGTACCACGGGACGGCTTTTGATACCACAGCGATTCTGTATGTCAATGCTTTATTTATACTCCTTAGTTTACTGCCTTTGGTGATCAACACAAAGAAAATTTTTCAGAAAATTCTTTTCTGGCTGTATTTCATTACCAACGGGATTGCCTACGCGATGAATTTCGGGGATTTTATTTACTATAAATTTTCACAGGCAAGGCTTACTTCAGCCGTATTTCAGGTAGCTGAGCACGAATCCAATGTTTCTAAGGTACTGATGATTTCTATCGGACAACATCCTTTCGTGCTGATCTGGTATGTCATTCTGATGATCCTGTGGGTTTTCCTTTATAAAAGAATAAAAGTGGAAGAGACAAAACCTCTGAAGCTGCTGCCTTATTTTATCACCTCCATTATTACTTTGTGCATCACTGCTGTACTGGTTGTGGGAGGAATCAGAGGTGACTTTAAACACAGTACGAGACCTATTAATATGGTAGATGCAACTCGTTTTGTAACGAATCCGCTGCAGGGAAATATGGTGCTCAACAGTACCTTCTCCTTTTTAAGAACTTTAAATACCAATAATTTCAAGGAAGTTCATTTTGTGAGTGAAAAAGATATAGAACAGTATGTACAGCCTTATAAAGTGTATGACAGAAAAGTAAAAAACCGTCCCAATATCGTTATTTTTATTGTAGAATCTTTCAGCAGGGAATATTCGGGTGCTTTCAATAAAGATAAAAATATCAAAGACTATGTTTCTTATACACCGTTCATAGATAGTCTGGCAAGCCAGAGTCTTATTTTTCCGAATACTTTTGCAAACGGCAGACAGTCAATTCATGGGATGAGCAGTGTATTGGCGGGAATTCCGAGTCTTACGGATGCATTTACGGGATCACCTTATTCCAATCAGAAAATCCAGTCTATTGTTTCTGTATGCAATGATCTTGGCTATGACACATCGTTCTATCATGGGGCACCAAATGGTTCCATGGGATTCCTTGGTTTCGGAAATATTTTAGGATTTAAGCATTACTTCGGGAAAACAGAGTATAATCATGATGAAGATTTTGACGGGATGTGGGCGATCTGGGATGAGCCCTTCCTGCAGTATTTTGCAAAAAATGTAGGAAAGAAGCAGCCTTTTATGACTACTGTATTTACGGCTTCATCACATCACCCTTTTAAAATTCCTGAAAAATACAACGGAAAATTTAAAAAGGGAAAAATAGAAATGCATGAACCAATACAATATACGGATTATGCAATAAAGAAATATTTTGAAACGGCTAAAAAACAGCCTTGGTTCAATAATACGATCTTTGTTTTCACGGGAGATCATACCAACCAGGTATATTATCAGGAGTATGAGAGAGCGATGAACCGTTATGCTGTTCCGTTGATTTTCTATTCTCCGAATCCTGAATACCAGCTTAAAGGAGTCAGCCAGGAAATTGCGCAGCAGGCAGATGTATATCCTACCCTGGCAGATCTTATCGGATATAACAAGCCTATCAGAAGCTGGGGGAGAAGTCTGGTGAGCGATAAGAAATATCCTTTCATTGTTGTGAATTCTGACGGAAGCACGGAGCAGTTCATGATCGGAAATTATATTTATCGTTTTGACGGAAAAGAAATAGTAGGGGTGTATGATAAATCTGATCTGGGCCTTGAAAAGAATCTGGTTAATGAGGTTAAAAATCCGGAAGTAGAGCAGGGAAAGAAAACAGCAAAAGCCTGGTATCAGGATTATATGGACAGAGTGATTAACAGGAAGCTGTATTAATTAGAGCGAAATGGCAAAAAGGTAAACAGCAAAACCGTAAAATGACGAAAACATAAACAGGCTGATTGAAATTTAGCTTTTTCGCCTTTTAGCGATTTTACGTTTATATCCTCTTTATGCTTTGTATAATAAAAGTTTTTGTTTGTTGAAAATTAATTTATACTTTTATCAATACATAGATAAGAATATTGTATTACAATTAAAACTATAAGAAATATGAAAAAAATATTGTTAACGTTCGCACTTTCTTTATGCGGTGTGCTTACATTTGCACAGATAGAAGGTAAGTGGAAAACGATAGATGATGAAACCAAACAGGCAAAATCTATTGTTGAAGTGTATAAAAAATCTGATGGGAAATATTATGGAAAAGTTTCTCAGCTGTTAATAAAACCAGCTGATGCCAACTGTACACTTTGTAAAGATGACAGAAAAGGAAAACCGCTTTTAGGATTGGAAATCATCAGAGGACTAAAAAAAGACGGTAATGAGTTCACAGGAGGAACCATTACAGATCCTAAAACCGGAAAGACATACAAATGTACCATTACAAGAAGCGGTGACAAGCTAAATGTAAGAGGTTACTTAGGATTATCTTTATTAGGAAGAACCCAGGTTTGGGAAAAAGCTAATTAATATAAGTTTAAAATAGAATTTACATGGCATTTCAGAAATGGAATGTCATTTTTTGTGGATAAAATTTTGAATAAATTCTTAGAAACCTTGAAAAACCATAAGAACCAGGCAGAAAGAAGGGAAATTCATTTTAAATACAGTTAATATTATGTCTTCACATTGAAATGAAGAGGCTTTTTATTATGTGTATAATAAAAAAACACTATTTTTGTAGTCTAAATTTTTCAAGAAAATATGGCAGAATATACTTTTCGTGAGGTAATTGCACAGGCAATGAGCGAGGAAAT
>NZ_JAYSDT010000005.1:0-108820 GCF_041914225.1 Chryseobacterium sp.
TGTTAGGCGAAAAATATTTTTTGTTTTCTGCTACATTTCCTACATCTCCTACATGGTTTCTAAAAAACAATCTGAAAATCAATGTATTATATTTTAGATATATAGATATGTAGATTAACAAAACTTTTTTTTCTCTGCGTTTACTGACATACCATAAGTCTTACGCTCTATTGGGTAGCCAGAATTCCTCAACCGATCAGAAAATGTTTTATTGGAACAGGCTTTAAATCCGTTATCCTCACAGAAATACTTGTATTCTTTGTACATGTCCTGTAATGGGATTTCTTCTTTGACAGAGGGGCTGTAATTATATTCACTTAAATACATCTGTACGCTGTCACTTTCCATTCTGTACCGCTCAACCGCTTTTTGAGCTGCCTGACAATCTGAAAATCTTTTCTGTTCCAATAATCTGTTCAATCCTTCCAGCACCCAGTTAAAGACTCCTGAGAGTTCGTTCTCAATAATTTTGGTATGCAGGTTTTTATCCTGCTCTTCCGGTGGGACCGTTACATCAAAGGGAATGATCAGAAACCTTCTGAAATAAGCATTGGTATGCTCGACATCTTTAGGAAGCTCATTACAGTTAAAGATAAGCTTAGCGTACTGTTTTAGGGTAAAAGGTTGTCCGTAAGGAAGTCTGGCTTCTACAGGTTCACCGGATACCAATTGCTTGAAGATGGAAGCCTCCAGCGTTCCGTTAATTTCACTGGCATAGTTCACCAGCTTATTAGCAATCTTCGCCCTGAAATATCCGTTATCATTGGTAAGGCTCTGTAGTGAATAGCTGCTCACATTCTCTTCTCCTAATAAGGCGTTTACAATCTCAAAAAAGACACTCTTTCCATTGGCTCCTGTTCCATAGAGTATCAATGCTTTTTCTTCCTTTAAGACATTGCTTCCATGCTTAATGAATACAAAACCCAGATACTCTGCTAAAACTTGTTGTCTTTCCGTATCCGGCAGCACTTTATTTAAGTACGCCTCAAATAAAGGGGCTTCTGCATGAGGATCGTAGCCGAAGGGAAGCTGATAGGTCATAAAGTGCGAGCGGTCAAAAGGTCTTAAGGTTGTACCATTGGGACTTATTTCAAATGTTCCGTTTTGTAAATTAATCAGTACTATATCTTTACTCATCTCAGGAGTAGGTAAATAAGCAGTAGAAAGGAACTGCTTAAAAAGCTGTTCCCGGAATTGGTAAAACCGGGCTGAGTATTTCGGAACTCCCATCTGTTCTGAAGATTCACCCAAAAACTTTTGAAAATGTTCTTTATCCAGCTCGTTCCAGAATGTTCCGTTATAGAGATAGATAAAATCGTGATTCTTACACAATCCCCAACGGTTCTTTTCTGCGAGTCTTATCACATGCTCAATGGAGAGAATCAGATAGTGTTTTTGGTTCAGTTTTAACTGTGAGAGTGCTTTACGGATGAGGTTAGCCTTCTCACTTTCCCTGGGAAGCTTTTCTAATTCTCCCCGGAGCTTCTCTACCTGTGGAAATACCAGAAGCATAAAGTCTAATATCTCAAACTCTTCTTTCAGCTTTTCCAGAATTTCAGCGTGGAGGACTTTCTCCCGGCCTTTCTCTACAAGCCCCCGAACATGATTAATGATGGTGGCAGGATCATTCAGGTCATCAAATACAGGATTTAATTTCATTATGAAAGATTTTAAAGATGAATAACGCGCTTACTTTAGCCTGTTTTTTTCAATAAGCTCCTGAATCTCGTTTCTCTTAAAGTAAATCCGGTTCCCAAGACCGTAAGCGATAAGAACCCCATCCTTACGCCAACGGTGAAGGGTACTCATATCAATAGAAAGAAGATCACAGACTTCCTGGCGGGTTAAATACACGGTGGGTTCTTTAGGTTGGAATTCCTCTTTAAGTTCTCTTTTAATATCAGGAATAAGCTCTCTTCTCATTTCCTGGATTAAATCGTATGGTTCCATACCAATAAACTGTAGCTGTTTCATAAATAAATATTGTTTAAATTTTATGAAACAAAGGTGAGTGAGGAAAAAATGCGGAAAAAATTTAATTTTCCGCACCCTTGTTTTTAGACCCGCAAATAGTTTTCAATTCACTTATTTACAATAGCTTATGAAGATGTAAATTTTTTATTTTTCACTTCTCAGAATACGCTTTTTAATTCCACTTTTTATTTTTCCGCACTCAATTTCTTTACAAAATTCGTCTCTCTTTCATTCCAAACGAAATCAGCAGCCTGTCCAGATCTTCTATATCTTTTTTATTTTTGATAGGATATTTAACAGACTTTTTATCACGGGTAAACTGGCTGCTCTGATTTCTCACCGTGATAGGCTCCTTAGTCAGAAACTCAAAAAAGCCTGCCAGCTGACGATCTGATAAGGTGGGATATTGGGTTCTTAAAAAGTCCAGGATTCCGGTATGATGGAGCAAGGCTATACTTTGGGTTTTACTGGTCTTTAATTCTGAAATATCCATGTCGCTCTGGGGCCCTTTTTCCTCTGGAGAGAGTTCTTTAATCTTTCTTATGATGCTGCGCTGGAATTCATACAAAGAGAAAAATTCAAATGGAAACAGTAAGCTTTCCAAATCAACACAAACCGTTTCTTTTTCGCCGTTCTCTTTTTTATGGGTTTCTCTGATTTCTTTCTGCCGATCTATTAAAAGATGCCCAGGTCTTATATCTAAACGGGGAACAGGAAGGTCTTTAGCTTCACGTTCTTTAATAGCCTGAGCGATCTCATCCGAATCATATTCAGCTTCCTTCTGATCCTTTTCAATGAAAAGATACAATTCAAGGTCTTTTAAAAGGGATTTCAAAAGGTCAGGGTGATAATTCTCTGTAATATCTTTTAAATATCGGCTTCTTTCCAGATAGCCTACATCATTATATCTGATATGATTAAAAAGCTCCCAGCTGTTTAAATCAATATTCTTATCCGCATTTGATTTTTTAGTAAGATCCTCAAACCTCAGCAGTAGAGTTTTTTCAAGTTCTATCTGCTCATCTATGAAGGCTATAATCTGATAAAAGTTTTCCATCCTTTCTGAAAAAAGGGTCTGTTTATAGGAAATTGTTTTCTTTAGCATAAACAAATCACGAATCTTCTTATAGAGTTCTTCCCACTCCTGCTCCTGGATATTTCCAAAATCAACACATTCTCCCAGAAGCTTTGGATTTATGATAAAGTCATCATAAGTATACCCTCTGGGATTAAACTTTTCCAGAAGATCATTTTTAAGGATGAATGAACTTTGATAAGGTAGAAGGGATTCCAGCTCTCCTATCATATCAAATAATGTAAAAAGGCTGGAATCTCCCTTCTCGTGCAGACTCTTACATTTTTCAATATAGATATTGTACCTCTTTTTTAACATAGAGAGGTACTTCAAAATACTTACTTCCGCCTGAAAGGAGAAATCTGCCAGATAATTGTCTTTGAAATCTTCCAGACTTTCATACAATGGAACTTCCATAATTTATAATTTGGGAAAACCAAGGTAAAAAGCTAATGCGACAAAGTATGTCGCAAAATAATTTTATTTCAAAAGTGATAGTTTTCGGAGTCCAAAAAGAAAAAGAATTGAAGGAGTAATTTTTTAATGTGAATGAGAGTGATCGGGTGAAAAAAAATGTTTTTTTAAAGAAAGTAACTTTAGTAACTCCGGTAACTTTTCCCGTGAAAAATAATTTTTGTTTTTCTGCTACATTTCCTACATCTCCTACATGATTTTTAAAAAGCAATCTGAAAATCAATACGTTATATTTTAGTTATGTAGGTAATGTAGCAAATGTAGATTCAAAACAATCTTTTTTTACAGTTAATTTCTTTCTGACTGTACAATTTTCAATGAAAAATATTTTTGTTTCTACAGCGTCACTTCCGTCACGCAAAAGGCTTGCAATGAACATAAAACAATGATTATCAAAACACTGTATCCTAAATAATAAATATCTCTCTAATAATCTTTTTTATTCCTTATAGATGGATTTTTCAAAAAATCAGTATTGGCATTACTTTTCTGTTTTCCATAAATACCTGTTTCTTTAATGGAAACCTAATGACTACCAAAAAACAACTCATATTTTCATAAAACCCTATGAGTGCTACGTTTTTATATTGCAGTAATAGCAACTGACAACCTTAAAAAAATCTGTTGCTGGCGTTTTTCCGGGGTTCGAAGCACCGTAAAAGAAGATTCCTGTAAAGTACCTTTTGAAATGTAGGAATGTATATTGAGCTTCAGTTACTCATGCTTTTTCTTAAGAGATAGTCCTGAAAAGATTCTGATTCCCATTGTTTTTTGTCTGCTGAATATCTCACATAAAATGGAAGGTCATACTGTTTGTTGGGGGACTGATCAGATAAAAAAGTTAAAATCCTATCCAGCGATACCTCAAAAAGCTTATCATCTAATATTCTGCTTAACTCAAAATTATAACTTGTATTAGCGTCCATCACAACATGAATGCCAAAGGTAATAGGTTTTAAGATGGAAATTTCCATCTTTTGCCGGGAATAGATTTCATACCTTGTCTTATTGCGGGTATAGGTTAAAACGGTTTTAAAGGACTTCCAAATATCAAGGCCTTTTTCATGATGCATCAATGCAGCCAAAAAGGGAGATGAAAAACTATAAAATACCTGAAGGGAGAAATCTTCAAAATTGGTATTATATTCTTTGTCAGATCTGATCTCTTTAAGAACAATGGGTAAATCTTTAAACTTTTCTTCTATATATTGTAAATCAGCTTCATCTATCCCGCCTAAATGATTAAGCAAAACAATAATATTTGTGTTTTTATGCATTATATTTTTTTTCAATGCCAAAAATACATAATCTCACCAAATACTTACTATACAGACAGCTCATTTTTTATGATATTTTCTCTCCCTGTTCTTTTATCTCTCTAAAAGTTTTTGCTGTATTCAAAGCATGGTCTGATGAGGTTTTTCCAATATACTGTAAAAAGGTGGTTTCTGTTTTATGCCCTGTTATAGCCATCACCTGTGGCGTGGTGAACCTCTTGTCTCCATAGAAATTGGTTGCAAAACTTCTTCGGCAAATATGAGTACTGACCAGATTGTATTTTTCTGTCTCTACAATGTTATTGCGTTTTAGCTTTTCATTATAAACCCTGCCTTTTAAAATCTGGTTAATGCCGGAAAGTTCACAGACTTTCTTAATAAGGCTGTTGAAACGGGTTGCATTACTGCCCAAAGTCGTACCTCGGAATAAAGGCGGAAATTGATCCCCGTATTTTATAAGAATTTGCTCAACCTCATCATGCACTGGTATGCTCACATCTTTACCTGTCTTACGCTGGACAAGATCTATAAAACAGTAAATTTCCCCTTCAGAATCTGTTTTGGTGAAAATTTTTGTCTGGTTCATCTCCAATAGATCACTTACACGCTGCCCAGTATAACAGCCAATCAAAAGCCAGTCACGGGCATGAAGCAAGTCTTCTCCTATAATATTGGCATTTTTGATTTTTGAAAGTTCATCAAAGTTTAGAAATACCTTTATACAGGATAAACTCTCAATGGTGAACTTATCAACCTGAGGGTGCAGTATCTTGCCATTTGCTCTGGCATCAAGCAATACTGTTTTCAGGTTTTTTAAGGTTCTGTTGGCGGTAGATTCCATTAACTTGTCTTTGGACATAAGCCAGTTCTTAAACTCCAGCATTACCCGTTTGTCTACCTCAGCAAAGACATAGTTCTTCTTATGAACATCCTGAAATCTTGAAAATTTATCCTCCAGCATGAGATATTGGTGATCAGTAGTCTTTTTCGTCTTAGCCAATGCCCGAAGCTCGTTAAAGTTTTTCATGTAGTTGACCACAATATCATCACTGATCTTTACATCTATTCTTTCAAAAAAAAGACTGATCTTATTTTTAAGCCAGTGCGAATCAAACAATACACCACTGGTAAAATCCTTATTATATTCTTCCAGTACAAATTTCTTTAAGCCTACAAGCTCTGCACTGAGATTTTTATTATGGGGATTGTTTTGTTTAGGAAGGGAAGTTTTATCACTCCAATCTGAATAATCAATCTGCAAACCTGTAGAGTTTCGCATTTTAAGATCTTTCGATACTGATAACTGAATTTGGATTGCGCTGCCCTTTGTTTTGCTGCGTAAATAGTATTTTACCGTTGCCATATTGAATATTTAAAAAACAAAGATATTCAAACATAATAATGTGTCAAAATTTGTGTCAAAATTTTCGCCTATTTATAAGATAAGATAAAATACCTTGCAATGCTCAATAAGTCTAAAAACAATCTAAACCTATTGTATATAAATATTTTACCGCATTTTTAGAGAGAAATAGAAAAATAGCATATTGCAAAGTTGTAGTACCTACGGAATGACAAGCTGTATGGATAAACTATCATTACAATTGTGTCATTCCGTAGGAATCTAAAATAACGTTAGAAATTGAGAATGGATAAAAAGGTCTTTATCATTCATCATTTACCAATTATCACTCACCAACTTAGCCCCGATAGAAGCGGTTACCCCGGAACATGAGTGGGAGAATCGGAGGGAAGAGTGTGGGATGGTCTGGCGTGAGGAGTATGAGCGGATAGCGGGAAATAGCTCCCTTAAATATAAGTAATGAGTAATGAGTAATGAGTAATCCGGGGATAATTGAGAAGGTAAAATATTGATGGATAAAAGAAAAACTGAATTGTAAGAAAAATATTTTAAATTTATTAAAGTAAAACCAAAAGACTAACCGTCATATCAGTATGGAGGTTGTCGAAAAAATAACAATGCCACAGAAGGAGAAAGAAAGCATCATCTCACAGACCGTTTCCAACTACGGAGGGAAGCTGATGTCCTATATTCGTCCGAAAGTGAAAAACACGGAGGATGCGGAAGATATCCTGCAGGAAGTGTGGTATCAGTTCAGTAGCCTTACGAATCTTTCTGAGATCGTAAACGTTGGAGGCTGGCTGTACAGGGTGACGGCAAATAAAATTACCGACCGTTACCGTAAAAAGAAAACAGAAAATCTTGAAGATTTCGTATATGAAGACGAAGACGGAGAGTTCTCTATCAAAGATATCCTTTTGATGGACGAAAGCGCAGGCCCTGAAGTAAAGATGTTTCAGGATGAAATCTGGAAAAAACTGTTTGAAGCGCTTGATGAACTTCCCGAAAAACAAAGGCTGGTCTACGTAGAAAACGAACTGAACGACAAAACCCTCCAGGAGATCGCCGATGAACAGGGAGAAAACATCAAAACCATCATCAGCAGAAAAAACTATGCTGTGAAGCACTTAAGAAACAGGTTGAGAAAATTATACGAAGATTTAAAAAGTTAGAAAAAGAAATTATGAATCATAAACACAAAAAGGGTTGGATTTTTTTATTGTTATGCCCGCCATTAATTTTAGCTGCCGTTACATGGATTGTAATGATGCTTTGGAACTGTCTCCTTCCTGAGATTTTAGGAGTGAAAACGATTACTTTCTGGCAGGCAATGGGAATACTGATCTTAAGCAAAATTCTTTTCGGAGGTTTTCATTTCGGAAAAGGAGTGAGAGATTTCAAGGAAAGAAAAATGAGGGAGAAAATGGCAGGTTTGTCTCCTGAGGAAAGAGAGAAATTCAAGGAAATCTGGAGAAACAAATGCTCCGGAGGATTCTTCAACAGAAATAACGAATAATTTAAAAATTTGAAAGAAGTAGTAAAGTAAAATTAAAATTCATTCGTCTCTATAAAAAACAAGAAGTAGTAAAATTTAAAATTTTGAAAAATGAAAAATTCAGCATTAAAAGGAGCTCTTGGAGCACTAGCCGTTGTGGGGGTAGCCTTAATTGCTAAAAAAGCCGCACAAAGAAAAAGATTTATCAAAGGTATTTTTGACGAATACGGAATCAAAGAAAAGTCCCCTTTCGGACTGGCAGATAAGATCAGGGAAATGAATGATGAGGACTATCAGGAACTGAAAGGAAAGTTCAAAAAAGAATTCGGTTCAAGATGCTGCAGAAAAGATAATACCTGCGAAGCATAATACATAAGAACTAAATTGAAATTGTTTAATTCCGGCGCGAGAAGCTCTGCTTCCCGCGCCGGAATTTTTTTATTTAAAAGTTATATAAGCCTTTTTAACGCTACATTTGTATGAAAAAATAGTTCGGTTATCATGAAGTTCAGGTATATTTATATTGCATTACTGTCTGTTTTCTCAATCATCATGTATGGACAGAATTCTCAGCAAAAACACTATATTTTCTTTCTGCATAATAAATTTCTGGAAAGCCATTCTTTGGAGGAAAAGCATCCAAAATATGGTGTTGCAGAATATGAAGCAATACTTCATCAACTAAAGGATAAAAATACGGTTGTGATTTCTGAAAAAAGGAAAGCAGATACGAATCCTTCAGTGTATGCTCAGAAAGTGGCTAAGCAGATTGACAGTCTTATGAAAAAAGGAATTCCTGCTGGAAATATCCTTAGCCGGAGCAATCCAGTCATTGAGCGCTTTGAAAAGAAAACCATGATTCAGTCCCGTATTAAGTTCTATTTCCTTAAAATCTTTAATGTGAGATCTGATGAACCGCTGTTCATGCGACATCGGAACATGTCCGTCATCGGATTTTTCAGTAATGGAAAGTATTTTTCCATAAAGCCTGAAATTTTTATCTTTTTCCAAAGAGTCATCTTTAAAACTGGCACCGATAATCACAAATTTTAATTGCATATTTTTCTCATAATAAGACACATATTGCGCAATATATCCTCCCTGGGAAGTACCCACTACTGCAATATGGTTTACTGTAAATAGATAATGGTGGTCTATTATCATTTAGTGGTTGTCATTGAAGTTGCTGCGAAATGATCTGAGGAATTTGTAAAATCTGGGAATACAGAGTTGAGATTCCTTGCTAAGCTCGGAATGACAGGGAAACTGTTGAAAATAACCGTTTCATTTTTTTAGAGAAGTATAATTTTATCGGAGATAAAATCTTTGCGCCTTAAAAATATACATATTGTTGTGAAAAACCCTCGCGTCTTTGCGCTTTCCAACCAATAGATATGAGCTGTATTGAGATTGCTTCATCTTCAGTTCGCAATGACTTTAAGATCTGCTTTTTCTGACAAAATTTTACCGTAAACATCAAACACGAAGAAAAATAAATCCTTATTTTTGTATTGCTCAATGAAAGATTACTACTATTTTCTCGGTATATCACAGGATGCTTCAGAAGAAGACGTCAAAAAAGCTTATCGGAAGTTATCTTTAAAATACCACCCGGATAAAAATGATAATGATGATTTTTTCGCAGATCGTTTCCGTGAGATTCAGGAGGCTTATGAGACCTTAAGTGATCAGGCGAGAAGACGCACCTATGATCAGAATTTAGAAAGTCACCAGCGAAGCTTCAGGTATAATATTCCACCTGCTATCAAAACGTTTACAGCGAATAAAATTCATGCGAAAAAAGGAGAGGAGATTATCATCAACTGGCAGACGAGTAATGCCGATGTGGTGAAGGTATTGCCTTTCGGGCTAGAAAAGCCGTACGGAGAGAGGATCTTTAAGATCACAGAATTTAAAGATGGAAAATTCCAGCTTTTGCTTCATGCAACAAATTCTCTTTTGCACAAAACGGTTGTTCAGGGAATCACCATCACAGAAGTTTTTGAGAACGATTCTGAAAAGTTCAAAAATTCGGTGGAAGAAATGTTTAAGCCACAGCCCGCAACCCGAATCAACAAATTCGGCCAGCCTAAAATAATGATGCTGATCTGGGGCATTATTATCCTGGCGGTTGCAATCTATATACTGATAAAAAGCTTCGGCTAGCTTATGCCATTTTCTTTCTCCCCGGGCATTTTTTACATCTTTTTCCTTTCTTGAATTTTTTACAGCATGATTTCTTTTCACAGAACATCTCTTCATTATTGAAAGAGTAAGGTGCCAAAGGCGGAACTTTAAATGGGACTATCATATTCATGTTGCAAATATATTAATTTAGAATAAATATAATTAATAAAATTTCATAAAAAATTGCAAGCCTGAAAATTAGGCCTGCAATGAGATTATTTAAAAGAAAATGATGTAGAAAACTGAAGCCTGAAAATATCTGCTTTACTGTCTTCAAAGTTTTCTGCCTTAGCATAATTGCCTTCAATGCCCATTCTTAAATTTTTATAAGGATGATAAGCGAGATTTACAGCTGCATTTTGAAAACATCTCATAAATCTGGCATTGATACCCTGAGCTGTCCCAACCTGTGAGTAACTGTAATAAACAGCAGAACTCCATTTTTGAGACCACCAGTGCTGATAAATTCCTAGAATATTGAAAAGATTTACCATTTCTGCAGTATTATTCTGAGGATTGAAAACAGCATCGTAACCTCTGTTGGTTAAAGCGATATTATACCCTGCATATCCTTTGCCATAGGAGACCTGAAACCTGATATTACAAAGACTGTTGATATATTTTCTAACTGAAAGAACTCCTGCAAACCCTGCTTTAGTATAACTTTCTTCTTTATTTTCGTAACTGAGAGATGATAGCATACTGCCTATCTTAATATAATCTCTGGTATTTCCATAACGGTACAGCGCGGTTATAACCGGAACAAGATTCTTTTTCTTCCATTCCGGCTGAGTGGGCGGTATTGTCATACTTACTTTATTAGGATCTTCTATTGAGAAGGATAAGGTCTCTTTATCAGAAAGCTTTTCGGTATACCGTAACTGTATGGCTCTTGTGAAGATCATACCGTTAGCACCATTAAAGTCAAATATACTTGGGAAAATTTCAGAATCACTGAAATTGCTCCAGGTCTGGCCTATCAGCCACTTTTTCCATTGAACATAGGCATGTCTCAACCTTGGTGTTGTTGATCCGTTTGGACCATAAAAATCTGTTTCTATATATGCTGAAATTGGAGATTCTCCGGTTGTGTCAGTTTGTTTTATACCTAAACCTATTTGTGATTGTCTTATGCTGAAATTACTTGATATCGAATTATGTTGGGGAATGACAATCAGCAGAGCAATAATTCCATCTTTCGAATCCATTTCCTGGAAGTCAAGCATTGCATCAGCCTGTACAAATCCTTTTAGATATAGAGACCATTTTCTTCCGGAAGAGTCAGGATCCGTGTTGGCAAGAGTTATTTGTGCATGGGCTTTAGTCTGAAATAATACTAAAGCCATAGTAGTGAACGCCGGCATAACATGCCCGCTCAGTCTTTTTTTCATCATTTGTGTTGTTAATTATGGATTATCTTTTAATTACTCATGTAAATTGGATTTATCAGTATTTAATGTTTAAAATAACGGTTTAGGGCAGCTCTTATGTTTCATTGCTGTAGTTGGTGCGAATGTACAAATGATAAAGAAAACCTTATAAGTTAATAATTTTAGGTTTTTGAAGTCGCATAGAATGTGATAACGAAAAATTGCATCGGATACAGAATGAATATTCTTAAAAATTGATCTTTTCCGGAATAAAGTTCATTAAACAGTGAAATAATTAATTTTATCTTTTTAACATTTGAAAAGATATTATTCTTGAACTTTAAGAATTTTTAAGAAAACAGCTCAGTGTTTTCTATGTTGTGCATTCTCTTAAAAAATCGTAATTTTACCCATCTTTTTACAAACAAAATCTAATAAATAAAAATGAATACAGAACAGTTTGTGAGCCGCCACATTTCCCTTAATGAAGCCGATAAACAGGCGATGTTGGAAAAACTTGGCGTTTCAAGTATTGAAGAGTTAATTTCTCAGACTATCCCTTCTTCTATCCGTTTAGAGAAAGATCTTGAGATCTCGAAACCACTTTCTGAATACGAAATGTTGAACCATTCAAAAGAATTGGCATCTAAAAATACAGATTATACGAGTTATATCGGATTTGGATACCACAATACGCTTTTGCCTTCAGCAATCCAGAGAAATATTTTTGAAAACCCTAGCTGGTATACGGCATATACTCCGTATCAGGCAGAAATTGCACAGGGAAGACTAGAAGCTCTTCTTAATTTCCAGACTGTAGTATGTGACCTTACAGGTTTTGCATTGGCAAATGCATCGTTATTGGATGAATCTACTGCAGCAGCAGAAGCAATGCACATGTTCTTCAATAACAGGTCTAAAGACCAGAAAAAAGCAGGGGCTAATAAGTTCTTCGTTTCTGATCTTGTTCTTCCTCAGACCGTTTCTGTATTAAAAACAAAAGCTGAAGGATTAGAAATTGAAATCGTAGTCGGAGACCATAAAACACACCAGTTTGATGCTTCTTACTATGGAGTTTTATTACAATATCCTGGTAAAAACGGAATCGTTTTAGATTATACTGAAGATATCGTAGAATATAAAAAACATGACCTTCAGGTAGCAGTGGCTTGTGATCCTCTTGCTTTGGTTAAGCTAAAATCTCCTGCAGAGATGGGAGCTGACTGTGCGGTAGGAACTACACAGAGATTTGGTATTCCACTAGGATACGGAGGTCCTCACGCAGCGTTCTTCGCTTGTAGAGAAGATTATAAAAGAGATATCCCGGGAAGAATCATTGGAGTTTCTCAGGATATGTACGGAAGACGTGCATTAAGAATGGCATTGCAGACAAGAGAGCAGCACATCAAAAGAGAAAAAGCTACTTCAAACATCTGTACAGCTCAGGTTCTTCTGGCAGTAATGGCAGGGATGTATGCAGTATATCACGGTCCGAAAGGATTAAATTATATCGCTGATCAGATCCACTTTAAAGCAAACGCTTTGAAAGGAGGTCTTAAAGCATTAGGGTATCAGGTGGTAGAAGAGCCAATCTTCGATACTGTAAAAATCACGATGCCTGAAGAAGAAAAAGCTAAATTAGTAAGACTGATGCTGGATCACAGACTTAACCTTAACTATTTCACAGAAGGGGTAGTAAGTATTGCGATCAACGAAAGTACAACATTAGAGAAATTAAACTATCTGATGGCTTCTTTCGCTCAGTTTAAAGATAAGCAGACTTTCAAATTAGAAATTAAAGAAGGATACAGCATTCCAGAAGAAAATCTGAGAAAAGACGAGATTCTTACGGAAGAAGTATTCAACAAATACCATACGGAAACAGAACTGATGCGTTATATCAAGCGTCTTGAGAGAAAAGATTTATCATTGACTCATTCAATGATTTCTTTAGGATCTTGTACGATGAAACTGAATGCTGCAACACAAATGTTACCGCTTTCATGGGAAAACTGGGGAGCTATTCACCCATTCGTACCTGTAAACCAGGCTGAAGGATATCAGGAAATGATCCGTGAACTGGAGAAAGACCTGGCAGAAATTACAGGTTTTGCAGGAACTTCTCTTCAGCCAAACTCCGGAGCTCAGGGTGAATATGCAGGATTAATGGTCATCAGACAATATCATATCTCAAGAGGAGACCACCACAGAAATGTAGTATTGATTCCTCAGTCTGCACACGGGACAAACCCGGCTTCTGCTGCTATGGCAGGAATGAAAATCGTAGTCGTGAAAAACCTTGAAAATGGGGAAATCGACTTCGAAGATCTTAAAGCTAAAACAGAACTTCATTCAGCGAACTTATCAGCTGTAATGATCACTTATCCTTCAACTTACGGGTTCTTTGATGCCAACATTAAAGAAATTACCAATCTTATCCACGAGCACGGAGGACAGGTATATATGGATGGTGCGAACATGAATGCTCAGGTAGGATTTACAAGTCCTGGAAACATCGGAGCGGACGTTTGCCACCTTAACCTTCACAAGACTTTTGCAATTCCTCACGGAGGTGGAGGCCCTGGAGTAGGTCCTATCTGTGTTGCTAAACACCTGGTACCATTCCTTCCTTCCAATGCCAATATCAGAATCGGTTCCAAAGAAGCAATCGACGGTATTTCTGCAGCACCTTACGGTTCAGGACTGATCCTTAACATTTCTTATGCTTACATCAAAATGTTAGGAACTGAAGGCCTTAAAAAGGCTACAGGACATGCTATCCTTAACGCTAACTATCTGAAAGAAGTGCTGGCAGAGCATTTCCCGATTTTATATTCAAACGAAAACGGAAGAGTAGCTCACGAATGTATCGTAGACTTCCGTCAGTTCAAATCTTTAGGAATTGAGGTGGCTGATGTGGCGAAGAGATTAATGGATTATGGTTTCCATGCTCCTACCGTTTCTTTCCCGGTTGCAGGTACATTGATGATTGAGCCTACAGAATCTGAAAGCAAGGCTGAAATAGACCGTTTTGCAGAAGCATTGATTTCTATCAAAAAAGAAATCGATGAAATTGCCAATGGAGAAGCAGATGCAACAAACAACGTATTGAAAAATGCTCCTCACACAGAACAACTGGTGATCTCAGATTCATGGGATAAACCATACAGCAGAGAAAAGGCCGCTTATCCGTTAGAGTGGGTAAGAGACCACAAATTCTTCGCTTCTGTATCAAGAGTAGATGAAGCATACGGAGACAGAAACTTGGTTTGTACTTGTGAGCCTATTGAAGCTTATATGTAATCTCTGTTTTTTAACTATAAAAAATCCCTTTCAGTAATGAGAGGGATTTTTTGTTTTTATTGAGTATTTTCTGTGCAGTAATCGTCATTGCGAACGTAGCGAAGCAATCTCTTTAACTCAAATGTCAAGGATTTTCGACTACTAATTGTTTCAATATTCACAAAGGCGTTGCACTCAGCAAAGCTTAAACGATGTATTTTTCCGACAAATTACGAGCCTTGTACGGTCATTGTCATTGCGAGCGTAGCGAAGCAATCTCAACTTTTTATTAAACAAAAAAGACCTCTCAAAACTGAGAGGTGCCTAGTATTTAAATTCCGGTTTCTTATCTTCTTTTGAAGCTATACGCCAGCAGAATAGCAAAGCCCATAGTAACGCAGGTTATAATTGAAATGGTTTCAATTGAAATTCCACTTTTCATCTGTGTGTTTTCTTTTTCACATGAAAAAAAGAATAATAATGCCATAAACAGACATACCGATAGTAATTTTTTATTCATAAATGTATTTGTTTGGTTACGAAATATTTACAGCAAAAACTATACCGGATTTGTAGACTTTTAAAATGTTGTATTGAGTTTTTCGTTATGACAAATAGTTAATTTTATGGACAATATTTTTTATTAATCCACGGTTTCCAAAATAGCAAAGGGAATGATTGATCAAAAATGCTGAAAAGGGAAGTAGATTACCGAAGAACTCTTTAAAATAAACCATGGTAATAATGAAAAAAATAACCGAAAAAAGGTTTAGCCTCCATAGGTAGACTTTATAGGTCAATATTTTGTTGTTTTCATCATATGTGAATTTCCCATTATCAATTAGAGATAAATAATCCCAATTGGATCTTTCTTTGAAAAGACCTTCATTAAAAGAAACAAATCCAGGTCCGGAAAGAATATTTTGAACCTTTTTCTCTCTTAACAGATCGCGTACTGTATAGATGACCTGATCCGAGGTTTTATCTTTTGTGATTTTTCTCTCAAAAGTATAAGTAAACGGGAACATATAATTTTAGTCTTTGTTATTTGTTTTTTCCTTCATTCCAATAATAGCTGTCCGGATAGCTTATGGCTCCGAAAACAGCAGTTCCAATCCGTACAATAGTGGCGCCTTCTTCAATGGCTGCTTCCAGATCTCCGCTCATTCCCATGGAAAGCTCTTTCATTTATACGTTAGGAATATTTTCATGCATGATGTCCTGCTGAAGGTTTTTCAGGATTTTAAAGCATGCTCTTACTTTCTCTGTTTCTGCACTGAATAAGCCAATGGTCATCAGTCCCTTTATTTTCAAAGTAGAGTAGCCGGAAATTTTCCGGGTAAGTTCAATGGCTTCACCGGGGTCAGCACCAAACTTACTTTCTTCATTAGAAGTATTTATCTGAATTAAAACATCCATTGTTCTGTTTTCAGCCAAAAGTCTTTGATGAAGTTTTTCTGCCAGTTCAAGACGGTCCAGAGACTGAACGCATGTGACATCATATTTCAGGATATCTTTGATTTTATTGGTCTGGAGATGGCCTATAAAGTGATTTTCGTGGGGTGTGCCCTTTAGATCTTCATATTTCTCCTTCAGTTCCTGTACTTTATTTTCTGCAATTAAGGTTTGTGCGTTTTCCAGGGCAATTTTAATACGGTCTGGTGAAACAGTTTTGGTAGCAAGTAATAATTTTACATCATCAATATTCCTTCCGGATTGTTCACAGACTTTTTTTATTCTTTCATTGATAACGGCGAGGTTGTGGAGAATATCTTCTTTCATGATGAAATGGTTTCTTTGGCCTCTAGTTTTTTAATTAAAGCAGCTTTAACGGCAGTTAAGGCATAATCTTTCGCTTCAGCAAAAGAAATAGAATACTTTCTTTCAACGCTTCTCATATCTTCGGGAAACCGGCTCAGTAATTGATCGTAGAAAGTGTCAAGAGTCTCAGCAGAAGGCATTTCATAGTTGATCTTCAGCTGAAATCTTCTTAACAGTGCTGTATCAATGATTTCAGGGTGGTTGGTAGCGCAGATGAGAAGTGCATTTTCAGGATAATAATCTATCAACTGAATGAGGGTATTAACCAGTCTTCTCATTTCCCCTACATCCTTATCATCACTTCCTCTTGCTTTCCCGATCTGATCCAGTTCGTCCAGAAAAAGTACAGACCTTTCCCTGGCAGCTTTATCAAAAATCATTTTAATATTCTGTGACGTTTCCCCAATGCGCGACGAAACAATATTGCTCAGGTTTAAAATAATGATATTTTTTCCCAGAGCATTGGCAACGGCATTTGCCGTCATCGTTTTTCCGCATCCGGAACTTCCCTCCAGTAAAATCTTATGATTAACCGGAAGACCATATTCCTGCAGTTCTTTAACGTACGTGTGCTCTTTGATGAGCTGTACAAGCTGGTTTCTGTTTTTTGTATCTAGAAATACTTCGTTAAGGCTTACCTGTTCTTTATCCTGAATAATAAGGTTGTACAGATTCATGATGACAATTAAAGATGATTGAATGAACAAAGATAAAGCTTTATTAAATGCCAAAAAGAATCCTGAATGATAATAAACGACTGGTCCAACGCGTAATGAATATGAATGATGAATGATGAATGATGAATGATGAATGATGAATGGGATCAGTGGTTAACGAACAAACCAGCATATTCTGTAAAATCTTCCTGAAGATCTGTGGGAAATAAACCTTTTACGTTGTTACAGAACTTACCCATAAAAAAAAGAAAGCCTGGCTTGCAGCCGGCTTTCTCATTTGGATATTAAAATTTGTTATGAAACTAAGATCTTTCTGCTTATGTTTTTGGACCCTTTTACCCGACGGGTAAAATAGCAATCCGATTTCTCAGACTAAAAACATAAAACAATATAATTAGTATAGATATTCTATAGGCTTGCTTTATTTAATATTAGTTTCTTTCTCTTCTTACTGTCATGAAATATGAAGTAATTACTACTAAACCTGTTGCGATACCGATATAAGTTATCATTTTGTATTATTTTTAATTATTTGACTTTTTTTTATTAATTTTTCAATTGCAATATTACTACTTTCAAATCATGTGCCAAAGTAAAATATTATGATGTTTATCAGTGTATTACGGGGGTTTGTGTTCATTCTTTAGTTAGATTTTGTTTACATTAAATTAATGTGTTATTGAGAATTTATTAATACTTTTATTATTCTTTCTGTAAAATTATGTGAAAACGTTAACCGTTTCCTGACTTCTATATCGGACTTGATAAAACAAATAATAAATAATGCTTCGCATAATATCATTTTTAAGTATCATTTTGACTGTAGATTTTTCACCTGAAATAGATTTTTATATTAAGAAAATTTATTGTTTCTTATAATTTTTGTGCTGGAATTTTTGTCAGTTGTGACATTTCATGACATAGAGAGATATTAATTTTATGACACAGTTGCATCATAATAAGACCTGATGGCATATTTTTTACGCCAGATAAGCGCATGAAAAAAATGAAAATATCTAAAAATAAAGCACTTAAAATTAATTAAGTGCCTTTAGAAAGTATTTTTGCTTATTGATGTTTTGAAAAGTCAGAGTCTTCAACAGATACAGGAAATGCAAATTACCATTAGGGTATGAACTATAATAACTTTTCTCATTTGGAAATTCTCCGGAAGCTTTCACTATTTTTGTACAAAGAATGAATTTATGGGACGCAGTTATATTTTCCTTGCCCTTGCTATTATATTTGAAATCATCGCTACTACTTTCCTGAAAAAGTCTGAGGAATTTTCCAAACTATGGCCGTCTGTAGTAACAATCATCGGATATGCCTGCGCTTTTTATTTTCTGAGCCTCACTCTTCGTCAGATTCCTGTAGGAATTACTTATGCTATCTGGTCCGGAGTAGGAATTGTCTTTATTACAATAATCGGTGTTATTGCATTCAAACAGGTTCCGGACCTGCCGGCTATAATTGGTATTATCCTGATCGTACTCGGAGTGATTATTATTAATGTATTTTCAAAAATGGGAGCACATTAAAAAATAATCTCCTGATGCTTTTGCATCTGTTTCCAATGTTTAGATCGTGTTTTGTACAGGAAGAATTTTCCCAGTTTATATTTGAACTTTAAATATCCGCGGAACTCAATACCGTCAAATAATGTAAAGGGAATGTCCGGATTTTCTTCTAATGACTGTCTGATTCCATTACTGAATACGGTAGGTCCTGTAGTAGAATGTATATCATGTGGATATCGGTGGCTGTTTATATTATCCATCATCAATTCCAAGGTTTTCTTTAGGAAAGGGTGATTTTTATTGAAAATAAGTGCCCATTGAACATACAGGTTTTCATGCCTTTCTACACTGATTACGGCTTCATCATTATCCTTAATCAATTTTCTGAATGGTTTGATAATACTGCTGTCGACATCCAGATATACTCCTCCTTTCTTATATAAAACAGCATATCTGAAAAAATCAGCTTTTGAAGCACCAATCCTCAGTTTGCGATAAGTTTCAATATATTGGGGAGGAAATTCTTCTTCAAGGAAATTTTCTATATCCTGATCATCATAAAAGTAATACTCATATTCAGGATTCTTTCTTTTCATATTCCAGATATGATAACGCGTAATCAGAGGAAGTTTTTTAGTGATAAAAGTCTGAAATATCTGTTTGGGTACAGCCATATTCTATTTTTAGTAAGTTCTTATATTAAAATCCTGAAATCATTTTCATAAACCATTTGCATGAGAGGTAATAAGATTTTTCATGAAAGAGAATCTCCTGAATTTGTGTTATGAAGTTTTGATTATATTTTACCGGAATGGTTAAATACTGAAAAGAGAAAATTTTAATTTTTTTTTAATCGCTCTGATAGTGAGACTTTAATAATAAGTTCAGAAATTGTAAAATTTGATTTAACCTTTTAAAGGTTGAATGATAGACTGAAAAAAGTTGAAAGTAAAAATCCTGTCATAGAAAATGTCCAGACAGTTCTCAATAATGACATCAGTATAGCCGGCTGTGTCCTGAATACATGTTTCCTCAACAAAAACAAACCAGAGCTCTGAGAGCCCGTATTTTCTTCTGAACGCTTCTGAATCATTACTGTCCGGTACAATAGAGTGTTTAAGATCACAAAACAGAATTCCTTTTTTATCACCATTATGCTCCACAATATTAATAGGATGGTGCAGGTAGCTGAGGATTTTCATTTTCGGGTCGAAGCATTCTGTAAAATGGTGCAGATCAATAAGCTGTATTACTTTTTCTTCCTGTTGAGATTCTGTCATAAAAAAGCATTCTGATGATATTTCCTGGGTCAGTTCGTGAAAAGCTTTTAATTCCATATGTGTGCATTTTATAGTACAAAGGAATAGAGAAAAGTAACAGGTAAATTTGTTTTTATACAAAATGGCAGGTATTTTATACCAAAACCGGAAGTATAATCATTGGTATAATAGAGTACAGGTTTTGTATAATAAAATAGTTGTAGTTTCCGTTATTCTCTATTTTTGTTAATGATAAAATGAGCCTATCCTATGAAATACAGTCCGTGGAAATTTGAAGAAACCTTTGTAATGGATTTTCTGGTGGAAGCGAGATATGGATTCCGTAGGCATCTGCTGTTTCTCATCTTCTTTTTCTTTCTCATTTACAGCACAAGGTTCTGGCACTGGTATTCCGGGATATATCAGTACTATGTTTTATTCTTTGTGTATACGATCCTGATTACTATGGTCTATATTAATATATATGTATTGGTACCCAGATTCTTCTTTAAAACCAAATACATTACCTATTTTGTTTTGCTGGTTCTGATGGGAGTGGCAGGGCTTAATTTCATCGGGTATGGTTTCAGACATCTCTTTCACGATTTCAGAACACAATATATTCCGAAAGATAATGAAAGGGGAGGCATTTATGAAGGTGTTCTTATGTGTATTCCGATTATCCTGACGACTACAACCATAAAACTCCTGCAGAAATGGATCAGTGATAATAAAAGAATTAATGAACTGAGCAGTCTCACCCTGAATATGGAACTCAATGAGCTCAGAAACCAGATCAATCCACATTTTCTGTTTAATATGCTGAATAATGTAAAGGCCCTGATCAGGACGGACCCGGCCAAAGCTTCAGTGGTGATTGTAAAACTTTCCGAGTTTCTCAGATATCAGCTGTATGAAAACAGTGAAGAAAAAACATTACTGACCTCAGAAATAGATTTTCTGTCCAACTTTTTAAACCTTGAAAAAATAAGACGAGATCACTTTTCTTTTGATATTCAGACTGATATTGATAAAAGAATTGTCAACAGTACCTTTATTCCGCCGAACCTGTTTACCACTTTTGTAGAAAATGCTGTTAAACACAGTGTAGACATCAGTGGAGGAGAGTCTTACGTGAATATCAAAATAAATATTGAGAATAAGCAGCTTTATTTTATGTGTGTAAACTCAAGAAGTCATGGTTACATTGTTCAGGATAAAAAGAACAGCGGTCTCGGGCTTGCCAATATTACAAGAAGGCTTGAACTTCTTTATGGTGATACTTTTGATCTGCAGATAGAATCAGGAGATAAAGAATATATTGTAAATTTAAAAATTCCCGTGTGATGAATTGTATTATAGTTGATGATGAACCTTTGGCAAGATCAGAAATGAGATCACTGATCACTGAAATTTCCGGTATAGATATTCTTGGTGAATTTTCCAGTGCTCCATCTGCTCTTGAGTTTCTTAAAGATAATGACGTAGATCTTATTTTCCTGGATATAGAGATGCCTATGGTAACAGGTCTTGAGTTTGCTGAAATGCTTCCGAAAAAATCACTGATCATCTTTACAACGGCCTATTCCCAATATGCCTTAAAAAGTTATGAGCTGGAAGCCGTAGATTATCTTTTGAAGCCTATTGACCCCCAAAGACTGGAAAAAGCAATTGACAAGGCCATTCTTTACACCGAACTGTTGTCTAAAGATACAGTAAAGAATACCGTAGAATCTAATACTGCAGACTTTTTGTTTATCAAAGCCGAACGCAGGTTTTACAAAATTAATTTTTCAGATATTAAATTTATAGAAGGACTTAAAGATTATGTTGTTATCCATACTCAGCAGCAGAAGCTGATCACTGCTATGAACCTGAAAACCATCCATCAGAAAATTTCAGGTGAAACCTTCATCAGGGTAAGTAAATCTTACGTTGTCAATATGAACTATATTGATTCATTTGATAATCATAATATCTACATTGAAGACTCTGAAATCCCGCTTGGGGAAGTATACAGATCAGAATTCTTTACAAGATTTGCCGGCGGACTTCTCAACTCAGACTGATGAATGAGTAATAAGTAATAAGCAATCAGTAATTTAATGATCGGGGTATGATAAAAATATGCATATTCATCCGTGTAAATCTGTGTAATCTGCGGTTAAAAATTATACAATAGAAACGGATTTTAGCCCGTCAAATAATTCTTCAACGGCTTTAGCCAAAACTTAAAATAGTTGCTTATCAATAAAGCTTCTGATCCTTTTCACAAAAGAAGCTCCTTCTTTTTCCGGCACCTGTCTGTTTTTTGACCAGCTTCTGTCCGCAAACAGGACATACAGATTTGGTATGTACCAGCCAGTGTTTCTTCAAAACAAACTCCCTTTTCCATTTCAGGAAATCAAAACTGTAATTTCTGGCTTCAGCAATAAGCTCTTTCCTTTTTTTAGCCGGGAGATTGCCCAACAGACTTTCAGGTTGCACTCCGATTCTGAAAAGGACTTCATTTTTAATGATATTCCCTACACCTGAAAAAATATCCTGGTTCATTAAGGCATCACACACCATCATTTTCGGATTCGATTTTAGCTTTTCTTCAGCTTTTTTCGGATTCCACTGATCGCTCATAACATCAGCTTCCCAGTCAATGGTGGAGAGAAATTCCAGATCTACGGGCTTTACCGAGCAGGTGTAAAAATAGATGCTGCCGGTTGGGAAAAACAAAGCCAGGCGCAGGCTTTTATCCGGCTTGGTCTGCTCATCAATACCGTAAGAGCCAAACATCAATAAATGGATTCGGATGGCTGCTTTCTCAAAAACAAGGTAAGTCTGCTTTCCAAAAGTACGGATTTCGAGAAGGGTCTGCCCGATAAAAGAGTCTTTTTCAAATTTGGCATTCCCTGAAACTTCTGTCACTTGCTGGCCTGCAAATGGCTGCAGGCTTTCTTTCATTAATATGATGGATGGACCTTCAGGCATAAGTTTGTTTTGAGATAAAGATTCAAATAGTATTCCATTATCTGAATCTCCATCCTAAAACAAATCTATGTAAGCATTACAGGATCAGTTATGCTTTTGCCCTACAAAACGGATAACAGAACCTGTTCCGTTATGAAACAAGCCTTCCCTGAGCTCGATTTCTGTTTCTTTTAATTCTATAATATCATAATCTGGAAAATCAGCTTTGATCTCATCAATAGAAAATAAGGATTCAATATCTTTGGGTCCGCCTACCTTCTCATTCCTGGCGATATATTCAAGATGGTTTTTACTGAAAGCCTCGAAAATAATAAATCCGCCTTTACGGAGATATTGATTCAGCATTTGATGGATAGAAGATTTAACAGCAGCCGGAAAATGAGCGTAGATAAGTGCAATGGCATCAAACTGCTCTTTTTGGTAATTCAGATCAGAAAGTTCTCCAACCTGATAATCAATAGCGGTTCCCAGTTGATGCGCAAGCTGCAATGCTTTATTTCTGCCATTGGCACTGATGTCAAAAGCTGAAACCTGCCAACCCTGTGTCGCTGCAAAAACAGCATTTCGACCTTCCCCTTCTGCAGGGAAAAGTATAGTGCCGGGCTTTAATTGACTAAGTTGCTCCCTCAGGTAATTATTCGGTTCGGTTCCATACGCAAACTCTTCGCTGCTGTACCTTTCATCCCATCTGTTGAGCCATGTGTTGTCCTTCATTGTAAAAGAATTTAAAATTTGCATGAAGAAGAATCAAAAGTATTCTTCAGTTATATTAGTTGCACCAAATGTAAAATATTTCTTCAAGCTTCCGGCCTCTAAAAAACGTTTATCATAATAGATTTTTTGAATGAGAGATCTGTTCAATAAAAATCTAAATACTATTCCGTACAATCAAAATTTGAAGTAATTTTGAAAAATGATGAATTTAAACCACATTTTCACCAATCAACGTACAGGAAATAATCCGCAGACTAAAGCTTCAAGAACTGATTTTCAAAGGGATTTCGATAGAATTATCTTCTCTTCTGCCTTCAGGAGACTGCAGAATAAAACCCAGGTTTTTCCTCTTCCCGGCAGTGTTTTTGTACACAACAGACTTACACACTCGCTGGAAGTTTCGTCTGTAGGAAGAAGTTTAGGAAGTATTGTAGGTGAATTTATTGCTGAAGATTTTAAAAATGAACTGGCGGAGGATTCAAAGAATTTTTATCTCCACAATTTAGGAAATGTAATAGCTGCAGCATGTTTATGCCATGATGTGGGAAATCCTGCTTTCGGACATTCCGGGGAAGATGCCATTGCGAGCTATTTTGAAAGAAATGAAAAAGATCTGAAATCTAAGTTCAATGAAAAAGAGTGGGCAGATCTGGTTAATTTTGAAGGTAATGCCAACGCGATCAGAGTGCTGGCACAGCAGCAGCAGGGGAAAGATGCCGGAGGTATTCAGCTTACTTTCTCAACGCTGGCAAGCATAGCAAAATATCCGTGTGAGGCTGTAGCAAAGAAAAAAGGAATCATTCACAGGAAGAAATTCGGGTTTTTCCAGAATGAAAAGGATATATTCCTGGAAATCGCGAAAGGAACCCGGCTTATTGCTGAAAGTGAAGAACCTTATATTTTCAAAAGACATCCTTTCGTATGGCTGGTAGAAGCAGCAGATGATATCTGCTACAATATCATTGATATGGAAGATGCCCATAGACTGGGAATTGTATCAACAGCAGACTGTAAAAACTTATTTTTCGAGCTGGTAAAGTCTGAAACCGATGATGTTCAGAGAATTGAGACAAAACTAAGCTCTATCTCCAATGAAAATGAGCAGATTTCTTATTTAAGAGCAAAAGTGATCAATGCCTTAATCAATAAATCAATTGAGATGTATAAGTATAACTTTGAAACCATTCTTGAAGGAAATCTTGGCAACGGTTTACTGGACATCTATAAAAAAGAAAATAAGGCACTTCAGGATATTGAAAGTTTTTCAGTAGAAAAAATTTATAATCATAAAGCGGTTGTCGAAATTGAAAATGCAGGATATAATGTGATGTATGAATTACTGGATCACTTTATTCCTTCCATTCTGAAGTCTGATGAAAAAAGAAAATCTTATGACGTAAAAGCTTTGAAATTAATTCCAAAGCAATTTATTTACAATGACGGAACCGATTACCAGAAAGTTCTCGGGGTCATTGATTTCGTCTCGGGCATGACTGATAATTATGCTACCGATCTGTATCGAAAAATTAAAGGAATAGACATTGGAATGACCGTGTAAATTCTATTTATTGTAATAATTCAGAAGCCTCTTCGATTAATGATTTCATTAAAGTGGAGGCTTTTTTGTGCTTTAAAATCAGAACGGATTATTTCTTTACATAAATTGACCGGCAGGTATCAGTGAAGGCTTAAATTTATTTTTCCTATATTTAAAACAGCACACATAAAAATTCTTTTAACAAAACAGGATTTATAACGACATATTAAAAAATTAAAAACTATGGGTATATACTTAGCGCCCGTTATTTTCTTCGGGCTTATCATTTTGTTCGCTTCGTTTTTTGTGGTTAAACAGGAAACAGCAGCAATTATTGAACGCTTCGGGAAATTTCAGGCTGTAAAACATTCCGGTCTTCATCTTAAACTGCCGATTATAGATCAGATCGCCAAAAGACTGAACCTGAGAATCCAGCAGCTGGATGTAATGATTGATACCAAAACATTGGATAATGTTTTTATCAAAATGAAAATTTCCGTTCAGTATCAGGTGATCAGAAATCAGGTGGGAGATGCTTATTACCGTTTGGAAAATCCTGAAAACCAGATTACCTCATTCGTATTCGACGTAGTGCGTGCAGAGGTTCCGAAACTGAAACTGGATGATGTTTTTGTAAGAAAAGATGATATTGCAGTAGCTGTAAAGAGCGAGCTTCAGGAAGCTATGAACAGTTATGGTTATGATATTATCAAGGCTTTGGTAACAGATATTGATCCGGATGAGCAGGTAAAACATGCGATGAACAGAATTAACGCTGCAGAAAGAGAAAAAACCGCTGCAGAATATGAATCTGAAGCCCAAAGAATCCGTATCGTAGCCGTTGCCAAAGCAGAGGCAGAATCTAAAAAACTTCAGGGGCAGGGGATTGCCGACCAAAGACGGGAAATTGCAAAAGGGCTTGAAGAATCTGTTAGAATGCTGAATAATGTGGATATCAACTCTCACGAAGCATCAGCACTTATTGTGGTAACACAGCACTATGATACTTTACATTCCGTAGGGGCAAGCAACAGAAGTAATCTTGTACTTCTTCCCAATTCGCCCACTGCAGCCAGCGAAATGCTGAATGATCTTGTGGTAGCAATGACAACAGCCAATACAGTAGGAGAAGCTACAAAAGGGAAGTACCCTGAGCCTGCCCAAAAAGAATCAGGCTTTTAAGATAAAAAGAAGCGGAAATGGAACTGAAAAAATGATTTAATGGAAAATTTTCCGTGATTGTCAGAAATAACTTCAGGCTTCATTCTTCAAGCTTCCCGCAATAAAAAACGCTTCTGAATTTTTCAGAAGCGTTTTTTATTTATTATTATTTCTTCGTTTTGGAAACCTGTTCTGTCAGTGTGTATCTGATTGAAGAAGCATCCGCCGGTGGATTTTCAATTTTTTCAGTTTTCACTTTTAAAACATATTCGTATCCCGGTTCATAGGTGAAACCTTCAATATTACTATAGAAGTTCGTCCAGTTTTCAGATGCTTTCTCTTTTACCTGCAGACATTTCATACGGCCTGCTCCTGCAGAACAATCTACGGTCTGGGGTCCTACAATAATTATTTTTTCGCTGGCAGCCGTTCCTGCTTTTTTCGTTTTTGAAACCTGTTTTACCAATGTATATTTTATGGATGATCCATCAGCTGGCGGATTTTCAATTTTTTCAGTTTTTACTTTTAAAACATATTCATAGCCCGGTTCATAAGTAAATCCTTCGATATTGCTGTAAAAATTAGTCCAGTTTCCGGAAGCGTTTTCTTTTACCTGCAGACATTTCATAGGAGCTACACCTGTACAGTCTGCTGTCTGTGGTCCTACGATGAATGTTTTTTCATCACCTGCGGATGCATTGGCTGTGGTTGTACATTGCGTCATTGCGAATAATGCTAATGCGGGTGCTGCCCCTTTTAGAATTGTTGCTATACTTTTCATAAACATTGATTTTTTCCCCATACCTCGCAATTACCATGCCGAAATCGGCTTTCCTGAATTTGTAGTACTTCTGCTATTGTTTTTTATTTTTTTAATTGTTTAATTTGAATTTCTTAAACACTAACCAAAATATAATTCTTATAATAATATGGATAATCAAGTGCAAGTTGAAAATTACAGGATTCAAAAACCTGAAATGTGGGCAGGAAATGTCGGAGATGAGGAAATTATAAGCCGGATCAAAGATTCAGAATTTGCCAGAAAACAAATTGATGAGGGCAGGGATTACTGCTACTTTTTAGATAAAAAATACTATACAAGCAATAAGGAGAACAGTGAATATGTCTGCATGGCCTATACTCTGAATGAACCCGGGAATCTGGAAAGAGCCTATGTTTCTGATGTTATTGTGGAAGAAAACGAGGTGTACCAGATCCACCGGATCAGCGTTCTGAGAGATGGTGTTCTGATTGATAAGATTCCGGATACGAAAATCAAAGTCCTTGACAGTGAAAACCAAAGCAGTGGAGGTGTTCTGAGCAGTAATAAAAAGATCAATATTACCATTAAGGATCTGAGACTGTATGATATACTTATTTTAGAAGACTCAAGAATTAAAGAATTTACTGATCGTGATTTCCTGAGAAAGGAATTCTCCAAATACGTTTGGGTAAGTCCTGATAATTACTGGGCTTACGGGAGTTTTAAATTTACATTCATTAATGAACGTGAACAGACGATTGCTTACAAAAAAACGTTTTTCAGAGATGAGCCGGGGAATGTTCTTGAACCGCAGGTAAACCATCTGAAAAAAGGAGAACGATTCGTTATCGAAGAACAGAATTATATCAATCCTGTAGATTCAGGACGTGAGATTTTCCCTTATGTGGATTTTGCTACAGAAAGCAATTGGAAAGACCTGTCTAATTATATTGTCCCTTTTTATGAGGAAATATTCAATAAAGCTTCCTTAAAGGATTTTGCCCCGAATCTCGTTGAAAAACTGGATGCCATTACCGATCAGGATGAAAAACTTCAGTTTGCCATAGAATATGTTCAGAATCATATTTATTATATCTTCAATGCTGATGAAATGAACGGACATAAGCCACAGGAACCGTCGGTAACTTATGAAAACAAGCAGGGGGATTGTAAGGCAAAATCGGTTTTATTGAAAGTTATTCTTGATTATATCGGAGTAGAAGCTTCCGTTGTATTGGTGAATTTCAACACGGATTATTATATCAAATATTATCTTCCATCGTTATTAAGCTTTAATCATGTGGTGGTAAAAGTGAACTACAAAGGACAGGAATATTTTATTGATGCCACCATCCGTGATGAATTCGGATTGATAGAAAACCGTGGATTCATATATTTTATGCATTATCTGGAAGTGAAAAAAGATCAGGAGCTGCAGGTAAGAAAGCCTTATAAATTCCCTTATTTCTGTATTGACGAAAAAGTAGACTTCAGCGCACAGGGCAATACCGGAAAGCTTACTTTGTCAACGACTTACAAAGGAAACAGAGCCAATGCTATGAGAAGGTATTTTAAGAGTACGAATAAAAGGGAAATTATTGACAGCTGGAACAGCTTCCTTTTTTATGCGCTTAACTATTCAGGAGACAGGAACGGAACGGATGTAAGAGACGTGTTTAAAGATGCAGCCATTGATGTGGTAAGTGATGACAAGAGATTGAATGAAGTCAGAATTCAATATTCCGCTGTTATTGAGAATCCTTATTTTGTAGATCCGCAGAAGAACCGTTTCCTGATGTATTTTGACAGGAATGTAGTGAAGGCAAGTGCCAGGGATTTCATGCATAAAGATCTACCATTCTGGCATAATTTTGACAGTGAGAAATACGAGATCAACCTACATACAGATCATAAAATTGATACTGAAGAAAAATATACAATTCAGGAAAGTACGATTACCAATCCGTATTTTGATTATAAAAGCCGTAAAAAAGTACATAAGAACGGGGCCAGTGTATACATAGAATATAGTCCTCTGATCAATATTGAAATTCCTCAGAATGAGTTTGAACAGTTCAGAACAGATCATCATACCATTGCCGACAGTAATTACGGGCTGGGAATTGATATTATCGAACCGGGACTCATGAACAGGCTTAAATTCAGCTTTAAGAAAAAATTCAAATAGAATTTTGTACATTCAAAGTTCAAGGTTCAAGGTTTAGAATTTCCGCGGGCGGCGACGCCGCCCGCGGAAATCTTTTATATTATTTTTATTCAAATCATTAAAAAAACACAGATTTATTTATGTTTAAGATATTTTATCTTGCTTCTTTTCTTGCAGTCTCATCTCTGATCAATGCACAAAAAATAACCAAAGAAAATGTTACAGGATTCTGGAAGCTGAAGGAAGCCGGATTTTATGAAGGGAAAGAGAAAGTGATAAAAGAATTCGATAACTGCCGTCTGATGAGAAACTATGCCATCAGGGAAGATGGTTTTGCTGTTTATAATTATATAGAAGGAAGTGTAGGGAACTGCAGCCCGTCTGAACCCAGACTATCTTTCTGGAGAATCGTAGACAACAGGATCCAGTTTTATGTAGATGACCAGAATATCCTTGAAGAAGTAGTGGTAACAATGAATAAAGATAAAACAATGACTTTTTCAAGTTATATTCCTGAACAAAAAAAAGCAGATGGCGACGCTCTTGCTGAAAAAATAGTGAATACCGTTCACTACGACATACTTGAAAAACAATATTGATAATAAAAAAATAAACCCTGATTTATGAATTATGTAACAGTGATTTATCTCCTGAATCTGGTATTGTATGCCATGTATTTCTTTGGAAGAATCGGAAGCGAGGTGCCCATATCCGGCCTCGATTTTACCGTTTCCGGAATATTATCCCTTTTGCTCATCTTTGCAGGATATCTGAACGCAAAAAAAGGAATGATCTACAGAACTGTTTTATGGGTGTTTTTTGTGAATGTTTTCTTATTCACTTGTTCCGGGGTGTTTGATCAGTTTGGAAGTAATTTTAATATCCTTTCTACTGGTAACAGCGACACTTTCCTTTTTTCACTGGCTCTTCTTGTTTATAATGGATATCTTTTTCCTTTGACTGTTGTTCTTGATGGTTCCGGTCTGGCATTAATAATTCCTGTTGTATTGTCATTTATTCTGCCTTCATTGGGATATATGATAGGGAAGAAGCTTTATCAAAATGCCCGGTAAATTATAGTCATTGCGAACCGAAGGTGAAGCAATCTCAACATTATTCATAAGCAAAAAGTTGGAAAACGCAAAGTCGCTAAGATTTTTACAGTAAGACGCAAGGATTTTATCTTCGATAAAATTTTCAACGGTACTTTTGTCATTCCGAGCAAAGCAAGAAATCTCAATTATTCAAATAAGGGTTTTAATTTTAAACCTTTATGGATTCTGGGGTTTATTATTAGGCATTATGAATTTCTGCTTCCCAATCAAAAGTTCAAAAAACAGCCTGAAGTCTGAGATTAAAGACCATAAAGGATATTTAAAAGTAGCCGGCTTGTTTCTTTCAATCACGGCATGGCTGAACCAGGCAAATCCGTAGCCTACAATAGGAATGTACCATAAAAATCTTTCTTTTCCTGAACTGATAACATATCCTATAACGAAAAATACAAGAAAGGTCCCAATAAAATGAAAAATGCGGGTTCCTGTTTTACTGTGTTCAGTAAGGTAAAACTGATAAAATTCTCTGTATGTTTTGATTCTTTCAGCCATGGTGGTTAGTTTACGGGTTCTTATAAAGCTAAAGCAATAATTCTGCCGATTTTTATCTGAAGTTAAAAAATAAAAAAGGCAAAATCGCAAATTAGTTTCTCCATTGGGTTTAACCTTTCTGCCATTTTGCCTTTTCGCAATTTTGCCAATTATGATTTAGCTATTTTTTAATTCTTTTCCCAGCTTACTGTTTTTGTATCCGTAGCAGAAATAAATAACCATTCCGATCAGGAACCACATCCCGAACCAGAACCAGTTCTCGTGACTCATTCCTGTAAGAAGATACAGACATGAGCTTAATCCGACCAATGGAATCAATGATAAATTCTTTATAAATGCTACAACACATAAAATCAGGTTGATGATAATAAAGAAGAAAATAGAAGCTCTGAATTCTCCTTCATTGGGGTCTGACCAGTTCATCAGGCTGTCAAAAAATTCCGGCTGCCATTGATAGAAAGCAATTAATCCACCAATAAAAACAACGGGGAAAATGATTTTACCATTTACATAAGGAAGATGAAATCTGCCTTTTATTTTTTCTTTGGCGGGAAGAAGAAGTACTCCGGCACATACCAGTACGAAGGCAAAAATAGTTCCGATACTCGTAAAGTCAAGGATGAAAGTTTTGTCTGTAAACAGGATAGGAATCCCCACTACAATCCCGGTAACGATAGTTGCATATGATGGTGTTTTATATTTAGGGTGTATCTTTTGAAATCTTGCAGGCATCAGTCCGTCACGGCTCATAGCATACCAGATTCTCGGCTGTCCCATCTGGAATACTAATAATACTGTAGTAATGGCTACGATGGCTACGAAAGAAACCACCAGTTCCATCCATGCTACATTGGCGTTTGTTTTTTCGAATATAAATGAAAGCGGATCTCCCACACCATCAAATTTCTTGTAATCCACCATTCCCGTTAATACCAGTGTTAAAGCAATATAAATTACCGTACATAGTACAAGGGAAATGATCATTCCTTTGGGTAAGGTTTTCTGCGGATCTTTGGTCTCTTCGGAAAGTACACTTAAAGCATCAAATCCTATGTAAGCGAAGAATACACCGGATACGGCACTCATTACTCCTGCAAAGCCATTCGGCATGAAGGAAGGTGTTCCTGTTGCCGGACTTACAGGAGTCCAGTTTTCAGTGTTGATGTAAGCAAAACCAACCAGAATAACCAGTAGAATAACCCCCAGTTTTAAAATCACCAGAGAGTTGTTGAAATTTTTACTTTCTTTAACTCCTACATAACAAAGCCATGTAATCAATCCATTGATAACCAATGCAGGAATATCAACAATGAACTTCAAACTTCCGATTAACGGTGCTGTTTTCCATGCATTTAATAATTCTTTATTTTCTGAACCATACTGAAAAGCCTTTCTGGCTTCGGTATAGCTGCAGGTCAGGTAATCAGGAATATGCATTCCGAGACGGCCTAAAAAACTGGTGAAATAATCTGACCAGGAAAAGGCTACATAAATATTTCCGAAAGAATATTCCATAATCAAAGCCCAGCCGATGATCCAGGCAATTAATTCCCCAAAACTGGCATAGGCATACGTGTAGGCAGACCCGGCCGTAGGAATTCTGCTGGCAAATTCAGCATAGCATAACGCAGTAAAGCCACAGGCAAAACCACAAATCAAATATAGAAGGATAACACCGGGACCCCCTCTGAAAACGGCTTCTCCCAAACTGCTGAAACTCCCAGCTCCAATAATGGCCGCAATACCAAAAAATACAATGTCCCACACACCTAAGACCCTTAAAAGCCCCGTTGAAGTATCTGTATCTGAATAGATTTTTCTTCTAAAAAGTTGACTCATTCAATAACTATATTTGATTTGAAAAAAAGCAAATGTAATGATTTTTTATTTTGATGTTAACAGTCGTTAACAACATTTAAGCAAAAATGCTCAAACAAAAGAATTTACTCTTTATAAATGGGAATTTCCACATAACTGTCGTTGTACCATTTTATTTCCAAAGGCTCACCTGCATCTTTTATAGTTTCATCACTAACATTTTTTCCTGTGCCATAATTGACCTGCCAGTTCTTATTTTTATTAACCCCTACCAATAAGACCAGTTTGCTTCCTTTTTCTATTTTTTTGCTGATAAAAAATGAGTTTTTGATTGGGATCTTCTCCTTTTTGCCAGGTTTAAGCAGATGACGTTTGGAATTGTTTTTTGCATAGCTGGCTCGGGTAAGATGTGTAGACAGTAAAAATACCTTACCATCCGGCTGTACCTGATATAATAAGGTTTTGGGATCAAAATCCTTCTTGTTGATGGAAACGTTGAATATCCCGGATAAATTTCCGCTTACAATAATATCTTTGTCCAGAATTTCACTTTCAAAATAAACAGAATTGGTTACATATACACTGTCCTGTTTGCTTACTGTATGATAAAGATATTTCGGATTTCTGTCTTTAAAGTCAATGGTCTGTTTGGTAAATTGTTCAATTCCGGGTTTCTCAAAAACTGAAGAACCGTTTTTACGATCCTGAAGATAAAATTTAAGAGAAGACGAGTGCATTTTATCAAGTGTAGGAACATGTTTCCATGTATTACTGTTCATGATCTGAAAATTGACTTTATCTTTCAGAAGTTCCGGTTTTTTGCCATCCTTCAGAATATAATCGAACCATGAAAAAGCAAGCTGATCAATACTTATTCTGGCTACGGGATCTATGAGTAGATTCCCATAACCGAAAACATAAACATAATTGTTTCCATAACTTTGAGCTGCTGCATGATCATAAGGTCCTATCACTAAATAGTGGTTAGGGTTTTTGTTGTATTTGTGATGTTCTTTATAATAATACAGTGCTCCGATCTGATCAGCATCATAATAACCTGTAGTCGTTAAAACAGGAATGTTTATTTTGGCAAAATCTTTTTTGTAAGGAACCATGTTCTGCCAGTATTTATCATAACCGGGATGATCCAGCCATCTTTGGAATATTTTATTGGGTTTCCCGCTTAAAGAATCCAGGGCTCTGAATGATCTGCCGCTTTTGTACCATGCTGTATTGATAGAGTCCCATTTTGTATCATTATTAAAGCTTGCTTCATCAGTCAGCTTATTATTGGTGACGTAGTGGATCCACTGGAGCATATAGCCCTTGAAGACATTATTTTGAGAAGGATAATCTATTCCGATCCCTACCGAAACCTGAGGTACAATAGTTTTCAAAGCCGGGTGCAGTTTTTTGGCAGCTGCCCATTGGCTGAATCCTAAATAACTTCCGCCTATCATTCCTACTTTACCATTGCTCCATGGTTGTTTGCTTACCCAGTCTATGACCTCATAAAGATCCTGAGCTTCATCTTCAAACGGATTATTGGGGTCATTGCTGTCTCTTTTTCCACGGGTATTAACCACGGCTCCTACGTAATTGTAAACTGCTGCTCTTTTCCCTATTCCTGCATCTACATATTCTCCGGCATAAATATTATTGGTAAGTATAACGGGAAGAGGAGAGGTGTTTTCTTTTTTCCGTACAATCGTAATGGTGAGTTTTGTACCATTTTTTAAAGTAAGGATTTTGGATTCGATGATGAATTTTTCCTGCTCCTTTACTTTAAGCAGCTGCATAATCTGGGGCTTGATGCTTGAGTAGGTCTTATAATTGACATAGTTTTTACATAAAGTCAGAGCGGAAGCATAGTCTATACTATCCTTATCTTTTTGCTTGTCAAGTGATGCTTTCAGCTTTTTTTTATGATCCTTTACATCTGAATCAATATCCAGAGTAGGCCCTACTTTAGCAGTCAGCGTCTCAGGTAAACTCTCATATTTTGTAGTAAAGGCCGCTTGAAGAGCATCAGGAAACGAAATTTTTTTATCCTTTTCCATCAGCCTGGCCATGCTATAGATTTCAAAAGCAAGATATTTGTTCCCTGCCATGTTATGATCTGCATACTCCTTACGGTAATCGGTTAAACTTGCAATAGAATTTTTGTAATCCTCCGCAGCAAGCTGTAAACGAAACAGGTTATCTAAAAACGTGAGTGTATACTTTGGTTTGTTTTTAGGAGATTGATATTCAGTAATCACCTTTAAAGCGAGTTCCGGGATTTGTTTTTCCAAAATGACAGAATCTGTTGCCGCTGTCCTCGGAAAGTAAAATTTCTGGGCCTGCATTAGATTGACAAAAAATAATGCTAAAAGTATCTTAAATTTCATTAATGGTATGTTTTGAGCCACTGAAAAAGTATCACATCAAAATGCCCTGATCATTGAGTGCTCATTGGTTATTTTTTGCCGGCTAAATTAAGGATTTTAATCTTTATAGACAGGGATTTCCACATAGCTGTCATTGTACCATTTTATCTCCAGCGGCTCTCCGGAATCTTTTATCGTTTCATCACTTACATCATTGCCTGAACCGTAATTAATCTGCCAGTTAGGGTTCTTGTTAACGCCGACCAATAAAAGTAATTTGCTTCCCTTTTCTATCTTTTTACTCATAACGTAGGAGTTATTGATTGGGATCTGCTCCGCTTTATTTGGTTTAAGAAGCTGTCGTTTTTCATTATCCTTAGCGTAGCTGGCTCTTACGATATGGGTTGATAGTAAATAGGATTTTCCATCCGGAGAAATCTGGTACAGATAAGTATCAGTGTCAAAATCTTTTTTATTGACCGAAACATTGAAAACTCCTGAGAAGTTTCCGCTCATGATGATATCTCTGTCAAGTACTTCACTTTCAAAAGCAACAGAATTCGTCGTTTTTATACTGTCTTTTTTGCTGACTTTATAATAGGTGTCTTTCTGATCCCTGTTTTTTAAATCAACGGTTTGCCTGGTGAAGCTCTGGCTTTCCGGTTTGCTGAATACTGAAGAAGTATTTTTTTTGTCCTGAAGGTAAAATTTCAAGGAAGAATTGTGCATTTTGTTAAGATCAGCAACATGTTTCCATGTATTCGTATTCATGACCTGAAAATTGATCCTGTCTTTTAAGATTTCCGGTTTTTTACCTCCTTTAAGAATATAATCAAACCAGGAAAAAGCAAGATCATCAATACTGATTCTGGCTACCGGATCAATAGGATTTCCATTCACATACGTAAACCCGAAATTTTGTGCCCCTCCATGATTATAAGGACCAATTACCAGATAATGATCAGCATTTTTATTGTACAGATGATGTTGCTTAAAATAATACAGCGCGCCAATCTGATCGTCATCATAATATCCTGTAGTGGTCAGGATCGGAATATTGATTTTAGAAAAATCTTCTTTGTAAGGAACCATTTTCTGCCAGTACTCATCATATCCCGGATGATCCAGCCATCGCTGGAATATTTTGCTGGGTTTCCCGCTTATTTTATCTAACGATCTGAATGATTTCCCGCTTTTGTACCATTTACTAAAAATAGAATCCCATTTTACAGCATTGGTAAAATCTGCCTCATCGGTAAATTTATTGTTGGTTACATACTGAATCCACTGCAGCATATAGCTCATGAAGACATTATTCTGAGCAGGATAATCTATTCCGATGCCTACTGCTACCTGAGGAACTATCGTTTTCAATGCAGGATGAAGCTTTTTTACCGCAGCCCACTGACTAAAGCCTAAATAACTTCCTCCTACCATTCCCACTGTTCCATTGGACCACGGCTGTTTGCTTACCCAGTCTATCACTTCATAAATATCTTCCGATTCATGCTCAAAAGGATTGTTGGCATCATTGCTGTTTCTCTTACCCCTGGTATTGACTACAGCTCCCACATAATTATAGGTAGCAGCTCTCTTTCCAAGGAAATTATCAATGGGACCTGCATAGATATTATTGGTTAAAATAACAGGAAGCGGGGAAGTGTTTTCCTTTTTGCGGACAATAGTGATCGTTAACGTATTCCCGTTGATCTTAAGGTCTTTCGTTTCGGTAATGAATTTTTCCTTGTCTTTTGAAGCCAGCAGCTGCATGACCTGAGGTTTGATGCTGGAGTAGGTTTTATAGCTCAGATAACTTTTACATAAAGCCAGCGCTGTTCTGTAATCGATACTGTCCTTGCCTTTTTGCTTATCCAGCAGGTTCTTTAACAATTTTCTGGATTCTTTCACATCTCCGTTAAGAGCGAGCTCCAGTCTTGGAATCAAATTTTCCGGAAGACTTTCATATTTTTGGTTGAATACTTTTTGGAGCGCACTGGAAAAAGAAATATTGTTTTCTTTTTGTTCCGTCTTTGCAAGGGTGTACAGCTCAAATCCAATATATCTGTATCCACCCATATTGTTATCGGCAAACAGATTACGGTTTTCAGAAAGAGAAGCCAACGAGTTTTTGTAATCCTGGGCAACCATCTGCAATCGGAAAAGATTATCCATAAGGTCAACGGTATTTTCCGGTTTATACTTTGCAGACTGAAGGTGAGGAATCACTTGCTGTGCAAGTCCCGGCATCTGTTTTTCCAATATAACAGAGTCAGTTACAGCTGTTTTTGGAAAGTAAAATTTTTGTGCCTGTATAAGGTTGACAAAAATTAATGCTAAAAGTATCTTAAATTTCATGTATTGGTGTGTTTATGGTATGTTTTTAGCTGCTGTTGAAAAAGTATCAAATTAAAATAAGTTTTTGATAACTGTTTATTAAAATTGTTTACATTTTATCAGACGAAAGTAGTAAATTTTATCATTAGGCAGTGAGAAATTTTCATTGTTATAAAATTGTTATTTACAACCATTAAATCTGTTAAAACTTGCTTAAACAATAAGTTTTTAATATTTTCGTTAACTTATTTAGACTAATTTTCTTATATCAAGAAGAATGAAATCAAAAAAAATACTTTTAGCGGCTGCGGTCATTTATTTCGGAATCTCCGATGCTCAACAGTCCCAATATTTTACCCAGAAAGAAAATTACAGGTTCAATCTAGCCGAAAATCTTTATCAGACCAAAATATACAACGCCTCCCAATACGAATATGCAAGACAATATTTCTACAATCAGAATTTGTCCCGTTCTAAGAAGGAAGGCGCACAGTTTTTTGATAATGTGATTGGCGTTATTCTTCAGAAAAATCATGCTGAAGAGGGATTAACCGCTTTCATGAAAGAATATCCTAATTCTGCTTATTTTGCACAGGCGAATCTTCCGCTTGCGGATTATTATTTGGCAAAAAAAGATTTTGACAAAGCGCTGGAAACACTTAAAAAAGTAAATCAGTATCAGCTTTCGAAAGAGGAAAATACACAGTATATTCTTAAGCTTGGGTATGCAAAATTTATGACAGGTGATTCTAAAGGAGCTATTGATGCTCTGGAAGAAGCTTATAAAACAGCAGATCAGTCTCAGAAGGGAGATATTGCTTATATGCTTGGGCACTTATATTACAGCAACAGGCAAAATGATAAAGCTTTCCAGTATTTTGATTCCGTTAAAGATCAGGATAAATTCTCAAAGCTTGTACGTCCTTATTATGTGCAGATGTATTATAATGATAAGAACTACGATCAGGCCATTACAGAGGGAAATGCCCTGTTGAACGAAAATATTTCAGATTCTTATAAAGCGGAGGTTCACAAGATCATCGGGGAGAGTTATTTCATGAAGAATGATTATAATTCTGCTTATCCCCATTTAAAAGACTACCTGAGCGTACAGCAGAATCCATCTGAAAACGATTTGTATGAGATGGGTTTTGTGGCAGCACAGCTGAAAAAGTATGATGAAGCGGTTTCTTATTACAACCAGCTTCTGAACAGCAATTCTGCATTGGCGCAGAATGCTTACTATCAGTTAGGAAATGCCTATCTGGCAGTAGATAAAAAGCAGGAGGCACTTTCTGCATTCCGTTCTTCTTACCAGATGGATTATGATGCAAAAGTGAAAAAACTGGCTCATGAGCAGTACGCCAAATTAAGTTACGATATCGGTAACCCGTTTGAAAGTCCTTCTGCGGTTATCCAAAGCTATATCAACGAGAATCAGGATGGAGCCAATGCTTCTGAAATGAGATCATTATTGGTGAAATCATACCTGTATTCCGGAAACTATAAAGAAACCCTGAACGCGATCGACAGATTACAGAGTTCAACTCCTGAGATCAACAAAGTAGATCAGGAAGTTTCTTATCTGTTGGGAACTGAAGAATTCAACAAAGGAAATTATGATGACGCTGAGAAGTATTTCTTAAGAAGTCTTGGTTTCAATATCAATAAAGAATTTAACAGCAGAGCTTTATACTGGCTGGCACAGGTGTATTACCAGAAAGGAAATTATCCGTCTGCCATTGTTCGTTACGAAAAGCTTCTTAACGAAAATTTCCCTGAGAAGCAGCAGCTTCCTTATGATTTGGGATATGCCTATTTCAAATCCAAAAAATTTGATCAGGCTGCAACTTACTTCAAGCAGTATCTTGCCAATCCTAAACCGGAATTTAAAAATGATGCAGAACTTCGTCTTGCAGATATTCATTATGCCAATAATGACCTGAACGAAGCGATTGCCATTTATGATAAAAATGAAGATGCCACGGATTATACTTTGTACCAGAAAGCAATGGCTTTAGGATTTAAAGGTGATACGCAGGCAAAAATTAACAACCTTAAAAACCTTTTATCAAAATATCCGGATTCCGAATATTACGATGATGCTCAGTACGAAATAGGAACGGCATACGCTGCTCAGGATGATTTTGCGAACTCCAATGATTATTTCGGAAAAGTAATTAAGGGCTCTTCCGACAAAGATCTGATCGCCAATGCATCTATCTACAGAGCACAGAATTATATTGACCAAAACCAGAATGACAAAGCACTTTCTGAGTTGAAGTCTTTGGGTGAGCAGTATAAAAATACAGCTTATGCCCAAAAAGTTGTTCAGGCTGCTAAACCTATCTTTACGAAAAACGGAGATGTTTCCGGATATGAAACCTTCGCAAGAAATATTGGGGTAAATGTAGATGCTGCTGAAATTGATGAGATCAACTTGTCAACAGGTAAACAGCTGTTCGCGAAGAAAGATTATAAGAACGCCATTTCGTACTACGAAAAGTATCTGACACAGAATCCAACAGGGGAAGGATTGTACCAGGCGAAGTATGAATTGGGAGAAAGTTATTACCAGACCAATAATTCAACTAAAGCTTTACTTGTTCTTCAGGAAGTGGCTGGAATTCAGAATGATTACCAGGATGATGCACAAACTCGTTTAGCTCAGATCTTCCTTGCACAAGGGAATACAGCGGAAGCTAAAAAGTACCTTGAAGGCATTAAAAATTCTTCCAATGTCAGCATTAAAAATTATGCAAACGTAGAATTGATGAAACTGTATGCAGAAGAAAATAATTTCTCAGAAGCTGAAAAATTAGCCAATGCAGTAATCGCCAATTCTAAAAACTCAGCAGCCGTTATTGAAACTGCGAAAGTGATCAAAGCAAGAAGTCTGATGAATTCAGGAAAAGATAAAGATGCACAGACGGCTTATTCTTCTCTTGAAAAATCATCAAATACTTCGGTAGCTGCAGAAGCTTTATATGCCAAAGCCTATTATCAGAACAAAGGGAAAGCGTTTAAGTCTTCTAATGAAACAATCTTTAAGCTTGCCAACAACTATGCTTCAGAGGAATTCTGGGGAGCGAAAGCATTAGTACTGATGGCGAAAAACTATATCGGCCTGAAGGATAACTACCAGGCAAGTTATACGTGTGATCAGATCATTGCTAACTATAAGGATTTCCCTGAAATTGTTGCAGAAGCAAAAGAAGTTAAAAAACAGATTAAGAAATAGGAGATGAAGGGTTTTAAAATTGCTGTTTATTCTTTCTTAGTTTCGGCTTCACTCTGGAGCTGCATTCCATCGTACAGTGCATATCCTAAAGAGTATAACCATGTAAAAGCTGATTTCAAAAAGCAAAAAGCTTTTGTAGTGAATAAAGATCTTGAGAAAGAATTTAAAATTTTAAAACATTCCGATATTTACGAAATTGTAGAAGACAGTACCCATGCAGCGAAGATCACCCTGCATCCGATGAAGACCTATACTCCTCCTTGCGGAAACCCAATGATTGGAAGTATGATCACAGTCGGATTGCTGCCTTCAGGATTTCCATATGATATTGTTTACAGTTATGATGTAGCTGAGAACAGTGCAACAAAAAATTATCAATACAAATTACAAGTTTATCAAAGCCTTTGGCTGTTTAATATATTCAGACTGGGGAGAACTTTTTCAAAACAGTCAGGGAAAGCTTTATTAGGCAGTTATATTGCTTCCAATAAATAAAAGCCCGTTATATATTTTTTTCAAATAAAGAAAATATGAACAAGAAAATTCAAATATTATCCATATTATTTTTAGGGGTTTCGTCGGTGGCGTTTTCCCAGATCAAGGAGGAAAAACTGGTTCTTAACAAAAAGAGGGAACCGGAAGTGAAGAAGATCGAGAAGAAGAAAACTTCAGTGGAAACCATTAAAAACTATCCGCCGGAAGAGAAATCGCAGAATCCCATGAAATATACCATCACGGACGTTCCTGCTGTTTCAGATTTCAAAACTTCAACCATTCAGGGGGAGGACGTAGCTCCGAAATTTGACGGAACCGCTCAGAATAATTATTTCCAGTTCGGAATGGGTAACTACGGGAAAGTTCTGGTAGACGGAAACGTTTCAAAAACCCTTGAAAATAAGCTTGAAGTAGGAGCAGATGTTCATGTTCTTTCTACGAATGGTCTTAAAAAAGATTATGACTGGAAATCCGGGCAGACATCAGCCAATATCGGTGCTTTCTTAAATTCTTACGGTGAAAAGGGAAAATTCAACCTTAATGCTGAATATGGTCTGGACAGCTATAATTATTATGGAATTTATGCCATGCAGCCAACTGGTGAACTTGACCTGAAACAAAAGGTCAATCAGTTTAAAGTAAATGGTTATTATGATTTTTATTCCAATGAAATCTTAAATGATGTGAGAGTGAAATCATCCTTCCTGAAAGATCATTTTGATGCACAGGAAAATCAGGTGTCCATTCTTGCCAATTTCTCAAAACATGCTGTTGAATTAGGAAAGTCAGGAATTAACCTGAATGCTGATCTGGGAGTGGGATTAGATGCTGTGAAGACAGATTTTGCCATCAGGGATAAAAACTCAGCTAACTTTTTCAATACCAGCCTGGCTCCTAAAGTAACCTTCAGAAAAGGGGATTCTTATTTGATGTTAGGATCTTCATTCTCTTTCCTGAATGCTAAGAATTCCAATGACCAGCTGGAACAGCAAAAAAATAATAAGACTTACTGGTTCCCGCAGGCAGAGTTCCAGTTTGCTGCTGCTAATGAATTTAAATTCTACGGAGGGGTAGACGGTGGTCTGAAACTGAATACTTACGGAGATATGCTGCAGACGAATCCATTCATCCTTTCTGACCAGTTTTTAAAGCCTACAGAGACGAAATATCATTTTTATGTAGGATTGAGAGGAGATATCGATGAAACACTGAAATACGACTTCTCTGCAGGTTACGGAAAGATGAGGGATATTATGTTCTTTAAGGCCAATGATCTTTTTGATAACAACTCTGTTAACCGCTCTGCATACAACTTTGCCAATACATTCTCTGCAATATATGATGACGGAAATGTAAGTGATATCAAAGGAAGTGTACAGTATTTCCCGTTGGCAAATCTTATTTTAGACGGAGAGTTAAGATTTACGAAGTACAACCTTAAGAATTATGATAATATTTATAACGTTCCTTTGTTCAATGCAAGTATCGGTGCAAAATATACCATGCTTGACAAAAAGTTATTGTTAGGATTTAAAGGGATATTTGCAAGTGACAGAACTACAAACTCTTATGCAATTGAAGCAGTAGGTGCACCGAATGTAATTTATCAGTCTACGGAGAATACAAATGATAAAGTTGGCGGGTATGCTGATTTAAATCTTTCCGCAGAGTATAAAATTCACAAAAATTTCAGTATTTTCGCACTCGGAAATAATCTTCTGAGCTCAAAATACCAGACGTACAAAGGATATAAAGTCCTGGGTGCACAGATTCTGGGAGGTGTGAAGATTACCTTCTAAAATATAAGTGATAAGCAATGAGTAATCAGTAATCATTGTATGATATATTATGAGTTACTCATTACTTATGAATACGGCTGCATAGTTTAATGGATAGAACTTCGGATTTCGGCTCCGACAGTGAGGGTTCGAATCCTTCTGCGGTCACTAATTGAATGAAAAGAGAATTTGTAAATTATTGAAAATTAAATAATTGCATTTTCTCTTTTTTGTTTTTGTGCCCAAAATCGTGCCCAAAATTCAAAAATATTCTTTTTTTAATCTGCTTGAATTTGATTAAACCTATCTGAATACTAAAACAGATAAATTATTATATCTGTGATACAAATGTACTGAATAATCATTTAAGATCGGAAATAGTGCCCTGAACTCTCAAAATGGTCATACATAATGTTGTGTGCTGTCGCCTGCCAATCAATGCAAACAAAATGCGGGAGGTTGAAAGGTATATCATTTTCATAGAACTCTTGAACAAACTCAATATCATTTGCAAACTCACCGCAGTAGAAATTGTTTGCATACTCATAAGCACTTTGAAAATCCATATCCAAAAAGTTATCTAAAACCGCTTCAAATACTTCTATATCATGCCCAGAATCATTTATTTGCTCGGCTATTTCGTAGACATCTTTGGATATATGGTACTCACTAATCAATCCTAATTTTTCAAATAGTGAACATCCCTCATAATCGGAAAGTAAAAATTCGGGGTCTTGTTCGTCACAGTGAAGTTCATACATTGCTGTAAGTAGTTCATCATAATCGGAATAATCAGAAAGATTCAGCCATTTCCCAAATAATGAGCAGTTGTTGTACTTTGCGTACGTTGATACATAGATACTAGCAGTATCAAGACAATTTCGTAAATTTGTCATGTCAGTAATTTTAAGTTAGAGTTAAAATTTATTGATGTTGCCTATCGTGTTCGAAGCACTTTAGGCATTTTTTATGTATATATTTTAGTAGTAAGTTGCCCAAAAAAGCAGTATAAATATACGACAAAAAGCCCATAAATACAAGGGTTTACAACACTTTTTAACTAAAATATCAACAGGTTAAAAACTTTTTAACCACTCCGAGCGCGCGGGAAAGGTAAAAAAACTGAGAAAAGCAAAATCCGAGCATAGGGGACGCAACGAAAAAACCTCGCTGATGGGGTGCGAAATCCGTATAGTAGGTTGTCTCCCGACACATCTACAAAAATTCTGAGATACGACATAAGGGGTATGTTTTTTATACCAAATTTAGGGTATGGGGTAAATGGGACTGTATATATTAGCAAAATTCCTTTGATTTCAATTCAATAATTTTCCATATCCGAAAAATCTGAAAGGTAGTTTACAGCACAGAAAATCTCTGAATCTGAAAAATTTCATATCTTAGTGGCTGAATTTTTAATGAAAAAATAAAGCGTTAGCTTTTATTCTGTACAAGGAAATCTGGTAAATTTCAAATACAGCACAGAATAAACAGTTGATGCCCTCGCTTATGGCGTGGGCTATACTTGTTTGTGCTGTATGGTTTACCAGAACCTCCTTGAACAAATTAAGTTATAGTTCCACGCTTTCTGCATTAATAACCTTTCACTTTGGGACTGGGTGATACAATAAATCACTTATGAAAAAAATATTTTTTTCCGTACTGTTATTATCATGTAGTCTTTGCTTTTCTCAAACAGCAACCAAAAAGTATAATTCATTTCAGAACCGATATGAATACTTTGATTCAAACGGAAATATGATGGGTTATGAAAAGTACAACAGTTTCTCAAAACAGTGGGAATATTATACAACAGGCAATACCTCGCAATCTCGACAGCCGACACAGTACAGTGATCCGCAACAATTAGATATTTCTGCTTTAGGTAATGCAATGGCAACAAAACAGAATAATTATAATTACAACGTTCAACAATTACAAAACGCTGTAAATACAATCTCTAATCAAATCAATGATTTAGACCTTACTGATGAACAAAAACGAATTATACACAACAATTTTCAACAACAGTGTATCAATGAATTGAACCGAACTAGAATCAATTACTCTTCAGCAAATGAAACTAATCGTGTAATACAATGGTTGTATGATTCATTGAATATAATTATTAAAAATACAACTTCAACATCGGATTATAACTCACAACAATATTCAACCAACAATATTTCAAATCAGCAATTAAGTGCCAAAATTTTAGAACGTTATTCATCTCAGATAGTTGATTTAGATCTTAAAATGATGCGCAACGGATCAAATAATGATGAATATCAAACATACAGAAAGCAGTTTTCATTATTAGCTCAAAATGGTGAGCTAAATGAAACTAATTCAAAAGAATTATTTCAAAAAATGTCTGATATTGCAGCTAAATTATCCAACTAAACCTTATACTTTTAGTAGTAAAATAAAAACACGTCAAGTTTTGTCATTATACCGAAATACATTTGTAAAAAAACTTATCTAGATTATGATTTTCACCAGTCATAGAAAAAGTGTAAATTGCGGAAAACACAAATTCAAGTCAAAAAATTAATATTCATGATGAAAAAACTACAGGTTTTTCCCGTATTATGCTTAAGTATTGTAAGTTTCGGTCAAATCCCGAACTTACCCAATATTCAAGCCCCTACCCCAAGCGGATTAGGCAATTATTCTAATCCGAATTATGGTAGTCCGATGAATAGTAGAAGCCCTCAAAGGAATTATGCTCCGTCAATGCCAAGCTCTTATCAAAAAAACTCAAACTCGGTTCAGCAACATAACATGTACGAATCACAATCAAGGTCAAGAAATGATGCTTTGATGCGTGAGATAGATCGGGATATTGCAGAAGTACAGCAAATGCAATTCCGTAGTTGGGTAGAAAACGGTAGAAATATGCCATATGACCTACCGTCATTATCAGGAAAAGCAGGAACGAAAGCATATTACGATGCTTTTAATAAACTTTCTGGAATAGATTCCGAAAACTACTCATTGGCAGATGTCAATTTCACCGTTGAAAATGCTTTTTATGACAACAAACAGGATGTAACCAAATTCAAAGCAGGAATCCAAAAAACGGCAAAACAGTTGTTGCAGAAAATGAAAGAACGGAAACAGGACACAGAAAGTAATGTTTCTAAAAACCTGATGCTGTTTGAGTATTTTTCTAAAGATATGAAGCTCGGAGGAACGACCCACAAAGCCTTTGAGTATGATTTTGAAGACTATTTAGGTCAAAAGGACTATTCCAAAATGTTTGTTTCCAAATTACTAAAGACGGGAGCAGGTCAATGTCACTCTATGCCCTTACTCTACCTGATCTTAGCAGAAGCAATGGGAACGGAAGCCTATCTGTCATTAGCTCCCAATCATTCCTTTATTCGCTTTGTGGATGATGAAGGGAAATTAAGGAATATTGAGTTAACCAGTGGAATGTTTACAGCAGATAATTCTTTGTTGGAATCTGGCTATATCAAATCCGAAGCATTACAGAATAAAATTTACTTGGAAAACCTTTCTAAAAAGGAGTTACTAGCAATGTCATACTTTGATTTGGCAAGAGGATATGCTCAGAAATTCGGATATGATGAGTTTGTAGGTAAAGTTATCGATAAGGCATTAGAGCTGTATCCTAATGGCGTTGCCCCTAATATGGAAAAAGGAAATGTCGACCAGGAACGGCTACGATCAGCACTGAAACGTTTAGGAATTAACCCTGATGATAGACGGGATTTACAAAGAGCAGGATATTTCCCAAAAGCTAATGAACTTCTTAAAGAACTCAATGAACAGTTCGATAAAGTAGATGAACTCGGCTATGCTGAAATGCCCTCCTATGCTTATGAATCATGGCTCAAAAGTCTGAAAACTGAAAAGAACAAACAGGAAAGTGAAGCACTGGCTCAAAAAATACTGTTATATCAACTCCAAAAGCAGAAAGAAAAGCAGGAAGCCGTAAAACAAAAGAAAAAGGAATCTGAGAAATCAAAAGAGAAAGTCCAGTATTTTCCGATTGATCCAAAACATCTGTAAATTAAGAAAAAATCAAAGTGAAAAATAATACATTTAATAATAAAACATAACTATGAAGAAAATTTTATTGCTTATTTTCGTAATATTGGTAGGGTTTACACATGCCCAAATTAAAAAGAAAACCCAAACCATACAAAAGCCTAAAACGGAAAAGAAATGGGTAAATCCTGTCAAGCTGACAAAGGAAGAGAGAAGCCGTCCGTATATGGATGAAGTGCTAAAAACTAGAGATTCATTAACACCGCAGGAAGCGGAAAGGAGGAGAAAGAATATTGCTATCGGAAATCCGTTTGCTAAATATGGGGTATATCCGAAGATTGCAACGCTCAGCAGAGGCAAATATTTAGAATTTCATGATACGGACAGTATTGTAGTCATTGGTTCGGTAAGGTTCAATACCAAAAGAAACAATATCATTGAAGTTCGAGAAATTGATTTATCTGATCCTGATGCACAGCCTATTGGTGATACTCATGGACGTTGGATGTCCCCAGACCCTTTGAGTGAGGAGTTTCCTGATTGGTCACCTTATAATTATGCCTTGAATAATCCTCTTAAATATATTGATCCGACAGGGTTAGCACCAGAGCATGTTGATCCAAGTGCAATTTTTGATAAAAATAAAGACGGTTCATATAAAAATCCTAAACTTGTTCAAGCATGGAATCAGTTTGCTACTTCAAAAGAAGGAATATCTTTTCTTTCTGATTATGCAAGTGCAGGACAAACCATTGCAGGAGTGAAATACGATAAAGCAGGAAAATATGATAAAGCAGGAATTGATTTAAGTTTTGATTCAGGACAAGCACTAAAAGAATACAATAAAGGTAATTTACAACCTGCCGTTGGAATTACAGATAATACCTCTGAAAAAGGAAGAGTTAATTTCAAAGTTAGTATTCAGGATAGACCATATATAGACCAAACACTTGAAACTCTTACTCATGAATTAGGTATCCATGTAAAATTAGGCTCTATGGACTATTTCGATAATAAGAAATTTGATTTTTCAAAAGGTTATGAATCAATAGCCAAAGACGGTTATACCCCATCTTATTTAAATAAATATTATGGTGAGAATTCAGGAAGAAGTAATAATGTTCCAGATCACATGGTTGATAAGAAAACAAATCAGGCTTATAACTTAGGATCACCTATTTTAAAATCATTTTACCAAAAACTAAATATTAAAAGAACCGATGCACAAATTAAAAATTTATATAGTAAGTAGTATCTGTATTTTATCATTGATAGCTTGTAAAGATAAATCTAAAGAACTACCGTCAACAGGTATTTTTTTAGGAAACATAAGCAATGATAAAGCCCAATATGCCATTGTAAAGAATAGCAGATTATTATATCCATCTGAGAGTGAAAGCAAATTTAAAATCCAAAAGGATGAGATTTTTTTAGATAATAATAAATACACGAAATTAAATACTAATAATGTTTCTAAAAATTTTGATAGCATCGAAATTTCATACAATACGGATAATTATGAATCATTAGGTATAAAAGAGTTTGATGCTAAAATTTATCAAAGCTCAATAGTTTTTTATGATGTTGAAAATAATGTTACGAAAGAAGTAAAATTAGATTATGATTTCAAAAAATGGTTAAACTTTTCCCTAAATAAGAGAAAAATGGATTTAAAAAACATTGATAAAAATAATAAATTTATTGTGTGTGCTATTATTTATAATGGAAAACAAGCAAAAACAATCTACACTAATGCATTAAATGGTAACAATAATGATTTAAGCCTTTTTATGACAATTCTCCACACATATCTTTCAATAAATAAAAACCAAGGAATTGAAGTAAGTAAAAAAAATATTTTTAAAAGTCAAGATTCTTTAAATGTATTTATTGATAAGAATAATATAGGTATCAAAAGAGTTCCTTTACCACCTCTAGAGAGCAAGTAAAATGTAAATTCATTTCATAATTGAATATAATCAAAATGACAAAAATATTTTCATCATTGTTATTATGTATAAGTCTCATTATAAATGCCCAAAACAACCAGTTTTATGATGATTCCTACCAAACCATTGACAATATGCTCAATGATAAGCAACAATACAGTTTTAAAGAAGCTGTATTTAGTGTAGAAAATGCCTATTATCAAGGAAAACTAGATGTTGAAAGTTTAAACTATAAAGTTGGTTTCCTAGCTGATTTTTGCAAACGACTAGTTAGTAATAGAAAACTGAATTATACAGAAAAAGATCAGGCAAAAGTAAGCAAATATGCTGCTGTTTATACGGTAATGTGTCAAACAACCCCTGTCATTGTGAAAAACGACACTGTAAAATACAAACCCTTCACCTATGATTTTGAAGATGTATTCGGACATAAAGAACTAGCTAATTTGTTTGTATCAAAATTATTAGATACTCAGAAGGGCAACTGTAATTCAATGCCCTATCTATACAAAATCTTAGCAGAAGAAATTGGAGCAGATGCAAATCTGGCGTTAGCACCAAACCACGTTTATATTAAGCATAATATTAAATCAATCGGTTGGTTCAATACAGAGCTTACAAGTGGTATATTTCCGATCGATGCCTGGCTATCAGCTTCAGGGTTCATTCATTTAGATGCCATTAAAAACGGTGTGTTTATGAAAGCCCTGAACAATAAGGAAAGTCTTGCACTGCTATTAGTAGATTTAGCTAATGCTTACAATAGAAGTTTCCCAGATAATGACGGAAGTTTCCCGTTGAAATGCGCAGAAAGAGCAATCCAAATTCACCCATATTTGGCAAATGCCTTATTATTACAGGCTGAAACCCATACGAAGCAGTTTCAAAAATTAATGAAAGAACAGAATACAAAAGATATTCAGGCTACATTAAGCAATCCAAAAGCTAAAGAATTGTTTGATCTGATGAATAAGGAATATGCTCATATTCACAAAATAGGCTATCGTAGTATGCCTGAAGAAATGTATTTGGATTGGTTGGTATCTTTAAAAACTGAACGATCAAAATATGAGGATACAAGATTGCAGAAATAAATAATTTAGCCTTGACCACGGACGGTCAAGGTTATTTTTTTCTTACCGTACAAATTACTCTTAATATATAAACCGACTTTGTCCATTTTTACCTCCCCCAAAACAACCCACAACCAAACACCCCAAACTCAACAGCAAGACTCATCCCCAATCAAAGTCCGAAACTTCTCCACAAGCAAATCCCGTAACTCTAATTTTATGGTATCTAGGTTATACTTTCTTAGTAGGTTATTATACTTTGCTCTTAGGTCATAATAGTAGCTAGATGATTTACTGTTTTTTATTTCCCGCCAAAAATGAGGGCTTTTGCCTAGTTCAAAAAACTTTTTTTCTTCCCCGCGGATTTCCTGAGTAGCCAAACTGTCGATGATATTTATTTCATCAAAACACGCCAAAAGCCATTTAAACAGCAATTCTAGCCGACTTTTTTCAAAAATATCCCGAACTATATGGATTCCAAATCTTTTTTTCAGCAACTTACTGTCGGTTATCTTTATTTCCACCCGCAACAGGCTGTAAGGTAGCTTAAATTGCAACCCTTTGTCGTACATCTTTACATAATATTCGTTGCGGTTATACTGTTTGTATGATCCTTTGTTTTTAAAGGTATCGTGTTGGTTAAATTCATCAAAATTGAACATTAAAAAGTTATTTTCAAGCATTTGCTTAGGACTTAGAGAGGTTCGGATGTTTAAGCCAAATTCCAGATTAGTTACTTTGTAATCTGAAATATCTTCATTCAGATCTTCCTGAAGCAGTTGAAAGGCGGTCAAAATATCAGAGTAGAAAAAATCTGTATAATTACCTTCAGCAAGACCATTTTTAAGGTTAAAATAGGTATGTATAGAGTTTTTGACAAATGCCGATTTTTCAGTAATTCTAACTTCAATATTTTCAAAACGTCTCCAACAGGGATATACTGCATCTTCGTTGTGATAATCATACGAACATCTGGTTTCGCTATCAGGAAAATCATTCTTAATTCTATTTTCCAGAGTTTCTTTTGTGGTTGTGTATATTTTTATAAAGTCGATCATGATTCAGTATTTTTAATTTAAGACACAGAAAGAGCCATCACGGCAGTTTTACTATGCGTTATGTAGGTTTGTTAATAAAAAGATTTTGAGATGATTTTTAACGTGTTTGCGGAGCTTTTACACGCGCGCATGGTTTGTGCGGAGTAGTAGTAAAAAGATTCAGCCCACCCGCAGAGAATACAGGCTAAACCTGATAATTTAAGGATTTAATCGAGCTAAAACCTCATTTTTAGAGTAATAAACTCTTTTACCGATTTTTATATTTTTCAATGTCCCGTCATTGTTCCAGTGAAAGAGCGTTGTTAAGCTAACATCTAATAATTTAGCTGTTTCTTCACGAGTGTAAAACTCTTTTTCGTTTTTTGATACTTGATTGAGTTGCATTTTTTCCAGTACTTTAAAAACAACCTGCTCAAAGTCTTGCATAAGTTCTTCTTTAGTGATTTGGAATAATAGTGTGTTATTATTGTTATTATTTGTAGTATTCATATTGTAGATTTTTAATTATTAGACATAAAAAAGGAACCCTTTTGAGGTTCCCTGATTGTTTCGCCCAATTTCGGGCATAAAAAAGACCCAACTTAAAAAGTTAGGTCTGTATATTGTTGTTTGATTTAATTCGTTGATGTTTGGATATAATTATCCTATAGTATTTAATTCGTTCGCTGTTTTTAATGGTTTGGACTCCATCTATCAAAATTGTATTTGTTATGAAGACATAATTATCCTAAGAAAAATAATCCGTCATTTGGTGAGGTTGAGGTTCCGAGGTCTTCAAAATGTATCCAAGACATAATCCACCTATCTAACATAGTAATTCGCCGTTTGGTAGGTTTGGACTCCTGTCTTCAAAATTTGGCACTTCTTACACAGACACTATACAGATAATCATTTTCTGCATATTTTACAATCCGCGCTCTTATTTTAATTTCGGAGGCTCCCGAAATCATCAAAAAAGTGATAATACAATTTTGGCATCACTGTTATCATTTCATTACTGAAATGAACAGCTACTTATATGAATTGTTAAGGATACCTTTGCTGAATGCGAAAATTGAATATGATTACTATATATCTTCGATTCGATTGCAAATATATTAGATTTTTATTAAACAACAAAATTTTAACTAATTTTAACAGTTGGTTAAAAACCAATTTTTGCAAAGCTGTTTGCAGTCCGTACAGCCATTTCTTTTTCTGTTTTGCCAATATAGACTAAGAATTGCTTTTCAGTCGAATGCCCTGTCATATACATAACATCTGCCGTTGGTATCAGGGTATGAAAATTAGTCGCAAAACTTCTTCTTCCAATATGACTTGCAACAAGTTCATATTTTGGGTAATATCCCAAAACTCCTCTTTTGGTTTTATCTTCCAAGACCTGAGATTTAAGACCGTAAACAACTTCTGATATTTTAGCATTTTCACATACTTTTTTTATATACTTGTTAAATTTGACATCAGAGATTTTTCTCGGAAACTCACCATTTCTTTTGTCAAGTATTTTTTGTACTTCTTTGAGTATTGGAATTTGCATTAACCGTCCTGTTTTTTCCTGTTTGAATTCAATATATCTCATATTTTTATCGTCGACAATCATGGATTTTTCAAATCTCAAAAAATCACTTACTCTTTGACCTGTAAAACAGGCTATTATCAACCAATCTCTTGCATTATCAAGGTAATCATGTGGTTGAATGGATTTTTTAATATTTTCTAATTCCTCAAAATTCAAATAAATATGTTTGGGTTTATCTTTCTTGAATTTACTTAAACCCAGTTTCCAATCTTTTGTATGCGGATGTGTTTCAATATCGTAATTACTTGCAGATTTTGAAATAACCTTAATATCACGCAACTTGCTATATATAGTTTCGTGCTTATAATTGATGTTCAAACAGTACTTCTCAAAATCATCCTTGAAATAATTATCCAAGTTTTTAAATTCGATTATCGGAACTCTTTTATGATAAGTACAATAATCAATCAACATTGTTTTAAGAACTTTGATTTTGTAATTTGTTCTTTTTGCGATTGTATTTTTATTGATTTCCAAGTAGGTATCTATAAATTCAATTATATTTGATGAGTATACACTTTTTACTTTTGGTTTAAATATTTCATCGAGGCAGGACTGTAACCATACTTTATAATTTAGAATACTGTTTTGCGCGGAATATCTTTGTAATACGTGCGATTCAATTTTAGAAAGTTTTGTATTAATTGATTCAGCATCTGTATCAAACATTTTTTTTGAAGCGATTTTACATTTTCCATTTTTCCATTCATCAGGAAGACATTTTAATTCTGATAATGCAAGTCTGACATCAAGATCCTTATCTCTAAGCCTTATGCAGATATTGCTGGGTTTATCCTTAACTGTACTTCTAAGGATAAATGATACTTTAGCCATAAACGATAATTTTTCTATTGTTGCAATTTACTAAAAAATGTGCCCAAATTTGTGCCCAAATTTTGAAAGCTATTTTAATTAACTTAAATTTAAAATAATTAAAACCTCCACAAAAAAAGCATTCATAGAGGTTTTTAAGATTTAAGAAATTGAAGTAGATTAATTGAAAGTAGTTCTTCTGCGGCCACTTGTTGGGACAAATCTGCAAAAGCTAGGTTTGTCCCATTTTTTTCGCCCTTTAATTTATTGATATTCTGATAGATAAGATGAATGGCAGAATTTAACCTTGGTGTTCGATCTATTTTCTAATTGTTCAATTTTCACAGTACAATCATTTATTTTTTCCCATCTTCAAATAATTTTTTTTCAAAAAGAAATAGAATATTGAAAGAGAGTTTTGCATGTATATTGAGCGATATGGAATTTTTGAAGACAAGAAAAAGAAATTAAAGGTAATCAATACGGGATTCGAACCTATATTCTTTAACCAGTATGCTATCCAAACAAACTATCACATTGGTACAAACTCAAAATTCGTTTCATTTAAAGTGTAAGGTATAAAGTAGTAGAAATAAAGGATTATTATAGTATCATCTGGTCTTAAGCTGCCATGTCTGCTGAACATTACCTTTACTTCTCAAAGCCTCCAGCTGTTGGGGAGATGCTGAATTCAATAAATTGGGCAGGCTACTGAATTTTTCAAATTCAGGTTCATATTTATTTACAATAATAAATCCATTGTCATAAAAGAATTGTTCTGCCTGGTCAAAGGAATCAAAATAATTTTCCATGACATTATTTGATTTAAAGAAGCGTTCCCATTTTTTATCCTTATCGCTACCAACGGAACCGGTTTCATGTTTGAGATAAATATCAGCTGTTACCCAGGTCCCTCCATTTTCTTGCAAAACCGAATGTATATTTTTAAGGATTTGAGACTGCTTTTCTCTATCAAAATACATGAGCAGACCTTCATTAATAATAAGAAGGTCCTGATCTTTAGCCAGAATACTGCCGGAGTTCAAAACGTCAAATTCCTGAAGCTTAAGGTTGCTGGGGACAGAAATATCAAGACGCTTTAACATCTCCATTTTTTCATTCATTACTGTCCTGAGATCAGTATCAAAATAGATCTTGTCAGGATTTTTACTGGTGTATTCCAACCCACGCAGTGAATATCCGGCTGACAATTCAAGTACCGCCGAAGAAATACTCTTTTCAAGGAAAAAGTCAAGGGAAAGGTAGCGCATTTCAAAATGGAGCACACTTGCCCAGAACCCAAAATCTGAATTCAGTGGATTATCAATACTGAAATACTTCGCAATTTCTTTTGCATAGGGTATAGTCGTAGTTGCAGCTTTAAAGGTAATAAGCTCTTTTGCTGTGTCAGTTACTTTGTTTAACATATTGTGCTGTTTTTTTCTGCAAAGTAACAGTACATATGTAGTTTGTAATAGGAAAAAATAGACCTGTTTATTTTTTAATAAACTCGTTTCCCAGTTTATTGTTTTTTTTCAGAAATACATTAGGTTGTAATGTTAAGACTTTACGGAAGCTCTGCAAAAAATGGGATTCATCATAAAAAAAGTCATACAGTTCACTTTTATTCTCTGATTTTTTATTTCTTATGTAACGATTAAATATCTCCTGAAAACGTACTATTGAAGCATATTCCTTGGGGGTAATTCCGGTTTGCAATTTAAAAAGTTTGTTAAGGTGGCGTTGCGAAGTATTAATACCTGCAAAAAGATCTTTAATTAGGATATTACCTTTGTGAGCATTTATTTGTTCCATAATATGGACAACACGGCTATCTGGTTCAAACCTTATCCTTTCTGTAAGCAGTTCAGTAAGCTGAGTTACTGAATCCTGAAGGTTTCCTGAAAAATCTGTCAAAACTTCGGAGCCGTCAAGCTTTCTTTTTGAGATGGAAACCACTTTGTTGAGATAATTGGAAAGATCGCTCCCTGCTATTGAGTAATAACCGTATGGCTTGAAACTGATACCGATGGAATGTACGGGAACATTACCTTTGAGCACAATTTTAGTATGGTGCTGTCCTACCAAATGAAGATCAAATATCGAATGATGAAAAGATTGATTTTGAATAACATGTTCATATTCCCCACTATAATTCCATATGACGATCCAACGGCCTGACGGAATAATAGCAGCTTGTTCATCAGCTTCCATCTGCTCCGGGCTTTCAAATGACCAGATTGATTCCACATAATTCATTAAAGCTTCTGGTATTGGATAATATTTCATTTTAATTGGTTTAAATTAATTATTGAAGATGTTTATCATAAATGCATCATCAGCTAAATGGATGATATTTTATTACTTCAAAAAAGAATAGACAAAAAGAAAAAATCAAAAATCTATAAGATAAAGTGTTTGGACTGTGCTTAAGCCAAATGAAATGCTAATTTAAATTTCTAAACTCATTCGGAGTCATACCCACTTTTTGTTTAAAAAGTCTGCTAAAATGTTGCTGGTATTTGAAGCCAAGTTCGTCTGCAATTTCATTGATAGGTTTATTTGGGATAAATATTTTTTCCTTCGCCTCTTCAATCAGTTTAGTCTGAATATAATCAAGTGCGGTATTTCCCGTTTCCTTTTTTATAAGGTCTCCGAAATAGTTAGGAGAAAGATTTAACTGCTCTGCACAGTAGGTAACTGTTGGCAAACCAATAACCTGCGACTTTCCGGATGTGAAATAATCAGAAAGGAGACGTTCAAACCGTACCAATATATCCGTGTTAATATGGGTTCTGGTAATAAACTGTCTATCATAAAAACGCATACAGTAGTTTAAAAAAAGTTCAATGTTTGAAACAATAAGCGTTTTACTGTGCTTATCCAAATTCAGATCAATCTCATTTTCAATTTTATCAAAACAGTCATTGATAATAGCACGCTCCTTTTTTGATAAATGAAGTGCCTCATTGACATCATAGGAAAAAAAAGTATAGTCCTTAATCCTTTTTCTCAATTGGGTGCCCATAATCATGTCCGGATGAAAAACCAAAGCTCTGCCTGATGGTTTGATTATTTTTCCGCTACTATCAATTCCATAAACCTGACCAGGAGCAATAAAAACAAGCGTTCCATCCTCGTAATCATAAGGCTGACAGCCATAACGTATATCTCCGCATTTTATATTTTTCAGAAAAACGCAATAAAGTCCCATATATCTGCGGAATTGCATGTATGTAGGGATTTCGTCGAAGTTGACAATGCTAATCAATGGGTGTTTTGTATCAACTCCCATCTCATCATTATACTGTCTGACAGTTTCGATTTTTCGGACATCTTCCATAATATTCTGCTTATTTCTATACAAATTTAGAAAACCTTTCCTTTAGCTGTATGTCATTAGGCCCAAAACCGTAAAAGTGGTAAATATATCTGTATCCTATATAAAAAAGTTGAGATGATTATTGCAGAACTTTGTTTATAAGTTAATTGGCAATGGTTGAATAAAAAAGTACTTTATGGAAAACTTCCCCAAAAAGTCCCCGCCTGAACTTAAAAACGATCGCAGGGATTTTATCAAGAAAGGCTTTTTGCTGGCTTCAAGTGCTATCTTGGCACCGAATATTCTGATTGCCAGTAAAATAAATAAAGATAATTATACAAGTCTGCACAAGCCGCATAACCGTGGCCTACAAAATTATATTGATATGAAAAAGCGAAAGCTTGGCACGCTAGAGGTATCTGAAATTGGACTGGGATGTTTGCCTATGGTGGGCTATTACGGTAACGGAATGAGGGATAAAAAAACGATGATAGGGCATATCCGAGCAGCTTATGATAATGGTGTTACGCTCTTTGATACTGCTGAGGTATATGGGCCATATGTCTGCGAGGAATATGTTGGGGAAGCTGTTAAATCCTTTAGAAAGAATATTGTGATAGAAACAAAATTTGGGTTTGGTGTTGAAGAAAATCAGCCGACAGCACTTAATAGCCGTCCTGACCATATCAGAAGAGCAGTTGAAGGTTCACTTAAACGTCTCCGGACAGATTACATTGATCTTTTATATCAGCATCGTGTGGATCCCAAAGTACCTATGGAGGATGTTGCCGGTACAGTGAAGGATTTAATCCAAGAAGGAAAGGTCAGACATTTTGGTTTATCCGAAGCGAGTGCAAAATCAATCCGCAGGGCACATGCTGTGCTGCCGGTTACTGCTGTGCAGAGCGAATATGCAATATGGTGGAGAGAGCCCGAGACAAAAATATTCCCAACTTTGGAGGAATTAGGAATTGGGTTTGTTCCATATTGCTCATTAGGACGAGGATTTCTTACAGGTGCTATAAATCCGTTCCAACGGTTTATCAAACCGGATAGACTTGCAACCTTACCAAGGTTTGAACCTGATGCATTACGAGCCAATATGATTTTGGTCGATTACCTACGTAAATGGGCAGAACGCAAAAATGCTAGCATGGCACAGATTGCACTTGCCTGGACAACTTCACAAAAATCTTGGATTGTCCCAATCCCCGGAACTACGCAATATCATCATCTTATGGAGAATATCGGGGCTGCTGAATTAAGTTTCAATGCTACTGAACTTCGGGAATTCAACGCAGGTCTGGATAGAATTTCATTAAAGGGTGGACGTGCGGATACTTTTACGGAAAGCCAGATAGATCATTAAAGCAATAAAAACTATCCCTTATGTTTTTCAGCATCAATGGTAGCAAGGAAAATCTCATTTGTAGAATTCCAACAAATTCCCAAAAAAATGAATATAACGATTATTGTGAATGGCAAAGTTGCCCGGGCTGTTCTTTATGACAGTAAGGTCAGCAGAAGTTTTGCTGCCCAATTTCCTATGACAGTTGAGCAACATTTGAACTGAAGCAATAACTCAAAATGAAACAAATAAAAATAAATTATAGATTATTTGTTGCAATATCAGCTATTGTGATGTCTTGCAACAAACCTAATAAAAATGTAAGCATGGAAAATATAAATTCATCAATATTTCCTGTAGGAAATAAGGTAGATAATAAAAATTTTGTCGGAAACGCTTATCTGCAGGTCTTAACAGAAAGAGACAAAAACAATGATTATGTGATCGGTAGCGTAACTTTTGATCCTGGGGCAAGAAATAATTGGCATAGCCATCCAAAGGGACAGGTATTATTGGTTACTGAAGGAGAGGGAATTTATCAGGAAAGGGGAAAGCCAGCCAGGCGTATAAAGAAAGGTAACATCGTTAAAATACCGGAAAATACCGAACATTGGCACGGTGCTACAATGGAAAATAAGCTGGTACATATTGCGGTCACCAGCTATGAAGGGGATTCAAACAGCTCATGGTTTGAACCGGTAAATGAGAATGATTATAAACAAGCAAATGAACTTTAGACCCAAGAATATGAGATCTGGCATAAAACAATTAATCATACTCTTTTTGTTCACAGTAACTATAAATAATACAATGAAAGCACAGGAAAATAAACCAGCAAAAGAAGCACTTAACGCTCATCAACAAACACTCGCAGCCATTGCAGCCCTTACGGCAACCGGCGATCAAGATGCATTAAAAACAGCATTGAACAAAGGACTGGATGCAGGACTTGCAGTCAATGAAATAAAGGAAGCATTGGTACAATTGTATGCTTATTGTGGATTTCCGCGGAGCCTTAATGCTGTTGGGACATTTAAACTCGTTTTGGAGGAGCGCACATCGAAAGGCATAAAAGATAAAGAAGGGAAGTCCATTGCTGGAAACCCATGAGAAAATGGCCTGGATGCTCCGTTCACATTTAAAATAAAAAAATGGAAGTAAAACATAATATCGGTTTTGTCACCTTATTGTTAACCATGATTGCCGGATATTGCGATACCGTGACTTTTGTATCAGCAGATGCCCTTTTTTCGGCCCATGTTACGGGAAACTTTATTGTCTTTGCCTATCAGTTTGTGAAAGGATCGGATATTCATGCCTGGGTAAAGCTGCTTACGTTTCCGGTATTTATTCTTGCGGTGATGGCAGGAGGAAGAATCGCCGGGAAAGTCATCAACCATTACACCTTGTTATTCTGGGAAGGAGTATTGCTTTTGTCGGCCGGAATTATTGTTGCCGTTTTCAGTTACTATGGAACATTTTCAGAAGTTATGATGTACACTGTAGCTATGATTACCGTTTTTGCAATGGGACTTCAGAATGCTTTCGGAAAACTTTATGCAAAAGAAACCCATGGCCCGACGACCATGATGACAGGAAATGTAACCCAGGCTTCCCTGGATTTCGGAACACTTCTGTCAAGCGGCTTTCACCACCCTGAAGCATGGGCAAGCCTGAAGAAACAGCTGGTTACCATTCTTGGATTTCTGGTTGGTTGTTTTTTAGGGGCTTATGCAGGAAAACAATATGGGCTGGTAACACTGATTTTACCCGGACTGGCAATGATTATCTGCTATTTTTACCACCGCAAAAACTAGCATAGGACTATGGCAGATTACAGGATAATAGATTACCTTTAAAAAATGAATTTCAGTCTTTATTTTTTATCTAAAAATCTACTAAAGATAGTATGTTTTTCATTGATTTTGATGTTTTCATGCAATACAAAAGCACAGATCAAAGAAAATCCTGCACTGTTGAGAAAACAGATTTCCTCTTCCACCAATACGACTCAGAAAATCGCTTTATTGCTGCGCCTGAGTAACTATTACATTACTAAAAAAGGAGAGTTGAAAACTGATCTCGACAGTGCCGCCATTCTGAACAGACAGGCAAAAGCACTGAATATGAAATCCGGAGATCCGATGTCTGCCGGAAAAATCATCTATCTGGATGCCAAAATAGATAAAGAAAGAGGCCGTAAAAATATTGCTTTTTCCAGAATGAAAGAGGCGCTTTCTTATTTTGAAAACCATCATTTTAAGGAACAGGCCGGAGAAGCATATAATGAATTATCATATATGTATGACAATAAACCTGAATACTTTGATACTAAAATCAAACTGAAAGAAAAAGCGTTGGAACTTTTTAAAAATTCGGGATCAAAACTGAATCAGGCAGGCGTTTTAAAAGATCTTGTTGAGCTTTATTACATCAAGGAAAATCCGGATAAGGCCCTGAATTTGCTCAAAGAATCGCTGTCTGTTTACCAGTCGGCGAAATTCAGAGAATTACAGAGTGTGTACAATCTTATCTCCCAGGTTGAAATTCAGAAGGCGGATTATGAGGAAGCGCTCCGCTATGGTCTTTTAGCAGAAAAAACAGCCGAAAGTGTGAATGATTACTCTTTGCAGATGTGCTCTATTTACAGCAATATCGGAATGGTGTATTATTATCTCCGTAAGAATGATGATGCCATGAAGTATTGGGAAAAATCACTGGCCACGGCAAAGAAAAACAAAGATAACAGCTACATCAGAACGGTGGCGAATAATATTTCTACCATGCTGATCAGACAGAAAAAGTTTAAGCAGGCCATTACCATGATTCAGGAGTACAGAGAAAAGTATCCCATTGTAGACAAGGATTTTGAAATGTCAGAAAACTATATTCTGTTCAGTACCTACACTATTTTAAAGCAGTTTAAAGAAGCGGAAGCCTATTACAAAAAACTGGTGGCCTATTACGGTGAAAATGCGGAAAAAAACAACCAGCAGGCCTCATTGCTGCGAAGCTTTGTTTTCTATCATTATCAGACCCGGAACTTTGATAAAATGTACCGTGAAGCCAGACTTTTCGATTCGATAGCCAAAAATAACGGGAATGATATGCTTCGTTCAGAAAATCATTTGATGTGGTTCAAAGCAGATTCCATACAGGGAAAATACCTTGATGCCATACAGCATTATCAGCTGTATAAAAAACTTTCCGATTCTGTTTTTAACGGTGAAAAAAGCAAGCAGATCAACAGCCTTAAAATTCAGTTTGAGACGGAGCAAAAGGATAAAAACATTCAGCTGCTGACCCAGAAAGCAAAACTGCAGGATATTAAAATTGCCAATGATACCTTTATCAGATATGTCTTCATCGGAAGTATTCTGGCGCTGATCCTTTTTGCGGCTTTGCTGTATAACCGCTCAAGATTAAAAAGCAATGCCAATAAAAACCTTGAACTGAAGCGTAAGCAGATTGATGAACAGAACGAACAGCTGAGAAAATTACTTTCCGAGAAAGAATGGCTCTTAAAGGAAATCCATCACAGGGTTAAAAATAACCTGCAGATTGTAATCAGCCTGCTGAATACGCAGTCGGCTTATCTGGACAATGAAGATGCTTTGATGGCCATTCAGAACAGCCAGCACAGAATGCATGCCATGTCTCTGATTCATCAGAAGCTTTATCAGTCTGACAATCTTTCAATGATTGACATGTCGTGGTATATTTATGAACTGATTACCTATATCAAAGAATGTTATTCATCCGAAAGGAAAATCAACTTTACGGTGGATACTGATAAAGTGTTTCTTGATGTTGCACAAGCCGTTCCTATGGGACTGATCGTCAATGAAGCGGTCAATAATACCGTAAAATATGCGTTTCCGGATGACCGGAAAGGGGAAGTTTCCGTTTCGTTTAAAAATACATGTGAAGACCTTTGTGAACTGAAGATCTCAGATAATGGAGTAGGGCTTCCGGAAGATTTTAATATTGAAGAAACAGAATCTTTGGGGATGAATCTGATGCGCGGGCTTACCGACCAGTTGGACGGAACTTTCCATCTCGAAAACAAAGGGGGCTTAAAAGTCACGATTACCTTCAGAAAAAATACAGAAATAACTCCTTCAAATTAAAGGCTGATTATTATGAAAGAAAAAATATTAATTGTAGAAGATGAATTTATTGTAGCCAATGATCTGAAACTGATGCTGATGAAAGCCGGTTACCAGGTTACGGGCATTGCATCTTCAGTAGTTCAGGCCAGAAAACTGATTGCAGATAATAAGCCGGATTGGGTACTTCTTGATATCATTTTAAAAGGTGACCTCACAGGAATCGATCTCGCATGGGAACTGCGCGAAATGAATCTTCCTTTTCTTTATATTTCAGCCAATACCAACCAGTCTACCCTGGAAGCAGTGAAGGAGACACAGCCCTACGGGTTTATGGTAAAGCCCTTCCGGGAGCGTGATATGATTGTTATGCTTGATATTGCCAGATACCGCTATGACATGGAAAGAGGCTGTGAATTGTGTACTGATACCCAAAATAATGAAGTCATTGAAGGGATTATCGGGAAAAGTAAAGTGCTTCAGGATGTCGTTGAAAAAATAAGAATAGTCGCTCCTACAGATACCTCTGTTCTGGTGGTTGGGGAAAGCGGAACGGGTAAGGAAAAAGTAGCCCACTCCGTTCATGAGCTTTCAGAGCGTAAAGCTCACCCTATAGTTGTGGCGAACTGTGCTGCACTGCCGCATGCGCTTATCGAATCCGAGCTTTTCGGGCATGAAAAAGGAAGCTTTACCGGAGCCAATACATTGAGGATCGGAAAGTTTGAACAGGCTAATGGAGGAACGGTCTTCCTGGATGAAATAGGAGAGCTGCCATTGGATTCGCAGGTTAAACTGCTGAGGGTTTTACAGGAAAAAGAAATTGAACGGCTGGGAGGAAATAATACGATTAAAGTAAACGTAAGAATCGTAGCTGCGACCAACCGTTCCCTGGAAAAAGAAGTGGCAGAAGGAAGATTCAGGCTGGATCTGTATTACCGTTTGAATGTATTTCCTATTGAGCTGCCTCCGTTGAGAGAACGAAAGGAAGATATCGTATTGCTGGCCCATTTTTTCCTGAATAAATATGCAGCTGCCTCAAGAAGAAATATCACATCCATCAGTGAAAAAGCGCTGGAACAGCTGCTGAATTATCACTGGCCGGGAAATATCCGCGAACTGGAACATCTTATTGAAAGAAGTGTTCTTCTGGCTAAAACTGCGGAAATAGAAAACTTTGATCTGCCTCAGATTATTGAAAAACCTATAGAAACACAGAGCCCGCTGAAATCACTGGAAGATATGGAAAGAGATCATATTATGAATGCGCTTCAGACTTCCAACGGAAAAGTTTCCGGACCGGGTGGTGCCGGGTGGTGCCGCGGAGCTGCTGAAAATACAAGCTCAGACTTTATATTCCAAAATGAAAAAACTGGGAATTGACAAAAGCTATAAATAATCCCGGACAAAGCTAGCCGGAAACCATATTTCCTTTCAATTTTTTAATCATAATTCTTCAAATAATTTGAGAACAAAATCATTATGTCTTTACAATCATAAATCAATCAGGTAATTATGGAAAAAGAAACGCTCAGAATAGAAGGATTCAGCGATGGTGTTTTTGCAATAGCCGTTACGCTTTTGGTGCTGGATCTTCACTTCCCTGAAGAGAACTCAATACAAAACGGTAATGATCTGCTGGTCTTTCTGAAGAATCAATGGCCGGCATTTCTGGCATTTATCCTTTCATTTTTCAGCATTTTTATCATGTGGGTGAACCATCATAAGATCTTCAAACAGATCTACAGCCGGAATTCAGCGATTATGTTCGCCAATGGACTGATCCTTTTTCTGGTTTCTGCAGTTTCATATCCTACTGCTTTGCTGGCAAGGTATTTTGACGGTGAAGCTTCTTCTGCTGTAGTAGCACTTTATACCGGTATTTTTGTCCTGATCAATCTTGCTTACAATTTACTATGGTTTCTGGCCACCCGTAACAAAAAGCTTTTGCGCCCAGGTATTACCGATGCGGCTATAAAAAAAATCCGTAATAATTACCTGTACGGGCTTCCTATTTATGTGATTGCGTTAATCCTGTCGTTCTGGATACCGGCAGTTTCCCTGATGATCATTTTAGGACTTTGGATTTTCTGGGCATTATCATCCGGGAAAATAGAAATGACGATTGATAAGCATTATTCGGATTCCCTGAAATAATGCTTTTTCTCTATTCCAAGTTTCTGCATTTTGGAAATCAATGTGGTTGGCGGTAATCCAAGTAGCTTTGCAGTCCCTGTTTCCCCGAAAATACGGCCGTTACATTTTTTGATTATTTTTAAAATATATTCCTTTTCAAATTCCTGCAGTGTTTTAACCTGAAAATCCTGATCCGTATTTTGAGAGTTGATAATTGTTGGAAAATCCATTTCCCTGATCATATCTCCTTTTGCCGTCAGCATACTTCTTTCAACCATATTTTCCAGTTCACGGATATTACCCAACCATGGATTAGCAATCATCATTTTTACCACGTTCTGAGAAAAACCATTAATTTTTTTGCCTGTTTTCAGGTATAATTTCTCAAGGAAATAATCTGCCAGTAAAGGAATATCCTCTTTTCTTTCCCGCAAGGCAGGAAGATGGATAGGAAAAACATTCAGCCTGTAAAAAAGATCACTTCTGAACCGTCCTTCCGCCACTTCTTTTTCAAGATTCCTGTTGGTGGCCGTAATGATCCGCACATTCACCTTAATCCTTTTGTTTCCCCCGATTCTTTCAATTTCTTTTTCCTGAAGAACTCTCAGAAGCCTGGCTTGTAATTCCAGAGGGAGTTCGCCAATTTCATCGAGGAAAATGGTGCTGTTGTGGGCTTGTTCAAACTTTCCTTTTCTTTGTTCTGTAGCTCCGGTAAAACTTCCTTTTTCATGCCCGAACAATTCGGATTCTATTAAGTTGGCAGGAATAGCCGCACAGTTTATCCTGATCATTTTCTTTCCCGAAAATTCCGAAAGTTCATGAACCGCCTGTGCTATAAGTTCTTTTCCTGTACCCGTTTCTCCATAGATAATCACATTGGATTGTGAAGGTGCTACCTGTGAGATCTGTTCAAAAATGAGCTGCATCGCTTCACTTTGCCCCACAATTCCCTGAAAGCCGGGTACGCTTTTCTTGTCTTCTTCAATTTCTTTAGGAAAGTCCTGGATATTTCCCTGAAATGTTTTCAACTGTTCCTGAATATCAATATTATGAAGGGTAATGGAAAGCTGGGCAGAAATGCCGTTTAAAATTCTTTCCGGAATAGTATCTCTTGAAATAAAGCTTCTGTAGAAAAGAAAAAGTACATTTTTACTTTCACTGACAGCCGGCAGTCCCAATCCGACAGACATCCGCATTTCTGAATTTTTAGCTTCGGTAAAACAAGAAGGAAGAGATGACAGTTCTTTCAGATCAAAAAGCTGGGGTTCTGCGGAATCAAGACAGTTTTTTAAATACCTGTCAAGCTGTTGATCCGGGGCGTAGTTCTGGTTTTCAATCCGGCTGCTGAGTATTTCAATATTTCCTTTTACATCCCAGATGATCATGCAATCATTGAATCCCAGTTCAGTTTTGAAAGATTTATGGATAACAAACTGAAGCTGTTTCTTATCTAAAATGGTAGAAAACTCTTTGGTTAAACGGGAAATCATAAGCTGTTCTTTCTGCATGTCCTGCAGGCGTTTCATCATTTCTGCATTGGGATCAGAAGGCTTACTCATAGAAATTCTTACTTGAAAGTTTAAAGATAGGAAAAATTGAAAAAGATTTACATGGGAGCAGTTATAATACCTGAAATAAAAAATTTAAACTTTTATTTTGATATTAAGAATATTAAGGCCATCTCTAATCATAACAAACCGAAGGTTTGAAACTTAAGTGGACTTCCTGACGCATTTTTTTACTTACAATAACTAAAGTGTCTGAACTTTTGTGCCTCTTGTGGCTGAAATGATTGAAATAAAAAAGATGAACTTTAAAGGTTCATCTTCAGTATTGAAAAAAGCTGGGTTTTTAAGATCGGATAAATTCCAAAAGGTCTTTATTGATTGTCTCATGCTCTGTAGTCGGCATCCCGTGAGGAAAGCCAGGATAGGTGATCAGTTTTCCGTTCTTTAATAATTTAATGGACTTTAATGCCGCATTGGCAATGGGAACAATCTGGTCATCTTCACCGTGCATCACCAAAACAGGAATGTCCACAGCTTTTAAATCTTCAGTTAAATCTGTTTCTGAAAAAGCTTTGATTCCATCATAATGAGCTACGATTCCGCCCATCAGCCCCTGTCTCCACCAGTTTCTCTGTACTCCGTCCTTTACATCAGCACCTTCTCTGTTGTAGCCATAGAAAGGGAACGTAAGATCGTAATAAAACAGGTTTCTGTTGTTCATCGTCTGTTCTCTGATGTTGTCGAAAACTTCCATAGGAACGCCGTCGGGATTGTTTTCACTCTTCACCATTACCGGTGGAATGGCACTGATCAGCACTGCTTTCTTAGCTCTTCCATTGGAATATTTATTCACATACCGGATTACTTCTCCACCACCTGTTGAATGTCCGATGTGTATAACATCTTTCAGATCTAAAAATTCAACCAGTTCTGCGGCATCAGAAGCGTATTGTTCAATAGTATGATTATAAATATTCTGGCTGGAACGCCCGTGGCCTCTTCTGTCGTGGGTAACCACTCTGTAGCCTTTCTGTAAAAAGAAAATCACCTGCGCATCCCAGTCATCAGATGATAAAGGCCATCCGTGGTGAAACATTAATACAGGTCCTTCTCCCTGATCTTTGTAAAAAATTTCTGTTCCGTCTTTTAATGTTAATGTGCTCATTGTTGTTTATTTTTAATGTTATGAATTGATTTTGTTTAAATGTTTTTTTGATTAATAGGCAGTATTTTCACGTACCAGCTGAAAAAGGTCTTCAGCACCGCCATTGAATTTATTTCCGTTAATGAAAAAAGAAGGCGTTCCGTTTACGCCGCTGATGATGCCGCTTTCAAAGTCTGTATCTACTTTTTCTGCCAGTTCCTGCTTATGGATATCCGCTTTGAACTGAGGAATGTTTAAACCGAGTTTTTCTGCAAGTTTTAACGGGAGACCGTCATTCAGGAACTCCTGATTTTCATAAATGGCATCATGCATTTCCCAGAATTTTCCCTGCAAAGCTGCTGCTTCTGCCGCCAGTGCTGCCGTTCTTGCATACTGATGCATTTCTGAAAGCGGAAAATTTCTGAATACAAATCTGATCTGATCTCCGAATTCTTTCATTAACTCTTTAAGAACCGGATAGGCTGCTCCGCAGTAAGGACACTGATAATCCCCGTATTCTACTATGACTAAGCTGGCATCTGGGTTGCCCTGAATGTGGTCAGCATTGCTGACTGATGGTTTAAGTGACATAATTATTTTGTGTTAAGGTTTTCTAATGCTTCTAAAATTCCGTCTGCGCCAGGATTGATGGCGGTGGGAGAGAGATAGCTCCATTCGATGATGCCGTCTTTATTGATGACAAAAAGGGCTCTGTTGCATTCTCCTTCTTCGTCATTGTAAACACCATATTTCCTGGCTGTATCTCCTTTGGCTTCAAAATCTGCAAGCAGCGGAAAGTGCAGGTTTCTGGATTGTGAAAATGCCAGGTGGCACCATTTGCTGTCTACGGAAATTCCGAAAATCTCCGCATCATATTTTTTGAAATACTTAAGCATCTCGTTGTATAATGCCATCTGGTCACTACACACCGGGCTCCAGTCTGCCGGGTAAAATGCAAGGATAACATTTCGTCCTCTGAATTCGGATAAGGTAATTTTCTGGTCCGGGGTTGCAAATAATGTAAAATCAGGGGCAACCGTATTTTTTTCTAGCATAGGATTAGTTTTTAATGGTTGGAATTGGTTTTGAATTATTTTCCAGGTTTAATGAATACTTTCTTTTGTGGAAGCTTATCTATTTCTCCTTTTTTCAGTCCAAAATTGGTGATGACCACATCTTTCGGGTTTCCTGCCAGCCATTCGCTTAGGTCTATAGATTCGTAAGTGCCGCTATTAAATCCGATTAAGACTTTACAGATCGTATCTCCGGTATTTTTGATATAATGCCCGGCTCCCATAGGCACATAGCCTATATCACCTGCATTGAACTGCTCCGTCACAGAAACTCCTTCTGCAAGGAACACCGACATTTCTGCTTGTCCCGAAATAAAATACTGCCACTCATCCGCATTGGGATGCCAGTGCATTTCTCTTAAAGCACCGGGCTGCAGTTCCAATATAGAACCCGCCATTGTGGTGCTGATCGGAAATTCTTTACTTGTAACCAATCTTTGGAGACCACCACCGGGAATAATTCTTGGCTGCTGGGAATGCAGAGGATAGCGGTGCAGGCTTGTCAGTTTAATATCTGATTCCTCAGGACGGGGTGTGGCATTCACGGAGAGTTCATCCGGAACAACCCCTGCTGCGAAATACACCTCTTTCTGTGGAAGTTCTGATACTTCTTCAAGGCTCAATCCTAAATTCTGTGCAACGATTTCAGGAGGCATACTTGAAACAAAATCTGTAACGCTGAAAGTATGGTCTTCCGAAAAATTACCGTTGTCAAAAATCAGGATAAAATGACATTCCTCTGTTCCTGTAGCCTGGATGGAATGTCCGTAACCTTTCGGGAAATACCATACGTCGCCGGGTTCAAAATTATCGGTATAACTGTGTCCGTCAGGATGGATAATCGTTGTACGCACCGTTCCTGAAATCACATACGCCCATTCTGCGGCGTTGGCATGCCAGTGAAGTTCTCTCATGCTTCCGGGTTGCAATCTCATGGAAACTCCGGCAATGCCTACAGAAGCAGGGAATTCTTTTACAGAAGCGCCTCTCGTTGTACCACCATCATTGGAGCGGGGTTCTTTTTTTTCTAATTCGTATCTGAAACTTAATGATGAAGGATTCATAGTATTATTTTTTGTGATTAATTCTTTTTGCTATTGTAAAGCTACTCCGGAATTTTACTTTTTCTTGATGTTATTCGGTCAACAGGCGAAAACGATCGTTGAATAGGCTGATGTTCAAATGGTAAAGAGATGGAACATTATGAAAACAAAAAAAATCACTGTAGGTTACAGTGATTGGTCGTATGTAGTATACAGAAAATCTTATTTATACAGCCATTTTTTGATCAGCCTGGTATAATAGGGCATTACGGCAAACACCATCAGAAAAACAATGATTCCGGAATTGATGAATCCGTCAGAATAATGATTGTCCGGAATATGTAAAAACCGTAAAACAGGAATCGTCAAAACAGGAATAAGGACAGACAGCGGATAAATAGCTGACCAGGTTGCCAGAAACTGTTTCCACCGTACCGGAACTTTATTGCCTTCATTTTCTGCAGTAAAAAGAAAATCAAGTCCGGATCTGATCTGGTAGTGGTCATTTTTTCTGAACAGCGGACTGGCTTTCTCAATGAGTTGTTTCCGGTTCTCCGATTCCATCCAGCTTTTAAGATGGTTAATTGTATCAAAACGGATAATGACGGTGTATACAAAAGTCAGATCAGGAATCGGACGAACGATCTGAAGATCAATAAAACCTTCAGAATGTCTGGTAACAGGAACAATTTCGTCCAGCCATTTTTCATACTGTGATTGTTTTCCATCCAGAATATGATGGGTGATCACTACGGAGGCACCTTGATTTTCCATAACTGATTTTTTTAAGATTTTATTTAATACGCTCTTTTATATTGCCAGGGAATTTCTGTTTCAGCACCTAATGCTTTAGCAGAATGGATGGCAAAATAAGGATTTCTAAGATGCTCCCGGGCGATGATCACCAGGTCAGCATCTCCGTTGACAATAATATCATTGGCCTGTTCTGCTTCTGTAATCATTCCAACGGCTCCTGTCAGAACTCCGGTCTGTTCTTTAATGGCTTTTGCAAAAGGAACCTGATATCCCGGAAACACTTTATCCTTGCTTACATTGGTAAATCCACCGCCGGATGCTGTAATGAAATCTACGCCATTTTCTTTAAGGATTTCCGAAAGTCTGATACTGTCTTCCAAAGTCCATGCTTCATCCGATTCTATATAGTCAACGGCAGAAATTCTTACAAAAAGAGGCATTTCAGCAGGAATAACTTTCCTGATTTCCTGAACGGTTTCTACAAGAAAACGGATCCTGTTCTCAAAGCTTCCGCCATATTCATCCTGTCTTTTATTGATTACTGCGGAATAAAACTGATGGAATAAGTAACCATGGCCTGCATGAAGCTCAATGGTATCGAAACCTGCTTCAATGGCACGAAGGGCTGCCTTAACAAATTTCGTCTTCAGTTCCTGTATCTCATCAATTGTGAACGCTTCGGCAAAAACGCCGTTGAACTCGTGAGCTGAGGAGGATTTCACCATCCAGCCTCCTTCTTCCGGAGTAAGCGGTTTCATTCTTTCATTGGGATGCTTCAGACTTCCTTTTCCTCCGGCGTGCCAGAGTTGAATACCTATTTTTGAATCCTGTTCATGCACAAAATTTACGATGTTTTTCCAGGCGCTTTTCTGTTCATCATTCCAGATTCCTACATCAGATAATGTAGCCAGGCCTTCTTCTGAAACGGCTGTGCATTCGGTGAGAATCAATCCCGCGCCGCCAACAGCACGGCTTCCAAGATGGACGAGGTGCCAGTTACCGGGAATTCCGTTTTGAGCACTGTATTGCTGCATAGGAGATAATGCAATTCTGTTCTTTAGAGTCAGGCTGCGAATGTGTATCGGTGAAAATAAATTCATTTTTTTTCTTTTTTAAATTGTTTTTGAAAATGCTTCAGCTTCGGAAACCGCTTCTGACAGAACTTTCTGTACTTCTTCCAGTATCTTTTGCAGATCAGAGCTTTCTGCTGAAGCTGTTTCAAGAATATCGAGTTTTTCCTTTAAAACAGGATGTAATCCCATGATGGCAATGCTGGATTTCAGATCGTGAGCCCACAGTTTCACATCCTGAAAATCTTTGTTTTCGTAAGCCGTTGTCAGTTTCTGTAAATGATTGGGAATGTTCTCAATAAACTGCTGCGTGACCATTTGTTCGAAACTTTTGTCGCCGCCGCTTACCGTCTGCATATAGGAGAGATCAATGTAATGATAATCAGATGAAGGTTTTTCGTTTTTCTCTTCCTGGCTGGTCTTTTCTTTCAACCCGAATTTTGAGATCAGGGTAAAAAGTTCTTCTTCATTAACAGGTTTGGAAATATATTCGTTCATCCCGCGGCTCAGGCATCTTTCTCTTTCCCCTGCCAACGCATGGGCGGTCATTGCGATGACTGGAATTTCCAGTCTGAGTTCTTCCCGGATCTTCTGGGTGGCTGCATATCCGTCCATCTGCGGCATCTGTATATCCATTAAAACCAGGTCGCATGCACGGCTTTTGAGATAGTTTACTGCTTCAAGACCGTTCGATGCCATATGAAAATCAATATTCCATTGTGAAAGCAGGTGTTTCATCAGGCTCTGATTAATCACATTATCATCAACCACCAGAACTTTCAGAGGTGTATTGGACTTATCTTTAAAGTAATGCGGATCAGCAGCCGGCAGTACAGTAAGCTGTTCTTCAGCAATTCCGTAAGGGATATAAAAATGAAAGGTAGTTCCTTTCCCTTGTTCACTGCTTACTTCTATATTTCCGTTCTGCAGGAGAATTAAGCTTTTCACGATGGATAAGCCCAATCCTGTTCCGCCATAATTTCTTGTCGTCGAATCTTCTCCCTGATTGAATCTTTCGAAGATTTCAGTAAGCTTTTCTTTGTCGATTCCAATTCCCGTATCCGAAATTTTAAATCCGAGAACCGCTTCTTTCTCCGTCTGCTGTTTACAGTAGATTTCAACAGCAATATTTCCCTGGTGGGTAAATTTTATGGCGTTTCCGATGAGGTTTACTAAAATCTGCGTCAGTCTAGTGGCATCTCCCACCAAAGTGTCAGGAATGGAAGGATCAATGGTACTTGAGAGAGCAAGTCCTTTCTCTCTGGCCCGTTCTTTAAAAAATGTTTCTACGGAATTGACCAGTCCGTTGATGCTGAAAATTCCGGGGGTAATGCGCATCATTCCTGCTTCTATTTTGGATAAATCAAGAATATCATTGATGATGGCCATCAGGTTTTCCCCGGAACGCTGTATGGAAGAGACAAATTCTGCTGAGGTTTCATCCAAAGGACGTTTTTGCAGCAAATTGGTAAACCCGAGAATTCCGCTTAAAGGAGTCCTGATTTCATGGCTCATATTGGCAAGGAAATTTTCTTTGGTCTGTGCTGCTACCAATGCTTTTTTCTCGGCAATATCAAGTTCGCTTATAAGTAATCTCTGACGTTTAAACTGACGAAGAATGTGATATCCTACGACAGAACCGCTCAAAATCAGTAAGACCAATATTGAAATATCATAAAATCTTGCTTTTTGTCCCATTTCTTCACTTTTCTGGCTGAGTTCAACCATATTCAGTTTTCTGCTTTCATATATTTTAGCCGTGATTCTGGTGATTTCATTGGAAATATTCCTTGCACGCGGATTGGCAATGGAAGTATTGTCGTCCATATTTCCCAAAGTAATATAGCGATGCAACAGCTTGTCTTTGGTCGTCTTCTTTTCCATGGCAAGAACACTTAACCGGTGGATCAGCTTTTCTTCTTCAGCATTTACATTGTCTTTGGACAGAGAATCCAGGAAATTTTCGATCTGACTGATTTTTTGATCAATGCCTTCGAGGTGCGTGGTGTCATTCGTTGCAATAGAAGCTCTGATTCTGCTTTCCACCCCAAGAATATCACGGTCAATCTCCCTTAAATGATTGCTGGAACGTAATTCGCTCAGCAAAGTATTGTTATTCTGAATCAGCGCTTTGGTATTTCCTGCAGAATTGAGCTGAACAGCTATCAACAGGAGTGAGCCTGCAATAAATGTCAGGATAATAAAATAGCTGAATCGCTTGTTATCCATTACTGAAGATATATTTTTCATAATAACGGTCTGATTTTAAATAAAATACCGGTAAAAGTTGATTAACCCTAAACTGTTCAGGGATTGAAATCAAAAAGTAAAAACAAATTTTCTGATGGCCAGTAACGTCTAAAAGACATTCATTCGTGTATTGAGTGCTTTCCTGTAGGCATCTGCCACGGGAATGAATTTACCGTTGATCATAATACCGCCGTCCTGAAGAGTATCAATTTTGCCGACAGAAACAATATAGGAACGGTGTACTCTTATAAAATGATCCTTGGGAAGACGTTCTTCTGCCGTTTTCATTTTACCGTGAATGGCAAACATCTTTTCTTTGGTGTAAAATTTTACATAATCACCCATGGCTTCCGCATAGAAAATATCATCCAGCTTTAAGCGCCTTGTAATATTGGAATCCCTCACGAAGAGGAATTCATCCCTTGTGATTTCCACATTTTCTTTTTTACTTTCAAGAATCGTCTGTGCCTTACTGACTGCCTGAAGAAACCTTACCGGCATAATGGGCTTCAGAAGATAATCTGCAATATTAAGCTCAAACGCTTCCAGCGCATATTCTTTTTTTGAGGTCGTGAAAATGATGATAGTTTCTTTACCGGAAAGGGTTTTCATGAGCTCAATCCCTGTCATTTCTGGCATTTCTATATCGAGAAATATCAGATCGACGGGATGGGACTGAAGATAATGGTAAGCTTCTATAGCATTGGAAAACTCGCTGACAATGGAAAGATCCGGAACCTGTTTCGCGAGGTGGGCTAATGTTGTTCTTGCAATATCATTATCATCCACGATTAAGGCTTTCATAGGTATAGTTGTTTATGATTTACACAAATATAATTATAACTTTTTTATTTTGTGTTATCTGAAATAGGAACGGATCATCCATGCCATTTCTTCATGGGTTTCCATCAGGCCTGTAATAAAATCGCTGGTACCATAATCTTTATAAGTCTCAGCAAATGGAGTGATATTTCCGCGGAGAAATTCGATGATGCTTTCATGATCGCTTAACAGATCTTTCATGTATCCGAGACCGTCATTTGTTCTTTCGCTGTATTCCGTTAAATGGGTCAGTTCCAGGTAGATTTTCATAGTTGCCGGTGCATAATGCCCGATTTTACGCATTCTTTCTGCAACGCTGTCCATCAGTTCATCCAGCTGTTTGTACTGTTCTTCAAAGAAAATGTGATTGGCGTGGAAGTTATCTCCGGTTACGTTCCAGTGGGCATTTCTTGTTTTAATGTAAAGCAGTGTTTCATCTGCCAGTAATTTTGCTAATTGTTCTGCAACGGCTTCCGTGTTTTTCTCTGTGATTCCGATTTTTGTTTTCATAATAATAAGATTTTAGTTGAACATTATTGCCTTTTTCTGATGTAAAGGTCAGTCATAATCCTGGAAAACAATCGGTATTTTCGGTGAATGGGCAGAATCAATCGGTGGAAAGCGGACAATTTCCGCTTTCCATAAGTTTCAGAATAATATAACAGATAATTTTATCAGTTGTATAGATGCTTCCTTAAAAAAGCAAGGCTTCCTTCAGCAAGTTCCTGGGTATCATAAGGTGATTTCTGCCATAAAGAAACCTGCTCCTGCATTCCGGGAATGGAGGAGCTGAAATTTTCAAGGACCAGATTCCCTTCAAAATTGATTTTTTTCAATGCCGAGAAAAATTCTTCCCAATTGATGGTCCCTTCTCCCAACATACCCCGGTGAGATTCTGTCACATGAATGTGCTTCAGCATTTTTCCGGAACTGATAATCGGGTCATAAAAATTATTTTCCTCGATATTCATATGAAAGGTATCAAGGTGAAGGAAGAGATTATTTCTGCCCGTTTTCTTAATAAGCTCCAGGACATTTTCTGCAGTATTGCAGACATAGGATTCATAACGGTTAATCGGCTCTATGGCAATATCTATACTTTTGGTTTGGGCGTAATCCGCCACATTGTACCATACTTCAGTAATGATTTCTTTTTCGTTTTCTGTGAGTGGTTTTCCGGTAAAAACACCGATTCCGCTGTGTAAAACTCCTGCCAGCAGGTTGGTTTCCAGTTCATCAACTTTATCAATTGCTTTTTTGATAAGCTTTTCCGCTGCTTCAGGATAAAACGTAATGTGAGCATCTTTGGGAAGGTTCAGCGAGCATACCGCTTCAAGATGGTTGTCTTTCAGCTGTTTTTTTACAGTGTTTGCATCAAAATCCATTGATGCGGGTAACAGTATTTCGATCAGATCAAACCCGGCCTGTGCAGTTTTTTCTATCGCATATTTTCCTGATTCTGCATTCCATAGCGGAGTGATCCACGAGAGTAGGGAAGCCCCTAATTTTATATTCATCATATTTTCTTTATTTAATTTAAAAAATCCACCATTCTGTCCGTACTCCGAAATAGGTCCCGAATCTTTTGGCCCCTGACTGCTGTAAAAAGGGTGAGTAAAGACTGTTCATAGCCTCATCATTATACCTTGATACTTCTGCAATAAAACGGATGTGAGGTCTTGCCCAGACACTTCGTTCCGCTGTAGGAACGATGGTGGGAGCCAGAACAAGTTTCATCATCGATGCTGCATCCTGTGTTCCGTTTTTACGGGTTGCATAATGGAATTCAGAGAGTATATGAAACCAGTTGTTAAAATAATAAGTGGCTCTGATTCCTGTATTAAATTCTGTTTTTCTGTTGAAAATTTCACGGTTGTAATAGGCCGGAGCTTTATCAGTGCTGGTTGATCCTCCTTTACTTTTGGTAAAAACGGCATAAGGATTAAGTGACCACCGGTTGGAAATATTCCAGAGAAAATGCTCAACAATCGTAAAAGAGTAAGCTCCTTTATATGTTTTTGTAGTTTCATCAGGAGCTCCGTAGGTGCGCCAGGTCTGTGTATTTCCATTATCGCCTCCATTGGCAATTCCGGTCCCGTACCTTACGGAAAACTGATTGAATGAACCCGGAATTGCTGTTGCCATATCTGTATTTAATTTAGCCCCCAAAACCCACCCATGATCCGACGGGTATTGCTCTACGGAATTTTCCCCTGATTTTTCTACATGATGAAATTCTGCCAGTAATTTGAGCTTGTGTTTTGTATTTTTAAATGGCAGCGTCTGCTCCAGGACAAAAACTTCCCTTTGCCTGTAGATAAGGTTTTTTGACCCGCTGATCACATTGGTGTAAGAATAGGGTGTAGAGTTGCTGGCTGCGGTATCAATCGCTGCCGGAAAGAACATTAAAAATCGCGTGTTTTTGTGCCTTACACCCCAACCGGTTGCCGAATGGTCATCAAAATAAAAGTAATCGGCAATGTGAATGTCATCATATCTCAGCCATCTTGATCCTGCCCAGACATCCCAGTCACTTCCCATAATATTTCTGGCCTCAACAAAGGCTTCAGGCAAGGCAATAATCATCCCCTGATTGGATTTTGAATCTACATTTCCCAGAAAAGTTCCACCTGAATAAAAACTAAGTCTTGCCTGCATATCGATCTTTGTACTTTTTGTACAGTCACCGTTTACCACCGGACTAAAATGGAAAGCAGGTAAAAAATCTACATAATCTCCCTGATCCATTCTGCCTCCTAAAGATCCCTGATTATTCAGATTCAGTTGTCTTCCTGTCTTACCATCAGCATTCGGGGAATAACCAGCCCCGATTCTCCCGGTTGTGCCAAAGGAAAATTTCTTGTTGGTTATTACGATCTGGGCATTAATTCCCCTGCCAGCGCATATAAATACAATGCACCAGGCTAATAAAAGCTTTGTTTTCATAGGGATTATTTAAGTGTTTTGGGCTTGTAGAATTTTAATGCAAATAATAAAATAACAACATAGCAGACAATAGGAAGGAGGTAGGCATGGGCAATATCTTTTTCTGCAATTCTACCCATGATCGGAGGAAAAACAGCACCCCCAAACATCGCCATAACCAGGAATGATGAAGCTTGCTGAACCTTTGATCCTAATCTTTTAAGCCCAAGACTGAAAATAGTAGGATACATCACACTCAGGAACAGGTTGAGCAAAATAAGGCTGATAAATGATACCCATCCGAAACTTTGGGAAATAATAAGGCACAGAATGATATTACAGGCTGTAAAGATAGCCAGCAGTTTGTTGGGAGCAATGAATCTCATCAGGAAAGTTCCGATAAATCTTCCGATCATCATCATCGCCATACTTAAAGAAAAATAATAGGAAGCCTGTATCTCAGGAAGGTGCATTTTTTCGACACCGTAATTGATAAAATAAGCCCATGTTCCACCCTGTGCGGCAATATTAAAAAACTGGGCAATGACTGCAAATATAAAATGCCTCTGCTTATAAAGCGGAGCATGTGGATCTGATACACTAAGGTCTTCTCCTTTTTCATTTTCTGAAATGATGATATCTTCTGCGTGAGGATCTTTAAGGTCTGGTACTCTGATAAAGCTGAAAATAATGGTAATCGCCAGAATGACAATCCCAATCCATGTATAAAGATTTTTTACTGAATCCAGGGATCCAGATCCGGAATCTGGCGTTCCGAAAATGAAATATCCTCCCAGCAAAGGACCGATAATGGCCCCCAATCCATTAAAAGACTGGGCGAAATTAACTCTCTGATCACTCGTTCTTTCATCCCCCAAAGCGGCAATAAAAGGGTGGGCTACCGTTTCAAGGGTTGCCATTCCCATCGCAAGAACAAAAAGAGCCAACCTGAAAAAATCAAATGAAGAAGTATTGGCTGCTGGGATAAACAAAAAAGATCCCAATGCGAATAGTGACAGCCCTAAAATAACCCCCAACTTATACCCGAATTTTTTCATAAATAATCCTGCCGGAATGCCCATCAATGCATAAGCCCCAAAAATGGAAAGCTGCACCAACCCTGATTTGGACTTCGAAATGTGAAGCACATTCTGGAAATGTTTGTTCAGAACATCACCCATGGTAAGCGCAATGGCCCAGAAAAAGAATAGAGAGGTTACAAAAGAAAGGATGATATAGTATTTCTTATCTGTAAATTTTGGAGTATTCATATCGTTCGTTTTTAAGAGGTTTTACAGCTGTTTTTTTCTCTGAATGCCTTGAATTCTTCATAAGTATAATCAGGGCATGCTCCCGATTTTGAAGTGATAAAAGCTCCTAATGAAGTTGCCTGTTTCATGATCTCTTCCGGGGATCTCCCCTGAATTCTTTTAGACAGGAACCCGGCCAGAAAAGAATCTCCGCTGCCTACGGTATCGGCAATTTCAATATGAACCGCCGGAAAATTATAAGCAGTATCCCCCACAAAGTATCTGGCACCTTTACTTCCTTTGGTAAGGACAATTTCATTGAGGTCAAAATAGTTCTGAAGGTGTCTGATGCTGGTGTCTTCATCAATATAATCTTCGCCGAGATATTCAAGGATGATTCTGAGTTCTGCTTTATTCATTTTAACAAGGTCAGCTTTATGCAATAATTTTTTAATGAATTCAAAATCAATAAAAGGAGGACGGAAATTAACATCAAATACTTTGAATTTTGAATATTCCAAAAGCTCGAGCAGGGTATTTTGAGAAACCAGGCTTCTTGTGATCAGACTGCCAAAAACAAATGCTTCAGAATTTTGTATCAGTTCCTTATGCTCCGGCAAAGGCTGGATATAATCCCAGGCAACATCCTGCACAATGTCATATGCAGCCTCGCCGTGCTCATCAAAATCGGCAATGACAGTTCCTGTGGCCTTTTCCTGATCTATCTGTATGAAATCTGTTGTTATTCCCCAATCCTGAATCTGATGAAGAAGGCGGTGTCCTAATTCATCATTTCCTATACGGCTCATCATTTTGGTATCAATTCCCATTTTGAAAAGGTTATAGGCAACGTTGAATGGAGCTCCGCCAGCTCTGGATCCGGTGGGGAAGATGTCCCACAGAACCTCTCCAAAGCAAACGACATGGTTGAATTTATTTGTTGTCATATTAAGTTAAACGTTTAAGTTATTGTTTAAAAAAAATGTTTTATATCAAATTAATTATTTTAAAGATGCTTTTACAACCAGTTTTGCGGATAATGTTATTCTTTTTCCGGTTGCCGTATAATCATTGATTTGTCCGTCCAATAGTTTGATAGCCTCTTCTGCCATTTCTTCAATCGGCTGCTGGATGTAGGTAATCTCCGTAGGGAAGAGGTCATAAGCATCGGTTTCATCAAATGCGATTACAGATACCTGCTCCGGAACTTTAATGTTGTTTTTAACGAGATAGGAAAGTCCTGCTACCGCAAGTTTATTGCTGGAAAAATAGAGTGCTGTATTTTCAGTTTTTTCTCCCAGGCTTTTTTCAAGCTTCACATGTACTTCCTGTGCAATATTTTCCAACCCTACCAGGAGATATTGTATTTCAGCTGATTTTTTGGAAGAGCTTACCGCTTTTTCAAAACCATACTGGCGGTCAAGAAGATGCGGGAGTTCAGTTTCATAGCCCACATAGATCATTTTGTCAAAATCCTTATTAAGAAGTAGGCTGGCTGTACGCTCTGCGATCTCCTGATTATCAATGGTAATTCCCGGAACAGAAACACCTTTAAGGTACCTGTCAATCGTTACAACAGGGTATTTAAGCTGAATAAGGTTTTCAAGTGTTTTTTCTGATCCTGCTACAGGCGCAACGATCATTCCATCCACCTGCTGCTGTGAAAAGAGCTCAGTAAGCTTTTCAAATTTTTCTGCATTTTCATCAGAACTGCCGATGATCAGGGTATAGCCCAACTTTAAAGCTTTATCTTCCAGATTCCTTGCCATATGGGAGTAGAAGTCGTTGGAAATATCCGCAACGATCAATCCAAGAAGCTTTGTCTTATTGGTTTTAAGGCTTTTTGCGATCTTATTGGGAGTATAGTTAATCGTTTCAGCAATTTCAAAAATTTTTTTCCGGGTGTCTTCACTAATGCGCTGTCCCTCCTTTCTGTTGAGAACATAAGATACAGTGGCTACGGAAACTCCTGCCAGCTTAGCTATATCTTTTATGGAAGACCTTTTCATTTTAATTTTTAATGCACAAAAATATTTCAGAAAATAGTAAAAAAACAATAGCTGAGTTTTTTTGGTGGTTTCAGAAAAAAGTGTAATTTAGCGCAATTTTTAAAAATGATTTAATTGTTTGTTTATCAGATTGTTATGTATTTTAAGTTGTTTTTAATGTGAACAGATTGTTAACTGATTCATTCAGGTTGATTAAATTTGGTTAAACGTTTATCTTTAAAATTTTATATTAATTGATAAATTGTTAAATGTGTAAAATTTTCAACCGGATTTCGCTACGGTTTTTGATTTTAGCTGTCAACATATTTTTTAGGCAGTCTTCTGAATTTAAAATGCAGAAACAGGAGAACAGCCTCCTGTAAATTAATCTTAATGATCCATTTATTTCTTTGCTTTTAAAGTCAGATTATCCATATAAACGGCCTGATGTACTCCATTCAGTAAAACTTTCAGCCCCAGATGGGAATCTTTTTTTAATGAAATGGTATATGTTTTTTTCTCTCCGGTTATTTTTGAAGGTTTGGTGATTGAAACATATGACCTGGCATCTGAAGGACTGCCTACTGAAAAAAGCTCCAATGTTGTGTCCCCGCCATTATCCGAAAGGTCAAGAGTAAGGGTATAGCTACCGGTCTTAATTTCCGGGGTTACCAGATACATATTTTCTCCGGGATTGTTCATGGAATAAAATATAATCCTTTTATCACTTGCGTACAGCATAGCCTTCCCGGACTGTGCAGTCCAGCATTTATTGATATCTTTCCAGGTATCAAAATTTTCTGTAAGATCAGACGCCGGTTTGCATTGTGCGTTTGCCGTCAGAAATCCTCCGGCAACAGCTATTCCCGTTAGTACGATTTTTTTCATGTATTATTTTTATTTATAATGAGTAAAAATAAAGAAAAAAGGGGATACAGAATGATGATATTTTTATGATTTAAATTAGCTGCTGAAGATGATTAATAAATAAAGATTAACTGATTTTGGTTAAGAAAAAAGTTGTTTAAACTTTACAAAACCATAAAAGTCACAAAAGGTTTCATCGTAAAACACTTGAGTTCGCTTAAGTAAGTTTAAAATGATACCGCAGAAAAGTCCACACAAGATGAATATCAAAGATTTTCACAAACTTAACCGCACTTATTATGCATAAAGCTTGGCTCTAAAAAACTTAAAGGTTTAAAAATTTTGTGGTTAAAAATAACGAATATAAAAACTTAAACAGCTCCAAGAATAAAATAAGCTTCCCGTTAAAGAAAGCTTATCTGATTTCAAGTAAGATGTAATTATAAACAAGACTCAAAAATAAGATAAATAGAACCAGATCATTATGAGCGTGATCATATTCTGTAATGATCGGTGAAATTGTATGGTAGTATTATTTTCAGTGCCTTTAATTGATAAAAATCAGAATAAGAATCTTAACTTAGATTTAAATCTTAAAATAAACATGAAAGAAATGAAAAAAATACTACTATTTTTTATCATCACAATAACAAGCATAGTCTTTACGAAAGGACAAACTATTGAATCAGGCAGCAGAAGTACCATCGGATATATTAGAAGTGACGGAACAATCGAAAATAGCAGTCATGCGACCACAGGTTATATTAAAAACGACGGAACCATTGAAAACAGCAGCCATTCAACGATTGGCTATATCAGAAATGATGAGACCATTGAAAACAGCAGTCGTTCTACAGTTGGTTATGTAAGAGAAGATGGGACCGTAGAAAACAGCAGCCGGTCTACATTGGGATATATTAAAAATGACGGAACAGTTGAGAATGCAAGCCGGACTACCATAGGATATGCCCGTGGGATAAAAAAAGAATGGGTGGCTGTAGTCTATTTCTTTTTTAAGCTCTAGAAGAAAATTTTATTGCCGGACAGCTTATTCTTTCGGATAATTTTTTTTGATTTTATATGCTTTAAGCCTTTTGTTGGCTTGTAAATTGATACTACAAACTGTATTGAATTTTGATGACTAATGGCTAGAACGACTGTAACTCTGATTTTCCTTTTAAGTGGTTTTTTCTTTTTGAATGCACAGGAGAAGAAAGACTCGCTTTATTATAAAATAGAAAAATTTTCGGACAAAAGAAAGGTTACCAAATTCATTCACCGGTTTATATTTCGTAGGGAACCGGATTCCACTTCTGTGAAGTCCAGTACTGAAAAGCTTTCGCAGAAGTCTTATGACAAAAAAATTATCAGAAATATCAGGATAGAAACCATTGACCCTTTCGGTTACAATTCGAAGGACAGTAAAGAAGCAGGCAGATGGTATGATTGGATAAAGGATCATCTTCATTCCAGCACAAGAAGATCAACGGTTAATAATTTTTTGCTTTTTGAAGAAGGAGAAGAGTATAATGCCCAAAAGCTTTATGAATCTGAACGTTTGCTGAGAGCAATGCCTTTTATAAACAGGGTTAATATCAGTGTTTCCGACAGTACTTCCAGTAAAGATTCTATCGATGTTGTTGTAAAAGTGCTTGATTCCTGGAGTCTGAAGCCGAGAATCAGTTATTCCGGAAGCAAAATAGGTCTGGGGGTTACGGAAGAAAATGTGCTGGGACTGGGACACACCCTGGACTTCCTTTACAGAAACGATTCCAAAGAAAAGCAGGACTATCTTTTAGGAAGCTATACCACCCATAATCTTTTTGGTACCTATATTAATGGCCAGATTCTTGGAGAACGTGATTTTTCGAAAAATGAAAGAATCAATTTCAGCCTCAGAAGAGATTTTTTCTCTCCATTGACGAAGTGGGCAGGAGGTTTTACATTTGAATATTTTATGCGGAAGGTTTTACTTCCAACAGATACAGCTAACACTTTTCCCGAGGTTCAAATTAAAGTATACAGCCAGGATTTATGGGGAGGCTACCAGATTCCGGTTTCGGCTGAACCGCGTGAAAAAGTATCCAGTAATATTGCTATTATAGGAAGATTTCAGAATTATCAATATAAAGACAGCCCGGGAATAGACCGGTACAAATATTTCAGCTCTTACAACAGTTTTCTGATGTCTGTAGGATTTATTCAGAGAAACTTCTCGGTCCAGAAAAATATTTTCCAGTATGATTTGCCGGAGGATATTGCTTATGGTAATTCTGTGAACATCATTGCCGGTGGCTTATCCCGAAATAAAGAAGTGAATCCGTATGTGGGAGTTTCTGCATCTTACGGCCGTTTTACGAAGTTGGGATATTTCACAGTGAAAGCACAGTTTGGAAGATTCTTTAATGAAGACAGCCAGAACAGGGAATCTTTCCGTTTTGACGGAACGTATTTCACTAATCTTATGGACTGGAAATTTGCCAAAGCAAGACATTTCTTTTCCCCGACTTTAGCACTGGGAAATCCACAGCATAATTACTCTTATAAGGATAGAATAAATCTTTCATCCCCGGACGAATTTCCGGTTTACAATTCAGATTATATCGGGACTAAAAAACTGGTTTTAAGATATCAGCTCCAGCTGTTTATAAATAAAACCTGGAAGAATTTCCATTTCAGTCCTTATTTAACAACAGCGGTGGGATGGCTGGGAATGCCCGATGATAAGCTGTTTAAAACAAAAGCCAATGCAAAAATCGGAATCGGTGTTTTAATTAATAATCCGTACCTGGTGTTCAACAGGATTCAGATTTCTTTCATGTATTATCCACGGGTTCCGTTTGATAATAACTCTGTTTTTGATTTTAACAGTAACAGAAATAACCTGTTACCAATGAACAGTTTTGCAACGGATATTCCACATTTTGTGAATTTTGGAAATTAATCAAAGCTAAAACTTCCTTACCCAAAGCAAGGAAGTTTTTTTAAATGTCATAAGAACATTCTGACAAATTATACAACCACATCTATTTTTACATTGATATTGCCTCTTGTCGCTTTGGAATAAGGACATGTTGCGTGGGCTGTTTCCACCATTTTTCTGGCTTCATCTACCGGCAGACCTGGCAAAACGACCTGTAAATGAGCCTGCAGGAAAAATCCGTCATCATTGGCTGCAAGATCTATTGAAGTGTTGACAGACAAATCTGGAGGAAGATTAGTCCCAATTTTAACAGCTCCCAAATGCATAGCTCCGATAAAGCATGCGGACCAACCGGCTGCCAATAACTGTTCCGGATTGGTTCCGTTCCCTTTTGAACCTGGAGACGTCAGTTCAAGATCTAACTTTCCATCGCTGCTTTTTGCACGTCCGTTGCGGCCTCCTGTTACGATAACATTACCGGAATACAGGACTTTGCTGATGTTTACTACGGTTGTATTTTCTACTTCCTGAATGGTATTTAATTCCATATTTTTATTATTTAGATTAAACGAAATTGTTGATTGATATTTCTATTAAAGTTTTTTTTTTAGATTTTTGAAAGCCGCTCTAAGCTCTTCCGTAAAGATCTGTGGCTGCTCCCACGCTGCAAAATGCCCTCCTTTCGGTGTTTTATGGTAATAATATAAAGTCGGGTAGGCACTTTTTGACCAGCTTTCCGGTGCCTGATAGATCTCATGAGGAAATACCGAAATGGCCACGGGAACCTTAATGTCTTTTGTTTTCTGTGCTTCAGCGCTGAAATTGTTTTTATTGTTTTCCCAATAGAAACGGGAAGAAGATGCTCCTGTATTGGTAAGCCAGTAAAGGGTAATATCATCCAGTATTGCATCGCGGCCTATTACATTTTCAGGATGAAGATCACTTTCGCTCCATTCAACAATCTTCTCATAAAGGAATGCTGCTAAAGCAACCGGGGAATCAGAAAGTAAATACCCTGTTGTCTGCGGACGTGTCACCATCATTCCTCCATAGGCTGCATTTCTTCCAAAAAAAGTACTCATTGCATTATAGGCTTTTGCTTCCGAAGCAGAAAGCCCTGATGGAACAGGATCACCTGCATTGATAGGTTTTACAAGCTCAGCAGGAATGGTAGCCGGCATTGTCAGGTGAATTCCCAAAAGACCTGAAGGAGCCTGTTTGGCCAATGCATCAGATATTACTGAGCCGTGGTCACCGCCTTCGGAAACATATTTTTTGTACTCAAGACGCTTCATCAGCACATCCCACGCACGGGCAACGCGATCAGGGTTCCAGCCCGGTTCAGTAGGTATTTTTGAAAAACCATATCCCGGAATAGCCGGAATGATTACATCAAATGCATCGCTTGCCTTTCCTCCGTATTTTACAGGATCGGTCAGAGGGCCTATCGCATTAATAAACTCCAACGGAGAACCTGGCCAGCCATGGGTAAGAATCACAGGCATTGCATTGGACTCTTTAGAACGGACATGGATAAACTGGATATCAAGACCGTCAATTGTGGTTACAAACTGTGGAAGTGCATTCAGTTTATTTTCCACCTTTCTCCAGTCGTATTCATTACCCCAGTACGTGATCAGCTCTTTTAGCTGTTCAAGCTGAATTCCCTGGGAAGCATCTTTCACGGTTTCTTTATCCGGAAAACGGGCTTCAGCGATACGCTTTTTAAGATCATCCAATTGGGATTGCGGAATACTGATGTGAAAAGGACGGATACTGGTATCAGATTTTGCCGATAGAATAGTTGTCTGATTAACCTGTGCTTTAGCAACAGCAGGTGTACTTAAGATAAAAGTTGCTGCTAACAGGATTGTTGAAATTGTTGTTTTCATTGTTTTACTGTATTAGATTTTAAATCTGTTTTTCTATTTTGATGAGACAAAATTATGCTCCGGTAAGCGGCTGGTAAATGGGTAATTTGTTCAGGTGGCCATATTCCATTGCGAAACAGACATTCCGGGAGGTGAAGAGGATCGTTAATTATAAATTATAAATGACGAATGATGAATGATGAATGATGAATGATGAATGATGAATGAGGTGAAAAGAAAGCTATGGAAAAATTAAGCTGTTTACTTCAGAAAAGATAAAAAATTAGCTCCGTTTGATTAAACGGAGCTAATTTTGGCTGTATTCTTTGGAGGATTATCCGTGAGCTTCAACGGATACGTCGTTCCATTCTTCCCAGACTTTTAATCGCTGCTCGTAATTGTGTTTTACAAATGGCAGTGCCACTTTTCCAAGCAACAGACGCAACGGCGGATTTTCAGTTTCTGCCAGTTTTATCAGTGCCGGAGCTGTAGCTTCTACATTTCCGAAAGATGTTTCTGCTTCTGAGAATGCTTTTTTAACATCATCATAAACAGGGTTACTCTCAGTGTTAATTCCTGTATGCCAGATATTGGAAGCGTATCCGTTTGGCTCTACCAAAGTCACATTGATACCGAATCCTTTTACTTCTGTTGCTAAAGTTTCACTCAAGCCTTCCAATGCAAACTTAGAAGCATTATAAAGCCCCATGGTTGGTAAGGTAGCCAATCCTAAAATAGAAGAAACCTGAATGATGTGCCCGCTTTTCTGATTTCTCATTATGGGAAGCACTGCCTGCGTAAGCCATAAAGTTCCAAAGAAATTTGTTTCAAACTGTGCTCTGGCTTCCTGCTCGCTGGTTTCCTCTACAGCTCCTGTTAATGCATATCCCGCATTGTTGATCAGGATATCAATGGTGCCAAAGTGCTGTTGTACCTTCTGAACTACCGCTAATGATTGCTTTCTTTTGTCTACATCTAAAGATAAAGGTAATACGGAATCTCCATATTTCTCTTTCAGATCCTGAAGTGTTTCTACATTTCTGGCTGTTACCGCTACTTTGTAACCTTTTGCTAAAAAAGCCTCTGCCCATGTTTTCCCGAAACCTTTTGATGCTCCTGTAATTAAAACTGTTTTTGACATTGTTTTGTTTATTTAATTGTTATGATTATGCTTTTCTATAAAGCTTTATTTTAATTTATGTGACCGATCGGTCATTTTTTTGACAAAAAAAATTATACTGTGTTTTCCTCTATAATTTTTTTCAGGCTGTTTCCGATGGTTTTCATTGTATCGTTATTGCCGGACATTCTTGACATTAAGTGTCCACCTTCAAGCATTGCGAACACTACTGTGGCAAAGACCGATGCATTCCAGTCTGCTCTGAATTCTTTGTTGGCAATTCCTTTTTCTATAATACCGGAAAGTAATTTTTCCGCCTGCTTAATTCCACGGTTTACTTTTTCTTTTACAACAGGATTTGTATCATCAGCTTCAGTTCCAAAGTTTAACAAAGGACAGCCTCCAACAACCGGTGGATGATTGGGATCACTGAAAAAATCAATATATGCCAATAATTGTTCCCTTGAAGTTTTGAATCTGCTTAAAGCTTTTTGTAGCCGATCATTCAGCATTTGCATATTATGCTCAACAGCTGCACAGGCCAGTACTTCTTTATTTTCAAAATGGACATACATACTGCCCTTGGACAGCTTGGTGGCTTCCATAATATCACTCATAGAAGTAGCTGCAATTCCTTTTGTGTTAAAAATGGGAGCTGCCTTTTCTATAATGAACTGTCTGGTTTCTTCACCTTTTGCCATGATGCTATGAAATAATGATGCAAATATATGACCGATTGGTCATAAAAGCAAATTTTATTTGATTTATTTTTTAAAGATGGATTTAAAAGTTTTGTTCAATTCCCCTGATAGCTGGCGATTGAAAACTTTTAGATGGAAATTGTTTATTCATTATTTACCTCACATTAGCTTTAAATCTCATAATGCATTGAAAATTTTGCAGACATTAAAAAAGAAATAATCTATGATGAGTTGACGTAAAAGCAGAAACTACCGGACTTCTGCTTTTTATTTATTTAACAATAGTCTTAATGTTTTCTGTACGGTCATTTTCATACACAATACTGATCATGTAAACCCCTTTACCATACGTTGATAAATTTAGTTTTATATCATGGACATAAAGGTTTTTCCAGTCGGAAAGTTTTCTTTGAGCCATATCATAAACAGTGATATCCTTTATTTGGTCTTTACTTTTGAGGTAACAGAAATCCGTAACAGGATTTGGATAAAATATAAGTTCTGGCTGTACCTTAGTATCCATAGTTCCCAGAGAACCTACATTAATTATTTTACTGAAGGTTTCTGAACAGGAATTTTTATTAGCAGTAAGTGTTACGGTGTAATTTCCGGGAGAGGTATATTGATGTATCGGATTCAATGATGAATCAGTGGTGCCATCTCCGAAATTCCACAATACTGAATTGTAATTTGCTGATTGATTGGTAAAATTCACTGTCATTCCATTGATTCCCGCTATAAAATCCGAATGAAGGTGAAACACATTACTGTTCCATTGCGCCGGATTATTAAAAAAGACCTGATCAGCAATGTTCTGAAAATTTTCAGCAATATTTTGAGACAGTCCGTTATAAAAATTGGATGGAAAGACATGGTCCTGGAAAATGGCGGAATACATAGAAGCTGCTACAAGATAGCTTCCTTTGGGTCCCGGATGAATATCATTATACGATCCGTGCAGGGCAAGATCCTGCGATGAACTGTAATATTGCCTTGCCGATTCACCGGCGGGTACCATTTCTACCTGCATAAGATTAGACATCTTAGTGATAGAATCTTTTATTTTCTGCTGGAAATTGAAATAAACATTGTATTCATTTGCAGATGGTACTCCGTAAGGAATTTCATAAAGAAATATTTTGGAACACGGGCTGTACTTCCGGATAGAATCCCTGATCTTACGGCCGCGCTCAGCTGTTACGGAAACAGGGTAAGAATGACCTGCAGATTCTGCAGTTCCGGGCTGCATAACAACATATTTGTAGTTTTTAGATCTTATTTTCTGATACAGCGACGGATCATCTACGTGATTGACAAACCCTGTTCCTCCGGGAGTATGGGTTGTTACAGAAACATTTTTTCCTTTTGAAATTGCTATATTTTTGAAAATCTCAGGCATGTCATTAAAATAGGTAACACTGTTTCCAATAAACAACACCTCATCGGTTTGGCAAAACGATAAAATTGAAAAGCCAGTACATATAAGAAAGAGTAGTTTTTTTATCATATATTAATTTTGTTGAATTGAATTTAAAAAAGGTACCTGCAGACAACCACTTATACTACAGGTACGAAACACAAACGATGATTAAATTATTGCTTTTATCAGAATATGAAGTTAAATGTTGTATACAGATATTGTATTTTTTAATATCCGGGTATTCAAAAGTAATTGCTAATTTTGTAATATAGATGGTGTTATTTTACTGTTTTCCTATATTGTGTATGTAATACGTATGTACTTCAGGTGATATGGTCATGATGTAGTATTAATATTGCATTTTTTATTTTGATAATATTATGATGAAAAAACTACCTGTTTTATTCTTTTTAATCTCCTCCTTTTTCTTTTCACAGCGTACAGAAGAAGACTTAAAAAATGTGTTGTTTGATATAGATTTTTCTGCTGCGGGACCTGGAGAAATAGAAAAAATTGACAGTCTTATCAAAGTTTGCAAAAAAGACTCCTACAATGATTGTGTCGCATTAGGGTATCTTAAAATTGCCAATATCTATGATAAGATGAATGATACAAAAAAGTCTTTTTATTATATCAATAAAGTAGAAAAAGAAAACCTCATCAATTCTGATACCGACTTTGAAGTCATTTTTTATCTCCATATGCAAAAATCTTTTTTGTACCGGAAATTGGGTGAAAGAGTTGCTTCTTTTAAACAATTGGATGAGATCTATGATGAAGTAATGACGACAGGCAATGCTTATTTTATTTATCTCATTAACAGGCAGTATGCCGACAAATATGTCGATACCAGTAAAGAGCTTTCATTGAAATACAGCAAAACAGCTTACAAATTTTCAAAGATATACAGAGAAAATAAAGATAAGCGCTACCGTATAGATAAAAACAGATTATGTAACAGCTATAAGACTTCAGCTTATCTGGGAGGTGCATATATCAATGTTAATAAACTTAATTCTGCAAAGATTTATATAGACGAAGCCATTCAGAATGAAAAAAAAGCAGATGATATTGGCCTGAAGTATATTACGTCTCTGTATGCCGGAAGCTATTTTAGAGCGGTTAAGAATGTTGAACAGGCGCAGCATTATTTATGGATTGCTAAAAATATTGCTAAAAATTATTATAAAAGCGAAAATTATCAAATTGCGGTGGGAGATGAGCTTAATGCTCTATATAAGAGTATTGGTCAAAAAGACAGTATTGGCTACTATTCTAAATGGCTGGTGGATATTGAAGCCGTAAACCGTGAACAAAATCAAACGTTGAATGATACTGTAGACTGGCAGAGTGAATTAGAAAATAATGACAGAAAGAAACAAAAAGACTCTTCTTTATCTCGTCAGTGAGTATTGCTGTATGTATTCTTTTTATTTTTCTTTTCCTTTATTATTACAGGAAACATAAAAGCAGGAATCTGGATAAGCTTGATATACCTCATCAGTCGCCTGCTCAGGAGAGTATTTTTAAAGAAGTTATACAACTGGCCAAGGATAATAATCCTGAATTTTTAACCCGCTTTAATGAGTACTGTCCACGCTTTTCAGAAGAACTGCTTAAAGTGTCTCCTTTAAAAATTTCGGAAATAAGATTCTGCGCCTATATTTACCTGAATTTTTCAACAAAGGAAATAGCAGAATACACCTTTACTTCAGTAAGAACGGTACAGACCAAAAAGTATAATCTAAGGAAAAAGCTGAATATTCCTGGTGATATGGATATTTATGTATGGTTTTCAAAACTGTTGAAATAAAATAAGGCAATCTAAATGAGCTAGAATCAATTGCTTATGGTTGAAATGTGGATGCATTGCGGTGCATTACAGATAAGCAAATAATTTGAAAGAATCAGAACGAAAATATAATCAAAGCAATAAAGAATAGTTTGATTATAGTCTGAAGGTATTGTAAAACACAAATGTTTTTTTATACACTCTTTCCTAAGAGTTCTCCTTCTGCAAAAATACAGAAGGAGAATACCAGAACAGCTTAATTAAGCTGATAATTTGCGATCACTAAACTCAGGATGAAATGAACATAATTCTGTTCTACCTCTTTTCTGTTAATCAGTTTGTTTTTGTATTCATAAGAATTCAGATCTCGGGATAATTTCTGATAGGTTTCAAAATCATCACCTTTTACCTTTACTCTTATATTACCATCTTTTCTGTTAATCAATACATCATCCAAAGTTCTTACTTTAAACAAAACTTCACATAATGTAGGACGAGCCTTCATGGAACCGATATATCTTTCAACTATATTAATCTTGAACGAATCAAATATGATGTTATTAAAAACGATTTTAGAATTAGGCTCCTGAGTGTTGAGTTCAAGTTTATAGTTCATTACTTTATAAATTTTGGCAAATATAAGTTTAATTATGCCAAAAAACAGACTGTTTTAATAGATCATTCCCATATTAATGATTGAATTTTATTCTGTAAACTCAAAATCATATGAAAATGTGAATATTAGAGGGCATAAATGAAAGTATTGAAAACTTTTTCTTTTCTTTTATTTTTTTCCTTATAGTCATTTGCGTAATTTTATTCTCTGTATAACAAAATTCATATTAATACCAATATAATGGAAAGATATAGTTATGGAATGGTTGGCCTTGGAGTAATGGGGCGGAATCTGCTTTATAATATCGCTGACAACGGGTTCTCAATCGCAGGATTCGACCTTGATCAGGAGAAAGTTAAAGAACTGGAAGAAGGAGCTGCTTCAGGAATGAAAGTAAGAGGTACAGGCACTTTGGAAGATTTCGTATCAGCGCTGGAAGTCCCGAGAAAAATCATTCTTATGGTTCCTGCAGGCAAACCTGTAGATGCAGTGCTGGGAAACATTACCCCGCTTTTAACTGAAGGTGACATTGTCATTGATGCAGGAAATTCTTATTTTGAAGACACCAACAGACGGGTTGCTGATCTGGCATCCAAAAAGCTGCATTTTATGGGAATGGGAGTTTCAGGGGGTGAAAAAGGAGCCAGAACAGGTCCAAGCATAATGCCCGGAGGCGATCCTGAAGCATTTAAACTTCTGAAGCCAATGCTGGAGGCCATCGCAGCAAAAGTTGATAACGAAGCATGTACAGCCTACATGGGAAAAGGATCAGCCGGAAACTACGTAAAAATGGTCCACAATGGTATTGAATATGCAATCATGCAGCTTATCAGTGAAGCGTATGATCTTCTTAAAAGAGGAGCAGGCTTAAATAATGATCAGCTGTATCAGGTTTTCAAAGAATGGAATAACGGCGAAATGAACTCATTCCTTATTGAAATTACCAGAGATATTTTCACACAGAAAGATACATTCACAGATAATTACCTTGTAGATCAGATTTTAGATAAGGCTGGCGCAAAAGGAACAGGAAAATGGACTTCTGAGCAGGCTATGGAAATTGGGGTTTCTATTCCTACCATTGATATAGCGGTAACATCAAGAATTTTATCAGCATATAAAGAAGAAAGAGTTCAGGCTTCTGAAATATACTCCGAAAAAGAAATTACAAAACCTGAGGATACAGAACAGTTTATTAAAGAAGTAGGCGATGCTCTTTTCCTTTCTACATTAATCAGCTATGCACAAGGTTTATCTTTACTGGTAAAAGCATCTGAAGAATATGGTTTTGAAATTCCGTTAAAAGATGTTGTGAAAATCTGGCGAGGAGGATGTATTATCCGCTCTGTGCTGCTGGAAAAATTCTATTCTGCATATACTCAAGATCCTAATCTTTCCAACATTCTGCTTGATAAAGAAATTTCAGGACTTGTAAAATCAAAAATCAAAGCTTTAAGAAAAACTGCCGGATATGCTGTAGCAAACGGAATTTCCAGCCTGGGAATCCAGACAGCCTTAGGATATTTTGATGCCTATACCACAAAATCTCTTCCTGTGAATCTGATCCAGGCTCAGCGTGATTATTTCGGAGCTCATACCTATCAACGTATTGACAGGGAAGGAGTTTTCCATACTTCTTGGCAAAGTTCAAACAATTAAAATTCGGAAAAAATGAATCAACACAAAGTCTTGCAGCCAACAAATATTGTTATTTTTGGTGCGACGGGCGATCTGGCAAAAAGAAAACTTTTTCCGGCATTTTATAATCTGTATATCGATGGGAGAATGCCCAAAGGCTTTAATATTATAGCACTGGGAAGAGCAGAAAATACCAATGAACTTTTTAGAAATTACATCAAGGAAAACCTTGAGAGTTTCTCCAGAAAAAAAGTAACTTCTGAAGACTGGGCAGGTTTTCAGGCTCACATTACTTACTTTCAGCATCAGCTGGATGAAGAAAGCTCCTATCAGAATCTGCAGCAAAAACTGCAGGATTTTGATTCCGTTTACGGGATGAGAGCAAACAGGTTATTCTATCTCTCAATCGGACCTAATTTTATCTCTACGATTTCCAATCATATTAAGACCACATCGTTAGCTTCCGATCCGAAAAAAGACCGCATTATTATTGAGAAGCCATTTGGCCACAATAAACAGTCAGCAATTGAACTGAACAGTCTTTTGGCAAAAACTTTTGAAGAAGAGCAGATCTATCGTATCGATCATTATCTGGGAAAAGAAACGGTGCAGAATATATTGGCGTTCAGATTTGGAAATTCAATTTTTGAGCCTTTATGGGATCATAAATATATAGAGTCTGTACAGATTACGGTAGCCGAAGAAGTAGGAGTGGAAACCAGAGGTGCTTTCTACGAACAGACAGGAGCATTAAGAGACATGATTCAGAACCACCTTTTGCAGATTCTTTGTATGATCGCTATGGAACCGCCGGCTTCATTGCAGTCTGGTGAGATCAGGGATCGTAAGGTAGATGTGCTGAAATCAATCCGTAGAATATCACCCGACCAGGTTGATCACTATGCTGTAAGAGGGCAGTATGGAAAAGCAACAATAAACGGTGTTGAAGTAAAAGGATACCGCCAGGAGGATGGTATTGCAGGAGATTCAAACACAGAAACCTTTGCCGCAATAAAATTCTATCTGGATAATGAAAGATGGCAGAATGTACCTTTTTATGTTCGTACCGGGAAAAAAATGAAAGAAAAGCATTCCTACATTACGATTCAGTTTAAGCCGCTTCCTCATTCCACATTCTCAGACAGTCCGCACCATTTATCAGCGAACAGGCTGATCATTAATATTCAGCCTATGATGGATATCAGGTTGCAGTTTATGACGAAAAAACCGGGGCTGACATTGGATTTGAAACCGGCAGAAATGATTTTTGATAATTTTGCATGCCAGGAAGATACTCCGGAAGCCTACGAAACGCTTTTACAGGATGCACTTTTAGGAGATCTTACCTTATTTATGCGTTCCGATCAGGTAGAAGAAGCCTGGGATGTTGTTACCACTATACAGGAAGCCTGGGAGAATAATAAAGACTTATCTTTCCCGAACTATAAAGCCGGAAGCTGGGGACCTGAGGATGTTAATGCTTTGGTTGAAAGACAGGGGCACAGCTGGGTATAAACAATATAAATTTAAACAGACAAAAAATGAATATTACAGTATTTGACGATCTCGAAAAACTGTACACGAAGGCAGCAGATGCATTTGTTGACCTTTCAAAAAAATCTATTCAGAAAAAGGGTAGTTTTGTGGTGGCATTGAGCGGAGGATCTTCTCCCAAAGCCATTTTCAAACTACTTGCAACACCGGAATATAAAGATCAGATTGAGTGGAATAAAATCTACTTTTTTTGGGTTGATGAACGTTGGGTTCCTTTACATGATGATAAGAGCAATTTCCGTATGACAGATGAAACTCTTCTCAGTCAGGTTTCTGTAGATAAAAATCATGTATTTCCTATGTATGCTGAAGGAATCAGTCCCGAAGACTATGCGGAAACCTACGAACAGCAGATCAGGAATGTTCTTGGTAATGAGGGAACTTTTGATTTTATCCTTTTAGGAATGGGAGATGATGGACATACAGCTTCTCTTTTCCCCGGAGAGGCCGTTTTGGAAGAAAAAGAAAAGTGGGTCTCTGCTTATTATCTTAAGCCGCAGGAAATGTTCAGGATTACTTTGACAGCACCTGTCATCAACAAAGCAGAAAATATTCTAGTAATTGCATTTGGTGAATCCAAAAAGCATGCATTGAATGAAGTACTGAACGGTGAATACAATCCGTCTCTATATCCGTTACAGCTTATTGAGAAGAAAGAGGGGTTTCAGTTTTTCACAGACGAAAAAGCAAAAGGTTAGAATAGCTTAAACTTTATAAAAATGAGACTGTCCTCGGACAGTCTCTCTTCATATCAACTATTTTGATACCGTACCGTCGGTAACAATTTTCTACAGATTAAATCAAAAATCAGAACTAAAATTAAAAACAGTATCACTAAAGAGCTAATGATACTGTTGCATTGTGCTTTTACCTTAGTTGCATTTTTCGAAATTTTTATTTTCCATCCACATAGTGTTCTATATAAAATGGTTATTAGTTTGAAGCAAATATACAAAATAAGACACTATGTAGTGTCTAAATTAAAAAAATTGAAAAAAAAAATGTTAAATTTTTAAAGTGGCAGGTAAAAACCCTTTCATACAGCGACTTTACATACATTTAAAAATCAGAAAAGTCATATCTTATCAAATGATCAGCTACAATATCTTGCAGAATATTCATAACTGTTAAAAATATCTTTAATAAAAGACAGCACCATTACAATGATAATAATGCTGTCTGAGTAATGTTTTACCTCAGTTATTGAATATTAAAATACTTTAACTGAGGGAACTAACGGTACAATCTGATCTCAATCAACCTCACAACTTTGATTATCCGTTTAAATAAAAATGGTTATTAGTTTTTGCAAATATATACATTTAGACACTAAAAAGTGTCTAAAGTGAAAAAAAATTCATAAACTTGTACGATTGAAAGTTTGCCATGGAAAGAAAGTCAGTAGCAGGAAGCATTCGGAACAAAGAACGTAGTAAAAAAAAGTTCCTGGATGCAGTAGGGAAAATACTGAGAACAAAAGGATATACCGCCTTGAAAGTAAGTAATATTGCTGCAATAGCCGGAATAGATAAGAAAATGATCTATTCTTATTTTGGGGGTCTGGATGGTTTGATTGATGAATATCTCCTGTCGCAGGATTACTGGAGTAAAGCAGCCACTGAAGAAGTTGAAAAAATATGGCTGCAATTAGATGACGGAGGAAAATCTTTCATGGAAAAAATGCTTCCGGCAAAATTTGATTATGTGCACACTAATAAAGAGGCACAAAAATTACTTTTATGGTGCTTATCCGAATCCCGGAAATCTTTAAAAAAACTCAACGATGCCCAGGAGGAAAACGGAGAATATATTTTTACAATGTTGATGGATCCCTATTTTAAGGATAAAACTGAAGATGTACGTTCTATCCTTGCCATTTTGGTTTCAGGATTGTATTACCTGAATATGTATGCTGCGATGAATGGGAGTATTTTCTGTGGAATAGATGTCAATACCATTAATGGAAGAGATAAAATCAAAACAGCAATCTCATTTCTGCTGCATCGTACTTACGAACATTTGCAGGGTTCTGATAAAAAAACAAAACATTAGAAATCTAATGGTCTGTCTATAAAGTTGCGTTTCTACCTTAGTCGTTTCATTTCGAAATGTTCTTAAGTAAGGGAACTCAATAATACAATGTGACTTGTTTTATTTTTCAACCTGATAGTGTTTTAAATATATAGATGGTATTAGTTTCTACAAATATATAAAATAAGACACTACTAAGTGTGTAAAATAATAAAAATTTTATTGTTTTTATTTAATGTATTGATTTTCAGTGTAATAATTTTATTGTTGTAAATTAATTCTTACTTTGATGAACAAAACAGGTTTGGTTTTATCCAATTACAGAAGTAATTTTTATACTTACCTCAGTGTTGTCAAATAAGAAATATCTATACAAAAATATTTTATTTTATATCAAAAACATTTTCAGAATTAAGACAAACCACTATGAAAGAATAATCCTGTTTTTGTCTTTTTTCCTCATTTGCTGATGACAGAAACATTTTAAGCTGAGGGAACTAACAATACAATCTGAATAGTTTTATTTTTCAAATCTGACAGTGGTCCTGTCTGTTCAATGGTATCAGTTTTTGCAAATATAGACAAACTGATGATATTAGACACTGTGTGGTGTCTAAAATAATAAAAAAAATTCTTAAACTTGTATATTGAATGTTTAGTCATGGAAAGAAAGTCAGCATCAGGTAGTATCAGAAACAAAGAACGAAGTAAGAAAAAGTTTTTAGATGCCGTTGGGAAAATACTGAAAACTAAAGGACATGCAGGGTTGAAGATTAATGATATCGCTGCTACTGCAGGGGTAGATAAAAAAATGATCTATACCTATTTTGGCGGAATGGACGGCCTTATGGACGAATATGTCAGAACACAGGATTTTTGGGTAAAGGTAACCAGCGAGGAAGTGGAAAAGATGAAACCGAATCTTGAAGATGGAGGCAGAGAGTTTATCGAGCATATGCTGCTTTCCCAGTTTGATTACGTATATGCCAATAAAGAAGCCCAGAAACTATTGTTGTGGACTATCTCTGAGCCCCGGAAATCATTAAAAAAACTGATTGACACTCAGGAGGAAAACGGAGAATATATCTTCAAACTATTGATGGAATCACGTTTCAAAGATAAAATGGATATCTATCGTTCTATTATGGCTATCATGGTTTCAGGATTGTATTACCTGAATATGTTTTCGTCTCTGAACGGAAGTATTTTCTGTGGTATAGATACCAATACTCCTGAAGGACGGGAAAAAATTAAAAAGGCAATATCTTTCATGGTAGCGCAAGCCCACGATAATCTTTAATCTATCATAAAGAACATAAAAAAGGGACAAACTATTGTCCCTTTTTTTATTTGATACTTATGGTAGTCTATCCTTTATGGTAAGGACAGCCGGAAGCTGCACCGGCATTTACTCCGGTACTAAAGAACTGCTCTTCAATTACTTTTCTCTGCTCTTCAGGAATATCTTCTATTTTACGGAGCGTGTTCACCTGAATGTGCGGCCAGCTCGTGGTACCACCGTCATTTCCGAAATCAAATTCGAAAAATACAATCTGCTCATATTGCAGTTGAAGAATCTCTTTTCCATTTTCAATCACTGTTTCAATCCACATATTCATATCCACTTGAACGGTCGGGACAAAACGGTTAACAAACGGGACATTTAAAATTCCGCCCTGCGCTCCGGTTTTCATCTTGGAAGACATTCTTATATGGACATAATTGCTGACCTCCTGACCTCTTAACGTATCTCTAAGTCTTAAATCCGGCCGTACAGAATAAGGATACAGTTCATCAGCCAGTATTCTCTGGGTGTAAATCTTGTTTGAGCCAGGATCATTATCATCATTAAGTGTTTCATGCACCCATTCCGGGGCCGGTTTGTCAAGATCAATAATTTTTTCCGGCGTTACTCCGGCATTTCCCATGGTACGCGAAATTGAAAGATGATTGGTTTCCCATGCCTCTTTACCATAAGGGAACTGTGGTGAACCTTCAATTAAATAATATGTTGTATTATCTTTATTCTGAGGAATGATATCTCCAAGCAAAGTAATAGTGCTTCCATGCGGAATTACTCCGCTTCGGAGATAGAGTAGTCCGGGATAAAATAAGGACCATCAAGTCCTGCTCCCGGCTTTATTTCCTGGGCGGGAATGATTTCATAATAAGGCTGTCCTGATTTCAGCTGACTCTGAAGAATGTACTGCGGGTTTGCTTCGCCGTCCGGTGTTATCCTTAGCAAAGGCTCATCCCTGTATTCGCCGGTATATCCATACTTGGCATCTTCTGTTGAAACGGCATGAATACCACGGTCTCTTTCAATAGATTCTTTGGTAGCAGCATGATTATAGACATCGCTCAGCCAAAGATACATTCCGTTTTCTTCATGAATAGGAGTGTATTTTAAAGCTTCCTGCCCCTGCACGGCAGTTACACTTTTAATGCTTTGCTCATATTTAACTGCTCCGCAGAAAAGTTCACTGGCACCGCCACGGTTACGTACACCGCCGGGAACAATGGAAAAGGTGAGCTTCTCAATATACTCTTCACTGGTAAAAGCGAATTTTCCGGGAATTGTTCCCGGGTTCGTTCCCGGAGACGGCATAATTGTAGTATGGACACCGCTTGCCAGTGAAGGACTGGTAACATCTTTATTGTAGTTCACATTGTAGCTTACCCATGTGCCATCCAATGCGGCAAGGATTCCGTAATCTACATTGTTTTCAATGGACTGCAGATTGTCTTCTCTGAATGGCCTTACCGGATCATCAATAAGCAGCTTGGAATAGCCATCCATGAGTTGAGCCAGATTAATCTGATTTTGGCCCGGCATTCTGCGGAACAGCTGTTCTCCTCCTGCTTCAGGACTCTCTTTTTTTCTTTTAAGCATGATATTTAGTTTTTATAGTTACAGATCGGTGTATTTAAATGTTGGCCCTGCATTAGTCTGAGCATCCAACGGTTGTTTCATCAGATTAACAGCCTGTTCTTTTAAAGCATACATATACATAATTGATTTTTCAAGCTCTCTCTGGTTACCTTCCACAGCACTTTGTATTGCATCCAGCAGACGTCTGTAGGTTTTATTAAACTCAACACCCTGGGCATATAGTTCTTTGTTTAGCACATAATCTTCCAGCTTTGGATTAGGTTTCATCGGATATGCCTCATTCCAGTCTACCGGAAGGTCTTTTCCTGTAGGCGGTGTGGTTACAGGCATCATTCCGTTTTCATCCATGAAAGGCTCATAGTTTTCTCCCAGATAGAAATGTTCATGGAAAACTTCTTTGAATCTGAAATAATGAGCCAGTTCAACCCCTTCTTCAAACTGAGAAGGATCTACATCGAAAATAGAATCATCAGCTCCCTCACCCTGGCCTTTGATTTCCTGGAAAACAGCAATAACTCCAGTTAAAGCTTCCACGGAATGAAGTTTTCCGCCACTTCCATAATATTGCTCAGGACGGATCTGTTTTTCCGGCTTTCCTGTGAAAATTCCTCCTTTATCTAAGTCCTCGAAGTTCTTTGGTAACGTTCCATGTGTTTTGTAATAAGCAATGATCTGAAAAACAACAATGTAGAAGAATAAAACATCATAATACTCACCAATGGTGTGTACATTTTCCATGATGAAACCTTTCATGTTTTCAAGAGTCCAGAGGTGTTTTTCCTGTATGCCCACTCTTTGAGAGTATAATTCTGAAGTCTCTGTTTCGTAATCATATTTAGGGGCTTTTACAAGAGGTTGGCTTGGGCTTTCTATTGCGATAAATGTTGCAATGCTGTTGCTTGAGAATGTTTCCAGACCTACATAAAAATCAACATTCATGGGTAATTTCATAGGATAAGTAGGATAGTTCTCCTTTTGGTTGACGGAAGGCTGAATGTCGATGGCATTCAGTACATTACAAACCATAATCAGATGAAGCATTTCCTCTACGGCAACACTTCTGATGATTTGTGAAGCCAGAGCATTGGTTCCGTCTTTGATTGAATACAAAGCTGTAAGATAAGGTGGAATGGTAGAATGTTCAATAAGAATTGCAGTTTGCAAAAGGTCCTGCAAAATCGGTTTATAATCAATTTCTGTGATCTCTTTTTTTATTTCTGAAACTCCTGAACCGAACTGAGATTCCAGATAGGCATTAAAATCTTTAATCTGATCATTCAGTAAAAGATGGGTTACGGTTTTACTGTGGTGCTTTAATCCTTCTATCCAGTCTTCTTTGCTCAATGTTGAATCAAATAATAAAGAAGGTAATGAAACAGGTTCTATAATGGCTGCGCTTCTTGCCGCCGACATTCTTCCTGCTGTTAATGTCTCCTGTGGTTGTACTGTTTTATTGATAAGTCTTTGTCTCATATTGTTATTTTTTAAGTTGAATTTCAAGATCAGCAAGGATGGATTCTACCGAACGGATCGTGAATGCTGATAATGTTAAAGTAGGATTTGAAGTTCCCAGTGTGGTCATATTTCCTGCGCCTACGACGTATAAATTCGGGTGATCCCAGGTTTTGCAGTAGCTGTTGGTTACGGATTCTTCAGCTTTAGAGCCATTCTGTGAGTTCCTACAATGTGGCCGGCTCCGTTGTAAGAATATCTTTCTCCATTATATATCACAGAATTTTTGTCTTCCGCAGTATATTTTGTGAAATCCTTAATGTTTAATCTTTTAAACATCTGATCCGAAGCATCTTTTGCCTGCTCCATAGCTTTCATTTCATACTCTGTAAGTTCATAATGAATGACAGGACGCGGAATTCCGAGGACATCCAGATACTCATCATTAATGGTTACCCTGTTATTGGGATTCGGGAGCTGTTCAATTTCAAAATGAAATAATACCTGCTTTGAAAGTCTGTCGGTGAGATTTTCTCTTAATTCTGCCCCAAACTGTTTTTCTTTGATAAAGTAGGCCACATCAGAACCGGGAGAAAATGCCGGCCAGCCCCAGCCCCAGTTGTCAAGCGGAGAGATCCATGCAGAAAAGTCCTTTCTGAACTCTCCGTCACGGAAAGAAGAAATGTTTGTAGTAGAGCCCGGACCTCTGTACGGATATACCGGCTCAGGGAAAAGTCCCCAGGTAAGCATTACCATATGGTCCATCAGGTTTCTTCCTACCTGATCACTGCTGTTGGCTGCTGTTTTTACACCATCTGAAGTCGTGTATCTGGAGTTTAATAAAATCTTTGGATTTTCAAAAGCATTGGCTGCCAGAATGACGACGGCATCTGACGTATCAATCGATTCTTCGACGAAATCAGTTTTTTCTTTTGAGATATATCTTCTCAGATGAACCTTTGAAACTTTATGATTGTCATTTGGATCAATGCTTAATCTGTAAACCACACTCTGTGCCTGAATCTGCATGAATGGATTACGGCTCAGGTTATCGTTATCATTAACTTTATATAAAGCTTTTTTCAATGTTTTTAAGGCATTGTACTTCGCCTGAACAGGACAGATCGGAACACAGGACGCATTCCCTTCGCAGCGTTCGCCCATGTAAGGATTCCACACAGAACCGAGAGCTTTGTATTCTTCTTTTCCGGAGCTGTCTAAAACCAGTTGATATCCTGAATCCTTTGGTTCTGCTTTAATGATCTTTGTTTTTCCGTATTTTGGATTCGGAACGGAATTTCTTCCCTGTGGAGAAGGTACCATCATTAAATGAATTTCTCCTGAACTTAGTTTTACACTTGTCCCTTTAAGTCCCTCAATAATCTTATGATCCATATAGCTCTGTGGGATTTCCTCCATAGTCTTCCGTTTTCTCTTCAATTGGATATTCCTGTTTCGAAACATCCCCGGAAACCCCGATTTCAAACTCAGCCATCTCGTAATAAGGCCTTAATTCTTCATAGCTTATCGGCCAGTCGACAGGAGTTTTCTCATCAGAATCCGGCTTTGGAATCGTAATGCCATATTTTTCGGTAAGTTTGAAATCGTTGGGAAGCATTCTTGGAGTGGTCCCCAGCCAGTGAAGGGTAGTTCCGCCGCCTACTCTTATCGCATCACTGGCAAACGGCATCGGCCCAAACTGAACCAGATAGCCTTTTTTATCCGGATACGGCTGAACAATATGTTCCATATCCAAAACGTTGGGAGAAGGAGCCTGCTTTAAGTTCGGATAAGGAGAGTTGGGAACTTTGGCTTCCTCTCTGTAAAAAGTCCGGATATACTCATTATAAGTGGTCATTGAAGACACGGAATCCAGCTCAATACCTGCTTCGAGGCCTGCTTCGTACATAAGTATGGAAACCTCCTGAATGTTATCAGATTTTCCCGCATCTGCACGATGGATCATTTTTCCTTTGGTTACGTCAAATACATGGTCGGATAATAGCTTTGCGATTAATGATCCTGCGATCCCTGTTCCTACAATGATCACATCTTTTTTGTTATGGGTTGGATTCATGAGTGGGTGTTTACAGGTTTAATATTCCATGATTTGTAGCCAGGCTGTTTTGCTCCCGGCGGATGAGCATGCATCAGGTTCCATACAAGGCCTTCCTTGTAAGAAAGATCATTGATATAAGCGCCTTCCCACGTTCCCAGATACCACATGGTGATTACTTTTCCGGCGATGTCGTTCATTCCAGGGTTGCCAATAATTTCGGATTGAATAGCATTTTTTAATGCTTCCTCACCGGAGGAATTTTCAAGGATATTTTTAGAAACCGTAAGGAATTCTACGAAAGTGGCTGCTTCCAGACTTTTTAGAACATACGTGTAATAGGTTTCTGCAAGTCCCGTTGACTGCAGTTCGTTTACTGTGAACCCGGTAAGCGCTTCCGAGATAGACATGAACACGTCGAAATAATAATCGTCGACGTTGAGAATTTTGTTAATAATATTCATTTCGTAAAAAATTTGGATTCAATATCTTCAACTCCCTTTAACAGGAGATTATCAAGCTGATTGATCTACAGCTGCCGGATTTTCAGATATCACCCCTTTTTCAGAAATGATTGAATGTATTTCAGGCGATCCATAGTATCAGTTTTTGTTTATCCGAAATTAATCACATCCCGGCAGATAAGATTCAGTATTTCTACGTAATTTGAATTAATAATATTTTAATTTTTTGTAACAAACCCTTTGTTGGAAGTATTTTGTAGAGATTTTATTTTCACATAGTTTAGAATTATTTTAAATAATGTGGTATCTTGCCGTTTAAAGGTATCAGATAAAAACAGTGATGATAGCCTTTGATATCAATAAAAAATGCCTGAATTGAATATTCAGGCAGGATTCAAATTAATAAGGCTGAAGGTAAGAATTATAATAGCATTGTATCAGATATTCTAGATGGATGGCTGTTTCACTGCAATTGCATCAATCTCAAACAACATTCCGGGTAAAGCAAGCTGGCTTACAGGAATCAGGGTACTCGTTGGCAACAATGTAGATTTCCAGACTTTCCCGGCTTCTTCTGCCCATATCTCAAGTTTTTCCTGGTTGTGGTCTACAATAAGCAGGGTAATTTTAACAATATCATCAAACATCATCGAATGGCTCTGTAAAACGATCTGTAAATTTTTCAAAGCATCCTGAACCTGAGTTTTAAAGTCATCTGCCAATACATGATTTTCATCTGCGCCGCCACTCTGTCCGGATATAAAACACATTCTGGAAGGAGATTCCACAGAAATACTGTGAGAAAAACCATAAGGAGCAGGGTTAAATAACTCAGCAGGATTGATCAGTTGGGGTTGTTTATTGTTTTCCATAATCTTTCATTTAATAAAGTAAAAATGAGGGGAAAAGATTGAAAAAGTCTTTACATATGTTGAGGGAAATATTTTTTTAATTCTTTATATACTTTCGTGAATAATAAATTCTGATACAAAAAATGCTGTTCGAAGGAACAGCATTTTTTGTTTTTTACTCTACAACAATACTTTCAATCCCTTTTTGCAGGGCCGTTTCCTGAACGACTGGAACAGAAAGTCCTTCTGCACGGACAACGGAAATATCCGTCATTCCCATAAAGCCAAGCGTTTTTTCCAAGTAAGGAATTACGAAGTCGTAAGCCTGTCTTTCCCCTTCAGAATATACGCCGCCACTTGAAAAGGCAAGGTATACTTTTTTATTTTTCACCAGGCCTTCAGGACCGTTTTCGCTGTAGCTGAATGTTTTTCCCGCTCTGGCAATATGATCAAGCCATGATTTCAGTGTGGAAGTGATACTGAAATTGTACAGAGGGGCTTCAATAACAATAATGTCAGCCTCCTGAAGTTCATCAATTACCGTATCCGAAAGCTTAACAATTTCCGACTGTTCAGAAGTCCGGTTTTCAGCTGGAGTAAAGAATGCATTGATATGCGCTTCTTCCAAATGAGGAAAAAGGGGATTAGCCAGATCACGTTTTTTTAAAATATGGTCAGGATATTTGGCTGTGATTTTCTCTACAACTGCATTTCCCAGTTTTTTACTGACTGATGATTCACTTCTCGGACACGAAGTGATATGAAGTACTCGTTTCATTTTTATTTTTTTTAAAATTGATGTTCCAAAATTATCTATATTTACTAATAAAAAGATAGTAGTTACCGAAAGGTTAGTAATAACATTTAGGTTAGTAACAGAATAAAACAGAGGCAATGGAAGAAGAAAAAATAGTGTATTCAAGGCCGCAATGCAGTAACCATCTCTCTGCTACAGAGGATGCATTATATGTTCTTGGAGGCAGATGGACCATTCGTGTAATGATTGCGATTCTGGGAGGACACACCCGTTTCAATGAATTACAGCGTACCATCAAGGGGATATCTGCACGGGTATTATCCAGTGAATTGAAAAAACTTGAAGTTAATCATCTGGTAGAAAGAACCGTAATTACAGATCACAAACCTGTGCTGGTAGAATATGTTCCTACAGAGTATAGTGAATCTCTGAAAGATGTCATTGCTGCTTTGGCAGACTGGGGGACAAAACATAAGAAAAAAATCACTACATAATAAAAGAACAGCTGTGTTGCAGCAAAGTCACTTTTTCTGTGGTATTTGTTAAGTTGCAACTTTGCTTGTACTTTAAGTATTTTTACTCAATTTAATAATGGCAAGATGATCATATGCGAAGAATTATTATTTTCCCACGGAGCCAGTCTGGAAAGGTATGAAGCAGGAGAAACAATTTTTCAGGAAGGAACCGCTGCAAAATACTATTTCCAGATCAGATATGGTACTGTGAAACTGAATACTTTATTGGAAGATGGAAAAGAATTTGTTCACGGGCTTCCTTTTGATGGTCATTGCTTTGGTGAAAGTTATTTATTTACCGGGCATCATTACGCCGTTAACGCAGTTGCGGTAACCAGCTGTGAAATTATCAGGCTTCCCAAAACCAGATTTCTTGAAATATTGCTGGAAAAACCTGCATTAATGCTTGAAATTAGTAAATATACAGCAGACAGGCTGCATTTCAGGTATATGATCTCCAGCTTTCTGGCTATCTCAGATCCTATCGTAAAGCTGGTGAAACTTTTCGACCATCTTAAAAAATATTTTGGATTTGAAGAAGCTTATTCATTCCTTATTCCCTATACCAGACAACAGATTGCGACACTCACCGGTCTCCGGGTAGAGACGGTAATCAGATATGTCAAAAAAATGCAGGAGCAGAAACTCGTTAAAATCGAAAGCTCTAAAATTTATTATTAATTTCAGCCGGCCAGGTTACTTCAGGATGAGTACGGGCTGATGGGTATTCTGGTAAATTCCTTCGGAAATGCTTCTGCTTGCCAGATAGTATAAAAAGCTGTGCTTACCGGGCAAAGCAATAATAAGATCTGCTTCATGAGTGGCTGCAAACGTCAGAATCCCATTAATTACATTTTCATCATGAGAATAATAAATGCTGCTTGGGATTTCCGTTAAATGCTCACGGATATAGTCTTCCAGCTCTTTTTTCTTGTTTTCATCTTCTTTTTCGCGGGTATTGATATTTAAAAAAGACAGATGCATATCCTGCTTATGAATGAGAGATTTGTGATGAAACAATCTTTCTAACCGTTTAATTCCGTTGATATCACAAGGGATAAAGATATTTTTAGCAGGAGTATAGTGATAGCTGTTGGGAACAATTAAAGTTTTCACAGGACTTGTTCTTGCAATGCTTATAATATTGTCAGATACAAAACTTTCGGTGGCAGATGTCTGATCGTCACTTCCCAGAATAATAAGTTCTACAGACGGCTCATCTTTTAAAAGTTCATTGATACTTCTGGTAAGAGCCCAATCACTTAAAATTCTTGAAACCTTAATCTCAGGTGATTTTTCTGTTACAATGCTGCTTAACTGATCAAGTAATGTTTCTGTTTTCTGCAATAGATTGTTGACACTTTCTTCATTCACAAATGAATGCCCTTCTGCAATATGCAGATAGTCAAACTCAGATTCTCCTGCTGTTTTTAAGAGGATAATGTTTTGATAGTCGTAGGTTTTTGCCCAGTCTGCGGCAACTCTTACTGCATTTTCCGTAGTTGATGTAAAATCAACAGGTACAAGGATTGTTCTCATATTGTATCATGTTTTGGTCCTGGTTATTCCAGGTTTGCTGTCATTTTTTTTACCAGTAACAGTGCTTTGCTGATCTCTTCCTCATCAATACCGTCAACTGCTTTTTTATAAAGATCCAATGCCCATGGATAAACAGTTTCCACAATCTCTTTACCCTTCGGTGTTAAAAAGACCTGTTTATTTCTCCTGTCGTTTTTATCAGCTATCCGCTCAACAAGATCTCTTTTTACAAGGCTGTTGATGAGATAGGTAATACTGGATTTGTCTTTGCTTACTTTATTTCCTATTTCCTGCTGGTTGATTCCGTTATAGCGTGAAAGCAGCCCCAGAATCTCGATCAGTTCAAAGGACAAGTCCGGATCATATTCATTAACGGTAGTCTGGATCTTCTGCCGGAGACGGCTTTTCATCTCACTCATTGCCAGGCCAAGCTCCAGAGCCAGTTCAGAAATATCATTCTTTTTTGCAGGCATATTTTTTTATATAAGAGTCATACACAAATGGATTTTTAGCATAACTTATCCTAACAAATATACGAAAAATTAGTTTTAATTAAAACTAATTGAATGTTAAATAATAACCGGAAAAAAATTAAGCTGGAATATACTTTTGCAGGAATAAATTTTGCTGTTGTTTATACAATGAATTTTAAAGTGTCATTTAAAATAGTAATCATGCCTGAAATTGTATTAAAAAGAGTTTATGAAGCTGCGTCTCCGGATGACGGATACCGTGTTCTGGTAGATCGTTTGTGGCCAAGGTGACTTTCAAAAGAAAATGCTGATCTTGATGAATGGGACAAAGACATTGCGCCATCAACAGAATTAAGGCTTTGGTTTCACCATGACGTCAGGCTATGGGAAGAATTTTCAGAAAAATATATGAAAGAACTTCATAAAAGTAACCTTGGGAAAGATTTCCTGAAACGTTATGAGAAGTATAAAAAAATTACATTGCTGTATGCAGCCAAAGATGAAGAACACTGCCATGCCATTATCCTGAAAAAGTATCTTGAAAGTATACAATAAGACATAAAAAAGCAGAGAATCAACCGATCTCTGCTTTTTCTTTTTTAACAGCCTGATGCATCATCATAATAATCCCGAAAAGAAAACATGCGATGATCAGATAGCGCCAGGAAAGATCTTTCTGCTCACTTACCGTTCCGCTTACCGAAATGATAAAGCTTGTTACAGAGGTGATCACGTATACCAATCCACCCATCAGCCCGCCGGCAGTTCCTGCATTTTTAGGAAAGTAAAGCATACTTGTTGTAAAGAACGAGGTAAATAAAATTCCGGAGCAGATATGGATGAAAAACGCGAAAGGAATCATAATAAAAAGGCTCTCCGCAAAATAGCTGGTGATAATCAGCCCTGTGATGAGGATCAGCTGGAGAAAAATAGGCTGTAAAATCCTTGATCTGAAACCAAGAGTCAGTCTGCGCTTCCCGATAAAACCTCCGATCATCCAGGAAAATCCCAGGATCAATGTACAATATCCGATCACTACCGGGGTAAAATGAAACGTATTTTCAATAATAAAAGGTCCGGTAATATTAAACAACATTACAATGGAGTAGCTCAGTCCTAAGATGAAAATTCCCAGCATAAAAATCCTGTTCTTAAGCATCATTTTGTAAAGGCTGATATTCTCTGAAAGATCCAGTTTCTTTTTTTGGGGAAGGCTCTCTCCGCTGAAGAACCATTCAAAAAGGAAAAGAACTCCGGCGTATGCGGCAAGGAAATAAAAATTAGCATGCCAGTTAAATATTTTTTCAAGATAACCTC
>NZ_JAYSDT010000005.1:108830-145643 GCF_041914225.1 Chryseobacterium sp.
GGCCAGAATAGGACCGCACGACCATACAATGGTAAAATAACTCAGATAGTGCTTCACCTTCTCTGCATCATAAATATCTACGAAAATAGCACGGGTAGCTACAACAAGCACTGAAACGGCTGCCCCCTGAAGTATACGAAGCAGACAGATCAATAAAATGCTGTTCGTCATAGTAATTAAAATACTTGTAAGGATTAACAGAAATAAGGCGATCAGTTTGGGGCGGTATCGTCCGATGCTGTCCAGAATTCCTCCCACAAACAACTGGGAAATCCCGTAGCTCAGCAGGTATGATGTTAAAGTAATCTGGATATCTTTTTCTGATACCATCATTTCTTTGGCCATAGAGGGAAATGATGGTAGATAAATGTGTGTGACAAACCCGGAAAGCGGGATAGACACGAAAGCCATAATGGTAATTAATCTGATTCGTTGTTCAGATGCTTCTCTCAACATGTTCATTCATTTTTTACTATGCAAAAATAAGTCAGGAAATAGGAAAGTGAATTTTAAAAGACAAAGTAAAAATTACAAAAATCAAAGATTAGGATAAATTCTTAAATTTTAATGGTGAAGTGCGGGCGTGCTTTTTAAAGAAATTATTGAAGTGGGCAGGCTGGTCAAATCCTAACGTATAACCAATCTGGGCAATATCCCAGTTAGTATACTTCAGCAGATTTTTAGACTCTTCAAACATTTTTTCCTTGATAATCTGCGTGGTCGTAAGATTTGTCACGGATTTTACCGAAGAGTTCAGGTGGTTGACATGAACATTCAGGTGCTCGGCAAAGTCGGAAGGTGTTTTTAAGGCCAGCGGATAAGCAGGTGAGTCCAAAGGAAACTGTTTGTTGAGCAGCTCATCAAACAGTTTGTATAAACGCACATTTGCAGGAAGCTCATTCGGATTGATATCTTCTACACGGTTTTCAAGAGCCAGATGCATAACGGACGCCAGATTGCTTTTGATGCTGCTGCAACGGAAAGGATAAGTGGAGTTGTTCATTCTGTACATCTGCTCGAAATAAAGTGTCGCCAGCTGGGTTTGTTCCTCTGTCAGAAAAACAACAGGCTTGCTCCATTCTTTGAACATCGACGTTTTTTTGAACAGGTTGAATTCTGTGTTTCCACTAAAAAATTCCTGGTTGAACAAACAAAAGTAACCTTCCTGTACATCACTCTCACACTCCCATGAATACGGAATGCCCGGAGATGGAAAGAATAGGGCAGGGCGGTCAATATACAGCTGATGTGAACCATAATGAATCGTTCCTTTTCCAATGATAAAGCTGATTTTGTAATAATCACGGCGGTTATAGGGGCTTTTGAAGCTGCAGTATCTCCGCATGGAAATATTGAAATGGGATTTTCCTGTTTCAAAGTCTTCAGAATCAAACATTTTGATCTGATCTCTGCGGATGCGTCTGTAATAATCTTCTATGGTTTCCAGCTGATCACTCATAAGTAAAAATTATAAAAATCAAAGATAAGCAAACTGCTGCTCACTTAGGATAATTTTAAGTGCGATAATAAGAATCAGAATTATAGTTTTTCTCGATTTCGGTAAACATCTTACAATCTGTGTCCTGTAGTTAAGAATCAGCTTTTATTAATCTCCAGTTCCAAAATATGCGAAGGAAGCTGAAAAGGACCCGCTTTTGAAATATCCGCAGTTACAAACCCGGATTCTTTTAAAAATGCTGCAAGCGGATCATGATCCAGCATATTGATCCATATAATATCAGTGAAGCTTACTGCTGATCTGCATTTTTTCCACAGCGACTGTCTTGTTTCCGGAGTGTCAAACTCTGAAAGAATCACAAAGCTGATTTCTGTTGCCCGTTTTCCTTCAGGAATTCCGGGATGCAGGGAACCGCTTTTAATAATGCTGTACCCGATAGGTTTCTGGTCAGCATAGATCATGATCAGCTGGTTGGAAAGATCATTAAGGTCATAGATCATCTTTCTCGGATCTATATCGTTGTGAATATATTTTTTAATCTCTTCCTCACTTACGAAATCTTTATATAGTGTGTAAACAGAAGAATCAATAATGGTTATAAGATCAGAAATTCCTTCTTCAGAACCTACTGTAAATTTTGAAATAATATCCATGGGGATTTTTTTATTCAAAATTATAAGATTAATCTATTCAAAAAGGATACAGTTTGCTAAAATATAATCGGTACAGAAGGATATTTTTATAAATTTGTTCAGTACAGTTGATATGTATGATGAAACCCTATAAGTACGAAGTTTTTGCAGCTGCAATAGAGGAACGGATACGCAATGGAATTTTACAGGAAAATGACAGGCTTCCTTCTGTTCGTGAGATTAAGAGAAAATACAAGCTGAGTACAAGTTCTGTACAAAGCGGATTTGAATATCTTATGATCAAGGGGCTGATCAGGAGCAATCCACGGTCCGGATATTTCGTCAGGAGAATTCAGGATGAACATATCCCGGAAGTGAAAACAAAATTCCCGGCGGTCGTAAGAGACGAAGTGTTCATGAAAAACATCATGCTGACTTCCAGAAGGACTTCCGAATCCAGCTCTTTTAATACGGCAGTGCCTGGTGATCTGCTGATTCCGCAGAAGCTTATTCTGAGAACGATGCAGGAAGTTATTCGTGAAAAAGGAGCATCTCTTCTCAGGTATTATCCTTCAAACGGTCTGGAAGCATTAAGGAAGCATATTGCAAAAAAAATGGGCGCCTATGACTGTACCTTAAATCCTGATGAAATCATTATCACTGATGGTGCTTTGCAGGCTCTTACCATTGCTTTAAAGTCGGCTGCAAAAGCTGGTGATGTGGTAGCTGTTGACAGTCCCTGTGTGTTTTCTGTACTGGAAGTAATTGCCCATCTGGAGCTGAAAGTGATAGAGATTCCTGTAGATTATAAAAGGGGTTTTGATACTGAATTCTTCAGAAAAGCATGTAAGGAAAATAATATCCGTGCTTTGGTTGTTACTCCGAATTTTCATAACCCTACAGGAGTACTGATGAATGATGAAACAAAAAAAGAAATACTTAGCATTGCAGAAGTTCATCAGTTATATATTATTGAGAATGATATGTATTCTGATCTGTATTTTGGCGAACAAAGACCACGCTGTATAAAAAGCTTTGATACGAAAGGTCATGTCATGATCTACTCATCATTTTCAAAAACACTTTCGCCGGGAATCCGCCTGGGCTGGCTGTATGCCGGTGATTTGTATGCAAAATCTGAAAGAGCGAGATTTGCTTTGGGACGGTCTGTTTCTCCGGTATATCAGGAACTGGTGCTGAAGCTGCTCCAGGGAAATAGCTATGAAAGACATCTTCAGTCCTTCCGGAAAAAACTTAATCAGCAGGCTGTTCAGGTATTGGAAGCCATAAGGAATTCTTTTCCTGAAAGCTCTTATTTTCACAGACCACAGGGCGGTTACAGTATTTGGGGGCAGCTTCCGGAAAGTACAGATATAAAAAGGTTTTACGAATATTGTGAGCGGCACCGGATTTTATTTACTCCCGGAGATACCTTTTCTTTCATGGACAGATATCATTACCATTTCAGGATTATTTTTGCAGAAAGAATTACTTCAGAAAGTATTGTTTTGCTGGAAAATGCAGGCAGGAAAGCAAGAGAATTGCAGATTTAAAATATTAAAGTTATAAAGATAGACCGTAAAGCGAAGTGATTTTTGATTTTTATTCGTTTCTCATTGATTTTTAGTGGTTTAATTGAATATTAAATTATACTCTATATTATGCCCGGTTAGATGCTGGATTTCTACAATAATTCATTTTCATTTTAAAAATTAAATTGAAATTAAGAAAGACTCAAAAAAAATAATAAAATCCGCTATTTTTTTTCAGCACAATTAGGCTGGAATCACCATAAAACCTATATTTGCAGCCTAAATTTTTAAATAAATGAAAGAACTAATTGAAAAAATCAACGCAGAATTTGAAGCGTTCACAACTGAGGCAAACCAACAAGCGGAAAAAGGAAACAAGGCTGCTGGTACAAGAGCTCGTAAAGCAGCTTTAGAACTAAGCAAACTGTTCAAAGAATTCAGAAAAGTTTCTGTAGAAGAAGCTAAGAAATAATTCACCTTTAACCGGCTTTTGAAGCCGGTTTTTTTATGCCTGAATACAATATATTTTTGAATTGTTTTTTTCCATACAACTGATCTGAAGATCATATTCTATTGATGATATTTTCTGTAAATACTGATATTAGTTAATTTCTGTTATTGTTTTTAAACAAAAATGTTGATAATATCATGTGAATGTCTCTTTTTTAGGCTTAATCTTTCATCATCTTCCTGAATTCTGCTATCTTTAAACCAATCAATATATATTATGAGGATAAATAGATTTTTTGCAGTGCCTGCAGTAGTGCTGGCTGCCCAGTTTTCATGGGCTCAGATAAAGGTTGATCCCAAAGAAAGATTAGACCCTGTCGTAAAAAGTTTTGTAGATGAAGTAAATAATAATTCCCAGCTGGAAAACCTGGCGTATGAACTGCTGGACGGTATCGGGCCACGCCTTGTGGGGACTCCTGAAATGCTTGCCGCAAACGAATGGAGTGCCAATAAGCTTCGTTCATGGGGAGTGGAAGCCAATCTTCAGCAATTCGGAACCTGGAAAGGATGGCAGAGAGGAACAACACATGTTGATATGACCTATCCGCGGATAAAATCTCTTGCAGCAACACAGCTGGCGTGGAGTCCTGCTACTAAAAAGGCGGTTGAGGCAGAAGTGATTATTCTTCCGAAAGTATCTTCCAAAGCAGAATTCGACCAATGGCTTCCTTCTGTGAAGGGGAAAATAGTGCTGATGGCACAATACCAGAAAATCGGGCGTTCTGATGAGCAGATCAAAGAATTTGCTACTCCTGAGCTGTATGAAAAGCTTAAGGCAGAAAAAGAGCAGGCAGCCAAAGACTTTACAGCGTATGTGAAAAATATCGGGTATGATAACAACAGTCTTCCTGAAGCGTTAGAAAAAGCAGGTGCAGCAGGTATTGCCATTTCAAACTGGACCGGCATCATGGGGGCTAACAGAATATTTGGTGCAAAAACATCCAAAATTCCAATGATCGATATTGATGTGGAAGACTATGGAATGCTTTACAGAATGTCGGAAAAAGGAGGGAAGCCTAAAATTAAAATTGATGCCCAGTCAAAAATACTTCCTGAAGCCAAAAGTTTTAATACAATCGGGATGATCAAAGGAAAAGAAAAGCCTGATGAATATGTTATTCTTTCCGCTCACCTTGATTCATGGGACGGCGCCCAGGGTGCTACAGATAACGGAACCGGAACCATCACGATGCTTGAAGCGATGAGGATCCTGAAAAAATACTATCCTAACAATAAGAGAACAATTGTCATTGGACTTTGGGGAAGCGAAGAGCAGGGACTGAACGGTTCAAGAGGTTTTGTTGCAGATAATCCTCAGATTATAAAAGGAGTACAGGCCGCTTTTAATCAGGATAACGGTACCGGTCGTGTGGTAAACATCAGCGGTCAGGGATTTGTAAAAGCTTATGATTATATCGGAAGATGGCTTGATGGCGTTCCTAAAGCAGTGAAGACCCATATTAAAACAGACTTCCCTGGAATGCCTGGTGGCGGTGGATCGGATCATGCTTCTTTTGTGGCAGCAGGAGTACCGGGATTTTCTTTAGGTTCTCTGAACTGGGGCTATTTCGGATATACATGGCACACTACAAAAGATACCTATGATAAAATTGTTTTTGATGAGGTAAAAAATAATGTGATCTTAACGGCGGCATTAGCTTACATGGCTTCTGAAGATCCGGAATTTACCAACAGAGAGAAAAGAGCAATGCCTCAGGATGAGAAAGGGGAAACAGTAAAATGGCCGGAAGTAAAAGAACCCAGAAGAAGTTCTAAGGATTATAAATGATAATTTTTTTTCTTTGAAAAAATAAAGGCTGCCTTACAGGCAGCCTTTATTTTGATATATAATCTTATTTTACAATATCAGAAATATGAACCTTTAAATCAGAAAACGTAAGAATGGATGGCTCATAAAGAGATTCTGCTAATTTTCCAAAACCATATTTACAGAAAACAAACGAAAGGCCATTAGCCCTTGCTGAATCATAATCGGTTTGGGTATCACCTATGTATACAGAATCTTCAATGGACAGCTGATTCCTTTCCATAAGAAGCCTGATGTTGTCAGCTTTTGGCTTTTGGGTTCGCCCATGAGACTCAAAGTCTGTAAACAGATCATTGAATTTATAATATTCTAAAAAAGATTCAATATAACTGTCCTGGCAGTTACTTACAATAAAAAGAGAATGAGTATTGGCAAGGCTTTTCAATGTATCTTCCACACCGTCATATAAAATTCCGCCTTGTATACGCAGGATTTTATTTTCTTCGGCTACGATCTCAGCAAGAAGCTCCCGTACGTGAAGGTCTGAAATTCCCGGAACAATATCCTTGATAATATCGTGGGCTAATAAACCCATGTACTGATCCATGTCTTCGGGTTTTATTTCTCTTTGGATCAACTGATGTTTACCCAATATCTTATTCCATATTTTGATGATCGTGGCTCTGGGATCCCATAATGTGCCATCCAGGTCGAAAATTAAGTTCTTTGTGTTCAAAATAAAAATTTTGTGTTTATATTTTAATCTGCAGCAGCTATTTTACAAAATCATACTCAGCTGTACTCTTTTTCTTGCCTCGTCCACTTCGGTTACCTTTACACGGACATGCTGGTGAAGCTTTACCACTTCATTGACATCGGAAACAAATCCGTCTTTCAGCTGGGAAATATGAACCAGCCCACTTTCTTTAATTCCAAGATCTACAAAGCATCCGAAGGCTGTAATATTATTGACAATTCCAGGAAGAATCATACCGGTTTTTAAATCTTTAATGCTTTTAACGTTAGGATCAAATTCAAATACTTTGGCTACCTTTCTTGGATCCAGTCCTGGTTTTTCAAGTTCTTTTAAAATATCCTTAATTCCCAGGATCTCGATCTCTCCGGTAATATAGTTTTCCGGTTTTACCAGAGCTATTTTTTCTTTATTGCCAATCAGTTCATTGGTTTTAATTCCTAAATCTTTGGCCATTTTCTCAACAATTCCATAAGCTTCAGGGTGTACGGCAGAATTATCCAAAGGGTTTTTGGCATTTGTAATCCTTACAAAAGCTGCTGCCTGCTGAAAAGCTTTATCTCCAAGTCTCGGAACTTTTTTAAGTTGCTTTCTGTCTTCAAATGCTCCGTTTTCAGTACGGTAATTGACAATATTTTCAGCCATTTTTTCCCCGATTCCGGAAACATAGCTTAAAAGGGATTTGCTGGCCGTATTTAGGTTAATTCCCACAGAATTTACACATTTCATCACAGTAGAATCCAGTTCATTTTTTAACTGAGTCTGATCCACATCATGCTGATATTGCCCGACACCAATAGATTTGGCGTCAATTTTCACCAGTTCTGCCAGCGGATCAGAAAGTCTTCTCCCGATGGAAACGGCTCCACGAACAGTCACATCATAGGAAGGAAACTCATCTCTTGCAATTTTACTTGCAGAATATACTGATGCTCCGGCTTCTGAAACCACGAAAACCTGCAAAGGCTTATCAAAAGCAATTTTTTTAATAAAGAACTCTGTTTCACGGCTTGCAGTTCCGTTGCCAATTGAAATGGCTTCAATATTATAGGCATTTACCATAGAACGGATTTTTTTCATGGCCATTCCGCTTTCATTCTGTGGAGCGTGAGGGTAAATGGTTTCGTTGTGCAACAAGTCACCTTTTTCATCCAGACACACCACTTTGCAGCCGCTTCGGTATCCCGGATCAATCGCCAGGATTCTTTTCTCTCCCAAAGGTGGCGCCAGGAGCAGCTGGCTTAAGTTTTCAGAGAAGATTTCGATGGCTTTTTTGTCTGCCTTTTCTTTAGCTTCCTGCAGGGCTTCATTAGAAATGGCGGGTTCGAGAAGTCTTTTATAACTGTCTTTTATGGCCAGCGAAATCTGGTCCGAACTTTCATTATTGGATTTGATAATTGCTTTTTCAATAAAATCAATCGCCTCTTCTTTATCTATTCCTACATTCGTTTTGACGAAGCCTTCCGCTTCAGCCCTCAACATGGCAAGAAGTCTGTGGGAGGGAGTTCTGTTAAGGCTTTCTTCCCATTCAAAATATTGGGAGAATTTTTGTGCTTCCTCTTCGTCTTTTTTAGCCTTTACAACTTTTGAAGTAATAACTGCCTTACGCTGAAATAATCTGCGAAGATTTTTACGCACATACATATTTTCATTAATCCATTCTGCCATAATATCCCTGGCCCCCTGAAGTGCTTCTTCTTCGGATGTAACTTCGCTGCTGAGGTATTTTGATGCCAGGAACTGCACATCATTATTCTTTTGGCTCATGATCATTTTGGCCAAAGGTTCAAGCCCTTTTTCCTTGGCAGCATCAGCTTTGGTTTTCTTACGCTTTTTGAAAGGTAAATAAAGATCTTCCAGCTCCTGGATATCAAAGCTTTCTTCTATTCTCTGCTGAAGTTCAGGCGTTAAGGAATTTTGCTCTTCAATAGATTTTAAAATAGATTCCTTTCTTTTAACAATCTCTTCAAACTGCCTGCTTATTTTTGAAATCTGTTCGATCTGTGTTTCATCAAGATTTCCGGTTTTATCTTTCCGGTAACGGGAAATAAAAGGAATGGTGCAGTCTTCTGCTAATAGTTGTAATGTATTGTTGATGCTCTTTTCAGAAATATTCAGTTGTTTCTGTATAAATTCTACGGTCGTCATTGTTCTGTTTTCGTAGGGCTAAAATAGGGTTTTGGGATGAGAAAATATAAATACAGGATGTATTAATCTCTTTATTTCTGTATTATTTTTTACCAATCCACTGGAATAAATCCTTTAAATATCTGTTAATTGATTGATAATTAATTTTTGTTGCGATTGCAATATAGAACAAAGGTCTTCAGCAAATGGGTTTATCATTGCAAATAATATAGAAATACCACATTTCTTGATGTATGTTAAGGTTCCTCCCAACAGGTTTTTCTATTTTTGTACCCGAAAACAACAAAATTCAAACTTTTTTAAACAGTTCAATATGAAAAAAATTAGCGTAATTGCATTAGTAGGAGTAGGATTGCTTTTAGCATCATGTAATAAAGGAAAATCAGCAGAATCTGCAGCTACGGCTCAGGAGCAGACAGTAGCATAAAGCAAAGGTGAAACACTTGCGGTGGATACAGTAGCTTCAGTAGTAAACTGGAAAGCATTCCATAAAGGAGGTATGGCACCTCGTTGGGGAACTCTTACTGTAAAATCAGGAGATATCAGTGTTGATGCTGGTCAGGTTGCAGCAGGAAACTTTATTATTGACATGAACTCTATTAAAGTAGATCCGGCTTCAGTAACAGAGAAAGATAAAAAGCCGGCAGATCTTGAGGCTCACCTTAAAAATCCTGATTTCTTTGATGTAGCGAAAAACCCTACTTCAGATTTCAAAATTACAAGTGTTACAGATCTTAAAGAAGCACCAAAAGATGCAGTAGCAGGAGCTAATAAAACAGTAAGCGGAAACCTTACACTATCAGGAAAAACAATGAATGTTACTTTCCCTGCTAAAGTAGATGTTACTGAAAATTCAGCAGCTATTCAGGCTAAATTCACTGTAAACAGAGCGGATTGGGGAATCAAATTCGGTACTTCAGAAGCAGATCCTGCAGAATGGATGATCAGCAAAGATATCGAGATTGCAATCGATGTAAAAGCTAAAAAATAAGTTATTCAACTTTAATCAATACCGGGCTGTCTTCATCAAGACAGCCCGTTTATTTTTTGTGAATTCTATCAAAAAGAATAACCTAGTTCAAAATCTCAGAATTCCGGATTCTTACACAAAATTCACCTCCAAGATATAATGGATTGCCATGCTTTTCAGACCAGAATCCATCGAGGACGTCTTTATTCAGACAGCGGTAGACCGCAACACCTTTATAGATTTTGTGATCTTCACCTTCATAATTGAAGTTAATTACCAAAATCTGATCTTTATAAAATCCGGTACCATTTTGTATATGATCACCAATAATCCATTGGGCAATGATGCGGTTGTTCTCATCAATGGATAGAGTTAATATGCCATGATATGTGGGCAGGGAAGACTCTTCCTGATTACTTCCTTCAATAGAATAGCTTCCCGCAAGATCCTGTACTGTCATTCATTTTATTTTTAGGAAGTGCAAATTTATAAAATCCTGTTCTGAAATTAAACCCTACTTTTGCAGCAAATTAATTTTAAAATGATTCCTTTTCTGTTCATTATAAATCTGATTACATTCGGAGCTTTTGGCTTTGATAAATGGCAGGCTAAAAAACATCAATGGAGAATTTCTGAGAACACCCTTTTAGGAATCTCACTGCTGGGCGGGATTTTAGGGGCTGCCTCAGGAATGATTATTTTCAGTCATAAAGTTTCCAAAAAGTCGTTTCTTGTAAAATTTATATTAGTGGTGTTAATTGATCTGGTTTTGTTTTACAGATTGATAAGACGTTGATATAAAAAGTCTTAAGATGATTTTCAAAAAACAGATATTTATAAAATCAATGTTGTGATTACTTTAATTATGAATTTGTCACAAATCATTTTAAAGAGCGTTTTCTGAACACTCTTTTTTATAGTTCTGTGAGTAAGTATTTTAAACAAAATATTAAATATTTAGAGAACTAAATAGTTTTTCATTAAAAATCACTACTTTTGCACCCGTAAAAATCTTTTATGCAAAACATTAGAAATATTGCGATTATCGCACACGTTGACCACGGAAAAACGACTTTGGTTGACAAGATCATTCACGCTACCAACATTTTCAGAGAAAATCAGGAGAGTGGGGAGTTAATTATGGATAACAACGATCTTGAAAGAGAAAGAGGGATCACAATTTTATCCAAGAATATTTCTGTTACTTATAAAGACACAAAAATTAACGTAATTGATACTCCTGGTCACGCCGATTTTGGTGGAGAAGTAGAAAGAGTATTGAAAATGGCTGATGGGGTTATTTTGTTGGTGGATGCGTTCGAAGGACCAATGCCACAAACAAGATTCGTGCTTCAGAAAGCTTTGGAATTAGGATTAAGACCATTAGTAGTTATCAATAAAGTAGATAAACCAAACTGCCGTCCGGACGAAGTTCACGATCAGGTATTTGATTTATTCTTCAACCTTGAGGCTACTGAAGAACAGTTGGATTTCCCAACATTCTACGGTTCTTCTAAACAAGGTTGGTTCAACACTTCATTAGAACAAACTGAAGATATTTTACCATTACTGGACGGAATTTTACAATATGTTCCGGCTCCTACTGTAACTGAAGGGAACCTTCAGATGCAGATCACTTCCCTTGATTACTCTTCTTTCTTAGGAAGAATTGCAATCGGAAAAGTGACAAGAGGAGAGATCAAAGAATCTCAATGGATCGGTCTTGCTCAGGCAGACGGTAAAATTGTAAAAGGAAAAGTAAAAGAGCTTTACGTTTTTGAAGGATTAGGGAAGAAAAAAGTAACAGAAGTACAGGCAGGTGATATCTGTGCTGTAGTAGGTTTTGATGCTTTCCAGATCGGAGATTCTTTCGTAGATCTTGAAAATCCTGAGCCATTGGAAAGAACTGCAATTGATGAGCCTACATTGAACATGACGTTCTCTATCAACAATTCACCTTTCTTCGGTAAAGATGGTAAATACGTTACTTCAAACCACCTTAAAGAAAGATTAACTAAGGAATTAGAGAAAAACCTTGCATTAAGAGTTCAGCAGACTGATGATGCAAATACTTTCCTTGTATTTGGTAGAGGTATTCTTCACTTGTCAGTTTTGATCGAAACCATGAGAAGAGAAGGTTACGAAATGACGATTGGCCAGCCACAGGTTATCCTGAGAGAAATTGACGGAGTAAGCTGTGAGCCTTACGAATCTTTGGTAGTAGATGTTCCTGAAGAATTTGCTTCAAGAGTTATCGATTTGGCTACACAAAGAAAAGGTGATCTTCACATTATGGAAACTAAAGGGGAGATGCAGCACATGGAGTTCGAAATTCCTTCAAGAGGATTGATCGGATTACGTTCTCAGATGTTGACAGCTACTGCCGGTGAAGCTATTATGGCACACCGTTTCACAGAATACAAGCCTTTCAAAGGAGCTATTCCGGGAAGAAACAACGGAGTACTGATCAGCAAAACTACAGGTCCGGCTACAGAATACTCAATCAACAAACTACAGGATAGAGGTAAATTCTTCGTTGATCCGGGTGAGGAAATCTATACAGGAATGATCGTTGGAGAACAGAACAAACCTGGAGATTTGGTAGTAAATATCGTAGAAGCAAAACAGCTGAACAACATGCGTGCTGCCGGAAAAGATAAAGATACAGGAGTTGCTCCGAAAATCTTATTCTCACTGGAAGAATGTATGGAATACATCCAGGCTGACGAAGCTATTGAGGTTACTCCGAATTTCATCAGAATGAGAAAGAAAATCCTTTCCGAAGAAGAAAGAAAAAGAGTAGAAAGATCTGCAAAAGCATAATAAAAATCTTATACATAAAATCAAAGCCTCGATTTTCGAGGCTTTTTTCTATACCACTCATTAAAATGCTTATTTTGGCATAATAATCTCTGAGAAATAAAAAATAAATTTTAAAGTAGTTTTGTGACTATGAGAATGAATAAATTAAAACTTATCGTTTTATTAGGTGTTTTTGCTTCTTACACTACCTCATGTTCCGTTCAGAATAATGTTGTAAAAGCACCTTCCACGAAGAATCCGACAAAACCCGCCAACAATACAAACCCTCCAAAAGTAAATCCTTCAGTAACAAATCCGGCAATAGGAACTGCCGCATCAACCGAAGATAATTTCAGAACCAATCTTCCGGAAATCAAAAGAGAATTCCGTGGAGCATGGATTGCGAGTGTAGCCAATATCAACTGGCCTTCAAGAAATGACCTTACAGTAGAGCAGCAGAAAGCAGAGGCAATCAGTATGCTTGATATGTTGAAAGATAACAACTTCAATGCGGCAATTTTTCAGATCAGACCTTCGGCAGATGCCCTTTATACAAGCAATATTGAACCGTGGTCATATTTCCTGACCGGAGAAACGGGAACTGCACCTTCTCCCAACTATGATCCGCTTCAGTTCTGGATAGAAGAAGCACACAAAAGAGGCCTGGAACTGCATGTCTGGTTAAACCCATACCGTGCACACCATACCAACGGTGGCGCTGTCAATAAACTGTCTATGGTCAACAAGCTGTCCGATATTGTTGTCAGATTAAAGAACGGAATGTACTGGTTTGATCCTGCTAATCCGAAAACCCAGGGACATGTATCAAATATTGTGAAAGATATCGTAAAAAGATATGACATTGATGCCATTCATTTTGACGATTATTTCTATCCATATGCAACTTATAACAAAGGCGCAGATTTTCCTGATAATGCAACCTGGAATGCGTATGTAAGCAGCGGAGGTACTTTATCCAGAGCAGATTGGAGAAGAGACAATGTAAATAAATTTGTGGAACGTATCTATAAAGAAATTCACGCAGAAAAAAATAATGTAAGATTCGGGATCAGTCCGTTTGGAATATGGAAACCAGGATATCCTGCAGGAATTGTAGGCTCTTCACAATATGACGAGCTCTATGCAGATGCTAAATTATGGTTGAATAAAGGCTGGGTAGATTATTTCTCACCACAGCTGTATTGGCCTATTGATTCCAAAGGACAGAGTTTTGAGGCCCTGTTGAGCTGGTGGCAGTCAGAAAACACTATGAACCGCCACTTATGGCCGGGATTGAATACGGTTGAAATTAAGGTGTCAGACCGCCCAACGGAAATTAAAAACCAGATTGCCATTTCAAGAAATATCCTGAAAAATGATGCAGGGGAAATTCACTGGAGCATTGCAGGACTTACCAAGAATCCAAACATGCTTCCTGCTTTGAAAAGCGGACCATATAACGAAAAAGCATTGGTGCCGAAATCTCCCTGGATAAAGGCTGTTCCTTTGCAGACTCCTACATTGTTTATTGCTGATAACGGAAGCTTTGTGCAGACAAGCTGGAGTACAAAAAATGCCGCCGATGTATTCCTGTGGGTACTTTTCACTCAGTATAACGGAGTATGGCAAACCGAAATAGTAACGCTGGATACCCTTTCAAAAGACATTCCTAAGACTAAAGACGGTAAAAAACTGAATGCTGTAGCTATTAAAGCCATCGACAGATTGGGAAATGAAAGTGATTATACAGCAAGAAGAATTAAATAGTTGGGACAAGATCCGCTCCCATATCTCATTGCGAACCTTTAGGTGAAGCAGTCTCAATAATAAATTTAAAACCGGTTCTCAGACAGAACCGGTTTTTATTTTAGAATAACTATAAATTATTTATTTAAAATATTGAAAACCAGTTGTATTTTAAAGTATATTATGTTTTTTAAAGTAAAATAAAAACTGTATCGGAATCATTTTTGCATGAGTTACCCCATAATCACCAAAATATAACATTATGAATACCAAAAGACTTTCCGACAACATGGAAAAGGCATTAAGTGATCAGATGAACAAGGAAATTCATGCATCACACGTTTTTTTATCCTATGGAATTTGGGCTGATGATAAAGGATATCAGGGAATTGCCAATTTTCTTTACCGCCATGCTCAGGAAGAAAGAAATCATTCGATCAAATTCATGGAATATATTTTAAACAGGGGAGGAAAACCAAAAGTTGAAGCTATTCCGGCTCCTCCGGCAGATCCTGAAAACCTTACGGCTTGCTTTGACGGGGTTTTTAAGCATGAAGTAGATAATACAACTGCTATTTACAGAATTGTAGATCTTTCTATGGAAGAAAAGGACTGGGCAACATGGAATTTCATGCAGTGGTTTGTACAGGAACAGATTGAAGAAGAAACATTGGCTCAGAATTTAATTGATAAATTGAAAATTGCCGGTGGAGACAGAGCCACAGATGAATCTTTATTTACTTTAGATAAAACTTTACAGGAAGCACCCAATGACGTTCCGCTGGCTCAGGAAGCTACCGGAGACAATCCGTAAGGTCGTTTGGTGAAATCCAAACTTTTGAAAATCTGTCAGAACACTGGCAGATTTTTTATTATGAAACTCGTTCAAAAATCACTATCTTTGCGCACTCGTAATTCAAGGTTCGGAGTTCAATGTTTAAAGTTGCAGAAACCTTGGGTTGCTCCTAAACCTTAAACTTTGAATTTTACAATATGAAATGTGGAATCGTAGGCCTGCCGAATGTAGGTAAATCAACTCTTTTTAACTGTCTGAGCAATGCTAAGGCTCAATCAGCAAACTATCCTTTCTGTACTATTGAGCCGAACTTAGGAACGGTTTCTGTACCGGATCAGAGATTGTTTGAACTGGAAAAAATCGTAAAACCTGAGAGGGTTTTGCCAGCTGTAGTTGAGATTGTTGATATTGCAGGTCTTGTGAAGGGAGCCAGCAAGGGAGAAGGATTGGGGAACCAGTTCCTAGCCAATATCCGCGAGTGTGAAGCAATTATTCACGTTTTAAGATGTTTTGATAACGGTAATATTGTTCACGTAGAAGGTTCAGTAGATCCGTTAAGAGATAAGGAAATTATTGATATTGAGCTTCAGCTGAAAGATCTTGAAACAGTAGGAAAAGCAGTTGAGAAAGCTAAAAAATTCATTAAGTCAGGGAAGAAAGAAGATATCCTTACTTACGAAACCCTTCAGAATTTACAGAAATTCCTTGAGGATGGTAAAAATGCAAGAGAATTCGCTACGGATGATTTTACAAAATCAATTATCGGAGAAGTTCAGTTATTGACCAATAAGCCGGTACTTTACGTTTGTAATGTAGATGAAAATTCTATCAAAAACGGAAACGATTGGATTGGTAAGATTGAAGAAATGGCTCAGACTGAAGGCGCAGAAGTAGTGGTATTAGCTGCACAGATTGAAGCTGATATCAACGAGCTTGAAACTTTTGAAGAAAGAGAAATCTTCCTTGAAGAACTGGGGCTTACAGAACCGGGAGTTAACCGTTTGATCAGAAAAGCTTATGATCTTTTGAAACTTCAGACCTATTTTACAGCCGGAGTAAAAGAAGTAAGAGCATGGACTATCGGACAAGGTTGGACGGCTCCACAGGCAGCGGGAGTTATTCACACAGACTTCGAAAAAGGATTTATCCGTGCAGAAGTGATCAAGTATAACGATTATATTACCTACGGTTCAGAAGTGAAAGTAAAAGAAGCCGGAAAGCTTTCTGTAGAAGGTAAAGAATATATTGTTCAGGATGGTGACATCATGCACTTTAGATTCAATGTATAAATAAAGTATTAAAGTTAGTTATAAAGAAAAGCGCTTCCATGTATTTGGGAGCGTTTTTTGCATTCATATGGCTTTGATTTTAATTAACAAAGGTATTAAGATTAATGAAATTTGATATCGTACAAATGAAAATCGCTCCCGATCAGAGAGCGATTTTATTATTTGAGATTAAAATTCGATACCTGGCTGGCATTGTATTTCTGCACAGGTAAAAGAATATTTCTTGCAGGTCAGATCCGGAAGCAGGCACATTTCTTTTCCTCCGGTAATGACTCTAAGTTGCTTTTTGTTCAGTTTTTTCCCTTGTTTTAAGTTTTTGTTTTCCATTGTTTTGATTTTTAGTGAGTTAGTTTTAACGAATGTATAAAAAATAAATGAAATATATCACGATGTTTAGAAAAAATAAAATGTTCTATTTTAGAAATTTATTCTGAAACTGAACTGTTTATAACTTCGTATATTTGAATTTTACAAATCATTTGTGATGGAAAAAGTAGCACACACTTCACTGGAAGATTTTTACAGGGAAATGGCAGCCAAGCTGGGCAAAGACCTTGAAAGTATTTTTCCGAAAGGACTTCATAAAGACATAGGTCACTTTAACGTCTTTGATATTGCGCAAACAATTGAGAAGGTGAAAACTACTTCTGAAATGCCTTATAACAGGAGAAAGTACTATAAAATCAGTTTTATAAAAGGAAGGAACAGGGCAGAATATGCAGACAAGGTTATTTCTATAAAGCAGAATGCGTTATTATTTGCAACCCCAAAAGTTCCTTATCACTGGATGCCTGAAGATCCTGACCAGTCAGGAAGTTTCTGCATTTTTACAGAAGATTTTTTCATTAAGGACAAATCTTATTACCACCTCGAAGATCTTCCCATCTTTCAGCCTGGAGGAATACCTGTCTTTGAAATTGATGATGAACTTGCAGAAGAAATTGAAAACCTTTTTAAAAAAATAAAAAAGGAAATTGAATCCGATTATGTATTTAAATATGATCTGATCCGAAACTATGTACTGGAATTAATCCACTATGGACCGAAATTACAGCCGGCCTCCAAAATATCAGCATCCAATGATGCTTCCATGCGGGTGGTTTCTTTATTTATAGAGCTGCTGGAGAGACAGTTTCCTATCGAATCCTGGGAGCAGCGGCTGCAATTGAAGACAGCTAAGGATTATGCAGACCGGCTGGCGGTTCATGTCAATTATCTGAATAAAAGATTAAAAGAAAGCACCGGAAAGACAACGACAGAGCTTATTTCTGACCGTATTGTTCAGGAAGCCAAAATACTTTTAAAACAGACAAAATGGAATGTTTCGGAGATTTCTTATGCCTTGGGATTTGAAGAAATTGCTCACTTTTCCAATTTCTTTAAAAGAAAAACAACCTTTACTCCATTGGAATTTCGTTCCTGATTTGAATTTTGCAAATTTCGGATTGATTCAGGCAAACACTTCAGTCTGAAAATATCCCAACTTTGTATCATCAAAATAATCAAAATACAATGAACACAAAAACAAATATTGCACTGGTAACCGGAGGAAGCCGTGGATTGGGAAAGAACTCAGCCCTTAAAATCGCTCAGAAGGGATTAGACGTTATCATTACGTACAGAAGCAACAAAGAAGAGGCAGAAGCTGTAGTTAATGAAATAAAATCGATGGGGAGAAATGCTGTCGCGTTTCAGCTGGATACCAAAGACATAAAAAGTTTCGATGCTTTTGTAAAAGATGTAACGGGTCATTTGCAGGAAAACACGGGAAGTACTCATATTGATTATCTTATCAACAATGCAGGTACAGCTTTATATTCACCAATTACTGAAGTTACGGAAGAGCAGCTGGATGATGTGGTGGATATCCACTTCAAAGGTGTCTTTTTCCTGACTCAAAAATTATTGCCATTTATCAATGATGGAGGAGGGATTATCAATATATCTTCAGGATTGGCAAGATTTGCAACACCAGGATCTTCTGTCTACGGATCAATAAAAGCCGGGGTAGAAATGCTGACGAAATATATGGCTAAAGAGTTGGGACCAAGAAAAATTAAAGCTAATGTGGTAGCTCCGGGAGCAATTGAAACCGATTTCGGTGGAGGAAGAGTGAGAGATAATGAAGAAATCAATGCAATGGTAGCTGGTGCAACAGCTTTGGGAAGAGTAGGTCTGCCTGATGATATTGGTGGCGTAGTAGCCTTCCTGTGTACGGAAGATGCAGGATGGATCAACGGACAAAGGATTGAAGTTTCCGGGGGGATGTTTTTATAACATGTAAACGGATAGTCATATTAAATAGATCGGCCGGCTCATTTGAGCCGGCCGATTTTATTTATCTATTGTCATTAGATCTTTGAAAGGTTTTCAAGAGCCTTTTCTAACGTTTCTCTTTTCTTGGCAAAACATAACCTGATCACATTTTCATTCAGTTTATTTTTATAAAAAGACGAGAAAGGAACGCTGGCTACCTTATGAGTAATGGTAAGTTCAGAGGCAAAATCAAAATCATTTTTATCCGAAATCTTATCATATTTTACTGCCTGAAAATAAGTTCCTTCACAATCCAGCAGTTCAAACGAAGTTCCTTCCAGACCTTTTCTCAGAAAATCTCTTTTTTCCTGGAAAAATTGGCTTAGCTGGCTGTAGTGTTCATCATTTTTCATGTATTCAGCCAATGCCAGCTGGATAGGAGTGTGTACACAGAATACATTGAACTGATGAACCTTTCTGAATTCATCCGTAAGGTTTTTAGGCGCGGCACAATAACCCACTTTCCAACCCGTAACATGGAAAAGCTTCCCAAAAGAGGCAACAAGCAGGCTTCTTTCTTTCAGTTCCGGATATTTACAGATGCTTAAATGCTGTTTTCCGTCAAAAACAATATTTTCATACACTTCATCACTCAGGATAAGAATGGAAGTGCCCTTTACCAGGTCAATCAGCTCCTGTATATCATTTTCTTTCAGGATTTTTCCTGAGGGATTATTGGGGTTGTTGAGAATAATCATTCTGGTTTTTTCGCTGATAAGTTTTTTTACAGCAGTCCAGTCGATTTCATAATCGGGAGCTTTCATTTCAAAACGTTTTACAACACCTCCGAAAAGCTCTACAGTGGGTTCATAACAATCATAAGCCGGCTCGAAAATAATCACTTCATCATCTTTTTTTACAAATGAGGCAATCGCTGTAAAAATAGCCTGAGTTCCACCTGCAGTAACAGTTATTTCAGAATCCGGATGGTAAACTGCCTGATGACTGTTTTCAATTTTTCTTGCAATTTCTTCCTTTAAACCGATCATTCCGCCGAGAGGGGCATACTGGTTGAAGCCTTTCTTGATAAAATGGTCCACATAATTGAGTAATTCCGGATCAGGCATAAAATCAGGAAAACCCTGAGACAGGTTGATTGCTTCATTTTCATTGGCGAGCTGAGTCATCTGGCTGAAAATAGTAGTTCCTACATTGGAAAGTTTTGATAAAGGAAGTTGTATCATAAAAACAGTTTTGTTGACCGAATTTAATGAAATATTTAAAACAGTTTGAACTTATGAGAATAAAAATCAGAAAATGATAAAATCAGAGCTGATATTCGTTAAAACATTATAAGTTTCAATGTAAAAAATATTTTAAACATTTGTTTAAATTTTCCTTTTAAATCAGCAGAAATAGAGCTACATTTGTTTGACAAACAACCATTAAAAACGATGACAATGAAGATTAAGAAAACAGAGTTTCCTGAAAAATCCGTTTTATCAAAAGGAAAAAAAGATTTCGATTATATCGATAGTTTTGAAGGAGAATTTGCGGATGGCGGCCGGAATATTGATATCTCAGAAATAGGAAAAGCTTTTTTTACAAGCGGACCAAAATGGGGTAAGAAAATGTTTGCTTTCAGGAATAAAGCAGTGGGAATATTCGGACTGAAAACCGGATCTGAAACGCAGCAAAAGGAACGGGATTTTAAATGTGAAGTAGGAGAGCGTGCGGGACTTTTTAAGGTGTTTGATAAAACCAGCAATGAAATTGTTCTGGGAGAAGATGATAAGCACTTGGATTTCAGAGTATCTCTTTTAGTTGACAGGAGTAAGGTGCATCCTGATGAAAATTCACTTATCATTTCCACTACCGTAAAGTATCATAACTGGCTGGGTGTGCTTTATTTTCTGCCTGTACGGCCTTTCCATAAGCTCATTGTACCAGCTATGCTGAAAAATATGATTGAGCAGCTGGAAAGTAAAAAATAAAATACTGATCTACGGATACAAAAGCAAAAGTTCTATAATTTTAAATATATTAATGAAAATTTTCAGAGTTAAAATGAATTTTGTCTGCTTTTGTATATCAACAAATTTAAAAGGCTTAAAAATCAATGACTATTCTTCTCATTGAACAATAAAAGTTAGGAAAAAATGACTTCTAAAATTCGGATAATTTTGGACAATTTTGTATTTTTGTATGTTTGCTGAAATCATATATGTCACAAGAAATAAATCCAACCTATTCCGAAGATAATATCAGAACCCTCGATTGGCAGGAACACATCCGTCTGCGCCCCGGTATGTACATCGGGAAGCTCGGTGACGGGTCTTCTGCTGATGACGGTATTTATATCCTGTTAAAAGAGATCCTTGATAACTCTATTGATGAGTTCAGGATGAGGGCAGGAAAGAGAATTGAAATAAAGCTGGACGACGGAAAAGTCACAATCCGTGACTTCGGACGTGGTATTCCGCTAGGGAAAGTCGTAGATGCGGTTTCAAAAATGAATACCGGAGGTAAGTACGACAGTAAAGCTTTTAAAAAATCTGTAGGATTGAACGGGGTGGGTACCAAAGCGGTAAATGCCCTTTCCGATTACTTCAGAGTCCGCTCTTTCCGTGACGGAAAAATGAAAGCTGCCGAATTCTCCCGAGGTATGATCAAGGAAAACTTTGATGAAAAAGAAACTTCAGACAGAAACGGTACTGAAATTTCTTTTATTCCTGATGGAGAAATCTTCCTGCATTTCAAGTACAGAAAAGAGTATATCGAAAGAATGCTCCGCAATTATGCGTATCTGAATCCGGGACTTAAGATTCTTTTCAACGGGGAAACCTATTATTCTGAAAACGGTCTTAAAGACTTACTGGAAGAAGAGCTGGAAAGTGATATCCTATATCCGATCGTCCATTTAAAGGATGATGATATTGAGGTGGCTATTACCCATTCTGACAAATCTCAGACAGAAACCTATTTTTCGTTCGTTAACGGACAGAATACGACGCAGGGAGGTACACACCTTAATGCATTTCGTGAAGCATATGTAAAAACTATTCGTGAGTTTTTCAATAAAAGTTTTGATGCTTCGGACATCAGAAAATCTATTATTGCAGCAATCTCGATCAATGTGGAAGAGCCGGTTTTCGAGTCTCAGACCAAAACAAAATTAGGATCTAATGACATGGGACCGAACGGACCTACAGTCAGAACCTTCATTATCGATTTCCTTAAAAGCAAACTGGACAATTTCTTACATAAAAATCCTGAAATAGCAGAAGCAATTCAGCGAAAAATATTAATTTCCGAAAGAGAAAGAAAAGAGCTTTCGGGAATTCAGAAACTGGCCAGAGAAAGAGCTAAAAAAGTATCTCTTCACAATAAAAAGCTTCGTGACTGCAGACAGCATTATAATGATCAGAAAGCCGAAAGGAAAGGAGATACCCAGATCTTTATTACCGAAGGGGATTCGGCATCAGGATCTATTACAAAATCCAGGGATGTGGAAACGCAGGCGGTATTTTCACTGAAAGGTAAACCTCTGAACTGTTATGGGCTTACCAAGAAAGTGGTATATGAAAATGAAGAATTTAACCTTCTTCAGGCAGCTTTAAATATTGAAGAAAGCCTGGAAGACCTTAGATATAATCAGGTAATTATTGCTACCGATGCCGATGTTGATGGGATGCACATCCGGTTACTGATGATTACCTTCTTCCTGCAGTTCTTTCCTGATCTGATTAAAAACGGGCACCTTTATATCCTTCAGACTCCTTTATTCAGAGTAAGAAACAAAAAAGAAACCCGATACTGCTATACAGAACTGGAAAGAGTAAAAGCATTAAACGAACTGGGAAAAAATCCTGAAATCACACGATTTAAGGGATTGGGAGAAATTTCTCCGGATGAGTTTAAGCACTTTATTGGTAAAGATATCCGTTTGGAACCTGTAGTGGTAGGAAAAGACCAGACGATTGATCAGCTCCTGGAATTCTATATGGGGAAAAATACTCCGGACAGACAGACTTTCATTCTTGAAAACCTTGTTGTAGAAGATGACTCTGATATTGATAAAAAAGAAATTCTGGATGAAGTAGAAAATTAAAACTTGAAACTTGAAACTTAAAAACTGGTTGTAAATATCAGTATATTGACTGAAAAAAAAACACAATTTTGGATGAAGTAAGAATTATAAAACTTACACAGCCAAAAAAATAAAATGAGACTAAGTAACCGTAATAAAGCATCAGTTTATAACTCTTTGAGTACGCTGCTTTTGATGATAACCGTATTAGGTATAATTGCATTTATTGCTAATGAATACAGGTTTAATGTAATAGGTAAAGAAAGTTATTTATTGATTATTGTTCCCGTTCTGCTGCTGATCATATTTTACATCAGCGGAAGGCAGATTTTTGAATATGACAGTGATGGAGAAGCTTTGAATTTTAAAAACAGGAATATTATTCCCTTTTTAGATAAGCCTCTTCACGACGAATTTCCAAAATACAAACTGATAAAATATGATGTGGTCAGTATTCTCTTTTTCAAAAGATTATACATTACCGTTTCCAGCAAAAATAATGGTTCTACAATACTTAAGTACCAGATCTCTTATTTGAACAGAAAAGAAGTAAACGATTTAAAACTCTCTCTGAATAAAGTAGTGAAAACTAATAAAGAGAACAAAGATTAAAAAACAGATGACGACAGAAGAATATTCGCATGAAGGTGAAAGCTTGAAAAAAGTTTCCGGTTTATACAAAGACTGGTTCCTTGATTATGCTTCCTATGTAATTTTGGATAGAGCTATCCCTTCGATATACGATGGTTTAAAACCCGTTCAGCGAAGAATCATGCACTCTATGCGGGAACTGGAAGACGGCCGTTACAATAAAGTGGCCAATATTGTGGGAAATACCATGAAATATCACCCGCACGGTGATGCTTCCATTACAGACGCCATGGTGCAGATCGGGCAGAAAGAGCTGTTGATAGATACCCAGGGAAACTGGGGTAATATTTATACGGGAGACTCTGCTGCTGCTGCGAGATATATTGAAGCAAGACTGACTCCCTTTGCGCTGGAGGTGGTCTTTAATCCTAAAACTACAGAATGGACAAAGTCTTATGACGGAAGAAACAATGAGCCCATTGATTTGCCTGTAAAATTTCCTCTGCTCCTGGCACAGGGAGTGGAAGGTATCGGGGTAGGACTTTCCACGAAAATACTTCCTCATAACTTCAATGAGCTTATCAATGCCTCTGTAGCCTATTTAAAAGGTAAAAAAATTGAACTGTATCCAGACTTTTTAACAGCCGGTTATCTCGACGTTTCTGAATATAATGACGGCCACAGAGGAGGAAAAGTAAGAGCAAGAGCAAAAATTACCCAGACGGATAAGCACACATTGGTGATTTCCGAACTTCCATACTCCAAAACAACAACCGACCTTATTGACTCTATCTTAAAAGCCAATGAGAAAGGAAAGATCAAAATTAAAAAGATTGAGGACAATACTTCAGATAAAGTAGAAATCCTGATTCATATTCATAATGATGTTTCTCCGGATAAAACCATTGATGCCCTGTATGCCTTTACAGACTGTCAGGTAACTATTTCCCCGAATGCCTGCGTTATTGTGGGAGATAAGCCGATGTTCATGAATGTATCTGAAATTCTGAAAATGAATACAGATCATACGGTATCCTTACTGAAAAAAGAACTTGAAATTGAGCTTCATGAACTTCAGGAAAGCTGGCATTTCTCCTCATTGGAAAGAATTTTCATCGAGAACAGAATTTACCATGACATTGAAGAAGTGAAAACGTGGGAAGATGTATTAAAGACCATTGATGCCGGATTAAAGCCTCATACAAAACATCTTTTAAGAGCCGTTACAGAAGAGGATATCTTAAAACTGACAGAGATCAGAATCAAGAGAATTTCAAGATTTGATTTAGATAAATTTAAAGAAAATATTGCATCACTGGAAGGCAAGATAGAACAGGTAAAATACAATCTGGAGAACCTGATCGCTTATGCTATTGATTATTATTTAAATATTCAGAAAAAATACGGGAAAGACAAACAGAGAAGAACTGAGCTCAGAATCTTTGATACGATTGATGCTACAAAAGTAGCCGTAGCCAACGAAAAGTTCTATGCGAATTTTGAAGAAGGTTTCATCGGTACATCACTCAAAAAAGACCAGTATTTGTTTGACTGCTCTGATATTGATGACATCATCACATTCAGAAAAGACGGAAGTATGAAGGTTGTAAAAGTGGAAGCAAAAACTTTCATCGGAAAAGATATTCTTCACGTTGCCGTATGGAAGAAAAACGACAAAAGGACAGTGTATAATATGATCTACCGTGAGGGCAGGGAAGGACCATATTATATGAAACGTTTCTCTGTAACAGGGGTAACCCGAAATACAGATTATCCGTTAGCTTCAGATAAAAAAGGTTCGGAAACACTGTATTTCTCAGCCAATCCAAATGGAGAAGCAGAAACAGTAACAGTACTTTTAAAGCCGAATCCAAGAATCAGAAAAAATAAAATGGAGATCAATTTCTCTGATCTTGCCATCAAAGGACGTGATTCCAAAGGAAATCTGGTCACAAAATATGCCGTGAAGAAAGTAGACCTGAAGGAAGAGGGAGTCTCCACCCTGGCTCCAAGAAAGATCTGGTTTGATGATACCATAAGAAGACTGAATGCGGATGCAAGGGGAACATTACTGGGAAGCTTCAAAGGAGATGATAAAATCCTTACCATCAATACAAACGGTGAAGTAAAACTGGTTTCTTTTGATCTTGGCAACCGTTTTGATGATGAATATCTGGTGCTGGAAAAGTGGAAACCTGAACAGCCGATTACCTGCATTTATTATGACGGAGAAAAAGATATTTATTTCATTAAGAGATTCTTACTGGAAAATACGGTTAATGTGCAGACTTTCATGCCATCTGAACATCCGAAATCCTTCATTGAAAATGTAATTGTTGCCAATGATGCCACTGCAGAAATTATTTTTGCGAAAGATAAAGGAAAAGAACGTGAGCCGGAAACGATCAATATTGATGAGTTTATAGCAGTAAAGGGAATAAAGGCAATCGGAAACCAGTTTACCAAGTTCAAAGTGAAAGCCATCAATATTACCATTCCTGAACCGGTGGAAGAAGAACCTGAAGTATATGAAGACCCTGAACCAACCGGGGATCTTGACGAAGACGGAGGAATGATTGGAGATCTGTTTCAGGATGACGGGAATAATGAAAATGAATAGATTTCTGTCTGTTCCGGTATAATTTAAAAAAATATCATGGATACAATTGTTATCATTATCATTGCTGCCACATGTATTTTCAGTTACATGGGGTTCAATAATACAGCATTATTTGAAAAATATAAATTCAATGTTGCAGCTATTGCCAACCGAAAGGAGTATATCAGGCTGATCAGCTCTGCATTTTTGCATGCCGACTTTATGCATTTATTTTTCAATATGCTTTCCCTGTATTTTTTCCAGGGAGTAGTTATTAGTTTCTTTGGTGAAACAGGATTTTTAATCCTTTATTTTGGATCCATGATCCTTGGGAACTTATTCAGTTTGCAGATCTATAAAAATCAGCCGTGGTATTCCGCAATCGGAGCATCAGGCGCTGTTTCAGGGATTATCTTTGCCTCTATAGCGATGGCTCCGAATGAGATCAGTGTCAACTTCTTACCGGGATGGTTATTCGGGACCCTGTATTTCGGATACTCAGTGTATATGATGCTGAACCCTAAACAATGGGATAATCTGGGACATGCAGCACATCTGGGAGGTGCTTTTTTCGGATTGGTTTACTCTATTGTGATGCATCCTCAGCTGGCCATGAGCAACAGTCTTTTCTTGGGAATCATGTCGCTTCCGCTGATTTATTTAGGATATGAAATTTTTGTAAGGAAACGAATAGGATAAAAGACTATTTTTAAACAAAATATCAAAACCAATGAACACATCAGAGTTAAACAGTTTCATCGTGATACTTATCTATGGTTCATTGGTTTTGCTTTCTCTGCTGAAGCTGGCCAATCCTTTGAAAGTAAACCATAAGGCTAACTTCTGGTTTGGCATATTTCTTTTTCTGTGGTCTACCTTTTGGCTGGATGAAGTTCTGTTTCTCATTACCGGCTCAATAGTAGAATTCCATTCTCTCTTTTGGGTCAGATGTATCCAGTTTTTTACCCCCATTGTTTTTTACTTTAGTGTGCTGTTCTATACCAACCCTTCCTTTACCTTTAAAATCACTGATGTAAAGTTTTTATTGCTTCCCGCAGCTTTTCTGGGTTGTCTTATGCTGGTGAGAATGGGGTATGAAACACCATTTCAGTACATAAGTATTATTTTAATCCTGATTCAGGCTTTTTTCTATACCCTGCTTTCCTATATTACCATCAGAAAGCACCAAAGGAGAATCCAGCAGTTTTCCTCCAATACGGAAGGCATCAATCTGAACTGGCTGGAGTATATCATTCTGGTAATGCTTATCGTCAACATCATTTATATCATTTATAACCTGTTCTATGATCCGAAATCACTGAACTTCTTCATCAACACTGCTTTTTTACTTGTGATATACTGGGTGGGATACTATTCCATGAAACAAAGAGAGATCTATCCTCTGGAAGAAAAACAGAGAGAAGAACTGATCTCTATTAATGAAGATTCCGGTTCGGAAGAAGTGAAGAGAAAGCTGATTTCTGATGAGGAATTGTTAAAGATTAAAATTTCCCTTGAAACTCTTATGGAAATACAGAAACCTTATCTTGACAGCGAGCTGAATCTTATCAGGCTGGCAGAAATGCTGTCCGTTTCTACCCACCATTTATCTTATGTCATCAATACAGGTTTCGGGAAAAATTTCTTTCAGTATGTGAATGAGTACAGGATAGACCACGCCAAAAAACTTCTGAAAAATCGGGACAGCAAATTATCTATTCTGGGAATAGCTTACGAATCCGGGTTCAATTCCAAAACTTCCTTTAATACCACCTTTAAAAAAGTGACCGGACAAACTCCTTCCGAGTTTAAAAAATAAGTTCTGTTTTATAAGTTTTAACTTTTATTGAATTTAAATTATTGATTTTCAGTGTTTTGTAGTTTTCATTTCTCTTTGGTTAAAATCCGTTCGTCCGGATAATCCTGAACATTAGAGCCTCGCTTCCACCATAGCTTTGTACCATAAAATTTAAACTTATGGATACCAAAGAATCATATGCGGTAGTAACGGGAGCAAGCCAGGGACTTGGAAAATCATTCGCTGAACATCTGGCAAAACAAAAGATCAATGTTGTCCTTGTAAGTCTTCCGCATCAGAATCTCAAAGAATTTTCCCACAAACTCGAAAAGCTGTATGAAGTAAAAGTTCAGTATTATGAAACAGATCTTTCCGTGAATGAAAATGTCATGAAACTTACCGAATGGCTCAATCAGTCTTTTGCCATTCATATTCTGATCAATAATGCAGGCCTTGGCGGAACTAAAAAATTCACGGAAGCTACTTCTGATTATATCAATACCATTTTGCAGGTGAATGTTGCGGCAACTTCTTTAATTACCCATCAGCTGCTTCCCAATCTTTTAAAACAGCCGAAAGCTTATATTCTGAATGTTTCAAGCATGGCTGCATTTTCTCCGATAGGCTTTAAGACGGTATATCCGGCATCCAAAAGTTTTATCCATTCCTTTTCAAGAGGACTGCATGAAGAGCTTAAAGGTACTAATGTCTTTGTAAGTGTTGTCAATCCGGGTGCGATGAAAACCAATTCGGATGTTTGTAAAAGAATAGAAAAGCAGGGCTTTATGGGACGGTTAACGCTTTTAAATCCTGATAAGGTAGCTTCTTACTGTATCCGGCAGTTATTTAAAAAAGATTCCGTAATTATGGTGAATCCAATCAGCTGGCTGGTGATGAAAATTTTACCCATATGGATAAAGCTGCCATTAATGACCCAGGCTATAAAAAGAGAGATCGAAGCATGAAAAAAATTTGCGTAACCGGAGCTACAGGGCTTCTGGGAACTAATGTTATCTTTAAATTATTACAAAATGGTTATTCTGTTATTGCTCTGGTGCGCAAGAAAAGCAGCTGGCTGGGTGAAGAAAACGAAAATCTGAAACTGATAGAAACAGATCTTTTATCCGATGTTTCAGCTTATCTTAACCATATTGACTGTATTATTCATATAGCTGCAGAAACACGTCAGAATCTTGTAAGCTATCATGAATACAGGAAAGTGAATTACGAAACGGTTGTAAATCTGTTCACCTGTGCAGAGCTGGTGGGCGTAAAAAAGTTTTTATTTGTAAGCACGGCCAATACCTTAGGATTTGGAGAGACAGCGTTCTGGGGAAGTGAAAAAGCACCACAGATATATCCCTTTACCCATTCATGGTATGCCCAAAGCAAACTTGCTGCTGAAGATTATCTTTTAAAAAACTTTAAAAACACTGAGGTTGTTATTGTAAACCCTACCTTTATGATCGGAGCTTATGACAGCAAGCCAAGTTCAGGCAAGATTATTTTCTGGGCCTGGAAAAAGAAATTGATATTCTATCCGAAGGGAGGGAAGAACTTTGTACATGTGGAAGACGCTGCCAACGGGGTAGTGAATGCAATTGAAAAGGGGCAGAATGGTGAGAAATACCTTTTAGCCAATGAAAATTTGAGCTACAGGGAATTTTTCCGGAAAGTAAGCCGGATTACCGGTCAAAAGCCAGTCATGATAGCTATTCCGGACAAGGTATTAAACTTTCTTGGGTTAATTGGTGACGGCTTGCGAAAATTAAAAATAAAAACCAATCTCAGCTCTTCCAATATGAAGGCACTTCAGATCCGTAATTATTATAACAACCGGAAATCGGTAGAAGAGCTTGGGATCAGTTACCAGCCAGTTGATAAAGCAATTGAAGACGCTGTCCGGTATTTTGTGAAGAATAAAAAACATTGATTTTTATCCGTTAAAAATAAAAAACCAGCTGCTGAGAGCTGGTTGTATCAAATTATCTTGTAATTTTCTGCGTTACATTTTTATTGGAAATAACGCAGGCTTTACTGCAGTTATTTGAACTTGAAATATTAACCTGTACCAATGCAGGCAATGATCTGTATTCTTCCTTATTGTAAGGAGCTTCTGTACCATTGCTTCCACCACCTTTAATATCATATTGTATTTGAGCCACTCCGGTAAACCCAACCGCGGGCTTGAAAGAAAGCGCTCCGGTAGTGGGAAAATAGGTCCATGTCCCCTGACTGTTCGTATAGACACCGCCTGTTATATTCGGAATCACAGCTCCGTTATTGTCCAGAAAACGGAATGAGTTAAAATCAAGATTATCGTACGAAAGAGTTGGCGGATTCTGACCGTTTGCTGAAGAATAAGCGGCATCATTAAGCAAAGGATAATATGTTGACTTAATCCCCGGGCAACCTGCAAACAGATCATCCGTTACTTCAGCTGCATAAGGTCTTGTAACCCCCAGATTTTTCAGCAAATGTATATTTCTGGCAGCTCCGGTAGACGCCGCAAAACCAATTCTGAAAGTAGGAGGAGGTGAAGTATCCAGCGTTCTTACGGTAGTGTTGGATATAGTAGTTTCAGTATATTTCAGAGAAGTCGGGTAATAATAATTATCAATCACTTTTTCTTTCACAGTTCCGTGCTGTATTTCCAGGGTGACATTGTAGCCTCCGGCAGGATTGGGAACCAACGTAATATATGCTTTACGGAATCTTGCATCATTTTCATTCTGAGGAATTGTAGTTCCGCCACTTTCAATACTGAACTGCTGAAGATTCGGATTTTTGATACCGATATATTTTCCGGTCTGGGTGTCAAGATAAGCAGACCTGTTGCTGCTGGAGGGAGCTGCATTGGTAGCAGTACTGTAAAGAAGAGGGTAACCATTGTATCCGGCAGGCTCAGCCGATGATAGGTATTGGTTTCCACGTTTTGCCCTTAAAGAAACATTGCTTCTTCCATCTGCCAGTGTTACGCCAAAAATCCCGTTTCTAATCCTTTCAGTCTGTTTAAAGCTTGTTTTAAAATTCCCGAATTCATCCAGTCCTATTCCCAGATAGGCTCCTCTCAGTCCTTCCGTAGATTCACCACCACGTACAAAACTATATCCCAGTCCTCCGCCAAAATAGCCGAGATTGAGCTGCTCTTTAGGAATGGAACCGTCTACTAAAAATATTGAAATACCATCTCCTCCGTTAGTATTTCCTCCATAAATGGCAAATTCAAACTCGAACTTGATTCCCTGATCACTTTTGAATATTTTATCTGCAAGTATAACTCCTCCAGAAATATTATTCACACTTCGGGTAAGCCTTAGCCCATCCGTGGTAAAAGTAGCATCATTCTGAACACCGCTGGTAGCCACCTTATAGGCCTCCTGAGGCTGTAATCCCTGTGTGAAATTGACAAAATACGGATAACCGGTTCCCTGTTCATTCTGAGCCTGGATATTCTGTGTGAACATCATTAAGGGAAGCAGAAACAAAACCTTTTTGTATTGTACAATTGAGGTACTTTTTATCATAGCTCAATTATTTAACAACAAAAACAATATTAATAAAAGAACAGTCTGTTGCTGCAGCCTTCACGTCGTAAGTCATTACACCATCATCAGAAATAGAAATATTACTGAATACATTGGGATCAGCGTCGGTTACATAATAATAAAGGTCTTTACTGGAAGGGAAAAAAGGAATTGCGGCAGGAGCACTGGTACTCTTCGCTTTTGGAGAACCGAACTGAGTTTTATACAGGGTATACAAGTCTTTAGTCCGGCCATTGGCTGTGGTTGAAGTGTCAAAAGAAACACTGGGCATATAAAACATTTTTACAGCATTACTGCTGATACATAGCCAATCAGGTTTGGTAGGGGTTCCTATATTCTGGCTTAAACATTTCTTATCAGTGTCGTAGATAAGAAGTGAGTTGGCCGGATTGGCAATAGCATCTCTCTTTGCTGTGGTAAGCCTTGGTATCAGCAATCCTTTATTCTGACTGTAAATGTCCAGCATGGCACTTCCGTCAGGTGTAGAGGTGTTAATACCAACTTGGGCAAAAGAAAATGAACTAATTAAAACGATTGGTAGAAATAATTCTTTAATCATGATGAATTAATAATTTTTTATCTGTGTATTTTATGTGTTTATGTTGTGTTTTTTTGAAAATCCGGTCAGCTTTATTCCAAATGGATATAAGCATATATGACAATTCATTGGAATAATGATTTGTACTGATATAATGGCATGATGGGGTTCTCAGGCCCAAAACCAAGAACAGATTGAACGTGCATGTCTCAAAGAGAACATACTATGGCTTTACCTGAAAGGATCGATAAAGTAAATTGATTTAAGCAGTCTGTAATATTGAATATATGACAGTGGATAAGTGAAAATCATAATTTGTGTGTTTTTGCAAATATACGAAAAAAACACTGAAAAACCTGCTTTGAAGGGCTTGGGGATTGATTTAACACTATTTGTTAGTTAAACTAATGGTTTTTAATTTAAATTTTTATTAAAATAATAAGATATATAGATTATTTTTAATACATAAAATATTGCATTCTTTTTAAAAACAACTGAAAAAATTATTGAGAGAGCTTTTCTAATGCGTCCTCCAATAATGCTACAAAATTGACATGTCTTGTTTTATTGCTTTCAAAAATAAAATCCTTTATGCTTTTACTTTCATATTTACTGAAATCACCAACAATAGCTAATCCTATCCGATAGTTTGAGAATTTCTGCAGGATTTCACCCGCAATTTTTGTTTTTAAATCGAAGAATTCCGGCGTGATGTTTTTTTCATAAAGAATTACTTTGTCAAACCCCTGATAATAAATATTTCCCATGAGATCAAGCCCATCCTGTGCTGATTGGATTACCATATTGTCAGAAATTATTTCTGCTATCTTTATATTGTTGATTTCGTGTGGTTGAATAATCATGTTTATTGTATTGTTTTTTTTATGTCGTATAAAAAGTTCCCTAAAGGAAATGCATCTCCCTGATTAGTAAGCGCAATAATGCAGCTGTTATGCTTCAAATCTCTCCAGAATAAGGCTTTAAAGCCGTTCAGGCCACCTGTATGCATTGCTGATTTTTCTCCGTTTTTATTTTCTAAGAACCATGCAAACCCGTAGTCTGATATCTTTCCGTCGGACAATTGGAAGGAAGAATACATCATATTGGTATTTTCTTTATTAATTAAGGTATAGTTTCGTAAAGCCTGATCAAACTTATAAAGATCTTCAGGAGTAGAGTAAATTCCACCATCACCGGTTGTTAAAATTGAATAATCATCCGGTTGTTTTTGCTTATTATATCCTGATGCTTTATTCTGAATAACTGTGCCAGGTTCATATACATAAGTGTTACTCATTTTTAAAGGAGCAATAATCTGTTCATTGATCAATGTACTGTAAGATGTACCTGAAACCTTTTCAATGATCCGGGATAGAATTATATATCCGCTATTGCTGTATTTAAACTCGCTGTCAGGAGTGAAATCAAGACTTTTAAGATCAGCCAGCCAGTCAATTACCTCCTGATTGGTTAATCCCTTTTTAGAAAACAGATTTTCATAATCCCTGATTCCCGAAGTGTGATGCAAAAGCTGTCTGATCGTAATGTTTTTAGCATATTCCGGAAGCTTTATGAACCGGGAAGCTTTATCATCAAATTTCAATAACCCTTCTTGCTCCAGCAAGATAATAGCTGCTGCAGTAAACGGCTTACTGAGGGATGCAATATAAAATGAAGTATTTTTATCTGCTTTCAGTCCTTTTTCAAAATTGCGGAAACCCAGAGCAGTATCACAGACAATCTGACCGTTTTTTACAATCAGAACCGAACCATTGAATTCTCCTTTATTGTAATATCCATTTATAATATCCTGAGGATTCTGTTTACAGGATACCAGCTGAGTAATGAGTAAAACAAAGATGAGAAAGTTCCATGTCAAAGTTTTCATAGGTTAGTTATATGGAAGTAAAATTACTTATTTCCTTCCATAAATAAACCTGTCATTTTCAGATAAATCCTTCAATAATTGAGCGTCAGAAAAGTATTGATACAATTTCAGCGTTTCGGGTCCTAATTTCTGGTTGATTTCTAAAAATAAAAGTCCATTCTCCGGTAAATATTTTTTAGCATCTTCTGCAATTTTCCTGTAAAAGATCAAAGCATCAGCAGTGGGGGAGAAAAGTGCCATTTTAGGTTCAAATTCTTTCACTGAATCTGCAATTTCAATCTCTTCCTCAATCCCGATGTATGGAGGATTTGAAATGATGATATCGTAGCTTTCACCCAGTTCATAATTAAGATAATCGGCGTGGATGAAATTGATCTCCAACTGATGGTACTCTGCATTTCTTTTTGCGGTATCCAGGGCCTTTTCAGAAAAATCAACAGATGAAACATGGGCTTCAGGAAAATACTTTTTTAAAACCAAAGGAATGATTCCGCTTCCGGTTCCGATGTCTAAAATTTTTACATCCTGAGCCTTAAACTTTGAATTTTTAATCTCCCTGATCGCAATTTCCAGCAGCTCTTCCGTTTCAGGACGGGGAATCAGTATATTTTCATCTACGAAAAACTTCATTCCGTAAAATTCGGTTTCACCCAATATCTGCTGGTAAGGTCTTCCGGTTTTAAGTTCTGAAACGAGGTGGCCAAGTTTTTCTTCATCAGCCGTTAAAAGTTCCTGTTCGGAAAATCTTCTTTGCCGGAAATTATCAAAATCTGTAATCTGATGAATGAACAAAGACGATAAAAATGCACTTTCCGACTCAGTATAAAGACCGGAAAGCTCTGCTTTGAAATATTTTTTAAAGGCTGAAATTGTCATTTATCTTGTAAAAACCAGTTTTGTATCTGTGGATTTTTCTTCATCAATTCTGTATCCTTCATAGTTGAATGCTTTTACATCCTCCAGGGTTTTAGCATTGGTTTCTGCACAGAATCTTACTACAAGACCTCTTGCATGCTTGGTGTACACTACAATGGTCTTTAGTTTTCCGTCTTTTAATTCGTAAAAATCAAAATCGATTACTTTATGGTTTAGCTTTTTTCTGTCGATTACTTTTCCGTACTCATTGCTGGCAAGGTGAAGTAAAATTTCTCCTTTTTTCATTTCGGAATTCAGCTGTTCCGTGATCTTTTCTCGCCAGAATTCATACAGGTTTCTGTATTGCTCAAATTCGAAAGGACGTCCCATTTCAAGCCTGTACAGCATTACTTTATCCGATGGTTTCAATAAACCGTAAAGCCCGGAAAGGATTCTGTAATTTTTCTGAAGGTAATCTACCGCATTTTTATCCAGTGTTTTGGCATCCAGCCCTCTGTAAACTTCTCCTGTAAAGGCAAACATGGCCGGAGCAGATTCTTTTGCAGTAGGTTTGGATTTCCATTTTTGATTTCTTTCCCAGTTTTCATCAGCCAGTTTAGCTGATATTTCCATCAGCTCGGAAAGATATTTTGGTGATTTTTCTTTTAAATAAGATTGTATGAATGCAGCATCTTCAATGAATTTCGGAGTAGTGGTTTTCAACAGATCCGTTGAATTTTCTACGTTCATCAATTTTGCCGGGGATGTTATAATTTTCATAATGTTAAAATACAGATAAGTGTTTAATATCAATAAAATTCATACCTGTCATTGCTATAAAATCAATCATAAAATGACAGATAATCAGAACTTTAATATTTGAATAGCGTTTGTAAAATAAGGCAAAAACAAGTCCGATAAACAAAGGCCCGAGAACCTGAGCTATGGTACCGTAAGTGCTATGCAGAATTCCGAACAAAACAGCTGAAATAATAATTCCTGTTGCCGGATTATTATAAATTTTTTCAATCCTGGACTGTATATAGCCCCGTATCAGGAATTCCTCTACAATGGCTGCTGTAAGTGATGTAAAAATAATTAAAAAATAGTTGTTTCTGAAAATAGGTATAAGATTCAGAAGCTTATCACTTACTTTTTCTTTTATGACGAACATACTGAAGGCATTCAGAATGGCTCCGCCGAGTATACAGATAAAATATAAGCTCAGAACAGCTTTGATATAAAATCCTATGTCATATTTTTTCTCTTCTTTAAGCAAAAAAGAGTTTTTCTCAACAAAAATACTGTACAGGAATACAATAATCAGAATGACCCACAGTATAATTCTGCTGAAGAAAAAATGGTCTGCTGTAATTTTTCTTATTCCTGTAATCAAAGTGATCGCCGGATTAGAATAAAGCATCGCAGCAGCTAAAAGAATAAAAGTAAGTAAAATTCCTGCGGTATATTTCCCGGTAAGACTCATCATTATTAAATAATTCCTTTTCCCTGACGGATAATCTCCGGTTCTCCTGATGTAAGATCTACAATAGTGGATGCCACATTATCCCCATACCCTGAATCAATCACAATGTCTACCAGGTGATCATATTTTTCTGCAATAAGCTCAGGATCGGTAGAGTATTCAATGATTTCATCATCATCCTTAATGGAAGTTGAGGCAATAGGGTGCCCCAGCTTTTCAACAATAAGCTGCGGAATCGGGTGATCAGGAACACGGATCCCGATTGTTTTATGACCTTTATAGGCTAAAGGCAAGCTTTTATTAGCCTCCAGAATGAAAGTAAACGGACCCGGGAGATGGTTTTTCAGAAACCGGAAAACAGAGGTGTCAATAGGTCTTGTAAAGTCAGACAGATGACTGAGATCATTACAGATAATCGAGAATTTTGACTTCTCAAGCTTCATTTTTTTGAGCTGGGCCAGTTTTTCCATGGCTTTTATATCAAAAATGTTACAGCCTAAGGCATAAACCGTATCTGAAGGATAGATGATCAGCCCGCCATTATTTAATGTTTTAATAACCTCATTCACAAGATTTTCCTGTGGGTTGTCCGGGTAAATTTTCAATATTTTTGCCATAGAACAAAGATACAAATAATAAAATAGTTTTTATAAAAGTCCTTTATTTAAAAGAAAAATTAGGATTTTTAAAAATTATTCGTACCTTTGCAATCCAATATCGCGGGATGGAGCAGTAGGTAGCTCGTCGGGCTCATAACC
>NZ_JAYSDT010000006.1:0-133070 GCF_041914225.1 Chryseobacterium sp.
GCCCACGCTTTCTCTTTTTGTACCTTGAATTGTAATAGATTTCATTTATAAAAAATTTAAGGGTGCAAAGATATGTATTATTATTTAAATAAAGCAATATTTTAAAAAAAATCAGAAATGGTTTTTATTTTTGTTACCTTTAGCCTTCAGTACTTTATACACAATTATGAATAAAAATTTATGCAAGAAGGAATAAAGGAAAAACCAGCCGGCCAAAGAAAAGTTTCAATAGATATATTGAAAATAGTTATGGCTTTTTTAGTTGTCGGGCTGCATGGCAATAATTTTTTAGCGGATGTCAATCCACTTTTGGCTTATTTTTTCCGGGAAGGAATAGGCCGCACCGCCGTTCCAATGTTTTTACTGATCAATGGTTTTTATTTTTTTGAAATCAAATCAGAAAAACAATTCTTCAATTTGATAAAAAGACTTCTTTACCTATACTTAATCTAGGTTTTCCTATATTATCCTTTATGGTATTCACCTGGATCCAATATCCTGAAAATTGTAAAACAGTTATTAATCGGACCTCTTCATTTATGGTACCTTATAGAATCCTTATTTGCATTTATCATGCTTTGGGCTATAAGAAAATTGAATTATAAAATATTATTTTCAATATTCATTATATGTACCATCTCAGGCATCTGTCTTCAATATATGGATATTTATAACTTAAGAAAAATAACAATGACAGCGTACCGAAATTCTCTTTTCTTTTGCTTTCCTTTTATTTTTATAGGCTATAGTCTTAACAGGTTTTCATTTCAGGAAAAAAAAATGAAATGGGATATGTTGTTTTTATTAAGTATTATTATACTAATCGTTGAGGTTTCCCTGAATTATGCGTTTGGAAAAGGAAGCTTTGATATACTTGTGAGTCTTTATTTTATTTGTCCGCTGTTATTCTTAATAGCTTTAAACATAAATATCTACTCAAACAAGAAAACATTAGCATTATATTCTACAGGTGTTTATTTAGTTCATTGGTATGTTCTTAAATTACCTGTTTTAAATATTTTTAATTTACAGGGCACACCACGTATTATTTTTGCATTTATCCTATCTTTAATCCTATCCTGGTTTTTAATTCAAGTAAAGAAAAAATTCAAATATATTTTATAAAACCCCAACGATCAGTATTTTTTATCTAAATAATAAATTTGTCACTGATTGACTGATGCTCATGAACGCTCTTCATCACATCTGCAAATAACGGAGCGCATGATAGCACTTTGATTTTAGATGACATATTATCTTTAACAGGAATTGAGTCAGTTACAATAACCTCCAGGATTTTTGAATTCTCGATATTATCATAAGCTTTTCCTGAAAGCACACCATGCGTTGCCATAGCTCTTACCGTTCTTGCTCCTTTTTCAATCAAGATATCTGCAGCCTTGCAAAGTGTACCTGCAGTATCAATCATATCATCAATAAGGATAACGTTTTTACCTGTAACGTCACCGATAAGGAACATTTCTTCTACAACATTTGCCTTTTTTCTTTCTTTATAAGCAATTACCACTTCAGCACCTAAGTGACCGGCATAGTTTTTAGCTCTTTTTGCACCTCCCATATCCGGAGAAGCAATGGTAAGATTATCAAGGTTCAGAGATTTGATATAATCTACGAAAATAGTGGAAGCATACAGGTGATCTACCGGAATTTCGAAGAATCCCTGAATCTGATCTGCATGAAGATCCATTGTCATGATTCTTGTTGCACCTGCTGCAGTAAGAAGGTTGGCAACTAATTTTGCACCGATCGGCGCTCTTGGTTTGTCTTTTCTGTCCTGTCTGGCAAGTCCGAAGTAAGGGATTACTACGGTAATGCTCTTTGCAGAAGCTCTTTTTGCTGCATCAATCATTAGAAGAAGCTCCAAAAGATTGTCTGCAGGAGGGAATGTAGATCCAATCAGGAAAACTCTTCCTCCTCTTACAGATTCGTCCAAAACAGGCTCAAATTCCCCGTCGCTGAACTCCTGAAAGTTGATTTTTCCTAATTCTTTCCCATAATTCTGGGCAATTTTCTCTGCCAAGTCCCTGCTGGTTCTTGTACAAAATAGATAACTTAACTGATCGGCCATTTTTACTTTTTAAAAGATTTTGCAAATTTAAAAAAAAACCACAAGATTTACTCTTGTGGTTTCTAAGTTTTTATTTTATCAATTATTAAGGGAATTTAACTCCTGAATATTTGTTTGGATCTACCTGCGGAAGTGTAGAGTTGTATTTTGCATTGATAGACTTAATAAATTCATTAGCAACAATACCGTATCCACGTCCTGTCAGGTGAACTCCATCTAAAGAGAAAGCTCCTCCTGTTACAAATTTCGCAGTATATCTTACCCCGTCAAATAAAATTCCTGACTGGGCATTCAACTCCACCATCTTGGAATTCGCATCTACAAATGCAAGTCCATAAGAATCTGCAAGTGATTTTATGGAAGCATTATATGCATTTGTCGCTGTTTTCACATAGCCAGCCTCTGTTTTTGTTAATACATGCTGGTTTTGTAGCGGGTAAGAAATTCCATAAACATTTACCGGAGCAGGAACTCCCGCCGCAGTACTTCCAATTACAGAGCTTGTTGTAAGTAAAATATAATCATCCGCCGTTGCTTGTCTTGCCTGACCGAAGATCTGCCCAAACACCGTAGCTGTAGGCAGTCCTAAGGAAGGAGTAAGCGCAACTGTAAGCTGTGCCGATAAATCTGTAAGCGCAACATCTTTAATCAGAACCGGATTCGGACCTGTTGCAGAAAGTAAATTAATTCTATCCCCTGCACCAAAAGCGGTAAGTGCCTGCTTCAAAGGTCCGTACAGATTGGTATTAAGAGTTGTCAGATTTGATCCTAAAGCAGCAGGCGTCAAAGGGTTATATGGAACCGTCGTGAAAAAAGGAACGGAAGTAACTGAAGGAATGTTAGCAATAACACCTTTCGTTGTTCCAACACTTTTCAAACCGTCTAAGATTGCTTTAATAGACCCGGCAACAAGTGCAGGATCAGAAATATCATTTGATTTATACGTTGTAGGATTTGTATTTCCTGTCTGAACCGTAGCAGGCGTATAAGTTGTAACCCCTCCTACTGTCTGGGAATTTGTACCTCCATTGGTAGCATAAGACAATACATCATTGTTTCCTATCCAAAGAGAGAAGAATGTCGCTTTCTGAGCCATAGCATCTGCCAGCACACTTGTTGTAGCGGAAGAAGCAAATCTCACAAAATAAGGGTTAGCTGTTCCTGTTGCAAGACCTGCCTGGCTACCATAGCCCGGAGCCACTAAGTGGAATGACTTTGCACCAGGTACTCCCATATTATTATAGGTACCGCCACCGGATAAGATATCTAATGCCGCTGCAGGAGCGCTTGGAACCAGAGATAAAGAGCCGTTAACCACCTGAAGGGTTAGTTTTCCGGCAAATCCCGGAAGATTGTTGAATCCACCTACGTCATTAGGCATCAACGGTTGTTTAAAGTCTCCTCCACCCGCAAGCTTCATCTGTGCAGCAATCATACTTGGATAAGATTCATTCTGGCCGCTGCTGTACAGGGCGCCATCACGATATCCGGAAGTAAGGGAATTTCCCAGTGATATATATTTTGTAAAATCAGCGTCTCCTTTTGTTACCGGGATATCTTTCACATCCGTATCGAAATCCGTATTACAGCTTGTTACCGTAAAAAGAAGTGCAGAAACTGCAATTGTCGATATTATAATTTTTTTCATAGTCTTCTAAAATTAAAATGGATTATAAGAGAAACCTAGACCAAAGTAGAAAGCTATTGCTTTAGATTGCCCGTTAAGTCCAATATTAGCATTGTTTACCTTTCTGTACTGAGGCATTGCATATCCTCCCGCAACATCAATTCCGAATTGTTTCAGCTTGAAACCTACCCCTCCTGTAACCACATAGGTATCATATGAAGGTGTTTCCGGAATAAAGTTATCAGTAGTATAAGGTGCTTCGTCATAATAAGCTCCCAAACGTCCGTAGATCATATTTGTGAACGCATATTGAGTTCCCAGTCTGAATGTTTTGGAGTTTTTGAAATTCTTAGGATTGGTAAGAATTGTCGGATCTGAAGGATTGTTTCCGATAGGTGCATTATCAAAATCCAATGTCAGCTTACTGTATCTCTCCCATCCATGATAGTTAAAGTCTGCAGAAACCTGCCATTTCGGTGTCACTTTATAGGTTAAACCAATGGTATATTCTTCAACCAACGGAAGTGTTGCGGAGAAGCCATCTTGTCCCGCTGCATTCAGTCTTAACTGATTATAAACAGACTGTGACGGGAACTGGAATGTAGCCGTTCCTTTTTTAGCTTTCATATCTATTGCAGAACGGTAAGCAATACTCACATCTAATTTCGGATCAGGTCTGAAATAAAAACCGAATCCATATCCGTGACCTGTTGCGTTATTGTCATTAATATTAACCTTTCCGTCAAATTGTGTTACCGCTTTATCCCAATCTACTTTTCCTCTTGCGTAGATATAGCTGGCACCAAAAGATACCCACGGAGCCAGTTTCACAGAGACCATTGGCTGAAAATAGTAACTTTTCAGCTCCATCTTCTGTACCAATTCTTTACCTTCCCAGTTTTCTGGCCATTTGATTGTACTTCCAAAAGGCGTTGAAAAACTGAAACCTACGGATAGATTCTCTATTGGTTTATAAGTAATCGCTGCATATATAGGAGTTCCTATAGGATTGTCTGTTTCTGCACTTTGTAAAGTATTGAAGTTTTGAAAAGTAACTTTATTACTTGCACCGAACCCTCCTGCCACTACACTCAGTTTGGAAGGGATAAATGACATACCCGCCGGGTTAAAGAATGTCACACTCGCGTCTTCGGCATGAGCACTAGTATGCGCCATTGCCAATTGTTTTACCCCCTGCAGGGAAACTCTGAAGCCTCCTGCGTAAGATAGAACTCCCGCCAATAAAGCAGTTGATACTAATATTTTTTTCATAGACTATTATTATATAATCCAAATATAAAATTATTTTGAATACGTCTGTTAATATTTGCCAATATTTTAAACAATATCCTAAAAGAAAACTATGTTTAAAATAATATCTTCAAATAAATAAAAGATAAAACAGTCATTATTAAAGCATTAATACAACACAAACTCTATTCTAATTTTAATTGTTTAATTTTAAACGAATGTTTAATACCAACACTACAATGCTTTAAAAACCTATACGGAAGAACAAAATGATAATAAATGTTAAATTAAACAGCAATTGAAAAAAAATAATGAATTTAATATCTGTATCTTATTTATGTAATAACAATCTTTCCCGGCCTCCAGCATTCATTCTTGCTTAAAATACAGAAATGTTTTAACCTGAATTCAGGTTATTTGAGTATTTTAGAATCGCATAAAGATAAAAATACATAAATTTGCAGATTATAAATAATAGTAATATGAGTTGTGGATGTAAAACATCCGGCGATTCTGCACATTCTTGCGGCCCTAAAAAAACCGCAAATGGCTGTGAAAATGTAAATACCTGCGGGAATAGTTATAAATTAAGTGTTTTTGACTGGCTTTCTAACATCAACAATCCGGCACCAAACAGGTGTGATTTTGTAGAAGTTAGATTTAAAAATGACAGAAAATCGTTTTATAAGAATGTAAATAATATTCCTTTACATATCGGTAGTGTAGTTACAGTAGAATCAAGTCCGGGACACGATGTAGGCGTAGTAAGCCTTACGGGAGAATTAGTAAAGATTCAGATGAAAAAGAAAAAGTTTTCTGAAGAATCGGCACTTAAAATATACAGACAGGCCAACCAAAAAGACCTTGAGGTATGGCAGGAAGCAAGAAAAAAGGAAGACGGCGTAAAGCTTGAAGCAAGAAAAATTGCCCAGAGATTAGGCCTTGAAATGAAAGTTACTGATGTGGAATATCAGGGTGATGCTTCGAAAATCACCTTTTATTACACCGCTGATAACCGAGTGGATTTCAGGCAGTTAATTAAAGATTACGCCGGAGCTTTCCGTACTAAAATCGATATGAAACAAATCGGTTTCAGACAGGAAGCAGCCAAAGTAGGTGGAATCGGATCTTGCGGACGTGAACTTTGCTGCTCTACATGGCTTACAGATTTCAGATCTGTAAACACCAATGTGGCAAGGTATCAGCAACTAAGTATCAATCCCCAGAAACTGGCAGGACAGTGTGGTAAGCTTAAATGCTGCCTGAACTATGAACTGGACAGCTATCTGGATGCACTCAGCAACTTCCCTTCTTCTTCAACAACGTTGGAAACTGAAAAAGGAAAAGCATTCTGCATTAAAATCGATGTTTTCAAAAAGAAAATGTGGTTTGCCTATGTAGACAGCTCTATCGCATGGTATGATTTCGATATTGATCTTGTTAAAAAGCTGATTTCAAAAAACAAAAGAGGAGAGAAAACACTTCCTCTTGAAGATCTGAAACAGCCGGAAACTTCTATTCATACCATTGATCTGATCCAGGAAAACAATGTGGATCGTTTTGAAAAGAAAAACAGAGGAAACAGGAACAGAAACAACCAGAATAAGCAGCATAACAACCAACAGGGCCAGGGGCAAGGGCAAAAAAGAAACAGACCGGAGAAGCAGGAAAGACCGGAAAGGACTCAGAAAACCGAAAACCCAAATGCTCATTCAGCCAATCAGCCTAAGCCTCAGAAGCAGCAACCACAGCAAAAAGCCCCAGTGGAAAAAGCAGTGAGTAATGCTGATACTGATAAAAAGCCTCAGAGCAATAACCCAAACAAAAAGAAATTCAAAAAGAAATACCCTCCAAAAAAAGATAATAATGCGTAAAATTTTAGGATTACTTTCCCTTATCCTTTTCTTTAGCTGTAACTCTTCCTCAGGAGGAGATGTTATGATGAATTCCGTTGATAACAAATGGAATAAGAAAAGCGAGCAAAAATTTAATCTTGAAATTTCAGATCCGCAGAATCCTAAAAATATTATATTTGTTGTAAGAAATAACAACAGTTATCCTTACAGTAATATAAGGTTTATAGTGAATTTCACCAATCTTCAGAACAAAAAAAAGGAGACAGACACCCTGAATTATGTACTGGCAAAACCAAACGGAGAATGGCTTGGTACAGGGTTTGGTGATACGAAGGAAACTTTGTTTCAGTATAAATTAAATTATAAATTTCCGGGAAAAGGAAAATACGAAATCGGTTTAATTCAGGCGATGAGAAACGACAACCTTCCTGGAATTGAGGACATTGGTGTAAAAATAGAAACGGCTAAACCGTAACCATAAATGGAAGAGAACAAAAAAAATGCAGGAAATAAGGGGAAAACATTTCCTCTGCCTCCCAAGAAAAAGAAAGATACCTCCTGGAGAAAATGGGTTTCATTTATCTGGATCGGACTCATTGCAGTAGTTCTGGGAATTTCAGGGCTTTTCTTTTCAGTTTCTCAAGGGTTCCTTGGGGAAATGCCTGATGTAAAAGAACTTGAAAACCCCGATATCTTTGTTGCTTCTGAGATCATTTCTTCAGACGGAGTAACCCTGGGTAAATTCGAAAAGGAAAAAACCCAGCCAATTGTTTATAAGGACCTTCCTTCTTATCTTATTTATGCCCTTCAGGCTAAAGAAGATGAGCGTTTCAAAGAACACTCAGGAATCGATTTATATTCTGTTGCCAGAGCCGTGGCTTATGGTGGTGGACGTGGTGGAGGTTCTACCATTACGCAGCAGCTTGCCAAACTTCTTTTTACAGGAAATGCTTCCCAGAATAAAATTCAGAGAGCATTCCAGAAGCTTAAAGAATGGGTTGTGGCGGTAAGTCTTGAGAAAAGATATACCAAAGAAGAAATAATTACTCTTTATTTCAATAAGTTTGATTTCCTTTTCAATGCCAATGGTATTGAAATGGCTTCCAGAGTTTACTTTAACAAGAAAACCTCTGAACTTACATTACCTGAAGCGGCAACGTTTGTGGCCATGCTTGAAAATCCAAGAAAAAACAATCCTTACAGATACCCTGAAAAGGCAAAAGAAAGAAGAAATGTAGTATTGGATCAGATGCAGAAAACAGGATATATTGATGCTGCTACTTACGAAAAGGCAGCCAATACTCCGATTGAGGTGGATTTTCACCCGATCAAAAGCATCACTGACGGATACTCTGCTTATTATAAATTTTACCTGAGAAAAGAGATTGATAAATATCTTGAAACTCATGAAAAAGAAACCGGAAAAAAACTGAACCTTTACAAAGACGGTTTAAAAATATATGTGACTCTTGATTCTAAAATGCAGAAATATGCTGAGGAAGCCATCAAGGAACACTTAACAGACCTTCAAAAGAGATTTGATGCAGAACAAAGAGGAAGAAAAAACAGACCTTTCTACTATCTTACTGACAAGCAGATCAATGATGTGATGGTTCAGGCAATGAAAAGAACCGGCCGTTACAAGCTTTTGAAAGCTGACGGAATGCCTGAAGATTCTATCATGATGGAATTCAAGAAGCCTATTAAAACTTCACGATTCACCTGGAACGGAGAAGAAGAAGTTGAAATGTCTCCATGGGATTCTATCAGATATCATAAGCAAATTGCACAGGCAGGTTTGATGTCTATGGTTCCGGGAACCGGAGAGATCAAAGCCTGGGTAGGTGGTATAGACTGGCAGCACTTCCAGTATGACCACATCAAACAAGGTAAGAGACAGGTAGGATCTACCTTTAAGCCTTTCGTATACGCAACCGCTATTATGAAACTGGGAATGACACCTTGTTCGGCTGTTTCTAACGGAACTTATGATCATAACGGATGGCATGTACCGGGAAGAGGAGGAATGCTTACGCTAAAAGATGCATTGGCACACTCTCAAAACCCAGTTGCAGCAAGGCTTATTGAAATGACAGGAGTAGACGCTGTAATCCAGACCGCAAGAGATCTGGGAGTAACAGAAGATATTCCAAGAAACAATACAATCGCTTTAGGTTCATCAGATATTACGATTTACGAAATGTTAGGTGCTTACAGTACTTTTGCCAACTATGGTAATTACAATAAACCGGAGATGATCTGGAGAATTGAAGATGCCAACGGTAGAGTTATCAAGGAAGTAAACGTAGAACCTAAGGAAGTAATGAATCCAATGTATGCCTACACCATGATTGAACTGATGAAAGGTGTTGCACAGTACGGAACCGCTTCCGGCGAGCTTGGAAGAAGAGGGATCTCAAAAGCTGTAGAAATTGCTGCCAAAACAGGTACCACTCAGAACAACTCCGATGGATGGTTTATGGGAATTACCCCAAAACTGGCAACCGGAGCATGGGTTGGATGGGAAGACAGAGCAACTCACTTCTTTGGAACAGGAGAAGGTCAGGGTGCGAGAATGGCATTACCGATCTGGGCAATTTTCATGAAGAAAGTTTGGGCAGACAAGAGTTTAGGAGTTACTCCTGATGATAAGTTTGTTAAGCCTTCAGACTGGAAAGACGGCTGTTCAAACCTTAAAGGCCTTGGCGGAGGATATGGAGACGATGGAAGTCTTCAGACTATCGATGAGATTAAAAATCCAAGACCGGTAGATCCTACCCCTAAAAAACCTGCAGAGAAGAAAGAGGATAACATCAATGAAAACCTTCATACCAATGATGAAGTAGATTTCAATAAATAAATTCTCTTTTAGAAATATATAAGACCTTTCAATAATTTGGAAGGTCTTTTCTTTTATAATTAATACCTTTGAAAGATGAATATCGAACGTATCAGACAGCCATTTATTGAGAATTTTCCCGGTGATTTCTCCAACAATCCTATGCAAAGAAATACCCCAAAGGTTTTATTTGCCACCATCCGTCCTGCCGGCTTTAACAAGCCTGAACTGATCGCTTTTAACGAAGCCTTATCAGAAGAAATCGGTTTGGGAAAATACGAAGATAGAGACCTGGACTTTCTGGTTGGAAATAACCTTCCTGAAAACGTTCAAACCTATGCCACAGCTTATGCAGGCCATCAGTTTGGAAACTGGGCAGGGCAGCTTGGTGATGGAAGAGCTATTCTGGCAGGCGAGATAACTAATGAAAAAGGAAAAAAGACAGAAATCCAGTGGAAAGGAGCAGGAGCCACACCCTACTCCAGACATGCCGATGGAAGAGCCGTGTTACGATCTTCCGTTCGTGAATACCTGATGAGTGAAGCAATGTACCACTTAGGGGTTCCCACCACAAGAGCTCTCAGTCTCGCCTTTACCGGAGAAGATGTAATGCGTGACATCATGTATAACGGAAATCCGAAGCTGGAAAAAGGCGCGGTAGTAATCAGAACTGCTGAAAGTTTTTTACGTTTCGGCCACTTTGAACTGATGTCTGCCCAAAGAGAATACAATAGTCTTCAGGAACTTGCTGACTTTACCATTGAAAATTATTACCCAGAAATTACATCCGCTGACAGTAAGAAATACAAAGACTTTTTTGAAAGGATCTGCACCAGGACTGCTGATTTAATGGTTGAATGGTTCAGGGTAGGTTTTGTACACGGGGTTATGAATACAGATAATATGTCAGCGCTGGGATTAACTATTGATTATGGCCCCTATTCTATGATGGACGAATATGATTTGAATTTCACTCCCAATACAACCGATCTTCCGGGAAGAAGATATGCATTTGGAAAACAGGGACAGATCGCTCAATGGAATCTTTGGCAGCTGGCCAATGCCCTTCACCCGTTGATTAAGGATGAAAAATTTTTAGAAGATACTTTAAATAATTTCGGCACCTATTTCTGGGAAGCTCATGACAGGATGCTTTGCAAAAAATTCGGTTTTGATCAACTTCAGAAAGATGACGAGGAATTTTTCACCAACTGGCAGGGATTGATGCAGGAACTCCAGCTGGATTACACCTTATTTTTCAATCAACTGGAAAAAATAAACCAAAACACCAGCATAGCAGAACATTTTAAAGATGTCTCTTATATTAGTCTGAATGAAGAAAAGGTAGCGAAACTCGAACATTTTATCCGTAATTATGAAACCAGAATAGCATTGAACTCCATTTCAAGAGAAGCCTCTTTGGCAATGATGGAAAAATCAAATCCAAAATTTATTCTGCGGAATTATCTTCTTTATCAATGTATTGAAGAGATCAGCAACGGTAAAAGAGATATGCTGGAAAAACTTACCAAAGCCCTTGAAAATCCCTACCAGGAATTATATCCTGAATATTCTGCCAAAAGGCCATCCGGATATGATGATATTGCAGGATGCTCTACACTTTCGTGCAGTTCGTAATTAATAATATTCATAAAATATTAAATAATTAGTAATTATTTTCATTTTTTTATTACATTTACCACCAACTTTAAACGTAAACCAAATGAAAACAAAATTACTATTCATTTTCTTAGTCTCTTCTATATTGGGAAATGCACAGATTCTCACAGAGACTTTTCAGGGTACGACATTTCCTCCGACAGGATGGACGACAGGGACAAATGTAGCATCAAGACCTTGGGGATTCACAACAACAATATTCAATGCAACCGGCCAGGCTACATTTAACATTACAGGTGGAAAATCTGCAGGTATCGGGTGGATTGCCCAGGCACAGGATGCTCATTTAACAAGCCCTTCCTTCAGTTTGGCAGGAACAACAAATCCGGTGTTAAAGTTTAAGGCCAAAATAGGATATGAATACATGGTTGACCCTAATCCTAACGGAGACTTAAAAGTAGAAGTATCCACCGATGGGGGAACTACATGGAACCAGGTATGGGTTGAAGAAAATTATGGAGTTTATACAGATTACGAAACATTGGCTATTACAGTTAGTTTAGCTCAATATGCAGGACAGGCTAATGTAAAATTCAGATTCCATTACGTAGCTAACGATGCAGACAGCCTTTCAATAGATGATGTTGAGGTTTGGGCAAATGGTACATTATCTACTCAGGAAACAAATGCCAAAGTAAAAGACGTTACTAATATCTATCCTAACCCAACAAAAGGAGAAATAAACATCAAAACAGATAAGAAAATCAAATCTGCTACAGTATTTGATGTAAGCGGAAAATCTCTGCTTAACAACACTTCTGAGAGATTAGATATTTCTTCACTTCCAAAAGGAACTTACTTACTAAAAGTAGACTTCTCAGACGGAACTTCCAAAACAGAAAAGGTAATCAAACAATAACACCATTTATATAAACTTTTACAACCACCAGCTTTGGTGGTTTTTTTATTTACTTTTGCAAAAAATTTGACAGTGTCTTTTATCAAAACAAAAATCATCAGTTTTTTCAAATTGGTTTTTCCTTCCACTTATACAGAAGGGGCAGTATTTCTGTTCTTCCTTACCTGTTATGGAATTCTGGGATCTTATATTGCTCTTCATTACAGGATCATTTTCGACAGCAGAATTCCCTGGGATGCATACTTCAGTTTTGATAATAAATCGATCCTGATGACCGGAGGAAGCTTTGAAAGACATCCCCTGTCCTACTATTTTTTCAACTGGGTAAGAGAATTCTCATTATTTATTTCTGGAGGAAAAATGGACGCGAACTTCAGGCTTACTCTGGCATGGCTCAGTAATATTATCATCTCATTGAATATTATTCAGGTTTTCAAATATTTAAAGAATATTATCCGCCTTCCTTTGTGGTTAAGCATCTTAATTATTCTCTTCTTTGGAGCTTTTTCAACCAACATTATCCTCTCCTTCACTCCGGAGAATTTCACATATACTTTATTTTTGCTTTCCCTGTACAATCACTACGCAGCCGTAAAACTGAGAAAAGAAGAAAAAACACCTGCTGTCGCGTTATCACTCGCGGGTATTACGATCGGAGGACTTACTATAACTAATTTTATAAAGGTTTTTATCCCCCTCCTTTTTGAAAAAGATCTTTTCAGAAGCTGGAAAAAACTCGGGAATGCTGTGCTTAGGGTAGCTGTTGCTGTAATCTGTTTTGTACTTCTTTACCTGAACAGAATTGATTTTAAATACCAGAATATCTTTTCAAAAACCAATCAGCAATATGAAAAGTTCTCAAATGTAGAATCGATGCCAACATGGTATATGATTTTGTCCTTCTTTTTCGGAGGGAATATTCTTTTCCCGGGATTTATTATGTCAGACAAACATAATATGAAAGGATTCAACTTCAAAGGGCTTTATATGGATCTTTATTCATCCGTTCTGCCTTACTTTTTTATAGCAATATTATTGATCCTGATAAGTTGGAGTTATTTTAAAAATTTCAGAAATAAATGGGTCCAGATTATCACTATTTCATTTGCAGTTGATATCATCATCCATTGTGTGATGAGGTTCGGACTTCATACTTCCTATATCTATGGGGGACATTTCGTTTTTGTCTATCCGATACTGTTAGGGTGGCTGTTTTACGCTTACAGATCATCCTCTAAAATCATGGCATTTTTAACATTAACGCTGGTGATATTATTCACCTATCTGTTGGTCAATAATATCTTCAGAATGACAGAATTTTTCTGGTTTATGGAAAACTATTATCAATAAAAAAAAGCTGAGAAAATTTCTCAGCTTTTTGTTTTATGTTGAAATAAATAGGTCTTATTTTGCTTCAGCACAGAAAATTCTATATTGTACTGCTACTGCAGATTTAAAATATTCTCTGATTCTGGAAAGGTCACTTGCAGCACTTTGTTTGGTGAAATAACTTCCTGCTAAAATTTTATAATTAGGTCTTAAAGAAGCGTCTGTTTCCACTTTCAGGTTAGGAAATCTTTTTCTGAAATAAGATTTTACCTCATTAGCTTCCTCATTACTTTTCACTGTTGTAATCTGGATTTTGAACCCTAAAATTCTAGGATTTTTTCTACAAATTTCAGCATTGGTAAGCTCTCTGCTCGGCACAAAGATTTTAGGAGGTTTTGTGGTTATTCCGGTAGAAATTCCACTATCATTATTGCTGAAATCTTTAGTAGAATTTGTTGGGACAGCTTTAGCACATTTCCCTTCAACTCCCTCCAAAGCAGCATTTATTCTGGAATCCATTGTCATGACAAGTTCCGTCCCCGATAGGGTATCTTTTTTAACAACCTGCTGTGCCTCAATATTATAAAATCCAAATAATGATAATATCGAAAATATTTTGATTAGATTTCTCATTTAAACTTGTTTCCGCAAATTTATACAAATTAAAAAACTATACCAAACAGGTTATTTAGAATCAATACAAATTAACCTTAAATTACATTTTCCCCTTTTTATATGCCGTTAAATTTCTGTTAAAAATATTATTTTTGCCGAATTGATTGAATGTTCAATAATTTACTAACATAAGATAATTTAAATGATTAGTTGGAGAAAGCATTATAAAAAAACGTTGATCGCGATAGGCTTATTGCTATCAACCAGTGCTTCATTTTACGGGCAAGACGGCGATCCTAAAAACGGAGAGAAACTTTTCAAAGCGAATTGTACTGCATGTCACGCGCTGGACAAACAGGTTGTAGGACCACCATTAAAAGGGGTTGTAGAACGTGTAAAGACAGAAGGTGGTGTAGACAAAGACTGGCTTCACAAGTGGATCAAAGACAACAAAGCTCTTAGAGCTTCTGGGGATAAATACGCCAATGAGATTTTTGAAAAGTTTAATAAGACTGAAATGCAGGTCTTTCCGAATCTTACAGACAAGGATATTGACGACATTTTAGCTTTCACAACTAACCCTCCTGCTCCGGAGGAGAAAAAACCGGAAGCAACCCCTGCAACTGACGCTACTGCGGCAGCTCCTGCAGACAAAACTACTACAAACGTTGTAATCATTTCACTTTTAGCGATCGCAGCTTTACTGGTTTGGATCCTGGTAAAACTAAGACAACTGGTAAAATTGGGTCAGTCTGAAGATTTAGCCGGACTTAACGAAACAAGAGTTCGTTCTTTCGGTGAAATGTACGAGAAGTTCCACTACATTGGTAAAGGCTTACTGGCAATTCTTGCTATTCTTGCTGCTTACGGAGTATGGAACTGGCTAATGTGGATCGGTGTTTACAAAGGGTATAAGCCTGAACAGCCTATCTACTTCTCTCACAAAATCCACGCTGGAGAACAGAAAATTGACTGTCAGTTATGTCACTCCAGTGCTAAATACGGAAAAGTATCTGAAATCCCTTCTATGAACGTTTGTATGAACTGTCACAGAACAATTTCTGAATACAACGCAGATCACTACATGGAGCCAGGAAAAGACAAGGCATTCTATGACGGTGAAATCCAGAAGATCTACGCAGCAACAGGCTGGGATCCTGCAAAACAACAGTACACAGGAAAAACACAGCCGGTTGAATGGACAAGAATCCACAACATGCCAGACTTCGTTTACTTCAACCACTCTCAGCACGTAATTGCTGGAGAACAGGCAATCATCAACTCTTTCAACAAAAAGAATCCTAACAACAAAATCGATGTTGTATGTAAAGCTTGTCACGGTAAAATTGATACAATGAATGTTGTTCAGATGGCTAACGACTTTACTATGGGATGGTGTATCGAGTGCCACAGAACTACTGAAGTTGATATGAACAACGGTTATAATAAAGAGTACTTCAAGAATCTACATGACAAGTTGAAAAAACAATATCCACAAGATGGAGGTAAAATCACTGTAGATGCAATTGGAGGTCTTGAGTGTGGTAAATGTCATTATTAATAACTAAAAAATTAGAAGTATAAATGGCTTCAAACAAAATACAATTCAGAAGTATTCATGAACTTAAAGATCCGGCTTTGAATAATAAGCTGGCTCAGAAAGAGTTTCAGGAAGAAATTCCGGTAGAAGATTTCCTTGGAGATGCTGAGAAAAACGGATCAAGTACTTCAAGAAGAGATTTCCTTAAATTACTAGGATTCTCTACAGCAGCAGTTACATTGGCTGCCTGCGAAGCTCCGGTAATCAAAACGATTCCTTATGTGGTAAAGCCGCATGATATTATTCCGGGAATCCCTAACTATTACGCTTCAACTTATTTTGACGGTTTCGACTTTGCTAGTGTTTTAGTAAAAACCCGTGAAGGAAGACCTATCAAAATTGAACCCAACCCGGCTGGTGGTGATTTAGGTAAAACTAATGCAAGAGCTCAGGCAAGTGTACTTTCTCTTTATGATAACGATAAAGTAAAACAGCCTAAACTGGACGGAAAAGACGAAACTTTCGATAAAGTAGACAGTTTTGTTATTAAAGGGTTGGGAGAAGCTAAGGCGTCAGGCAAAAAGATTGTGGTTTTATCACACTCTTTTGCTTCACCAACTTTCAAAAAGTTATTCGCTGAATTCAAAGCTAAATATCCTACAGCAGAATTAGTAACTTATGATGCCTTCCCTTATTCTGCACAATTAGATGCAGCTCAGGAAGTATTCGGACAAAGAGCATTACCTGTTTATGACCTTAGAGGTTCTGAGCTGGTAGTTTCTTTCCAGGCTGATTTCTTAGGAGATTATAACGCTTCAAGCTTAGAAACTTCTTATGCAGCAGCAAGAAAGCCAGGACCAAACATGCTAAGACACATCCAGGTGGAGTCTAACATGTCATTAACCGGTGCTAATGCTGACTCAAGATATAGATTAAAACCAAGTGCTGTAAACAAGACTTTAGTTGAAGTTTACAATGCAATCGTAGGTGGTGGTACTTCTGATAAGACTGCAACTGAAATTGCTAACGAATTGAAAGCAAAAGGAAGCAAAGCTGTTGTTTTTGCTGACGGTTCTAAAGGAGCACAGGTTTTAGCACACTTAATCAACCAGAAATTAGGTTCAGTAGCTTTCACAGGTAAAGCCAACTTACTGAAAGAATTCGACGGTGCAAGATACCAGGAATTCCTTGGATGGGTAAACGGCGGACAAGTTGGTGTTTTAGTTACCAACAATGTGGATCCTATCTACTCTCATCCAAAAGGAGAAGATTTCAAAAAATCTTTATCTAAAGTTCCTTACGTAATTGCTGTAGCAGATAAGAAAAATGAAATGTACAAAGCAGCAAAAGCTGTGATTCCGGTTGCTAACTGGTTAGAGTCTTGGGGAGATATCGAACCACAGACAGGAGTATATTCATTAATGCAGCCTACCATCCAGAAAATCTACAAATCAAGACAGATTGAAGAATCATTATTGGTTTGGAAGAACGGAAAAAACAATGCCGCAAACAACTACTACGACTATTTAAAAGCAAGCTCTGCTTCTCTTTTAGGTGGTACTTCTTTCAACAAGGCATTGTATAATGGTATCAACGCATCTACTAACTCAACAACACTATCTTACGCAGGTGGAAACGCTGCTCAGGCTGTTGCTGAATTAGGAAACTTTAAACCTTCTGAATTAGAATTAGTATTATACACTAAGACTTCAATGGGAGACGGTACTCAGGCAAACAACCCTTGGTTACAAGAATTACCTGACCCAATCACAAGAATGTCTTGGGATAACTATTTGACAATTTCTCCAAAAGACGCAGAAAAATTCGGAATCGATAACGATCTTAACGCAAGAATGCAGTTGGATGGTTCTATCGTAAACCTTACTGTAAACGGAGTTACAATAAAAGACGTTCCTGTATTCGTACAACCGGGACAAGCTGAAGGATCTGTAGGTCTTGCACTTGGTTATGGTAAGAAAAACTCAGGAGCAACGGCTGATACCGGTGTAAACGCTTATCCATTATTTGACGGTTCTAACCTTGTTCTTTCAGGTGTTAAAATCGAAAAAACAGGAGAAGACCATGAATTCGCAGGTATCCAGCTTCAAAATACATTGATGGGTCGTTATGAGATCGCAAAAGAAGTTCCTTTGGCAGATTTCATCAACGTAGCTTTCGATGATGAGCACAAAGGATGGAACAAACCTTTGGAGTACCACACCATCAGCGGAGCTCTTCCTGCAAGAAAAATTGACCTTTGGGATGCTTTCGATGATACAGACGGACCTCACTTCAACTTATCTATTGACCTGAACTCTTGTACGGGTTGTGGAGCATGTATTATTGCTTGTCAGGCAGAAAACAACGTTCCTGTAGTAGGTAAAGAAGAAGTAAGAATGTCGAGAGATATGTACTGGTTAAGAATTGACCGTTACTATTCTTCAAGACAAACGGTAGAAGTATACGAAGGATTAAAAGACGGAATGGCTGTACCGGAATTATACGGTACCGCATTCAACAAAGAGGGAGGTGCATTGAACCACCCAGCTGATAATCCGGATGTAATCTTCCAGCCAGTAATGTGTCAGCACTGTAACCACGCTCCATGTGAAACTGTATGTCCGGTAGCGGCTACTTCACACGGTAAGCAAGGTCAGAACCATATGGCTTACAACAGATGTATCGGTACAAGATATTGTGCAAACAACTGTCCTTACAAAGTAAGACGTTTCAACTGGTTTACATACAACCTTAATGACAAGTTCGACTTCAACATGAATAACGATCTTGGAAGAATGGTTCTAAACCCAGACGTTGTTGTAAGAACAAGAGGGGTAATGGAGAAATGTTCATTATGTATCCAAATGACTCAGACGACTATTCTTGAAGCTAAAAAAGAGAACAGAGTAGTGAAAGACGGAGAATTCCAGACAGCATGTTCTAAAGCTTGTACTACAGGATCTATCCAGTTCGGAGACATGAATGATAAAGCATCTGAAGTTAGAAAATTATACGCTGGCGACAGAAGATATTATTTACTTGAAGAGATCGGAACCAAGCCAAATGTGTTCTATCATACTAAAGTAAGAAACAGAGTAGAAAAATAAAGTTTAAATAATAAATAGGTAAAAAATGTCAGGACATTACGAAGCTCCGATAAGGGAACCTCTAATTATTGGTCACAAAACTTATCACGATATCACAGAAGATATTGCACGACCTATCGAAGAAAGAGCAGGCAAATTATGGTGGATTTCATTGTATGCAGCCTTAGTTCTATTCATCTATGGATTCGGATGTATCGCTTATACTATCGGAACAGGTATTGGAGCATGGGGACTTAACAGAACTATTAACTGGGGTTGGGATATCACCAACTTCGTATGGTGGGTAGGTATCGGTCACGCCGGAACACTTATCTCCGCAGTATTATTATTATTTAGACAAAGATGGAGAATGTCTGTAAACAGATCTGCGGAAGCGATGACGATCTTCGCAGTTGTACAGGCAGCAATCTTCCCGGTAATTCACATGGGTAGAGTTTGGGTAGGATATTGGGTATTCCCTTTGCCAAACCAGTTCGGTTCTCTTTGGGGGAACTTCAACTCTCCTCTACTTTGGGACGTATTTGCAATCTCTACGTATTTCTCAGTATCTACAGTATTCTGGTTCATGGGACTAATTCCTGACTTTGCAATGATCAGAGACAGAGCAAAAACGCCTTGGACTAAAAAGATTTATACATTCCTTGCATTCGGTTGGGGTGGTAAAGCAAAACACTGGCAAAGATTCGAAGAACTTTCTTTGGTTCTTGCTGGGTTGGCAACACCGCTTGTATTCTCAGTACACACCACCGTATCTTTTGACTTCGCCACTTCGGTAATTAAAGGATGGCACTCTACGATCTATCCTCCTTACTTCGTTGCAGGTGCGATCTTCTCAGGATTTGCAATGGTACAGACTCTATTGCTTGTTGCAAGAAAAGTTTGTCACCTTGAAGATTATATCACTATGTATCATATTGAAATTATGAACATCGTAATTATCTTAACAGGAGGTATGGTAACAGTAGCTTACGCAACAGAATACTTCATCGGATGGTACTCAGGTTCAAGATTTGAAGATTTCACTTATCTTTCTCCAGGTGCTGCGGTAGGACCTTACTGGTGGGCGTTCTGGGCATTAATTTCTTGTAACTTAATTATTCCTGCGCTATTCTGGTTCAAGAAAGTAAGAACAAATATTATTGCAACATTTATCATTGCATTAATCATCAACATCGGTATGTGGTTTGAGCGTTTTGACATTATCGTTATTAACCTTTCAAGAGACTACTTACCTGGATCTTGGACGATGTTTAAGCCAACGATTATTGATGTGGGTGTATATTTAGGAACAATCGGATTCTTCTCTGTACTATTCTTATTATACGCAAGAACATTCCCTGTAATTGCACAGGCTGAATTAAAATCGATTTTGAAAATCTCAGGTGAAACTTATAAAGCAAAAGAAGGAGATGAGCACCACTAAAATTGTATACGGACTTTATGCTGACGACGACGATTTAATGAACGGCGTTAAAGCATTCAACGATAAAGGAATCGCAATCAACGAAGTTTATACTCCGTTTCCGGTTCACGGGCTAGACAAAGCTTTAGGGTTAAAGAAAACCAGAATTTCTGATGCCGCATTTCTTTACGCACTTTATGGAGTAACGATTGGAGCTACTTTAACCTGGTATGTTATGAACCACGACTGGCCTCAAAATATTGGTGGTAAGCCTGCTTTTGACTGGGCACACAATATGCCGGCATTCGTAGTACCAATGTTTGAGCTTATGGTATTCTGTGCAGCTCACATGATGTCATTAACTTTCTTGGTAAGAAATAAAATGTATCCCGGAGCGCCGGCACAAAACCCGGATCCGAGAACAACGGATGATAAATTCATGATGGAATTTGTAACTGAAGATGTAGAATCTGTAAAACAGTTACTCATTGAAACTGGAGTTGAAGAAATAACTGTTAAAGATGCTTAAAATGAAAAAGAATGTACTAAAAATTACAGCAGTTTTAGGTTTAACAACAGTTTTACTTAACTCTTGCGGACCAAAAGAAAACGTACCGTTGGTATATTTCCCTGATATGTACTTTCCGGTAGCATATGATCCATTGATGAAAGCTCAGGATGCTTATTCAGATCATGAAAATGAAATTCCTGCTTTCGTAAAAAATAACGGAGCAACAGGTCTTGCACCGGTAGAAGGATCAGTTCCTCAAAATAAAGACGGCGTTTTTGAAGAATCATTACTTCCTAAAACACCAGATCAGTATAACGCTGGCTATGACGCTTCAAAAAGTATGACTACTTCTCCTCTAAATCCGGCTAATGCAGCAAAAGATATTGAAAGAGGTAAAATATTGTTTGACCATACTTGTTCTGCATGTCATGGCACAGGAGGAGACGGACAAGGACCGATCGTTCAGTCAGGCGCTTTCTCTGGTGTACCAAACTATGCCGATAGAGAAATTACTGTAGGATCTGTTCATTATGTAATAACAAACGGTAGAAATGCAATGGGATCTTACGCGGGACAACTGAACGCAGGAGACAGATGGAGAGTTGCCATGTATGTGATGAATGCCTTTAAAAAAGGAGCTGCAGCACCGGCAACAGCTACAGCTGCAGAACCAGCAGCGACTGAAACAAAAACTACCGAAACTAAAAAATAAGAAAAGAAATGTATAGTTTTTCACCAAAATTAAAATCAACTTCTATAATACTTCTTGTTGTAGGTTTAGTTCTTTTCGGTATTGGTTTCTTTTTGAACAAAGGAATTTCTACTGAGAAAATAGAACAAATGATGGAAGCTGTCCATGCTTCAGGTCATACGGCTCCTACACACTCAAGTGAAATGGTTGGACCTCAGGATCACGCGGCTCACCTTGAGCATGCTACATTGCAGGTACACAACCAGCCTTTAGCAGCAATACATTTTGTAGCTGTATTTTTCTTTGGAGTAAGCTGCTGCGTATTATTCTTCTATTCTATTCAGCACGCTGCACACGCAGGATGGCCTATCATCATTACAAGAGTAATGGAAGCTATTGCTTCTTATATCCCTTACGGTGGTGCAATCTTAGTAATCCTGATGATCTTAAACATCACTCATAATGGTCATTTATTCCACTGGATGGACCCTGATTTAACAGATCCTTCTAAACCTAATTTTGATGTGATCTTATTCGAAAAGAAAAAATTCTTAAATATTCCTTTCTACGCAGTAAGAACTTTAATCTATGTGCTTGGAGCTTCTTTCTTCGCATGGAAATTAAAAGCTCAGTCTAAGAAAGTAGATGAAACGAAGTCTAAAGTAGAGTATCAGATGCTTTACAGATGGTCAGTAGGATACATCGCATTCTTTGGATTTGCTTCTGCAGCGTGGGCTTGGGACTGGTTGATGTCTATTGACCCTCACTGGTACTCTACAATGTATATCTGGTATTCAATGGTTAGCTGCCTTTCAAGTGGTATTGCCGTAATCATTTTATTAAGTGTTTACCTTAAGAAAAATGGTTTCTTACCACAGTTCAATGATAACCACTTACACGATTTAGGAGTATTCCTTTTCGCTACAAGTATGCTTTGGACATATACATGGTTTGCTCAGTTCATGCTTTACTGGTATGCCAACGTTCCGGAAGAGGTTAACTACTTCTTCGGTAGATTCCAACACTACTCTCCTACTTTCTTGCCGATGTTGATCATCAACTTCTTATTACCACTATTGGTATTGGTAAGCAGCAGCATCAAGAGAAACTACAAAGTAGTTACTACAATGGCAGTAGTGGTGATCTTGGGACACATCTTAGATTACTTCAACATGGTAATGCCAGGAACAGTAGGACCATACTGGAACACTCCTGAAGTATTCCTTTTAATCCTTGGAGCAATCCTGTTCGTAGTTGGATTATTTATGTTTACTGTACTTTCAGCTTTATCTAAACTGAAGTTGATTCCTACAGGAAACCCATTCTTACACGAATCTGAAATTTATGAGTATCCTTTCTAAGGACTTGTAACAAAATAAAATGATAAAAGACTGATTGTTAAAACGATCAGTCTTTTTTTATGCATTTTCATCAACAGCTAAAAAACAAAATTTATTATGAAAACAAAACTTTTCCTCTATTCACTCTTTCTTTTTCTGGCCAGCTTTATCCAGGCTCAGACCATCACTTTCGTTTCTGAAAAAAATAATATTCCCCTTCCCAGAGTTTCTGTGTTTGGAAAAGACGGAACCATTTTAGCCTATTCGGATTTTGAAGGTAAGATTGACAAACATTCATTGTCGCCTTCTCAGGAGAAGTTCCAGCTTGTCTACAATAATTTTCCGGTGGCTACTTTATCTTATTCGGACTTTGATCAGTCCGTTATAAAAATCAATGATCAGGTAAAGGAAATTGAAACAGTAGTTATCAAGAACAGCAAACCAGCCAGGTACATTTTTATCAAAGGAAATTTTAATGCCTACGTTACGGTAAATAATAAGCTGAACAGTTATGCAGACGGAATTGTAACCTATATTTTCGACAACAAAACAAAAAAACTGAAAAGTACCAATGTTGAGCAGTACAGGATATTCAGACTGGCAGAATCTAAAAACGAAAAGAAAGAAACTTCATCATGGGATTATGGTAACTCACTGAATCTTCCCAAACTTAAAAATGTAGGGGATCCGGAAGAATATAAAAGCTCAAAAAATACGATCAGGGAATTGAAAGGAAATCGCAGAGATCAGATTGAAGTAACAGGAGGAGTTCTGCGGGAAAAAGAATTTTCATTTTTAGGATACAGATTTTATGATATCAGAACCATTTTAAACATGTCCTTCGAAAAGGATTCAGAGAAGACCCTGAAAGATTTCCTGGAATATAATGAACTTGTTTTTGTTAAGCTAAAACATAAAAGTGAACCTGAATATAATCAGATTGCAGTGTACAATAATTTCTATCCTACGGAATTAAGCTTCAACAATGACAACGATATTGAAAAAGTAAAATTTGATAAAGACAACAGCAGTTATAAAACCCCTTATTGGCAGGATCCGTCATTCCCCAATATGCAGACAATTTTCAGCAACTTCTTTAAAGGAGATCTTAAAGAGAAGCCCAATAAACAATAAAACCATATAATATGAAAAAAATATTAACTCTTATTTTCATTACCATATTATGCATTGGAAATGCTCAGAATTCAGCGCACCGCTTCTTTTACGAATTATCTTACAGGCCCAATAAAGACTCAATGCGATATGAAAAAGAAACCATGATTCTGGATATTGATAAACATCAGTCCGTATATCAATCCTATGAACTTACTGTTCTGGATTCACTTTCTAATGATATCGTCTCTAAAAGTGAAAATGGTACCATGCCGGATTTTTCTACTGTACAGGATAGAAAGCCAATATCTTTTTCACACAGAATTTTCAAAAAATACCCGATACAGAATGTACTCTACACAGATGTCGTATTCAATGATGATTATTCCTATCTCGAAACACCTTCCATTACATGGACAATAAGTAATGAGAAGCGAAAAATGGGAAATTATGTCGTTCAAAAAGCGGAAACAGCTTATGGTGGAAGGCAGTGGACTGCGTGGTTTACAACTGATCTTCCTTTTCAGGATGGCCCGTATAAATTTTATGGTCTTCCGGGCCTAATCATTCAAATAGAAGACACGGAGAAAAATTACTCCTGGGAACTAAAAGGAAACAGAAAAATCAATCAAATTAAAAATATCCTCCTTCTCGAAAAATTTAACAAAAAAAATTCAAACTCAGGAATGCGTCAGCTTTCTAAAGAAAAATTTGAAGAAAAATACAATGAGTATAAAAAAGACCCGTTTGCCCAGATAAGACAGATGGCTTCACAACTGCCTTCTGATATGAAACTCCCGGATGGTTCCTCTGTTACGGATGGAATGCGGGAGGCAGATAAAAGGGCGAAAGAAATGGCTAAAAGAAATAACAACAGCATTGAAATTCCCCATAAAAACTGATAAAACAGGCCGGAAAGATAAATAAAAAATAAAATCCAGTATTAATAAAGGTTTTATTAAATTTGCAACAAACCAAATAAAAATGAAAAAGTTTTCTTTTCTACTTGTTTTCAGCCTGTTGCTTTTTACAGCATGCAAGAAAGATCATGTAGATGCTACGAATACTAAAACACTGCAGTCAAGTATCAACGATATGACTTCCAGTTTACCTACCATTAAACAGATTAAGTTTAATGAAGCTCTTTATATTCTTAAAACATTTGGAGTAGAAGCTGATGGTGATATCAATGAACTGAAAGCCCTTGGAAAACTGATCAACGGGAAAAAAGTTCCTGAGATTATGGCTCTGGCTGATGAAGTTGCACAGAAAAACGGAATCGAATGGGCAAGTACTGCCCCTCCATCACTGGGAGAAATGAATATCTTCGGGGATGATAAAGCTAAAGAAAGTGATCCTAATGATGTAAAAGCAGGATCATTAAGCCTTGTGACAAGACCTACAGGTGATGACGGAACCGGAGCACCTACAGCCATCCAGATTGTTCCGAGACTTGTAGACGCAGCAGGAAACCCTGTATCATTTACTGGAGCCGGCCTTGAAGCTACTCTTGAAGTCTTCAGTAACGGTGTAAGACTGGCAACAGCCAAAAACCTGATGCAGGATAACAACTTCAAAGGTTTCAACCTGAAATTCTCCTCTATCCCTGCTTCTAAAGTAGTGGATAATAAAATAGACATTACGGTTTCTGTAAAGACTACGGCTAAGACTTTCAAAATGTCAAAAATCGGGCTTGATGTAAATGCAGCAGCCCTGAAAGTACCTGCCGTTCCAAAAACAGATTCAACAGCTGTATCTGAACAGCCAAGCGCAGTGGTAGATCCAAATAACCCAACAGTTCCTTCCGGAACCACTACAGATCCTGCAGCGGCTACTCCTGCAGCACCAGCTGCACCAAAACAGCCGACCACAGATCCTAAAAATACCGTAAGCAAATTTTTGAACAGCGTGAGCTCTCAGAATTTAAAAGCAGCCTATGAAACATCCAGCAATCCTAGCTGGGGAAGCTACGAATCTTTCTCAAACCCTACTTCAGGTTTCGGGTCTGTGAAAAACGTGAGCGTAAAGAATATTACGACAAGCGGTGCTACAGCCAACAGCGCCAGCGTAAATGCTACTTATGATGTAACGGATAAAAGCGGAAAGACTACTTCCCTAAAAGTAACTTTCGGGCTTAAAAATGTAAACGGAGACTGGAAAATTTCCAGCTATAAAATCAATTAATAAATGGCTTCAGCAGAACTGATCAACAAATTAGAAGAAACAATTGAAAACATCCCCGATTTTCCGATCCCGGGAATACAGTTTAAGGATATTTCACCTATCTTTTTAAACCCAAAACTTTATGAAGAGGTAATTGCAGATCTTGCAGCTTTCAGTAAAGGAAAAATAGATGCAGTCTGCGGAATTGAAAGCCGTGGTTAACTTTTTGGAATTGCTATTGCTGTGGCATTGGAAGTTCCGTTTATTCTGATCAGAAAAGCCGGAAAACTTCCCCCTCCCATCATTTCGGAAGAATATGATCTGGAATATGGAAGTGCCATTATCGAAACCCGTGAAGGACAGTTAAAGCCAGGACAAAGAGTTTTGATCCACGACGATCTTTTAGCAACAGGAGGAACTACTGAGGCGGCTGCCAAACTGGTAGAAAAACAAGGAGCTACCGTTTCACAATTCAGCTTTCTGATTGGCTTAAAAGGACTGGGAGGTGATGAGAAATTGAAAAAATTCGGTGCTGAAGTCTACCATATTTTAGAATATTAAATACTACACAATCAGCATTAAAGGTCTGGAATGGAAAATCTGAGAGCACATTTCGAGGAGATCATTGATCTGACTGATGATGAATTTGCCTACATCCTTTCTCACTTCACTGCAAAAAAATTAAAAAAACATCAGTACCTCATTCAAAAAGATGATAATGTTCATCATACCTATTGGGTACAAAAAGGATTATTGAAGGCTTCCTATACTGATGAAAAAGAAAAGGAGCACATTATACAGTTTGCGATGGAAAATTGGTGGATTACAGATTATCAGGCCTATTTTACCCATACAAAAGCCATATTGAATGTAGACTGCCTCGAAAATACAGAGCTCCTTTGTTTATCTTATGAAAACCGGGAAAAACTGTGCAGGGAAATGCAAAAAGTAGAGCATTTTTTCAGGAAAAAAGCCAACAGCGGATTTGTTGCCCTGCAAAAAAGAATGCTCTCCTTTTTATCCGATAATGTAAAAGAACGCTATGAAGTTCTCCTTGCACAATATCCTGACCTTTTTCAAAGAGTTTCAAAAGCCATAATTGCTTCTTATCTTGGTGTTTCAAGGGAATCTCTGAGTCGCCTGCATTCAAAATAGTGATATTCATCACAAAATATTCGTGACATTCGTCCTTTTACATTTCATCATATACATCCATTTTTGTAGTAAAATTTCACTAAAAAATTGATGTAGATATGTACACCCTGAAAAAAATGATTCTCCTGTGTTTGTTTATAATAAACATCACTGCTTATGCTCAGAAGACAAGCCGCAAGGTTCAGATGAGTACCTTTGCTGAAAGCCAGCAGCTATGGACCGGCATCGCCATTTCAAAAACCAACCGTGTTTTTGTCAATTTCCCGAGGTGGTCTCAGGAAACACCCGTTTCCGTTGCAGAAATTATTGATGGGAAAACCATTCCCTTTCCTGACCTTCACTGGAATAGCTGGGCAGGAAACACAACAGACAACAATCAGTTTATATGTGTTCAAAGCATGTATGTAGATGATACAAACTTACTTTGGGTTTTGGATACCGGATATGAGCTTTCAACGGATTCAACAAAAGGAGCCCGTTTGTTTTGCTTTGATCCCAATAATAATATTCTTATACACAAATACTTTTTACCTGTAGAAAAAATAACCGGCAAGGCCTATTTAAATGATTTCAGGATAGACCATAAAAATCATGCTGTTTATTTTACAGACTCGCAGGTAGGTGGCATTGTTATCTTGGACTTAAATACCAATGAAGTAAGAAGGGTTCTTGCCAATCATTATTCTACCTTGACAGAAGTAGATAAAATTGTAATAGAAGGATATGAAAGAAAGCACCCTGTACATTCAGACGGAATAGAACTTGATCCTGACGGGAAATATTTATATTATTGTTCACTGATGGGCAAAAACATCTACAGAATTCCAGTTTCATCGTTATTGGATCAAAATATTTCCGACACCATGTTGGGCACAAAAGTGGAGAAGTATGCACAAACCGGAGCCAATGATGGAATCATCTTCAATAAAAAAGGAGAACTTTTTCTCAGCAGCCTAGAAAAAAATGCCATCAGTAAAATAAATAAAAGAGGCATTCTCACTGAAGTAATACAGGATGAAGCCATAAAATGGCCTGATTCATTTGCTTTTGACACCCATGGAAACCTCTATTTCACGACATCTCAAATACACTTACCGAAAGAAAAAAGAAGCACTTATAAAATATTTAAATTGAAGTTTTAAAAACAAAACCACGGAATCTTTTGATATTTAAGGCCACAAAAAGTAATAATCATAATTTATATTTTGTAAATCATTCAGAAACAATTAAATTTGCATTTCAATTTTTAAAAACTTATGGCAAAATTGGGAAAGAGTGCTCAGAACGAGCAAGAAGGTAAAGAAACGGTTGAGTTCTTTAAAGACCTTGACAGAGAAGCATTAAACACTGAAAGATTTGTTGAAAAATATTCAAAACCTTTGGGATTAATATTTGGAGCATTGCTTTTAGGGGTTTTAGGATTCTTTGCTTATAAGCAATTTGTAATTGCGCCAAAGAATGCTGAAGCTGTAAAAAGTTTCCTTGCTGCTCAGAAAAACCTTACAGAAGGTAAAGATAAAGATGCTTTAGGCGGAAAATCTGCTGCTAATCCTGGCTTTATAGGGACTGCTAACGAATATTCTTCTACTGAAATCGGTAAACTTTCTGCTTACAATGCCGGGTTATTAAAATTCAAAGAAGGAAAATTCCAGGAAGCTTACGATCTTTTGGATAAATTCTCTTCCAAAAACAAAACTCTGATGGCAATGAAGTATGGAGCTATGGCTGATGCAAAATCGGGTCTTAACAAAAATGACGAAGCTCTTTCTTTATTAGACCAGGCAGTATCAGCATCGGATGATCCTTATACAGCTTATTATTTCACGAGAAAAGCAGGTATCGTTGCATTAGGGTTAAAGAAAAATGCAGAAGCTAAAAAATACTTCGCTACAATTGACGAAAAATATCAGGACTACGACAACGGAATGTCTGATTCTTATATTGAAATGACTAAATATTATTAAAAAATGGCAACAGTTAATCTTTCTGATTACAAGCCACTTCATATAACTAATGCCGAAGATTTTTCTATCGGCATTGTTTTTTCTGAGTGGAATGATTTTGTAACGTACAATCTTCGTGATGCAGCTTTGGAAATTCTTGAAAAAGAAGGTGTAAAACCTGAAAACATCAAGCTTTTCCCGGTTCCGGGCGCATTTGAATTAAGCTATGCAAGTATGCAGCTTTGCAAAGAAAGGAAATATGATGCAGTAATCTCTATCGGATGCGTTATCCGTGGGGAAACACCGCATTTTGATTACGTATGTTCTGCAGTAGCACAGGGAATCAAGGATTGTAATATTATGACTGATACTCCTACTATTTTCTGTGTATTGACAGATGATACCAAAGAACAATCTATTGCAAGAAGCGGCGGTGATCTTGGAAACAAAGGTGTGGAAGCAGCCGTAACGGCTCTTAGAATGATTGATTTCAAAAAGAAATTATCTGATAAAAAAGGGAATATCGGTTTCGGACACTCTTAACCGGGATTCACTTTCAAAATATTATGGGACTATTTTTAATAGTCCTTTTTTATTGAATATTAATAAATCATAAATCTCATTAAGAAAAAGGATGTTTTTGTTTTTTTCCGTCAAAAGTTCTCTACAAAAACTATCTTTGTGAAAACTAATAAAAACAGCTAAACATGTTTTTAAAAAAAATAAAACCCTTCCTTTATTTAGGAATTTTCTATCTTATTATTTCATTGATAATAAGAACAATATTCTTTTTTCATCCTATTACAACGGCTGGTTTTGGATTTTTCGAAGTCGTAAAGGTTCTGCTGATAGGTCTGGTAAATGACGTTTTTGTCTTCATATTGGCCAGCTCCATTCTCGCCCTTTATTTCCTCTTCCTTTCCAATTCGAAATATAAAAAACCTTACGGCTCCATTATTTTGGGAGCATTGGTGCTGTTCTTCCTTTATATCTGGCTTGTACCGAACAATATTTTCAAGCAATACGGAGGCTCTGTAATGGAAATCGCTCTTGCCTTCGTAGGAATAAAAACTCTTTTCTTCGGATTGATGCTTTTTCTTCCTTCACAAAGAATTAAAATCCGTAATACACTTTATTTCATTACGCTATTCTTATACGTTCTTTTGATTATTTTCAATGGTGTAAGTGAATATTTCTTCTACAATGAATTTGGGGTACGTTATAATTTTATTGCAGTAGATTATCTTATTTATACGAATGAGGTGATCGGAAATATCATGGAAAGTTATCCTGTTATTCCATTGTTTTCTGCAATTATGATCGTTACGCTCGCCATAACATGGTTTATTTATAAGAAAACGAAAGATGAACTTCTGGACCTTCCTGATTTTAAACAAAAGATGGTGCTTCTCGGTAGTTTTATGGTGCTTTGTGCCCTCAGTGCACTGGCTATACCTTCTTTAATGCAGATCCGGTCAGACAATGTTTTTGCTGACGAAATTGAAGCGAACGGACTTCCTAAGTTCTATTGGGCCTTTACTCATAATGAGCTGGATTATTTCCAGTTTTATTCACAGATTAACCAGCAGCAGGCTGAAAAGAATTTCCTGAGCCAATATCCGCAGCATACACTATCCAGAGCAGTTGTTGCTGAACAGCCGGAAATGAAGAAGAATGTAGTATTGATTTCTATCGAAAGCCTTTCTGCAGATTTCATGGAACATTATGGAAATACACAGAAAATTACCCCTTTCCTGGATAGCCTTGCAGAAAAATCTCTGATGTTTACCAATCTTTATGCTACCGGAAACAGAACCGTACGAGGACTGGAAGCCTTAACATTGTGTATTCCTCCAACTGCGGGAGAAAGTATCATCAAAAGAGATGACAATAAGAATAAATTCACAACCGGAAATGTTTTTAAATCCAAGGGATATGATGTCAAATTTTTATACGGAGGTTACAGCTATTTCGATAATATGCAGGATTTCTTCGGAGGAAACGGATATGGTATTGTAGACAGAAACAGCTTTAAACCTGAAGAAATTACTTTTGCCAATGTCTGGGGTGTTGCTGATGAGGATATGGCCAGAAAAGCAATTCAGGTAATGAATGCTGAAGCGAAATCAGGAAAACCGTTTTTCAATCACTGGATGACGGTTTCCAATCACAGACCGTTTACATATCCTGACGGAAGAATCGATATTCCGGGAACAGCAAAATCCCGTGAAGGCGGTGTAAAATATACAGACTACTCGCTTAAACTGTTCTTTGAGATGGCTAAGAAGCAGGATTGGTATAAGAACACGGTTTTTGTGATCATTGCAGACCACTGCGCGTCAAGTGCTGGCAAAACAGAGCTTCCGATGGATAAATACAGAATTCCTGCGCTGGTATTCTCAGAAGGATTTATTCAGCCGCAAAAATTCAATGGACTGATGTCTCAGATCGATGTAATGCCTACCCTTTTCGGATTGTTAAATTTCAGCTATCAGTCTAAATTCCTTGGCCAGGATGTGTTCAAACCGGAGTTCCAGCCTAAAGCTTATGTGGCAACCTATCAGGACCTGGGCCTTATAAAAGATGAACATCTGACTATTATTTCTCCGGTAAAAAAGGTAAAACAATATTCTCTGGAACTGGAGAAGAGTGATCTTGCGCCTGAGTTTAAGCTGTATTACGACGAAAAATTATTAAAAAATCCAGATCAGAAACTGGTAGATGACGCTGTATCAGCATATCAGTCCACTTCTTACTGGTTAAAAACGAAGCAACTTAACAGATAAATATCTAAATATTTTCGCTTATAATCTGGTGTAAAATATTTAAATTAACCGATAAATTTATTAGTATGAAATGGACAGACGACAGAGGCGGAAACGTTGATGACCGCCGTGGTTCAGGAGGCGGAAGTGGCGGTATGATTGTAGGAGGCGGACTCGGAACCTTAATTATAGCAGCCATCGTGTTCTTTTTAGGAGGTGACCCATCCGGTATTTTGAATTCCGGAAGCATGCAGCCTTCAGGCAATACAGGCGAACAAAGAGAACTGACTGCCGGTGAAAAACAAGTCGGAGAAATGGTTGACATGATGGCCAAATGGAATATCCTTACCTGGGATCAAATTTTTAAAGAAAATGGAATGACTTACAGTGCTCCTCAGGTAGTTCTTTTCGAAAATACAACTTCTTCAGCATGTGGTACAGCGCAGTCTGCCATGGGACCATTCTATTGCCCGGCTGATCAGAAAGTGTATATGGATATGAGCTTCTTCAATGAACTTCAGCAAAAGTTCGGCGCCAAAGTAACGGAATTTACAGTGGCTTATGTTCTTGCGCATGAAGTAGGACACCATGTTCAGACTCTTTTGGGAACGACTCAAAAAGTAGATGCTTTAAGGAGAAGCGGAAGATATTCTGAAGAACAAATGAACAGAGTTTCCGTTGCTACAGAATTACAGGCTGATTTCTATGCAGGAGTGTGGGCGAAAAGAACCAATGACAGCAAACATATTCTGGAGCCCGGAGATATTGAATCTGCTATAGATGCTGCAGAAGCTGTTGGAGATGATAATATCCAGAGAAGAGCACAGGGATATGTAAATCAGGAAAGCTTTACTCACGGATCTTCTGCACAGCGTAAAGAATGGTTTATGAAAGGGTATAACACCGGCGATATCAGACAGGGTGATACTTTCAACCAGCTGTTGAAATAATTTTATAAAACTTTAAGATAAAAAAAATGCGGTCTCAGTGTGAGTCCGCATTTTTTATTATTGTAATTCGATCGGATTAGAATTTTTCTTTGCTTCTTCTTTTATCCGCTCTTCCATTCTCTTTCTCATATCGGCAGGATTCTGATTTCCGCCCCCGCCAGGGCCTCCAATTCTCATGGGTGCAGCTATACCACCACCTTGATTCATAAATGACATTGGATCTGTTTTAAATTTTTGCTGCTGTTTTACAAAATCTGCTCTTTTCACTTTTAAAGTATTTCCAAACTGGTTCAAAGTAGGAAATTCTGCAATTTTGTAGTTCTTCATGAGATCAAAAGAATAATCTCCTTTGTCATCTTCTATTTTTACAATTAATCCTGGAAGTCCACCAAACTTATAGGGACCGTCCTGATAAGGAAGATCCGTGGTAAACCATGCGGTCCATTTTCTGCCTCCAAAATCGGTTTCTGCTTTCTGAACTTTATATTCTCCTATTTTTCTTGTTTCTGACTCTATTTTCCAGTTCAGCGGTCTGTCTTCTTCGTACGAATAAATATCACGTCCGATTCTGTCTTTCAAGTAGATCTTTTGGTTTGTCTTATCCTTTTCTACAGAATAGTTGATATTGGACCTCAGACTTTCCATCTGATCCCGGTTGATACTTCCTCTTCCGCCTCCGCCCTGAAATGCCTTTTGCATAATAGAATCCCTTTTGATTCTGTTTTCAGAGTAAAACACCGATTTTTCAGGGGAAATATCCAGATAAGCATTTTCTGTCTTAATATCTGTTTTATTTTCTGCATCCGGCTTCATAGTCACCTGATACACAAACCTGTTTGTCTGTGCAAAAACATTCTGTATGAAGAGTGCCAATGCGATAATACCTAATTTTTTCATTTATATTTTTATTTATTTTAATTCAATTGGATTCTGGGCTGTATTGGTCAAAGAAGGAACTTCTTCAGACGAACCTGTTGAAACCGGTACTCCTTGATTTTCACCACCCATTCCTCTGTGCATTCCACCACCATGGCCACCGCCACTCATTCCTCCGCCACTCATTCCGCCCGTGCCACCATGTTTTCCTCCTCCAAAATTCGTATTTCCTGCCATTGCTTTTCTGCTTTTACCAAACTCCAGCTCCAGGGCTGCTTTATCTCCATGAAAATTTATCCTTGTACTTTGTTTGGCATCCGACTCAATCCGTTCTTCAAAAGCATTTTTAATGTTAATCTTTTTAACAAGATCAAATTTATAATCTCCTTTGTCATCTTCCAGCTTTACAATCAGGCCCGGCAATCCTGAGAATTTGTACGGCCCGTCAGAGAAAGGAATTTCTTTGGTAAACCATGCAGTCCAGGTTCTTCCGCCAAACTCTGTAACTGCTTTTTGGGCAGAATACCCGTTCTGTCTCTCAACAACATCTGTCACCTCCCATTTTACAGGTCTGTCTTCCTGATAGTAAATTTGTTTTCCGGCAACCTTTTCATAGTAATACACTTTCTGTTCCGGAATAGCTTTGGTAATAAAATATTCAAAAAAAGTAGGCTCAAAATATTTTCTTCCTTCTATTTTTGAAAAATCTTTTTCTTCTTTTCTTGTTTCTTTCGTTTCTGATCTTACAGAAGTAAGAAGAGAGTCTCTTTTCAGTTTATTTTCACTGATAAATAAGGAATTTCCTTCTTTAATATCCAGAAAAGTTCTCTCACTTTTCATGCTTACCAGATTGATTGAATCCGGGTTTACCAGCGTTTCATAAACAAATCTTGTGGTTTGCCCATAAGATATTGCAGTAAAAAACAACACAAAAAAAGTTATGATTTTTTGTCCCATTACTAATTTTCTTTATAGATCGGAAATACCTCAGAAGGTTAAAATTACAAATGAAATCTTCACATAAAGAGAAGAAATTTATCTGTTTTTAACATAAATCGTTGTCTTAAAAATCCCTATTAATATCAGAATCATTAAAATAGATATCTTCGATTTGAGATTGCGGAAATTAGTTCGTATTTTTGCATCATTAAATCATTCTAAATAAATACAATGATAAAAGTATCAGACCATGCAAAGGAAAAAGCCATCCAGTTGATGACGGAAGATGGTTTTAACCCTGCTGAAGATTATATAAGAGTAGGGGTGAAAAGCGGCGGATGCTCTGGTTTAGAGTATGTTTTAAAGTTTGACAACGAAAAAACAGACGCAGATCAGATTTTTGAAGATAATAACATTAAAATTATTATAGATAAAAAATCCATCCTTTATTTAGCAGGAACAACTCTTGAATATTCAGGAGGATTGAACGGAAAAGGGTTTGTTTTTAACAACCCGAATGCATCCAGAACATGTGGGTGCGGGGAATCATTTAGTCTTTAGAGAAAAGACATTAGATCCTAGATTTCAGACCTCAGAGCTATTCTGACTTCTGAAATCTAACATCTGAAATCTAAAAAATTATAATGAGTAAATATACAGAAGACGATTTAAGAGTCGATCTAGAAAATAAAAAATATGAATTCGGTTGGGAAACCAAAATAGATTATGAAGATTTCCCGACTGGATTAAATGAGGATATCATCCGTGCGATCTCTGCTAAAAAAGAAGAACCGGAATGGATGACTGAATGGCGACTGGAATCTTTCAAAATCTGGCAGAAAATGGTAGAACCTACATGGGCCAATATCAAATATGAAAAACCAGATTTTCAGGCAATCCGTTACTATGCTGCTCCTAAAGTAAAGCCCGAGCTGGCAAGCCTTGATGAGGTAGATCCTGAATTATTGAAAACATTCGAAAAGCTAGGGATTAATATCGAGGAACAAAAAAGACTTTCAGGAGTTGCTGTAGATATCGTAATGGACTCAGTTTCTGTGAAAACCACTTTCCAGGATACACTGGCAGAAAAAGGAATTATTTTCTGTTCAATTTCTGAGGCTATTAAAAACCATCCGGATTTAGTAAGAAAATATCTTGGAAAAGTAGTTCCGAGAGGAGATAACTTTTATGCAGCATTGAATTCCGCAGTATTCTCTGACGGAAGTTTCTGTTATATTCCCAAAGGGGTAAAATGCCCGATGGAACTTTCCACTTATTTCCGTATCAACCAGGCAGGAACAGGACAGTTTGAAAGAACGCTTCTTGTAGCTGATGAAGGAAGCTATGTTTCTTATCTTGAAGGATGTACAGCTCCGTCAAGAGACGAAAACCAGCTTCACGCTGCAGTAGTGGAACTGATTGCACTAGACAACGCTGAAATTAAATATTCAACCGTACAGAACTGGTACCCAGGTAATGAAGAAGGAAAAGGAGGGGTATTCAACTTCGTAACCAAAAGAGGGCTTTGCGAAAGAAATGCAAAAATCTCCTGGACACAGGTTGAAACAGGATCTGCAGTAACATGGAAATATCCTTCCTGTATCTTAAAAGGTGACAATTCAATCGGAGAGTTCTACTCTATCGCTGTAACGAACAATCACCAATATGCAGATACAGGAACAAAAATGATCCACATTGGTAAAAACACCAAATCTACGATCATTTCCAAAGGTATTTCTGCTGGAAAATCCCAGAATTCATACAGAGGACAGGTAAAAGTAATGCCTTCTGCAAAAGGAGCCAGAAACTTCTCCCAGTGTGATTCTTTATTGATGGGTAATGAATGTGGAGCACACACTTTCCCTTACATTGAAATCAAAGATCCTACTGCACAATTGGAGCATGAAGCAACCACTTCAAAAATCGGGGAAGATCAGATTTTCTACTGTAACCAGAGAGGTATTGATACTGAAAGAGCTATTGCCTTAATCGTAAATGGTTTCAGTAAAGAGGTTTTAAATAAGCTTCCAATGGAGTTCGCTATTGAAGCACAGAAACTACTTGAAATTTCATTAGAAGGATCAGTAGGATAAAAATATGTTAGCTACAGAAAGATTAATTTTAAGAAAACCGACAAAAGAAGATTTTGAAAAATTCTTCGAAATTAATCATGACCCTGAAACCAATATTCATAATCCAGCCGGACCCATGAGTTTTGAAAAAGCAGAAAGTACATTTACCAAAATGCTTGAACACTGGGAAAAGTATCATTTCGGAAGCTGGGCAATTACTGAAAAGGAATGTCCTGAAAATATAATAGGTTTTGGAGGTCTTAGCTATAAACTCTACGGAGAAAAAGAAAAATTGAATTTAGGCTATCGTTTTGCTTCCCAGGCATGGGGGAAAGGATATGCTACAGAATTCACCAGGAAAGCTATAGATTTTGGGCTTAATGAGGACAATAAAGAAGAAATATTTGCTGTTGTCCGTCCCGGTAATATAGCTTCTGTTAAAGTTTTGGAAAAGGCAGGTATGATCAAAATCGGGACCCTAAATGACGTTCCTGATCAACCTGAAAGTTTAGTATATAGAATTCAAAAATAATTTGTTTAAGCAAATAAAATGTTAGAAATTAAAAACCTTCACGCCAAAATTGAAGATGGTGCAGAAATATTAAAAGGGATTAATCTTGAAATAAAGCCAGGCGAAGTTCACGCTATCATGGGGCCAAACGGAGCCGGTAAGTCTACTCTTTCTTCTGTAATCGCCGGAAAAGAAGATTACGAAGTAACTGACGGAGAGATCCTTTTCGAAGGGCAAGACATCAGTGAAGATGCTCCTGAAGACAGAGCTCACAAAGGAATCTTCCTTTCTTTCCAGTATCCTGTGGAAATTCCGGGAGTTTCTGTAACGAACTTTATCAAAGCTGCTTTGAACGAAACAAGAAAAGCAAACGGACTGGAAGAAATGCCTGCAAAAGAAATGCTTGCCTTAATCCGTGAGAAATCTGAAAAACTGGGAATCAAAAAAGATTTTCTTTCAAGATCTCTGAACGAAGGATTTTCAGGAGGTGAAAAGAAAAGAAACGAAATTTTCCAGATGATGATGCTTAATCCTAAACTGGCTATTCTTGATGAGACCGATTCAGGACTTGATATCGATGCTTTAAGAATTGTAGCAGACGGAGTAAATTATTTTAAAAACGAAGGAAACGCAGTACTTTTGATTACACACTATCAAAGATTGCTTAATTATATTCAGCCTGACTTCGTTCACGTGTTAGCAGACGGGAAAATCATCAAAACAGGTGATAAGTCTTTAGCGTTAGAACTTGAAGAAAAAGGTTACGACTGGCTTTTAAATTAATTTGAAATTTACTATTTGAGATTTGAAATTATGGCAACCATTTATGAAGTGCAGCAAATATGAATCTCTAAAGTAAAAATTGGATTCCTATTCCTCGGAATAACAATATTTTAGTTCAAAAAAAAGAAAAAATGGTGCAAACCACAGATATACCAGTAATGGCATTAAAAGAACAAATTATAGAGAACCATAATGAGTTTTTGGAGAGTCTTCGTCACAGATTTCTGGATGATGAAAGAAAAACGGCGCTTCAAAGATTTACCAATATTGGTTTTCCTACTAAAAAAGACGAAGAATATAAATATACCAATCTAAAGGAGATCACGGAAAAAAGCTACAACTTCTTCCCGAAAGAGAACCATAATATCACTAAAGAGCAGTTTGATGAGCTGCATCTTGGAGAAGAAAATTTTGATTGGATTGTTTTTGTAAACGGCAAACTTCACAAAGAACTTTCAAAAGTTTCTATTGAAAACGTAGAGTTCCTTTCTTTCAACTATGCATTGAACGATGAGAAGCACAAAGAGGTTTTTGAAAAATACTTCAACACCATCGCTTCTAAAGAACAGGCCTTCACAAACTTAAACCTTGCTTACTGCAAATATGGTTTCTTTTTGAAAGTACCTAAAAATGTAGTCATTGAAAAGCCAATCCACGTTTTTTACATTTCCCAGAATCAGGAGGAAAATACATTCTACAATACAAGAAATCTTTTGATTGTAGAAGAAGGAGCAAAAGTAGAAGTGATTGAAAGCCATCATAATTTTGACAGCACTTATGTATTGACCAACTCTGTTACGGAGATCTTTACTTATCCCAATGCAAAAGCTGACTGGCACAAACTTCAGAACGATAATAATACAACTTATCTTATCGATAATACTTTTGCAAAACAGGAGAAAGACAGTTTAACCACTGTAAACACATTCTCTTTCGGAGGTAAACTAGTAAGAAACAACCTTGATTTTATTCATAACGGATCCAATATCAATTCATTTATGAACGGAATCACGATCATCGGAAAAGACCAGCTGGTAGACCACCATACAGCAGTTCACCATAACTTCCCGAACTGTGAAAGTTATCAGAACTATAAAGGAATCTTCGACGGCAATGCTCACGGAGTTTTCAACGGAAAAGTTTTTGTTGATAAAATTGCTCAGAAGACAAACGCTTATCAGCAGAACAACAACGTATTGCTAAGTGAAGGGGCAAGTATTGATACAAAACCTCAGTTAGAAATCTTTGCTGATGACGTAAAATGTTCTCATGGCTGTACAGTAGGCCAATTGAATGAAGATGCTTTATTCTACCTGAGAGCAAGAGGAATTTCTAAAAAAGAAGCGCAAGCGTTACTTCTATATGCTTTCGCAAATGATGCAATGCAGAATATTGATATAGAACCTCTGAAAGAAAAAATTTCAAAGCTACTGGCTGAGAAATTAGAAGTTGATATAGAATTTTAAGACTTATATATATTGATACACAAAAGCACTTCAAATGAAGTGCTTTTTTATTTTTATGATAAGTCGTTTTATTTTTTTAACCAGCTCTGGTTATCCTTATTATCTGAACGTTTTTTACCATTATCAAAATTATAAGCCAATCCTACGCCTAGTGTCTGCTTCAGCTGCGTCTTCCATATCTGATTGTGATCATACAAGAGATCAAGGGTAACGTTGGTAGAAATGTACTTATTGATCTTCATGCTTAAAACTCCGCTATATCCCAGAACAAGCCTGTCCGGGTGATCAAGGTAGTTTGAGAAGACAGACGCTGTATTCAGCAAGGTAATATTCTCCATAATTTTCAGCTTATACATAGCCGTTCCTAAAAAACCGAACTGGAAAAGAGAAGAATCTCCATCATTTTTAAGACCATAAGTACCTGCTTTCTGAAGATCTTTGTCTAAAACAAATGTCCATCTGGCGTTCGCCGGACGTAAAGTTACTGTAAGGTTGTCATTAGGGCGGTAAGTAACACCAGCTCCTAAATTCAGATAACCAGGCGCCATAAAGTTCGAAATTTTGGCAGCATCCGGATTATTCCCGTCTTCATATCCGGGAGCAAATTGGGTCTGAAGTCCTGCGCCTGCAGAGAAGTACCAGTGTTTGGCGAATTCTCTACCATAATTGGTTGAAAGATTGATAACGTCCTGGGTTTTTCTTACCCCTGTTCCCTGGGTATTATTTTGCCCATAACCCAGAATAATAATATTCTCCCAGAGATCTTTTCCTTTTTCATAGGTCAGATTGTAATTAACTCCGGCAAGCCATCCTACGTTGTTGGCTCCCCCACCTACCCAATTGGAAAAGGCAGCCTGATTAAGCATTAATGTATTTTGCCCCTGAATAGACCAGGCTTTCACAGTGTCTGATGCCGGAGCATCTGTTTTCGTCTCCTGAGCCAGCGCTAAAGCTCCGAAAGAGATAGAACTGATCAATAAAATTTTTTTCATAATAACGATTTAATACAAATGTATAAATAATAATCTACGTCTTTATAAAATTCACTTTAAAATGAATTTAACATTGCTGATTTTCCTCCTCTAATACTATGAAAACTAATTATTTAAACCTTACCCCCTTGCCCTGCAAACTTAAATCAACTTAAAATGACAGTATTTTAAAAGCAAAAAGCACCTCATTTCTGAAGTGCTTTCTTTATTAGTTTATGGTTCTTTATTATTTTTTGATCCACCACTGGCTGTCTTTCCGGTCGGAACGCTTTACCCCATTATCGAGTGTATAAGCGAACCCTATTCCCAAGGTTTGTTTCAGCTGTGTCTTTTCTATCTGATTATGATCGTACAGCAAATCCAACGTCACATTGGATGAAATATATTTGTTTACTTTCAGGTTCAGTAAAGCCCCGTAAGCCAGAACCAATCTGTCCGGATGGTCAAGGTAATTGGAGAAGACAGACGCTGTATTGGTCAGGTAAATATCTTCCATGATTTTTAATTTGTACATTGCCGTTCCCAGAAAACCGAATTGCAGTAATGAAGTATCACCATCATTCTTTAAACCGTAGCTTCCTGCCGTCTGAAGGTCTTTATCCAGTACAAATGTCCATCTGGCGTTGGTAGAGCGTAAGGTAACCGTAAGATCATCATTTGGCCTGTATGTGATACCCATCCCGACGTTCAGGTAGCCTGGTGCCATAAAGTTTGAGATTTTTTTAGCCTCTGGATTGTTTCCATCTTCATATCCTGCGGCAAACTGTGACTGAAACCCTGCTCCCATAGAGAAATACCAGCTTTTTGAGAATTTTCGCCCATAATTGGTAGAAACGTTAATGATATCCTGAGTTTTTCTTATTCCCAATCCTTTCGTGTCATTCTGCCCATAGCCCAGTATGATAATATTTTCCCAAAGATCTTTATCTTTTTCATAGGTCAGATTGTAATTGACACCGGCAAGCCAACCTACGTTATTGGCTCCACCTCCAACCCAATTTGAAAATGCGGCCTGGTTAATCATCAATGTGTTTTTTCCTATTACTGACCAGTATTTTACTGTGTCTGCCACCACGGAATCTTTTTTCAATTCTTCTTGAGCACTTGCATACATTCCTACAAAAAAGGAAAGAATCAATAAAAACTTCTTCATTACTCTAAATAATTTTCAATGCAAAAGTATTAATATAATTTTTTTAAACGATACATTCAGCTTTAAAGAATTCCATTTCAATAAAGTTTAATTACCTAACAACAAGGTATTTCTATAAAATCAGTGCCAAATAATAAGCTTAAAAATTAAATTTGATACCTTTTGTCTTAAAATCAGGTAAGTAGAAACTCATTCATCGACAAATTTTCCGAAATTTATCATTGGCTTTTGATTTGACGTAAAATCCGCATGTTTAAGAATGTAATTTCCAAAAGAGCGATTATATATCCGCTGCTGATGCTTTCAGCAATGTGGTTCGGGTATTTTTTACAAATGCAGGGCTTCTTTCAAAGCTGTTTTGGAGCCATTATTCCTCTTTTGCCCGAGGGATTACTTGGCATCATTACATCGCCTCTTTTACATGGAAATATTGATCATATCATAGGAAATTCCATTCCGATAGCAGCACTTATGTTTTTGCTGTATCAGTTCTATCCTTTGGTCGCCAACAAGGTTTTTATTATCGGGTGGCTGGCAACAGGACTTTTGGTATGGCTTCTTCCTCCTATTGACATTCTCACCGGCGAATATATGTACACCTGCACAATCGGAGCCAGTGGTGTGGTATATGTACTTGCTTTTTTCCTTTTTTTCAGCGGGGTATTCAAATGGAATACGAAACTTCTGACCATTTCAATGCTTGTTGTGCTATATTATGGAAGTTTGGTATGGGGAATGCTTCCGGAAGAACTTTTCTACAATATGGAGGAGCCCAGTAAAATTTCATGGCAGGCACACCTTTCCGGAGCTGTAGTAGGAAGTATCATTGCCTTTGCTTTTAAAAATGTTGGAGAAAAAAAGAAAAAATTCATCTGGGAATTCCCTAATTACTATAGTGAAAAGGATGATAAATTGTGGCAGGAATACAAGGAGAACCATCCTGAAGATTTTATGGAACTTCCTTACAAGAAAAAAGATGATATCTGGGATCATCTGGATGAATTGAGGAAGAGATAAAACTTATTTCACTACATTTGAAAAAAAACACACATGATCTCCGAAGAATACTTATATGCCATCGCCCTCCGCGAGTGCAACCAGATTGGCGATATTCAATTCCATAAACTTGTCCGTACTTTCGGAAGTGCCCGGGAAGCATGGAAAATAGCAAAAAAAGAGTATAAAAAGCTCGAAGGAATAGGACAAAAAACCGTTTCCGATATTGGAAATGCAGCTCATTTGAAATTCGCAGAAGAAGAATTAAATTTTTGCGAAAAAAATAATATCAGGATCAGGCTGAAACATCATAATGAAATTCCTTTCCTTCTTAATGAATGCAATGATGCACCTGCTATTCTTTATCAAAAAGGAGAACTTCATGACACACATCCAAAAGTAAGTATTGTAGGCACCCGGAATATGACAGATTACGGCCGGCAGTTTATTGAAAACTTCTTTGAAGCAACCCAGTTTTCAAAATATACCTCTGTGAGTGGTCTTGCCTTAGGCGTTGACAAAGAAGTTCATGAACAGTCTCTTCATTACCGGAAACCTACTGTAGCGGTCTTAGCACATGGCTTTCAATATTTATATCCTGCAAAAAACAGAAGGCTCTCTGAGAAAATTTTACATGAGGGAGGCGCATTAATAACGGAGTTCAGCTCTTCAAGAAAACCTGACCGGGAGAACTTCATTCAGAGAAACAGAATTATTGCCGGATTGTCTCCTTCTACAATTGTGGTAGAAACAGGTTTTGGAGGCGGTTCGGTAAGCACAGCTGCCTTTGCCAATGATTATAACCGCGATGTTTTTGCCTTACCCGGAAAAATCACAGATGTATCAAGTCAAGGGTGTAATCAGTTGATTTTCCATAATAAAGCAACGGCAATTTCTACCATCAAAGATATTGTCCGTCTATTGGAATTTGATGATCCTAAAGAAAAAACCGCAGAGTTATTTCCTTATAGTGAAACAGCTATACAATTAACTAACAATCAGCATTTAATATATCAGTCTATTAAAGAATACCCTCATATTTCTTTGGACGATCTTGCACAAAAAATTGCTGTTTCCACTCACAAAATCTTACCAATAATTTTGGAATTGGAGCTTTTAGGGAAAGTAAAATCGTTTTCCGGGAGGCAATTTATAGCGATTTGATATTTAACGATTTCTTAATATTGCATTATTTCATACATAACATTTCATTTTTAATAAAATTTGAAGATAAATTATCAATTTAATAATATTACGAAACATTATTATTTAATTTTTAACAATGTTAAAATATGGTGTTGTGAATCTTGAAAAAAAAATTAAATTTGTTGACAATAATATTCAACCTTAATATATGGAACAATATAATATTGACCAGAAAATCCAAGAGTTTATTGCAAAAATTGAAGCAAAAAATCCTAACGAACCGGAGTTTTTACAGGCTGTAAAAGAAGTTGCCGTAACTGTAATTCCATTCATTGCTACGAAAAAAGAATATACCGGAATGAAGCTGCTTGAAAGAATGGCTGAAGCTGAAAGAATTATTATTTTCAGAGTTCCATGGGTTGATGACAAAGGAGAAATTCAGGTTAACAGAGGTTTCAGAATTCAGATGAACTCTGCTATTGGGCCATACAAAGGAGGAATCCGTTTCCACCCTACTGTAAACTTATCCGTTCTTAAGTTCTTAGCTTTTGAGCAGGTATTTAAAAACTCTTTAACAACGCTTCCGATGGGAGGTGGTAAAGGAGGTTCAGATTTTGATCCGCAAGGAAAATCTGATATGGAGGTAATGCGTTTCTGCCAGGCTTTCATGACAGAATTATGTAAGCACGTTGGTCCTGAAACAGACGTCCCTGCAGGAGATATCGGAGTTGGAGCAAGAGAAATCGGGTATTTATTCGGACAATATAAGAAAATCAGAAATGAATTTACCGGAGTTCTTACAGGAAAAGGTCTTGCTTACGGAGGTTCACTGATCCGTCCTGAAGCTACAGGATATGGTGTAGTATACTTCGCTGAGCAGATGCTTAAGACAATCGGACAAGATTTCCAGGGTAAAACCGTAACCGTATCAGGTTTTGGAAACGTTGCGTGGGGAGTTATCAAAAAAGCAACTGAACTAGGTGCTAAAGTAGTAACTATCTCTGGTCCTGACGGATACATCTATGATAAAGATGGTATCAGCGGAGAAAAGATCGATTATTTATTAGAACTTAGATCTTCAGGAAACAACAGAGCTGAGGATTATGCTAAAAAATATCCTTCTGCTGAATTCCACGCCGGAAAACGTCCTTGGGAAGTAAAATGTGATGTTGCATTCCCTTCTGCAACCCAAAACGAATTAGATTTAGATGATGCAAGAAAATTAGTTGAAAACGGATGTATCTGTGTTACAGAAGCGGCTAACATGCCTTCTACATTAGATGCCATCAACTATTTCTTAGACAATAAAGTATTATTCTCTCCTGGTAAAGCTTCCAACGCAGGAGGTGTTGCTACATCAGGATTAGAAATGACTCAGAACTCTATCCGTCTTAACTGGACTTCTGAAGAAGTTGATGCAAGATTAAAGGAAATCATGATCGGTATCCATAAGGCTTGCAGAGACTATGGAAAAGACGAGGACGGTTATGTAAACTATGTAAAAGGTGCAAATATTGCCGGCTTCGTAAAGGTAGCAGAAGCAATGTTGGCTCAAGGAGTTGTGTAACAAAAAATACAAAGGTTGGGAAAAATTCCCGACCTTTTTTGATATAGCCTGTTCCCGGGATAATGGGAAAAAAGTAAAAAGTGAAAGGAGAAAGCGCTGCTAAATGCAGCGCTTTTTTTATTTTCATAAAAGGTTCCGGTTAATAAAAAAGGGTAAAACAAAAAAATCCTGAAATACGAGATTTCAGGATTCCGACTAGTGTTTGCTAAAGTGCTTTTACTTTTTCTTTTTCTTGTCTTTCTTTTCCTCTTTAGGAGTATCTGCAGGCTTGGTTGCATCAGTAGGTGTTGTACTTACTGACGGATCTGTTGCTGGTGCAGTCTCCGTTGTAGTTGCAGGTGATTTTTCCTGGGTTTTCGGATCCGAAGGACTTGTAGTCTGGGTATTCGGTTGTTGGGTTTGAGTTGTCGTAGTGTTATTAGTAGAAGTATCTGCCGGCTTCTGGGTTGTTGATTGTGCTGATACTGCGATTACTCCGACTAATGTAAACGCTGCCGTTAAAAATAACTTTTTCATAATGATAATATTTAAATGATTGTTTAACTTAAACGAAGCATCATTTATAAAATTATGTGTAAACTGCTTATTTAACGGACTTTATGATTATTTAAGAGGAATTTGCAAAAATAATTTCGTTTGATTTGGCTGGAAGAGTGATGCTGGAAGCAGGAAGATTTTAAAGTGAAAAAACAATTCAACAGATTATTTAATTAAGTTTAAAATCAAAGAAATAACAGTTTTACTATCAACAATGAGTGCTTCAGCACCCATTTTCCATCTTCCTGCTCACCAGGTTACTTACCTATATTCTTCATCATTTTTTCTACAAATTCAAATGCTGCAGGGCAGATCACCGTATTTTTCAGCATTAAATTATTAATCTGGTAAATCTTCTTCCGGTCAGTATGCGGGTATTCACGACAGGCTTTTGGTCTTACTTCATAGATGGAGCAGGTATTATCACTGTTCAGGAAAAAACAGGGAAGATGCTGCAGTACTTTATCATTATCCTCATCTACTCTTAAAAACTTAGCTTCAAAGTCTGCAGGCTTCATTCGCAGATGTCTGGCAATACGTTCAATATCTTTTTCTGTATAAAGAGGGCCGGTTGTCTTGCAGCAATTGGCACACTGCAGGCAATCTATCTCCTCAAAAACTTCATCATGGGTTTCCTGCACTATATAGTCAAGATTTTTGGGCGGCTTTTTCTTTAATCCGTCCAGAAATTTCTTGTGCTCTTTCTGCTTTTGTATAGCCTGTTTTTTATAAAAATCTAAATTCATTTATTCTTTATTTCTTACAGCATCCGGAAGCTCTTCTCTCCTGTATTCATTAATTTTATCCAGATCCAGCACCGTTGAAAGATTTTCTTTATTGGGGTAATACATCGGAACAAATTTTGCACCGTATACAATTTCTCCTGTTGTATATGAGGATCTTTGAACCACAGTGTTTGAAAATACTTCATCAAATGCACGCACCTGCACGATGAGTTCAATATCCGTATTTTTAAAATCCTCTTCGGAAAAGCCATAAAACGGAGAATTCTCATCAATTTTATGCACCACAGTCCAGTTGAGCGCTAAGGTATTAATCTTACTTAGCTGGGTTTCAAGCCTATAAAAATTGCTTTTGGCAACTCCGTTTTCTATCACTTCAATAGCTGCAGATACAATCACATCAGCATCCGTTAATGCATTATTTTTATATGGGGCAAGCCTGAACATTAATGCAGAAGATTCCTGAAAAGGAGCAATAATCGCAATATCGGAAAATCTAAGATAGGCCCGCGGCCTTGAAAATCTTCCGTAAAAAAGACCGGTTGCAATGGCAAAGGTAAGCAATCCCAGAAAAGCTTCAAAAGTGGCCACAAGGCTCGCCAAAAAACCTACCGGTGCTATTCTTCCGTACCCTACTGTGGTAAAGGTCTGGGAGCTGAAGAAAAAAACATCAATAAACTCGTTTAGCGGATCACTTTTGTCGATGCCGGTAAGGTGTTCCACGCCGATCAGATAATAGATCATGGCGAAAGCCAGGTTTACAAGAATATAAGCAATAACCAGATAGGAAATAAAACGGAATGAAGAAAGATTCAGCATGGTGTGATACCAGCTTAGCCTGTTAAAAACATTGACACCTCTTCTCTGAACATTCGGGAGACCGTCCTTATTGATAAATCTTCCGGATGCATTGGTCCCGAAACCACTGTTCTCCGCATTTTTCTGACGGATCTTTTTTCTGAATCCTCTTGTCATTTTTATAGCATTTTCTTACCGTTTGTGATGCAAAGATAAAATATTGTTTTGATGAATTTTATCAACTGATTCATTTGAGTTTTAAATCGATTTTGGAGTACATTTGAAGTATGAAAAAACTGGAATCGAGAGAGGACATTGAACACCTTGTCAACTCATTTTATGCAAAGGTAGTTAAAGATGAAACCATAGGATTCTTTTTTAATGATATCGCTAAAGTAGATTGGGACAAACATCTTCCTAAAATGTATTCTTTCTGGGAGTCTATCCTTTTCGGGCAGATGACCTATAAAGGAAATCCTATGGTGGTACACTTCCCGATTAATGAGATACAGGCTATGGAGCAGAAACATTTTAACAGATGGCTTGAGCTCTGGAGGACGACCATTGAAGAAAACTTCGTGGGAGAAAATGCTGACATGGCGATCTACAAATCCGAAAATATAGCAAAGCTGATGGCTTTCAAAATGGATCTGGCCAGAAGGCTGTAACGTGCCTCGGGATCCGGGATTCGTGGTATGCGATAAGAATTACAAGATCAGGGGTTAAGGTCTGACATTTTTGCTAATCAACAGATTTGTGATTATTTTTTCGATTATGTCTTTTACCATCTTTTCTTAAGGAACAATTACTGTAAAGATATAAGCTGCCAGATTCACTAATAAAACGGTCCCGTACAGGATGTTCGTTTTTCCGCGACTCAGGGAAAGCATTACGATAAATACGGATAAAGAGAGCAAAATAACGTCTTTTTTGTCCAGGCCAAGCACCAATGGTATATCATACATAATACAAACCACTGACACCGCAGGAATAGTTAATCCGATACTTGCCAATGCGGATCCTAATGCCAGATTTAAACTGGACTGAATCTGGTTAGCCCGTGCTGCACGGATCGCAGCTACTCCCTCAGGAAGGAGAACAACGGCTGCAATAATTACTCCTACAAGAGATTTTGGCGCTCCCAGACTTCTTACCATATTCTCAATCGTGCCTGATAATCCTTTTGCCATAAGCACTACAATTGCCAGGCAAATAAGCAGGAAAACAAAGCTTATCAGAGTTTTGACCAATGTAGGAATATAATGCTCCTCCGGATGTTCATCAGGAACAATAAAGTAGCTTCTGTGACGCACCGTCTGAACCATCAGGAAGATACCATAAATGATGAGACATGCTATGGATATAAAAATAAGCTGAGCTTCGTTATAGAAAGGTCCGTTAACACTTGAAGTAAAATTAGGAAGGACCAGCGTAAGCACCAGAATGGAAACAATGCTTACCAGATAAGTAGTGGCTGAGGTTCTTGCAAAGAACTGCTCATGGTATTTAACACCTCCGACAAGAATACATATCCCCAGAATTCCGTTAAGAATAAGCATTACGGCGGCAAAAACAGTATCTCTGGCCAGCGTGATCGCCTGATCTCCGCCGGCAACCATCAGCGAGATGATCAGCGCTACTTCAATAATGGTGATACAAAGAGCCAGGATAATAGTTCCGAAAGGCTCCCCTACTTTATGGGCCACAACTTCAGCATGATGCACTGCTGATAAAACACTCCCGATTAATAAAATACCTGCAAGAATATCATAAAGAACTCCCGTTCCCATCAGTCCGGAAAAGTAATACCCTACCGCAAGGAGAGGAAAAATATAGGTGTAATGTAAGAATTCTCTAAGTCTCATAAAGTGACTACAAAATACAAAAAATCTATAATATTTTCAATATCAAAAGAAATTATTAATGTTATTTTAATGAGGCCAGAAGTTAAAATCCTGATAATCTGTCAGCATATGAAGCAGAAGCCCAATTCCTATGATTCTGATATTGCCTCTGAAAAACAGCATCAAAAAATACACCGCAATAGCATAATAGGAATGTAAAAAATGAAAACCAATACTTTCCCTTGACGGATCAAAAACAGGATTGGCAAAAAGATGGTCCAGATCTACCAGCATTGTTGCCAATAAAATGAGATACACTTTTTTCCAGTTCTTAGGATAAAAAACCAATGCTATAAATACCGGAAACACAAAATGTAAAAAATAATGCGTACATGTTTTAAGCAGAGCAATTTCAGATGGAGCCATTAATGGTATATATTTTCAGTTTAGATTACCACCGCAAAATTAGGAGTAAATCTCCTTTCTTTGCTTTTATTTTTAGCCAATAATTCTGTGCTCTATTTCCATACATCACATAGTCAATATCTGAAATAACTTTTTTCTCAATGTCAGTCAATGATTTTAAAGATGAATAGAGCAAAGCATTATTCCTGATCAGGAAGTAATTTTCGTTTAACTGAGGTGATAACTTTACAGGTTTCCAGGTCGATTGTATGACAACCCTATTATTATTCAAACTGATCTTATTAGGCTGGAAGGGAATAGCCGTGAATTGATTTTCACTATTGATCCATTTCTTAGTTTGGAAATACTCCCATATTTTTACGGCATTATCGCTTTGAAGATCAATAATATAATTGGGTTGTATAATCTTCTGAAAGGTCTTTTTTTCCACTTCATTAAAGTTGTCATCATATTCATAACTGATAATGGTATCATTAACCTGCTCCAGATCAGCAACGGCTTTCAAGGAATTTGCCTGTAAGGAATCCGCAGTGTCTTTATTGAAAAAACGGGTAAAATTTCTGATGTTTTCTTTATCAAGTTCCAGTTCAAGAAAATGATTTCCTTTCTGAATTTTTGAAGCGATATCATTAAAAATTTCAAAATCTGAGCTATTCCTGATTTCAATTTCATCATCGTTCAGTTCAATAGAAAAATTTTGAATTTTCTTTCCGGAAATGAATGAAATACTTCCCAATGTATTGTGAATAAGCTGATCTGCATCCCAAATATGATTTGCGGAAGGATGAAGAACCTGTTTATGAATCGTTTTAAAAGCAGAATCAGAAGTTCCTGCAATACAATTGTTTCCTTCTACCCTAAGGAAGATCTGGCCCTTCTGAAAGCAGTTATTTCCTTTATCAGTAAACTTTTGCTTCTTTAAATAAATAATGAATTTCTGTGGATCTTTAAGTTCTAAAATGGTATACCATTCCGAAAATCTGGTATCTTTAATATGGAAAATCTGTAAAAAATCAGGAACTCTGACTCCTGAGTCTTTAGCCGGGCCGGAGCTTTTACTTTTTGTTTTACTTCCGGACCATACTGAGGGATGTGTAAGCCAGCTGAAGAGATATTGTCCCGTTAATTTCTTAGTGTCAATTAAAACAACCGCATCTGCATTCTGAGGAATATATCTTAGTTTTTTATCTTTACGAAAAACTGTAAAATATACTGCAACAACCAGCAATAAAAGTAATGGGACAATAATCTTCTTTTTATTCATCTATAAAATCTGTGGTTTCTTTTCTGTTTCTTTTGTTTTAAAAACCTGATCGAATATATCAAAGAAATACATTAAGCTGTTCTCTGAAGAGTCTTTGATATTATAATCCATTTCAGTACGGATGCTTTCTCCTTCTACTTCCGTTTTATAGTATAACTCTCCCATATTTTTTCTGACAGCATCCAGTGCTCTTCTTTCTTTCGCACTCTTGAATTCTTTATCTAACCCTGTCAAAAGCTTCCTGATATCCAGCCTTCCTGACAAAGGGTATTTGGCCGAATCCTTTGCCCATTTTCTGGAAATTTCAGACTGGCTTACGGATAAAATATTGTCGGCAGAACTCATCAGATATACTATCCCGTCTTTTACCGTAAAGAACAGCTGGTCAATATATCCTCCGTCTTTCTCTTCTTTGAATGTGTACAGATTTCCTTTTTTAGAGAATCTTTTAGAAAATTTCTTGTTGGTTGCCAGCACATCAAAAATACGGTTCCAGTAGCCTTCATTTTCCGTTGCGAAAGCGAAAGTAAAGTTAGGAACAGCAATCTCTTTGGTTTTCTTTACTTCTTTTTCATTGAAGTCAGCATCATATTCGTAATCTGTATATTCTACTGTTTTGGATTTCAGTTCATTCAAAACGAATATTCCGTTTCCGGGAGCTATTTTCGTAATGGCTTCTTCATCCAGAACAATTTTCATCGTTTCCATGATCAGTTCCATTTCTTTTTTGTATTCGTTCTCCCCGGAGCTCTGAAGAAGACTGTACATCATATCAAAGCATTTTGCCCCGTTGACATTCATGGCATAGTAACCAACACTTTTCTCATTGATCAGCTCCAGCAGTTTTTTGTTTTTTTACCTTTATAAACAGCCGCAATATTCTTTTGAATATCAGCATTTTTATGCTGATAATGATTAACCAGCCTTACTTTATCCTTATCAAAATACAAGTTGTATGAATAATTGGAATCATACATATTCCGGAAAAACTTATCATAACTATAGAATTTCGTCATCTTACCATAAATTCCTTCATTAACAATTCTTCCATAGTCTGTGTACACAAAAACATCAGAATTGGAGTCCCGGAATTTCAGCATTTCTTTAGGAACTTCAATTTCTAAATTGGAACTGAAATATTGATCAAACCTTTCTTCGGCATTCTTTTTAACAATCATGAAGTTTTCTCTACGGATAGAATCCTGCTCTTTCTGAAAAGCTTTTTCTTCTTCCTCGTCATAAGCGGTATCAGGCATCTCTTCTCCATTTTCAGGGCTTTCAGCGCTTTCCTTTTCTTCAGGGTATTTATGATGTTTTTGGAGATACTTAATATCTTTCTGAATTCTTGCGATTTCGTTGTTGTTATCTTTAATGCTTTCTTTCAGATATTTAATATCCTCCTTCAGGTTTTTGATTTCCTCTTTATAATCAAACGGTTTTTCCGGTTCATCCGTATAAGCTGTATCCCCTGCATCCACAGCAACGCTGTCTGCGGCTACCACCGAAGTACTGTCTGCAACGGCTTCTGTAGCCCATATGTCTTTATAAGGTTTGGTATAGCTGATCATGCTGAGAACTGCACGGCTTCCGTTCCATGCCACAAAAACATCATCATTGATATCTACGTAAGAATAGTTTTTTCTGCTGGAAACTTCCTGCCCTTTTTTCTTCACTGAATTAATGAATTCCCGGAACTTTTCCTTATTATCGATGATAAAGTGGGTATTATACGTCTTAATAGAATCATTGAAGCTTGCATAGTGATACTGAACAGCATCGTATTTGATTCCTGTTTTGGAGTAATCTGTCCATGAAAGATTTTCTTTGCTTTTTTTGCTGAGCTCATGCAGCAAAGGATTCAGTTTATTCCAGTTGATTTTATTATTAAGCTGCTTTCCGTTGACCTCCATATAAAATACAGCATCAGAAGGGATCTTCATGCTGTTCTGGGCTAAAACCAACGTAAAACCAAAAAGTACGAAAATAATTTTTTGTGTTTTTAATAAGATAGATTTCATGACTATAGTTTAGAAATTTATTGAAAAAGAATTGTGTTTTGGATTTGTTTTTTCTGAAGAATCAGATCCAGGATATCAGCATCCAGTTTGAGTGCTTTTTTATTTGGTGAAAGTATATAATTATTATTGGTTTGTGATTTCACCGTATTTTCAAATTGCATGATGGAAGTATATTTTGCATCATTAAAAACTTCTTTGTCTGCCTTACTCAATTTGTCGTAATCAGCCTTAAAAGTATTCACTTTATTTCTGGTGAATGTCTTTTTTTCAGGATTCTGACTATAGACCTGAGTAGGGACCATTTTGCCTAATATATTCTGGGCTTTTAATTTTTCCAGTCCGGCATTGATGTTTTCAATTTTTTTAAAATTACAGCTGAGTCTGATGATATAATTATCAAAATCCATGGATGTTTTCACATTGCTGATTCCGGGAGTTGCCTTAAAAATTTTTGCGGCTTCATTGATCTTGTTTTCAATCTCCGCCTTTTTGGGAACTTTCTTCCCGTTGATGGTTTCCATTTTGGAGATAGAAGCCAGTCTTGTTTTGCTTTTGCTGGCATTTAGAATTATGGTATATTCTCCAGTACCGTCAGCTTTCACATTCACTTTATCAAGAATATCGAAGCAGCTTGTCAGAAATAGTAAAGGCAGAAATAGAAGAAATAATCTGAGAAAATTTTTCATGATTGGGTTTAAAAGCACAAAATTACTCAATTCCGGCCTTACAACCTTACAATCTTTTATTTTTTGAGCATAAATAGCTGTTTTCCGGTACCTTTTAATACGGGAACAATGCGATTGTAGTTTTATTGTATTTAAATACGTCCTTTCAGATATTCCTGGCGGAGGTCCTCATCCAGCTTTTCTATAGCGTAACGCAGGCAGGTTCTCGGCATTTCTTTGTAATATGAATTCAGATAGCTGATCAGCTCGCCTTCATTCTTATTTCCCATCTCCCTAAGCAGCCAACCGTTTGCCTTATGCATCAAATCGTGAGGATGCGTCATATTTCTGGTTACGAATTCTTTTGTAAGATCAAATGAACCTTTTTTTATATAATGGATCGTCCCCACTACAGCGATTCTCTTATGCCACATCTCTTCAGATTCTGAAAGTTCTCTAAGGAGGTTTTCTTTCTGATTTTCAAAAGCATGCCTGCCTAAGATTTTGTAACAGGTAGAATCTACCAGATCCCAGTTATTGACATAAGGAAGATGATCAAGATAAAAAGCAACCACTTCTTCTTTTACAGCTTTATCTTTTGTTTTTTCAAATTTTGAAATCAGCATAAAAAGAGCCGTTAATCTATGCTCATGGTATTCTGAAGAAAGTAAGATGCTGAGTTCCTGCAGGCTTATTTTAGGGTAATATTCCTTTGCAACCGAGCGTTGATCAGGAACTTTTACTCCCAGAAACAAATCGCCTTCGCCATATTCTCCTTTTCCGGTTTTAAAAAATCTCGGAAAGAATTCTGCCTTTTCAGGGATGGAAAGAACAGCTAATGCTTCCTGTATCTCTTTTACAATACTCATATTCCGAATGTCTGTTACGTTTAAGCTTTCTCTTCTACAGCGATATTCTCCTGCTCTTCTTCCTCTTTGGCAATCTTATTAGGGTTGGCTACTTTAGCAATGGTAAGTCCCTGAACAATAATTGAGAAGACCACTACACAGTAGGTAATACTTAAGATAATCTGGCTGTATTCACTTTTAGGAATAGACATCGCCAATGCAATAGACACTCCCCCACGGATACCTCCCCAAACGAGAACTTTTACGGTCTGCGGACTGAAACTTCTCCTCAGAGAAGTAAATTTTGAAGGTCCCCAGATAGAAATAAATCTTGCCAATAAAACTACCACAATGGCAACCAAGCCAGGAATCATGAAGTGTCTGAGATCTTTAATCATCAGGAGCTCAAATCCGATGAACAGGAATAATACGGCATTCAGGATTTCATCAATCAGTTCCCAGAATTTGATCAGATAGTCCTGAGTGATGGATTTCATTTTAAATCTCACATTAAAATTCCCCATAAATAATCCGGCGGCAACCATCGTCAATGGTCCGGAGATATGCATTTGCCTTGCAATAAGATACCCTCCCATCACAACGGAAAGTGTTACCAGCACGGAAATAATATAGTCATCCACTTCACGCATCAGTCTGGAAGTCACCCATCCAAGCAATCCGCCCAGCAAAATTCCTCCTCCGGCTTCTCTCAGCAGCAGTAAACCTATGTTTTCAATTCCAAGATCCACTTCTTTTCCAATGGCAAGCTGCAGAACAACGGTGAAGACCACTACTGCCATACCATCATTGAAAAGGGATTCTCCGGCAACCTTTGTTTCCAGTGATTTGGAAACATTTGCCTGTTTCAGGACACTCAGAACCGCAACGGGATCTGTAGGCGAGATCAGCGCTCCAAAAACAAGACAGTAGATAAAAGGAAGATTAATCCCTACATAAGGCAGTAAATAAAACATCCCGAAACCTACTACAAAAGTGGAAATAACAACACCTACCGTAGAAAATATCAATACCGGCCGGAACTGTTCCTTCAGGTCATTAATATTAATGTGAATTCCTCCCGCAAAAAGAAGAAAATTAAGCATAGCTCCCATCAAAACCTCTGTAAAGTCGATGCTGTTCATCAGATTGTGAAGGTGTCCGAAAGTTCTCGGAAGTACTGTTTCCCCGAACATTACCAGAAAAATAGAGACCACAATAGCTATCACCATAATTCCGATGGTACTCGGAAGTTTTAAGAACCTGTAGTTAAGATATGCAAATATTGATGCTAATACGATTAATGCTGAAAATGAATAATATAATTCCACTAAGTGTTTTTATTTTGAGATTAATTGGTTAGTTCCAAATAAAGTATTTTAATATAAATCTGCTTTCCATCTTTTTCCCAGATGTCAAACATGCCATCTTTGGCCGGCTTTGAACTCCTTTTATAATCCTGTCCTACATTCAGAATGTTGAGCAGGATATATTCATCCCCTACAGAATTAACGATATAAGCCGTTTTTTCAGATTTCCCGTCTCCTGAGCCTTTTATGCCGTCAGTGAGCGCACGAAACTGATTCAGGTGATGGATAAAGTTGCTTCCATCCTTTAAAGAATCATATGCCCTGAGCATAATAAGTAAAATGTCCAGGTTTGTAGGATCTTTATCATACAATGCCTTTCCCTGCTTGATGCAGTCTGCAAAATTATTCTGCTTAAAAGCATCCACAAGATTTTTAAATCGGTCTTCTGATGTGCTTACCTTATCGTCCCTGAAGTTTCTTCCGTAGTACAGGTATTGTGATTCTATACTGTCTAAAGATTTCGGATATCCTTTAAACTTAAAAATAAGCTTCTCGTAATTGTAAGGAGAATCAGAATTTTTGAGGCTTTTCTCAATAGCTTTTAAATCAATTTTTGATTTCTGGCTGAAACCAAAAACCGAAAACAGGATGAATAAAAGGAAAAAGTGATATTTCATTAATTGTTGCTTTCTTCTTCCTCATCATCGAAATATTCGAAAAGGAAATCATTGTACGGGAATCTGGAAATATGAATCTTCATGACCTCATCGTAGATCATTTTCTTCATTTCCGGGAAATTTTCCTTTGTTAAGGCAGAAATGAAAACCGTTGGGTATTTTGATTTTGCCATCCATGTTTTTTTCCATTCCTCCAGAGAGATGTTTTTACGGGTTGAAGGTGTAAGATCATCTTCATCCTTTTTCTCATAGCTGAAATCATCAATTTTATTGAAAACCATAATCATAGGTTTCTGATGTGCATTGATTTCCATCAGAATATGATTTACAGATTCAATATGATCTTCAAAGCTTTCATGAGAAATGTCTACCACATGAATCAGAAGATCTGCTTCACGAACCTCATCCAAAGTGGATTTAAAAGATTCTACCAGCTGGGTCGGTAATTTCCTGATGAATCCTACCGTATCTGTAAGCAGAAACGGTAAATTTCCGATCACTACTTTTCTTACTGTGGTATCCAGTGTTGCAAATAATTTATTTTCTGCAAAGACTTCAGATTTTGAAATAGAATTCATCAAAGTAGATTTTCCTACGTTGGTATACCCTACCAGAGCGGCACGAACTACCTTTCCACGGTTGTTACGCTGGGTAGCCATCTGCTTGTCAATTGTCTTAAGTTTATCTTTCAGTAATGTAATTCTGTCACGGATAATACGACGGTCAGTCTCAATTTCCGTTTCACCGGGACCTCTCATCCCAATCCCCCCTTTCTGGCGCTCAAGGTGGGTCCACATTCTTGTTAATCGTGGTAAAAGATATTGATACTGGGCTAATTCTACCTGAGTTCTTGCATAAGAAGTCTGTGCTCTCTGGGCAAAAATATCGAGAATAAGGTTGGTACGATCAAGGATTTTAACTTCCATTTCTCTTTCAAGGTTTTTAAGCTGTGAAGGTGAAAGTTCATCATCGAAAATGACTGTTCCTATCTCGTTTTCTTTTACATATTCTTTTATCTCAATGGCTTTTCCGCTTCCGATAAAGGTTTTGGAGTCAGGCTGAGTCAGTTTTTGGGTAAAACGTTTTTGTACGGTTGCTCCTGCTGTGAAAGCTAAAAACTCAAGTTCATCCAAATACTCCGTCAGTTTTTCTTCGTCCTGATTCTGGGTAATAACACCCACCAGGACCGCTTTCTCATAGTTATGTTCTTTCTTTTCTAGCATTAAGTTCTGTCTATGTTTATGATTTTTACAAGTTAATATTTTTCAGAAAAAAAACAAAATCAATTTTTATTTAATAACAGATTTTAATATAAATTTAAGTTAACTGATGGAGGATGTATAAAAAATCAATAACTTTATATAATAAATTTCTGATTTTTAATTATTTAAATCAAAAACTAATCTCCGGAATATCATGATTACGCATATCAGATGTATGATTATTGATGATGATGAACTGGACAGGCTGGTTCTTCAGCATTATATCAGGCAATATCAGAATATTGAAATTGTTGCCTCTTTTGACTCTGCAGAAAAGGCTATTCCTTATCTTGACCTTCCTGTTGATTTTCTGATTACCGAAACTAATTTAAATGGTATGAACGGGCTTGAATTCCGCAAACTGGCCCATAAAATCCCTGCGTGTATTTTTGTAAGCTCACATCCCGAACTGGCTGCAGGGGCCTTTGAAATCAACACTTTAGATTTTATTACCAAGCCTCTTACCGCAGAACGATTCCATTATTCTATGGAGAAGCTTTTTGATTTTTTTGAAGTAAAGGAAAAATGCGAATGCTACGATGCCATGACAGGTGAAAACTGCCTCAAGATAAAAGAAGGCGGACATGTTTATCAGATTAAGATGAAAGATATCCTGTACCTGGAAGCTCTGAAAGATTATACGAGGATCATTACCCTGGAAAAAAATCACTGCATTTTAAATTCCCTGGGAAGTCTTCTGCAAAAAAACTGTTTTGATTCCTTTGTCAGAATCCACAGAAGCTATGCCGTCCCACGCCATCTTATCCGTGGGAAAAGCTGTCATGAAATAGAGCTTGCCCATCAAATAAAGCTACCTATCGGCCGAACCTACAAGGATAATCTTTCCTTTTTTAATCCTTAAAAGTTTATACAAAGATTCAGCTGTTATTCATACGATTATTTCTGCCGTTGGTCTATTTTCCTGTCATCTGATTGAGATTCGTGGTAATTTAGTCTTCCCAAATTCCCCTCAGAAAACACATCTATTAATCACCAAAACTGTTATCCATGGAAAGAATATCTATTTACTGTATTATTCTGTCTGTCTTTTCCATCCCTATACTGCACGCTCAATCTGCAGTTCTGGCAACCGGACTGGATACATCAGCAGCTAATGGTTTTGTTTCTTACAGCGTAGGCCAGCTGGCTTATCTGGAAAAAGGAACAGGACAAGTGCTGGAAGGCGTTCAACAGCCTTACGAAATCATCACCCTTACCACCATTGAAAATTCTTCTGAATTGTCTGGCATTTTGCTCTATCCCAATCCTTTCAGAGATTATCTGTATCTGGATTTTACCTCAAATAATTTTAAAGGATCAGAATATCAGCTATTCGATGGCCAGGGAAAACTGGTAAAGAAAGATAAGATTTCACAATCAAAATCTGAGCTTAATTTCTCCTCACTTCCTTCAGCCATGTACATCATCAGGATTACTCAAAATGGAGAAAATATTAAAACTTTTAAAATCATTAAAAAATAAAACGCCATGAAAAAAATATTATCACTGTTCTGGATCCTGGCCGGTTTCTTTATGGGACTTTCTCAGGCTCCGGAAAAAATGAGCTACCAGGCTGTCATGAGAAACGGTTCCGGACAACTTTTAGCCAATCAAGCTATTGCTGTGAAAGTAAGCATTTTACAGGGATCTCCCGCCGGAGCCGCAGTCTACTCTGAAAGGCTCACCGGGAACACCAATGCCAACGGGCTTATCAGTCTTGAAATAGGAACGGGAACTGTACTTACCGGAACATTCTCTACCATTGACTGGCCCGCAGGAAGCTATTATTTAAAAACGGAAACAGATCCTGCCGGAGGAATCAACTATACCATAGCAGGAACCAGCCAGCTGCTGAGTGTGCCTTATGCTATGTATGCCAAATCTGCAGGTGGCGGAGGCGGAAGCTTTGTCATTCCTTACAGCACAAGTGTTAATAATGCTTCTACTTTATTTTCATTGATCAACGATGGAGATGGTGCTTCCCTTGAAGGAGTAAATAATACGACCACATCAAATATTTCTGCAGTAAGAGGAATTGTAAACAGTGCTTCTCCCGGTGGATTTTCCAGTGCTGTACGTGGTATTAATAACGGAACAGGAGGACTTGGAGTCGGGGTTTACGGAAGCCAGGCCGGAAGCGGATGGGGTGTATACGGAGTTACCCCAAATGGATTAGGGGTATATGGTAATGCCAGTGCTAACGGAATCGGGGTTTATGCCAACAGTAATACAGGAACCGGTCTTACTGCTACCAGTAATAACGGAATTCCTGTAAGCATCTCAATTTTCAACAACGCGAATAATAATGTTGCTCTCAGTGCATCCAGTGTAGGGAATGGTACGGTTGTAAATGTTACCACTTCAGGAAACGGAGCCGGAGTAAGAAGTTCTACAGCAGCTGGATTTGGGGTACACGGAATGACTTCTGCAGTTACTTCAGCCGGGGTAGTAGGAGATAACAACGGAGGCGGCGAAGCAGTAGTGGGCAGAACTACCAGTGATATTGCAGGAGCTGTGGTAGGCAGAAATGACGGAGGTGGATATGGTGTGAGAGGTTTTGTAGCCACCAATACGTCCGGAACCGGTATCGGTGTTTACGGGCAGGTAGGTATCAATAACAGTACAGGACGTGCCGGACGATTTGAAAACTTTAACCAAACGAATATCACGGGAAATACCGTTGAAGTAGAAACCAATGGAAACGGGAACATTCCGGATAACACTCAGGGAAATGCAGCTTCTTTCCGGGTCAATAATACCAATAGTGTGGGAGCAGCCGTAAGAGGAGAGGTTAATACTATTTTCGGGAATTTTGGTGCGGCCGCTATTTTTGGAGTTTCTTCAGGTACAGGAGGACGTGCCGGTTTATTTTATGCATCAAATCCTGCAGGAAACGGAGCTTCATTAATTGCGCTTACAGATGGTAACGGAAATGCAATTACCGCTAATGCCGGTAAGGACGGAAACGGAGTCGAGACCAATATTGATGGGGCCGGAAATGCTCTTTATGCTTGGGTACCTTCTTTTTCTACAGGACGTGCCGGAAGATTTGAAATTTTCAATGACGCTAATACAAGTGATGTAATAACAGCGAAGACGGTGGGAAACGGTATTGCAGGTAATTTTAAAGTAGATAAGGTTACCGGAACTTCGCCTGCGGTGAGAGGAGAAGTCAATTCACAGTTTGCCAATTTCGGTACGGCAGGAATTTATGGAATATCTTCCGGTACGGGAGGATATGCAGGGTTATTCCACGCCAGTAATCCGGCAGGTAATGGACCTGCACTGATTGCCATTGCAGATGGTAACGGTAATGGTATCACCGCCAATGCTTCCAATAGCGGAGACGGAGTGGAAGCCACAGCAGACGGAACAGGAAATGCCATTTTTGCATGGATTCCTAATTTCGGTAATGGCCGGGCTGCAAGATTTGTTAATTTCAATACAGCCAATACAAACCCGCCTCTTACAGTAGAAACCCATAGCAACGGATCTATTGCGGTATTTAAATCTGGAAATCCGGGAACAGTAAATGTGGCCAGAATCAATTCTGCCGGGCAAGGATTTTTTAACGGAGGTACACAAAACAGTGGTGCTGACGTTGCCGAAGCATTTGATGTCAATGGGAAAATTTCTGAATATGAGCCCGGTGACATTCTTGTAATATCAACAAAAACAGACCGGACTGTTGAAAAGTCTTCAACTCCCTATTCAAATCTTGTTGCCGGAGTGTATGCCACAAAACCTGGTGTACTTCTCACAGAGGAAAATATAGAAACTGATATTTCCAATAAAGCTCCCATGGGAGTCATTGGTGTCATTCCTACCAAGGTATGTCTTGAGAACGGAAAGATAAAAAGAGGTGACTTATTGGTAACTTCATCTATGCCAGCTGTTGCAATGAAGGCCAGTATTAAAAAGGTAAAAATAGGGCAAGTCATCGGAAAAGCGCTTCAGGATTATGACCAGAAAGAGATCGGAAAAATTCAAGTATTAGTCAACATAAAATAAACCGTCATGAAAATAGCATATATTATCCCGTTATTATTTTTAAGCACCATTATCTATGCTCAGGAAAATAAAAAGGTCGCTCCTAAAGAAGAAGATCAGACACTGGTTGTAAAGCAGGCACAGGAACAGCAGGCTAAACTCATGCAGGAAGCTAAAGAAAATAATGAAAAAACTACTTTAAATACCGGACTCCCTTCTGATCATGGGCTAGCTGTTAAAAAACAGGATTCCAAACCCAAAGCTTCTTCCGGTAATTCGGAAAATCTTCTTCCCAATACGGCAAGTCTTGAAGACATCAAAAAAACAATTCCCAACAGACAGGCATATCACAATATAAATTCTAGGAACACAAAAGCGACTGTTACCGGGCTGCCCAACACAGCAACTCTGGAAGAAATAAAGAAAACTATCCCTAAAAACTAATAACTCTCAAAGCTAATAACCGCAAAAAAGCTGATAACCAAACTAGATTTTTCAAACAAAGAAGTCCGCCAAAGAGCGGACTTTTTATATTAATGTCTGGCTATTAATCCCAATCAGCAGCTACAAATCTCATTGTATGACCGTGATCATCGGACAGAGTAAGGAAATGTCCTTCGACAGAATACCTGGTCATGGTTTCAATTTTTTTCTGAAAAGATGTTTCAAGATCCATATCCTGACAGGCTTTCATCGTACTGACTCCTTTTGAAATCTTTACCTTTCCTCCTTTTTTAAATTCAGATATAAAAGACATTTGATTACATCCCATATAAGCACTCCCCTGAATTTTACCATCAACAATAGCAGCCGTAAGATTCATTTCTGCTTTGTGGGCAATAAGCTGATCTTTTGAAAAACCATCTAAAGAAATCAACATCCACTGTCTTTGGAGAGATGGGTTTTTATCCGGTATTGCAGAGCAATTCAAAACAACTCCTAAAATTAAAACTGCAAAAAGTGGTAATAGTATCTTTTTCATGCGGACTATCATCCCATTTTCGTACCATTCCGGGACAGAATCTCGTAAAAATTAGTAAATTAGCGACACAAAAATTATTTTATAAAATGAAAAGACTATTTCTACTATTCACTTTCTTACTGGGCTTTGCTCAGATGAGGGCGGATGAGGGGATGTGGCTGCTAATGCTCATCAAAAGACTTAACGGTGTTGATATGCAAAAAGAGGGTCTGCATCTTACGCCTGAAGAAATTTATTCAGTGAACAATTCAAGCTTAAAAGATGCGATCGTAAGTTTCGGTGGTTTCTGTACAGGAGAGATTGTTTCTGATAAAGGACTTATATTCACCAACCACCACTGTGGCTACGGTGCTGTTGCTGCGGCTTCCACACCGGAAAAAGATTATCTGAAGAACGGTTTTTGGGCAATGAAACAGAAAGACGAATTCAATGCAAAGGATCTTTATGTAAGATTTTTAGTAAGAATGGATGATGCTACCAAAAGAATCACATCCAAGCTAAACAACAATATGACCGGAGCAGAGAGAAAAGCTGTTATTGATGCTGAGACTAAAGCCATCCAGACAGAAAACTCTGAAAACGGAAAATATACTGTAGTAGTTAAAGATTTCTTCAACGGAAATGAATTCTACTATTTCGTGTACCAGGATTATAAAGATATCAGATTGGTAGGGGCTCCGCCTTCATCATTAGGAAAATTCGGAGGAGATACAGACAACTGGGAATGGCCAAGACATACTGCGGACTTTACGGTTTTCAGAGTGTACGCAGATGCTGCAGGAAACCCTGCTGAATATTCTCCAAGCAATACTCCACTGAAGCCTAAGCATTTCCTTCCGGTTTCTCTTAAAGGAATTAAGCCTGGTGATTTCTCAATGATCTTAGGATATCCTGGAAGAACAAACCGTTACCTTACTTCTTACGGAATTCAGCAGATGGTTACTAAAGATTATCCGGCTTGGGTTGAAGCTTCTAAATTGGCTATGGATGTCATGAAAAAGTACATGGATAAGGATAAGGCAACTCAACTTAACTATGCTTCTCAATATGCTTCAGTAGCTAACTACTGGAAAAACAGACAAGGAACTATTGACGCTGTAGAGAAAAACGGAACTATTTCTGACAAGCAAAAAATTGAGGAAACTTACAACAGATGGGCTGCAATGCCAGGAAATGATGAGTATAATGGCGTTTTAGAAGATATCGCTATCTACTACAAACAAGTATCTGACAGAAATGTTGAAAGAAACTATGCTACTCAGTTTACAAGAAATGCCAAATATATTACCCTTGCGGCTCAGGTAGGATCTGTTCTTAAAGCGTATGCTGCTCAGGATATGCAGGGAAGATTAGCAATGAAAGCTAAAACTGAAGCGGCAATAAAAGCGGCTTATGAAAACTTCAATCCAGCTTTGGAAGGAGAAATGCTTGCTGCTATGACAAGCCTTTACCAGGCAAGAGTTAAAAACCCGGACGTTGCTTCTGCTACTATTTTAGGATTGGATGCCAAGACTGTTTCTAATCTGGCATATTCTTCAATCTTCGCTAATAAAACTTCTGCTACGAACTTCTTATTGAATCCGGATGCACTGAAGCTTGATGCTGATCCGCTTTGGAAGGCAGCTAACGGAATTGTTGCTGATCAAAAGATAAGTACAGAAAGATTCGTTAAAATAGATGACAACTTTGCAAAAAACAACCGTCTGTTCTTAGCTGGTTTAATGAAAGCTATGCCTGAGAAAAAATTCTATCCGGATGCCAACTCTACAATGAGATTAACTTACGGTACAGTAGATAAGTTACCTATCAGAAATGACAGAAACTATTTCGGGATTACTGATAACTACTATACAGATATGACTGGTCTTGTTGGAAAATACAAGAAAGGTGATGAAGAGTTTGATCTTCCTCAAAGAGTGATCGACCTTTACAACCTTAAAGATTTCGGACAGTATGCTGATGCTGCAGGGTATATGCCTGTAAACTTCCTTTCTAACAACGATATTACAGGTGGAAACTCCGGTTCTCCGGTAATTGATGGTGACGGAAACCTTATCGGTATCGCTTTCGACGGAAACAGTGAAGCATTAAGCGGTGATATCGTTTTCGAGCCTGAATGGCAGAAAACAATTAACGTAGACGTTCGTTTCGTTCTTTGGACAATTGATAAGTTTGCAGGAGCAAGAAGATTAATTGATGAGTTGAAACTTGTAAGAGGAGAAAACACTCCTGCTGATACAAAAACTAAAAACTCAGGGACAACAACAATGCCTAAGAAAACTAAAAAATAATCTTATCTGATATATTTTTAAAAACCGTGAAATTACTTTCACGTTTTTTTTATTTTTGACTATTAAAATATTTCATCATGAATCCTAAACCTATTGAATTTACAGCTATTATTCAGCAAAACGGAGAAATGAATGCTGCGTTTGTAGAATTTCCGTTTTCTACGGAAGAACTGTTTAATAAAAAAGGACAGGTAAAGGTTAAAGTCCTGTTTGATAATAAAGTTGAATACCGTGGAAGCCTGGCCAAAATGAAATCCGATTGCCATATTTTAGGTCTGACGCAGGAAGTCAGAAAACAGCTTGGTAAAACTTTCGGAGATGAGGTTTCTGCTTCTCTTATGGAAGATAAAGAAGAAAGAGTGGTTGAAATTGCAGATGATATTGTCTCTGTTTTTAATGAAAACCCTGAAGCAAAGGCTTTATTTGATAAGATGAGCTACACCCACAAAAAAGAATATATCCGCTGGATAGAAGAAGCCAGGAAGCCGGAAACCAGAGAAAACCGGAAGGTAAAAATGGTTCAGATGATTCTGGATGGGAAAAAGGGGATATAAACCATTCTGCTTCCACTCCCGAAAGCTGTACACTAAAAAAAATTGAATAAAGAAAATATTTTTTGTCAGGTTCTTAAAAAGTAGCCGACTATAGTTACAGATATCAATTATAACTATAAAAATTTACTTTTATGAACAAGTTTATTTTCAGAACATCGGTTTTAGCGGCAGCTACTCTAGCTGCATTTACTCTTTCTTCGTGCAGTGATTCGGATAATGACACGATGACAGAAATGCCTTTTCAAAAAACTATCACTTTTGAAAATGTGGTAACTCCTAAAGATTTTGTAGAAAGCGGAAGTTTTCAGGGAACAGGAACCCCTCCTATTATTCTGCCCGGACAGTCTGTTTCTGTTACATTCAGTGCAGGAAAAACACAGGCTTTAATGTTTGCCACCATGTACGGGGCTTCAAAAGACTGGTTTTTTGCTTCCCAGCAGCCAGGTATCAAACTGTTTGATGCCAACGGAAATGCTATCACCGGAGATGTTTCTTCAAGTGTCCGATTATGGGATAACGGAACGAAAGATGATATAACAGGACAGGCAGAAAGCAAGCCTATTATGCAGGTTCCTAACGTAAATGCTTCACAGCTTATGAAGCTCAATCTTGCTTACAATGATGTAACCTCAGAATTTACGCTCACCATTACCAATACATCTGGCGGAACGGCTAATGAAACTCCTTTTTCTCCCGGAGTATGGGCAGTTTCCAACTACAATGGCTCCCAGTTGCTTAACAACGCTCCTTTTTTTACTCCTAATGCTTTATCAAATCCGGAAATCACAGATATTGCCCAGATGGGGAATATCAGTAAAATGATGGCGAAACTGAATGCCAACACAGGAATTATGACCGGCCTCTCTCCTGCTTTGGTAGTTGTTTACCGTGGTGACAAAAATCCTATTTATGAATTAGGTCAAACTGACAGCGGAATGGGATTGAAAGATATTGCACAGTTTGGAAATGTAAGCAAGCTTCAAAACAGCCTTAAATCTCTCTCTGCCGTAAGAGGTGTATATGTTGCCGGGAACGCTCCTGTAGCACCGGGAAGCAAAGTAACAACAAGCTTTAATGCTGAACCAGGGGACAAAATAGCTTATGTAACCATGTTTGGGTTTTCCAATGACTGGTTTTATGCCAATGAACAGAGCATTGATGCCAACACCAAGGGAGACATCAGTTCAAAAACTTCATTATTTGATTCCGGAACAGGTATTGACCAATATCCGGGAGCCGGAAATCATCAGGCATTATTCGGCGGCACTCCGCAGAGTGAAAATAAGATTATTTCAAAAGTAGGAACCCACTATCCTGTTCCCGCTGTTCAGAATGTGATTAAAGTAACCGTTAATTAATTTTCAGGCTTAAAAGATCATACAATTAAAAATTCCAGGCAGCTGTGCCTGGAATTTTAATATCAGTAATGTTATTCAACCGGAATTCCCAGATATTTTAAATAGGAATCCAGTATTTTTTTATCAAATACCGGCTCCTGAATTCCGGAACCTTCCAGAAATCGGATCACATTGGAACAATCCCATATATAGGTATTCTGATAAAGCTCTACTGTTGATAAGCCTTCATGCATATTGTCCCTGAAAAGGCTTGTTAGTGGGTACAAACGGTTTTTACTGTCATCCTCCCATTGTTTTCGCCATTCTTTGTAAGGAAGACCTTTCAGTGTAAACGGATAATACTGTTTCATCAATCCGAAGAAATCTTCCAGCGTAAGATTTGTTTCCGGGCGGGCAATTAAGTTGAACTTCTTGCCTATCGCTTCTTTATTCTTTGTGATATGAGCCATTGCTTTGGTCATATAATCTACCGTGATGAGTCCTTCTCTAAGCTCTGTTAAAGCAGGATAAGATTTGAATTCTATACAATTTTTCACTAATCCCGACCACCATTGATAGGACGCACTTGCACCCGTTTCGCTGTGACACATTGCATATCCCAAACGATAGGTGATTAACGGAAGGCCTTCTTTAGCGGCTAAATCTGCTACGGCCTCCATCACCCATTTGCTTCTTACATACCCTATATCTTTACTTACGGACATTAAGTTCTGTTCGATATCATCAGACTCAAGCATCACTGTTTTTCCTGTAAATATATGCCCCCAGCTGTATACTGAGATTGTGGACAACAAAGCAAGACATTTTGTTCTTTCTGCTCCTGCCAGCTTTATGATTTCTCTTAATCCTTCTACATTCGGGGCTTTCATATAGGAATAGGGTTCAATGAAATTTACTGAGCTTCCGGAATGGTAGATCACATCAACCTGTTTTGCCAGCCTGGTGAATATTTCTTCTGATAACCCTAAAGAAGGCAATGCCAGATCTCCTATCACAGGAATAATCCTCAGTTTCTGTTCTTCTTTATGAGGAATGTGATATCGTTTAAAACATCTTTCAATCTTTTCCATTGCAGCAAACTCATCCTGAGCTCTTACAAGGCAATAAATATCTGCATTGGTAGTATCCAGAAGTTCCTGTAAAAGATGAATCCCTACAAACCCTGTAACTCCCGTTAAAAATATTGTTTCTGGATTTTCTACCTGCCCGGGATCAAACCCTCCCGCAAAGACAGTTCCGGGAGCCAGATAGACATCTTTCTGTAATTCAACATACGGCTCCACATCTTCTGCCGGAACCGCATCTCTCATTTCTCTGGACCTGGCTATAAGAACCTCTGACAGTTGCTGCAGTACCGGATACTGATAGATATCCCGCAGATAAACCTTTACATCAAGCTTTCTTTGTAAAGTGACAGCAACGGTTGCTACCAACAGGGAGTTTCCTCCGATATCAAAAAAATTATCTGTAATATTAATAACAGGACGTTCCAGAGCAGAAGACCAGACATCCACAATGATCCTTTCGGTCTCATTGGTTGGCGGCTCAAATGAAATTACGTCTTTTACTTCCTGATCAGCCAGATCCTTTAATGCCCTGGTATCTGTTTTTCCATTGGCTGTTAACGGAATGGCATCTATAAAAATAATCTGTGCAGGGATCATATAACCCGGAAGCTCTTCCTTCAATGCATTACGGATTGAAGAAATATCTGTTACCATTTCAGGTTTTAACACAATAAAAGCAATCAGATATTTGGTGCTGCCTTCCGTTTCCTTTCCAATGACCACAGCTTCTTTGATTTCTTTCTGTCCGATCAGTGACCGTTCTATTTCTCCCAATTCAACTCTGAATCCACGAATTTTCACCTGATTATCAATCCTTCCCAGAAATTCAATCTCACCATCCGGTTTCCATCTGGCCAGATCTCCGGTACGGTAAAGCTTTTCTGTTTCCCTGAACGGGTTCATAATAAATTTGGAACGAGTAAACTCTTCGTTATTAAGATACCCTTCTGCTAAAAGATTTCCACCGATACATAATTCTCCGGCAGCTCCTACCGGCAGCAATTCCATATTTTCTCCCAAGATATATGCTTTTGCATTGGCAATAGGCCTGCCTATAGAGGAAACATATTTCCCGTTGATATCCTTCACTTTTTTGAAGGTAGCATATACGGTACATTCCGTAGGACCATAATAATCTATCAGCTCATAGCTTAATTCCGTAGTAAGCACTGGCTTCAGCTTTTCCCCTGCCGTAAAGAGATATTTTAGTTTCACGTTATAATTCCGGGTAAGATCTACTACAGAAGGAGCAAGAACCGTGGGTACAAAGCCGTGGGTAATATGATTCTTTCTATAATAATCTACCAATGCCTGAGCACTTGTCCTATCCTCATTGTCTGCAATAAAAATGGTTCCTCCTGAAGTAAGCGCAGACCAGACCTCCCATACGGAGATATCAAATGCCAGTCCTGCAACAAGAGTTAGTTTTGAACTGTGATCCACATGAAAATGATGATTATGCCACGTTACCAGATGCTGTATAGCCTGATGGCTTATCATTACTCCCTTCGGCTTTCCCGTTGATCCTGATGTATAAATTGTATAGGCAAGGCTTTTCTGGTGAATTTTAATCTCAGGATGATGCGAAGGTAAATGATTGAGATTTTCCATGCTGCTCAGGTCAAATACTTTTTCTTTTCCGGATTCAGATAAAAGATCTTTAAGGTTTTGATGGGTAATAATAAGATCTGAAGAAGTATCGGAAAGAATATATTCTACTCTTTTCGCAGGATAAGCAGGATCAATAGGGACATACGCAGCTCCTGTTTTAATAACTCCAAGAACAGCAATAATCCATTCTAAAGAACGATCAAGCCAGATAGGAACATATTGTCCTTCTTTAACACCTTGTTTTAATAAGAAGTTTGCTACCTGGTTGCTTCTCTGGTCCAGATCTCTGTAGGTAATTTCCTGTTCCTGATAAACAGCAGCTGTTTTATCTGCATGAAGGATTGTCTGTTTCCGGAAAAGGGATTCCAATGTTTCTTCATGATGATAGTCCCAGCCGGTTTTATTGAATCCGTTTAAAAGTTTTTCTCTGTCTTCAGGTGACAGCAATACCGCCGAACCTATTGATTGGGCTTCTGATGAGGGAATTGTGTTTGACATCGTAATAAATTTTTGATTGGTTTAAAAAATTAGTAATCAATGGCTTTCATCCTCTGTAAAATAATTTTAAATGAAATGAAATAAGGACACAACAGGGTATAAGGTATAACCACAGTTTATGTACTAAATGTGTTTCATTATAGTTGTAAAATTGAATGATACAGAGTCTTAAGCGATCTACTCCGTGAGCAGAACGTAAACAGCGTTCAAACGTTATTTATGACAGTCGGGAAAAGGAAGGAATATATTGTGGATATTCTTCAGCAATTCAATGCAAATTTCTATTCAGTATTTAAAAATTTGATTTTCATAATGTAATATTTTTAATAATATGGTAACCAAACTTAACATAATAATTTAACCTATGTGTTACATAATTATTATCATCTACCACATTCCGGAATTGACATTCTAAAAGAAATAAAATCAAACAGCTGAAATTCAATCAATTCAATATTTACAAAACAAAATTATTCTGTACTCCTGTTTAATAAGATCAATAATTTCTACATTTGTAAAAACAAAACACCATTCATTTTTAATATGGATCAAAAACTGAAGCGAGACCATGGATTCATACATATTCCATGCAATGAACTGGATATTTTTATACTTTCTGACGGATATTTTGGTATTGGATACCATCAACCTATCTTAGCACCCGGCATCCCCCAACATCTTGTAAAAACCGAACTCCGGAATCTTTATTTATCTGAATCTTATTATGAGGCTCCTATTAATGTAATGCTTATTAAAAAAGATGACCGAACTATTTTAGTAGATACAGGAGAAGGATTTTATGATGGTGAAAATGCAGGAAAGTTATTATACAGCCTTAATGCTGCAGGATTCACACCGGAGTCTGTCACTGATATTCTGATTACCCATGCTCACAGAGACCATATCGGAGGAATACTTTCTAAAAATGGTGATTTTGTATTTCCGAATGCTCATTATTATATTTCCAGCCATGAATTTGAATTCTGGACAAGCGATAATCCGGATTTTCAAAAAAGCAAAAACCCTGAAGGAGGAAAACCAAGCATTCCTTTGGTTAGAAAAGTCCTTTCTGCCATAGACAGCCGGCTTACAAAATTTGAGATGGGAGATCAGTTGTTCTCATGTATCCAGACAGAAGCAGCTCCGGGACATACTCCTGGTCATATTATGTATACAGTGAGTAATGGAGGATTGTCAATTACCAACGTGGTAGATATCTTTCACTCTCCCCTGCTTATTGCAAAACCTGACTGGGGCACTCAATGGGATATTGACTTTGAAACAGGAGTTGAAACCCGCAAAAAAGTACTGGAAAACTGTTATGAAAACAGAACACTTATCTGTTCCGCCCATCTTCCATGGCCGGGAATAGGATACATAAATAAGGTAAATAACCAGTTTCAGTGGGTTCCTAAAGTATACAACAGTCCTTTTTCCATCAATTTAGAAACAACCATGGAACCAGGTACAATATAAAATTTTCTCAAAACAAGAAGTCCGGATCGGTTATCTATTCCAGAACTCCCGGTCCAGGCTTCTGTATTGTATGGCTTCGGAAATATGGTGAGACAAAATATTATCAGATTCTTCAAGGTCGGCAATTGTTCTGGCGACTTTCAGAATTCTGTCATACGCTCTTGCCGAAAGATTTAGTTTTTCCATTGCTGATTTGATAAGGCCGAATGAGGTTTCATCCAACTCACAAAATGCTTCAATTTCCTTTGGTCCTATCTGGGCATTACTGCTGATATTAAGGTTCTGATACCGCTTATTCTGAATCTCCCGGGCTTTCAGTACGCGTTCTCTGATGTCTTTGCTTTTCTCCCCTTTTCTTTTTTCGGAAAGCTGTTCAAATTCTACCTTCTGAACTTCAATATGAATATCAATTCTATCCAGAAGAGGTCCGGAAAGCTTATTCATGTAGCGCTGCATTTCATAAACCGATGAGGTATTATTAGGATCATCGGGAAAGAAACCGCTTGGACTGGGATTCATGGAAGCTACCAGCATAAAACTTGCGGGATAGTTTACGGTAAACCGTGCTCTCGAAATGGTTACCTCACGATCTTCCAGAGGCTGTCTCATTACTTCCAGCACTGTTCTTTTAAATTCAGGCATTTCATCCAGAAATAAAACGCCGTTATGGGCAAGGGAAATCTCCCCAGGCTGCGGGTAACTTCCGCCACCCACGAGAGCGACATCAGAAATAGTATGATGTGGAGATCTGAAGGGGCGGACAGTCATGAGTGAAGCTTCTGTTCCTATCTTTCCGGCAACAGAATGGATTTTTGTTGTTTCCAGAGCCTCTTTCAATGTTAAAGGAGGTAAAATACTGGGAACTCTTTTGGCCAGCATTGTTTTCCCACTTCCGGGCGGACCGATCAGAATAATGTTGTGTCCGCCGGCAGCAGCAACCTCCATCGCTCTTTTGGCTGTTTCCTGCCCTTTAACTTCAGAGAAATCGAAAGGAAAGTTGTTAATCTTCTCATGAAATTCTTTTCTGGTATCCAAAGTTATTTTTTCAAGAGGTTTACCTTCATTAAAAAAATCAATAACCTCTCTGATATTTTCTACCCCATATACTTCAAGGTCATTAACAATGGCTGCTTCTCTTGCATTTTGTTTTGGAAGAATGATCCCTTTGAATCCCTCTTCCCTGGCCTGAATTGCAATGGGGAGTACTCCTTTAATCGGCTGCAGGCTTCCATCCAGAGAAAGCTCTCCCATAATGATGTAGTCTTTAACGTCTTCTGCCAGTATCTGGTCTGAAGCGGTTAAAATCCCAATGGCAATACTAAGATCATAAGCCGAACCTTCTTTTCTGAGATCCGCAGGAGCCATATTAATCGTAATTTTCTTTCCGGGAATTTTATATCCTACATTTTTCAGTGCAGCCGATATTCTGTAGCTGCTTTCTTTGATGGCATTATCGGGAAGTCCCACCAGGTGGTATCCCACTCCGCCGGTGTCTACATTTACTTCAATGGTAATGGTCTGTGCAGCCACTCCATGAATGGCACTTCCGTAAATTTTGATCAGCATGGTGTGTTTTTGAGGTAAAAATAATCAATATACTATTTTAAAAATCTGAGGTTTACGTTAATGGCATTCTAGTCATACAGAGATATTTAAAAAGAAATTCAGAAAATTCAGAATAAAAAAAACCGGTACAAATTTCTTTGTACCGACCCAACCATTATTAAAAACTAACGAATAGATTATTTCATCTGAGTTACAGAAAAATTAAATGTAAGTCAGGAAGCCGGATGCCGGAAAGAGAGAACTCCTTTTGGGGTAATTATGACGTCATTAGATTAACAAGGATGAAAATTTTATCTATTGAGCGTAAAGTATTAAAATAAATTACTCTAGTTCTTCTTCAATACAAGGAAACCCTCTCCTCTGACATCCATTCTTCCTGCCACAATCAATATTTTAGCATCATCAGATTACGTAATCCTATTTTTTTATAAATCTATTTTTGTATTCAATTCCCGCCGCGCTTTTAGAAACAATAATATAGTTCCCCGGCACCAGCTGGCTTACATCAATGGGCTGATTGTATCTGTGATCTGTTTTTTTCAGAACCAGCTTTCCGGACATGTCTATAATGGTAACTTCTTTATAAACCTTGCCCGATTCTTTTCCGATATAAAGATGCTGTGCTGTAGGATTAGGATAGATTTTCAGATTATTATCTTTAATTTTTGTCTCTCCTGTCCCCAAATTGCTGCAGAATTCCCAGTTCCCGAAATTCACCTCAACAAATGCAAAAGGATCTAACATCTGGCATTGGTCCGGACAGTATTCAGTACAGGCATAGAACCCATATTTTCCGGAAGTGGTTGCCACATAAGTATCTCCTACTACACCAGGAATGATACAAGGATCCCCTGCCACCGGAGGATTACTGCTTGGGACACATTTGAACCACGTATGCTTGCCATACACTACAGGGAATATATCGTCAAACTGAACAGAAGCACCGTTGCAGACATTTACTGTTCCCATATTTTCTTCATAGGTTCCCGGAGTATAAGTAGTCATCATAGCGGGAAGCCCATATACGAAGCCATCTGCAAATACTGTCGGGCTTTCTGCTGTACAGTCTCCATCGGTAACAACCACTTTAAAATAATTCAGCTGCTCGTTGCCGCTGATGGTCAGCTGCTGTGACGTAGCTCCCGGAATAGCAACCCACGGATTGTTATTAGGAGTCTGCCAGGTCCACGCCTGTTTATACCACTGATAAGTTGTGTAAGTCTGTGTGGTAGAAAGCACCTCATCTTCCGTATCGCAGAACAGAACGGATCCGGGATATTTCTGCCCAAGTCTGGGACTGGTAACTGTAGGGGTACACTGTGCTTTTAGATTCAAAATGCTGAATAATAAAAACATCAAAAAGATTAGTTTTGTTTTCATATATAAATAATTAAGCTTGGTTTTGTGTTAAAAATCTCCGGCATTAATCCAACAGCACTCTTACACCGAACTTCATATTAAAATGAAGTGGTTTTTCTTTATAAATTGTATTGGGAGCGTTTTCTTTTTTAAAATGATATCCTATTCCCGGTTCCGCATAAATTCCAACTTTATCAATAATCTTCAGCTGAAGGCCGGCCGCTGCGTTGACAGAGAACTGTAAAGGTTTTGGTTCCAGACTTTCTTTTGAAGATTCTTTTATTTCATCATTCACTACATACGTTGTTGTGATACTTCCTGCTACAGGTTTTTCCACGAGCGCTCCCCCTGTAACATATCCTGTAAATTTGCCTTTCTGGATGACATTGTAATTGACCTGCACAGGAATTCCTATATAATGAACGGTCTGATCTCCCTTAATATAATTGTTATCACTCCCGGAATGCAGCTCAGAAGACAGTTTGGTATAATTTACTCCCGTTCCTATTCCCCATCTTTTACCCAGATTATAGTAAACAGAAAGCCCGAAAGTAACAGGTACCTTATGTCTGATTCTTGCTTCTACCGGCTGGCTCTGATTTGCCAGCAATATGGCTGTCAGAGGATCATCATGGAACTCTGAAGTAGTCCATACCTGCTCAACATTCATGGCTTTTCCGGTAATTGAAGCATACCCGGGAAACTGCTGTTCTGCGGAGTTGGAAGCCATATTTCCTGTCAGCATACCCAGCATCCAGGACTTTTTATTTCCGGATTTTCTGGCAGTATGTTTTGTATTTTCTGCGTATATCTCCTTCAATTTTTCCTGTTTAAAAAGAACCTCATCTGATTCTTTTTCTTCCGCCATTTCTTTCACAGTATCATCAACAGGCGATATTTTCTGAGCAATTTTACTTTCCTGCTGAAAGGCCTCCGAAGCAGTAGGAAGCTTTATAATATCCTGAATTTTCCCGGCGTCATTTTTTGTCCCGTTATCAGAATATCTTTGAGTCAATATCTTCTTCAGAGTTGCTGCATTGGATATATTTTTGACTAAGGAGACATTTTTTCCTGATTTTACCTCACTGCTTACAATATGTTCAGCTTTTCCAGCATTTAAAGAGCCTTTTTCCTTTTCTTTTTTTACATCTGCCGGTTTCTGAGACAGAACTTTTTCCTTGTCATTATGAGGCAGTATTTTTGTCAGTAAAAACAGCAATGCAATGGCAGCAGCAATACCTCCGATGCGATAGAATAAAGATTTTTGTCCCGCACCTGCAATTCTTTCTTTCTTTTCCGCACCGCCTTCATGAATTTCAGGAATAAACCCAGGAACGCTGTTGTTTTCTTCTCCCGAGAATAATTCATCCCTGATGTCATCCCACAACCCTTCCGGAACCTCCTCTTCATGGTCATCCATTCTGCTTCGCAGGTTATTTAGCCATTCATTATTCATATTGTGCTTTTTTTGACATTTTAAATTCTTTTATTTTCTGAACAAGCAATCCTTTTGCGCGGTGAAACTGAGATGCAGAAGAGTTTTCTGCAATTCCCAGCAGCCCGGCAATTTCTTTATGGCTTTTTTTCTCAAATACAAACAGGTTAAAAACAGTTCTGTATCCTTCAGGAAGAGATCTTATCATTTTCATAATATCATCTCGTGGAATTTCTTCAAAATCTGGTTCTTCTTCATTGGGAATATCCGGAAGATCATCTACTTCAACCGCCGATTTGAAATCTCCTTTCTGCTTTATATGTTTCAAAGATTCATTAACTGTGATACGTGTCATCCAGGCTTTTAAAGACCCGTTTCCTCTATACTCAAAGGATTCTATCGAACGGAACATTTTAATAAAACTGTTTTGCAGCACATCATGAACATCTTCTTTTTCTGTCACGTAGCGGGAACATACATAGCTCAGATTTCCGGAATAAGCTCCAAAAAGCTCTTTCCAGGCAGCTTCCTCCTTCTTCAGAAGGTGCTTTACCAAAATCTGTTCTTTACTTTCTTCCATATATGCTACTTCTGCCGTACCCGTCAGGATGTTATAAACTGTCAAGCAAAAATAGATTGCATCTTATTAAAGCGCAATCCATTTATGATAATATCTATTAATTAATTTTTTATACAGAAAGGAAAATTATAATCGATCACTTCATAAGGAGTAATCAATGTCCCATCTACTGTAATTTTTTCTGCTGTAAGAGCATATCTAAGTGTTCTATCCATACCGACATAATATCCTTTCTGCTTTGCTGTAAATTCCACAACGGTCTTTTTATTAACGCCATCTACCGGAATCTGAAGTTCCATTGTCTTAGGAGCCAAAGTTAATTCTATCACGTTATTTGCTGTATTGATCACTGCTGCATATTTAAGATCATACTTTACTTTTCCAAGAGCTTTTATAGCTGTTTCTGCTTTTGCAGGGTCTTTCACCACTGTTTTTACAATTTCGGTAACAGGAAATTCTGCAAATGAGATCGTATCTTTTTTTACTTTGAATTCTTTTATTCCTTCTCTTTTACTATTTCCCTGGATAATAATCAGCTTACCTTTATAGTTTCCTGGTAATTCTTCCATTTTTACAGGTGGAATATCCTGTGCATCACTATCATTACATGAGTATAAGGCCAATCCTGCCAAAACCATTAAAACTGTTATAAAAAATCGGGGTACTGTCAATTTTTTCATTGCATTACTTTTTCGTTGAACATTAATTATTTTCGAGTACTCATCTATATAAATCCAGCTTTTCAAAAATCTTGCATATTTTTTTTCGAAAAAAGATAAAAATTTTCATAACTGACTGATTTAATGCATGTAAATTTTCACCCATTTTCATTTATAGCTATAAAGTTCATGTTCAAAAATCAGAATTTTTCATTGGGAAAGGAGCTATAGCCTATCTTCTACCTGATTCCCGGTAGAAAAAAAACATGGTTTTTATGTATTGCAGGTATTATACGCCTCAGACTACATTTGTCCCAACAATAAAAGGCAAAATATTAACTGTTATGAAAAAACCAAGGACAAAAAAAATTATTTCGACTTTTTTAATGATCGCAGCTGCCGGTATTATTTTTTCGGCCTGCAGTAAGGATGATGATCCTGCTGATGCAAAAGCAAACATGAAATTTACCATTACTGTAAACGGGGCCGATTCCAATGATCAGGTTGATTTTCTTGTAAGTGCAGGAAATCACGATGCCAGCCAGTACGGAAGTCCTGTATGGAAAAAGAACGGAGCCACTGAAGGGAATGCAAATACCAGTTCATTGGAGGTAAGTGATTTTACCGGCAGTACAAAAACCTATGTGTTTGAGACTGTAAAACCATTCAACTTTTCAAGTCTTCATGTTGTTATATCCAATCTTGATGGTGCTCCTATTTCTGTAAGCTATAAAGCTGAGGTGAATGGAAGTGTAGAGACTGATGAGAATAAAACTTACTCAGCCGGGCAGACTTTCATCAAAGATTATTCATACGTAGCAAAATAGATTTATCATATCAAATATTGTTGATCGGTGGGAAATAAATAGTCATTCTGGCTATTTATTTTTTTATTGGAGCAACCAATTATTTTGGACATAAAAAGGAAGCTGCATCGTGCAACTTCCTTTTATTTTTCATTTACATTTTACTCAACTCCTCCTCCAAGTACCCTGTACAGATCAACCTCAGCATTTAATCTTTCCAGTGTAACATTAATAGCTTCCAGGTCATTCTGCAGTTTGTTATTCTGTGCAGTGATCACTTCCAGATAAGTTGCCATTCCGCTTTTATACAGCTTCAGTGCATCATTGATTCCTTTGTCCAGAATAGCAGTTCTCTGTTCCAGAAGCAATAATCTTTCTGAAGAACCTTTGGATTTGGCCATGGCATCAGACACTTCTCCAACTGCGGTCATTACAGACTGTTTAAAGTTGATCGCTGCTTTTTCCTGCTCAATCAATGCTGTTTCGTAAGCTGTTTTCAATTGCTTTTTCTGAAAAACCGGAGCTGCCAGGTTGGCTGCAATTGCTTTGGTAATAGAGCCCGGAATATCAAACCATGAGCTGAATTTATTGGAATTCACTCCTATCTGCGGACTAAGACTGATACTCGGATACATGGCTGCTTTTGCCAATCCTGTCTTGGAATTCAGGCTGATAACATTAAATTCTGCCATTTTCAGATCCGGTCTCCGGCTCAATAATTGTGCGGGTAATCCTTCTGATAATTTATTTTCAGGAATCATTGTTTTAAGATTACCTTCCGTCTCAATCCTCGTCGGATATTCTCCGCAAAGAATGCTCAATGCATTTTCCTGAATGGAAATATTCTGCTTTGCCAAAGGAATCAGCAGTTCTGCTGTTTTCTTTTGGGCCTCAGCCTGCTGAACGGCCAGAGAATTAATCTGTCCTGCTATAAACTGCAGATTCATCATTTTGAGCGTATTGTCACTCAATTCAATATTCTGCTCCGCTATTTTCATCTGTTCATCCAGACTGACAAGATTGTAATAAGCCTGTGCTACCTGAACAACTATCCTGCTTTTTATGGCATTTAAGTTTTCTTTCTGTCCAAAATATTCTGCAGCGGCAGATTCTTTCTGCATTTTTGCTTTTCCCCAGATATCTACTTCCCAGGAAAGCCTTAATGCAGCACTGAAGTCATCCATGTATTTTGTCCCTACAAACTGTTCATTCAGGGAACCGTTAAGTGTATTTTTGGAAGCCCAGCTTCTGTTGGCTCCTGCACTGAAATCCATTGTTGGCATGAGGCTCAGCTTGGCCTGTTTATAAGCAAGATCCAGCTGTTCTATGTTTTTCAGAGCAACGTTTACTTCATTGTTTCTGGAAAGGGCTTTATCTATTAACCCTATCAGTTTAGGATCTTTGAAAAAAGTCTTCCACGGAAGCACTACCGTATCACCTGTTACCTGTAGAGATTCTTTGTAGTTTCCGGGAATCTGAAGGTCTGTTCTTGAATATTTTTTTCCTACGGCACAAGACATCAGCAGTGATGCCATTGCGCCTGAAATAAGGAAATTCTTTATATTAAATAGTCTCATTTGTCAATTGATTTTCTATCGTATTGTACTTCTTTTTGGCAGAGAACTTCTCATCGAGATACTGAAAGAACATGTAGAGGACAGGAATTACAAAAACTCCCAGAACCACTCCGCTCAACATTCCCATTGCTGCACTTGTACTGATTGATTTGTTCCCGGAAGCCATTCCTCCCGTAGAGATCATCAGCGGGACCATCCCTACAATAAAGGCTAATGAAGTCATGATTATCGGGCGTAATCTCGCCTTTGCCCCTTCCAGTGCAGAATCAAGGATCGAAAGTCCAGCTTTTCTCCTTTGGATGGCAAATTCAACAATCAGGATTGCATTTTTGGCTAATAACCCAATAAGCATGATCAATCCTACCTGTACATAAATATTGTTATCTAGACCAATGGCTTTTATTCCCAGGAAAGCTCCCACAATTCCAGTTGGGATGGAAAGCATAACTGCCAGAGGAAGGATATAACTTTCATATTGAGCTGCCAACAAAAGATATACGAAAAGCAGACACAATCCGAAGATGGCAATGGTTTGATTTCCTGCTGACTTTTCTTCCAGACTCAATCCTGTCCATTCGTAGCTGTAATCAGACGGTAATTTGTTTAAAGTCTGTTCCAGTTTACCCATCAATTCTCCGTTACTTACGCCTGGTTTTGGAGACACGTTGATATTTAACGAGTTATAAAGGTTATAACGCTGAACGGATTCCGGACCGTAGACTTTTTTCAAAGTCATCAGTGTATTCACCGGAACCATATCTCCTTTTTCATTCTTTACGAAAATATCATTGAACGCCTGCTCATCCATTCTGAAAACACCGTCTGCTTTAATATTCACTCTGTAGAATTTCCCGAATCTTGAGAAATTCTGGGACTGGTCTCCGGAGAAATATGTCTGAACGGTTCCCAACAGGTTTGAAATGCTTACTCCTAATTGTTTTGCTTTATCTTCATTTACTTCAAGCTCCATTTGGGGATAGTCTGCCCTGAACATGGTGTAGGCAAATGCTACTTCCGGAACCTGCATCAGCTGGCCGATCAGTTCATCCGCTTTTGCTTTCAGCACCTGAGGATCTCTTCCCATACGGTCCTGAAGCACGATTTCTGCATCATTCGTCATTCCGTATCCTTCTACCGGAGGCATTCTGAAAGTCATTACGCTTCCTTCTTTTATCACTCCCAATTTTGCAGTAGCCCTATCTACCACCTCCTGGATATCCTGAACTTCTCCTCTTTCTTTTTTAGGTTTCAGCTTAACAAATCCCATGGCGTAAGCCGGTCCTGCGCTGTTACTGAGCAGATTATATCCTGTAATGGAAGTGTTTTCCTGTACCGCTTCCACCCCTTTTAAGATGTCATTGATCTTATTGGAAACTTCTGTAGTTTTTGTCAATGCAGTTCCCGGAGGCATACTTAGCGTATACATAAAGAACCCGTCATCTTCCATAGGCACAAAGCTTTTAGGTGTGCTCGACATCAGCCATCCTGCAACTCCGATAACGGCTACGATTAATCCACCTGCAATCCATTTTTTTCCAATTAAAAATCTTACTCCTTTTGCATAACGGTTGGTCATATTATTAAATCCTGCATTGAATGCCACAGCAAACCTTTGCCCGAATCCTTTTGGTTTTTCTCCTTCTCTTGCATGGTTGTTTTTCAAAAATACAGCACATAAGGCTGGAGTTAAAGTCAATGCATTAACGGCTGAAATAATAATGGCTATGGCCAGGGTGTACGCAAACTGCTTATAAAATAATCCTGCTGAACCGGACATAAACCCGATCGGGATAAATACTGCTGACATTACCAACGTGATAGAAATAACCGCTCCTGTGATCTCGCTCATCGCTTTATGAGTGGCCTCTCTCCCTGAAAGGTCTGTCCCTTCCATATTACTGTGAACGGCTTCTACTACAACAATAGCATCATCCACTACGATACCGATCGCCAGTACAAGGGCAAAAAGGGTCAGTACATTGATGGTAAATCCTAAGACCAGAAGGAAGAAGAAAGTACCAATAATTGCTACCGGAACTGCCACCGCAGGAATAATCGTAGATCTGAAATCCTGCAAGAAGATAAATACTACAATAAATACAAGGATAAATGCTTCTATTAAAGTAGACTTCACCTGTCCTGTTGCCTCATCCAGTCTTTCTTTGGTGCTCATTACCTTTGTGTATTTGATACCCGGAGGGAATGATTTTGATAACTGATCAAGGGCTTTGTTTACGCCTATTTCAATCTGATTGGCATTGGATCCTGTAGTCTGCATGATCGCTACAGTAACCGCATTTTTACCATTGGACAGGTTATCTCCCGTATTTGAAATGGCTCCGAATTCCACACGGGCCACATCTTTAAGCCTGATGACCTGGCTTCCGGTATTTTTAACAATAATATTTTCATATTGTTCAGGCTTGTTCTTTTTTCCTTTATAACGGATCACATATTCTAAAGCGGCATCAGATTCTTCTCCCAATTTACCCGGAGCAGATTCCAAACCGTGGTCCGCAATGGCTCTGGAGACATCTGCCGGTTCAAGTCCATAGGATGACATTTTCTGAGGGTTAAGCCATATTCTCATGGAATAATCTTTAATTCCGAAAACCATGGCCTGCCCTACTCCTTTTACCCTTTTGACCTGTGGAATAAGGTTAATATTCGCATAGTTCTGAAGGAAGGTTTCATCATATTGCTTATTGTCCTCTGTATAGATATTGAAGATCAATACCATACTGTTCTGCTGCTTGGAGGTAGTCAATCCCTGCTTGAATATAATGGAAATGGAGAATGTACCGTCATTACTGGCCGTAGACTTCATGTATTCCATATCTTCCACTCCATTGATCTGCTCTTCCAGCGGCGTTACCACTGAACGGATCACGGTCTCACTGTTTCCGCCGGGGTAAGACCCTGAAACGGTTATCGTAGGCGGAGAAATATCCGGGAATCTGGTCACTGCCAGCTGGTTTAATCCTATGATCCCTAAAATGACAATGATAAGGGATATTACCGTCGCCAGCACCGGACGGTCTATTATCTTTTTTAACATTTTTGAATTTTCTGATGGTGGTTATACAACTATTTCAAAGGAACGGTATGCGCAACAACCTGTGCCCCGTCTGTAAGGGCATCGATTCTGTTGATGGCAATTTTATCTCCTGCATTCACTCCTTCTTTGATAAAATAATCCTGGGATGTACTTCCTGAAACCGTAATCTGAGTCATTTTTACTTTGTCTTTACCATTCAGCTTGTAGACAAAAAATCTATCCTGAATATCTTTTACAGAGGTTTTCGGAAGTTTGATTACTCCATTCAGAGCGTTATGAATCATCACTCTGGCTGTTCCTCCGGCTCTTAATAATTGATCAGGATTCTGAAAAACAGCTTTCATCTGGATACTTCCGGTATTTCTGTCGAAGTTTCCACTGGCGTTTTCAAGTTTTCCCTTAAGAGCATAGGTGGAACCATCTGCAAGAATGAGCTCTACATTTTCTGCAGTATTTCCTGACGCTGAAGCTCTGCTGTGCGCAATGAAATCCGCTTCATTCATAGAAAAATACACATTCACAGTGTTTATGCTGGAAAGTGTCGTCAACGGTGATGCATCAGACGGACTGATGAGATTTCCTACCCTGTTCGGAATTCTTCCTATGTATCCGCTAACGGGTGCTTTAATGTAAGTAAAATTAGCATTGATCTTTGAAGATCCTAATGAAGACTGTGCCTGAGCAACCTGAGCTGATGCTGCTTTATAACTTGCCTGTGCCGTTTTCAGCTGCATATCGGAAACTACTTTCCCTTCTACAAGGGGCTTCAGTTTTTCCACTTCAAGCCTTGCTGTTTCCTGTGCTGCCAAAGCTGATTTCAAAGCAGCTTCATTGGTATTTACCTGTTCATTGTAGACTGATGGGTTTATTCGGAAAAGGGTCTGTCCTTTACTTACGTACTGTCCTTCTTTCACATATACTGCTTCCAGATAACCCGTCACCTGTGCTTTAATATCTACATTATCCTGTCCTTCTATGCTTCCCGGATAACCAGTGGAAACATCCGCATCTCCCGATTTCACCTCTATAAAATCTGTAGGCAATGCCTGCTGCATCTGCCCGGCATTTTCCTGGCCATTCCCGGAGCCGCACGAGTAAAGCACCGCAACAGCAAGTGAAAGTACCAGATATCCTTTTCTGTAATTCATAACATTGGTTTTTAAATTTTACAGCAGCAAAATAACTTCATATAATAAGGATGTAAGTGCAGAAATTGAGTGAAGCGTCGTTAATTGCAGGTGAAACGTAGGATAGCAAAAATGAAAGGGAAACCAGTTATTTTCCTCTATAAACAGGACAAAAAGGATGTATACGGCAGAAAAAGACCGCTTCTGTAAAAAAGCAGTCTTGTATATTTTTCAGGAACAAATATTAATAATCCATCCAGGATTTGAAAATGGAAGCTTTTTCTCGGCTTACAATCACGTCCATCTCCGGATGTTTTCTTAATTCCAGCTTCAGTTTTCCGTTAAAATGATTAAAAATATGCTTTACAGAATCAATATGAATGATAAATTGTCTGTTGGCCCGGAAAAAGAATTTCGGATCCAGCTGTTTCTCAAGCTCTTCCAGGGTCTGTGGCACATTCTCTACAACACCGGTATTCAGCATGGCTTTACTGATTCCCAATTCGGTATAAAAGTACAGGATATCCTCTGCCAGAAATGTTTTATACCCGTCTTTGTGGGCAATCAGAAAACGTTTTCTGTAATCTTTTGGCTGGATATAGTTCAACAATCCTTCAATAGCGTACCACCGGAACGGCTTCCATAAAGGTTTCATAACGTTTCAGAGCGGCTTCTAGTTCTTCTTCTTCAATAGGTTTCAGAAGGTAATCCACACTGTTGTATTTGAATGCCTGTACTGCATATTCATCGTAAGCTGTGGTGAATATGACCGCACTTTTAATGTCATGTTTATTAAATATTTCAAAGCTGAGCCCGTCTGCAAGGCGGACATCCATCATGATAACATCAGGAACAACATTATTTTCCAGCCAGTGCACCGTTGAAGTTATGGAGTCTTCTACAGACAAGATTTCGATATGGGGTCTTAATTTCAGCAACAGTCTTTTCAGCCTATCTGCATTGGGTCTTTCATCTTCAACTATTAAAATCTTATTAATCTTCATATCAATGGAAGTTTTACAATAAATTTATCTTCAGTTTTTTCAATCACAGGTTTAGGATATCCTAAAATTTCATATCGTGTAATGATATTGGTAAGACCCACTCCGGAGGAATCCGGCTTGTTGATTAAAGGCAGAAATGTATTAGAAACTACAAGTTCTTCTTCAGGATTGGTATAAACATGAATTTCCAGGGGATGCACCTTTGAAGTCTGGTTGTGTTTAATGGCATTTTCAACCAATAACTGCAGAGACAGCGGCAGGGTAAACCTGGATCTGTACTCTTCTTTAATATCAATTTTAAACACAACACCTTCCCCGATTCTTTTTTCAATCAGAAAAATATAAGATTCCAAAAACTTAAGTTCCTCTTCTACTGCAATAATATCTTTTCTGGAATTGACCAACAGGTACCGGTAAACTCTTGCAAACTTCTCTGAATATTCATATCCTAACTGCTGATCTTCCAGAATGAGTTCTGACAATACACTCAGATTATTAAAAATAAAATGAGGATCTATCTGAAGCTTCAGTGCCTGAAGTTCTGCTGCCATGGCAGCTTGTTTATGTTTGGATGCCCGGAGTTTATGCTGGGCAGCTTCTACCGCTGTTTTCTTCCAGTTTTCAAGCAGATAGTCCACTGTATTAAATGCACTGATAATCAAAGAGATTACAATATTGGTTGCAATCCATTGCCCAAGTAATGTATATTCTTTCCTTGAATCCATTTCAGGTAATGTTACTGAGGTACAGTCTACGATCGCATTAATGATAATCACAATCATAACACTTCCCACAATCTGCAGCAAACACTGAATGAGCAGCCGCTTTACAGTTCTGTTTCGCCAGGGAAGCAGTTTATTAAGAGTTCTGTCAATAAATATACTGACCTCTGAAATGATTACAGAAAATAAGATAATCCATGAGGCATCTTCCAGGATCATTTGCAGCGGCGTGTTCAGATACCCTTTCCAGACCGGATCAAACGGATCTATCAGATAGGAGAAAACACAGAAAGTAACCACTGCTACGGCCCAGATCACGAGCCTTCTTTTCATAGTGGAAAGAATCTTTTTATTTCGGACTATATTTTTCCTGATGGCGGAAATCCTATTCATGGGCGAACTTTGTGATTGTAAATATAGAAATAGATTTTATATGGGTCCTGTCCGAAATAGACGAGACCGCCAAAACGGGAGCTGAAACGTAAAATAGCAGCGTTCAAATGAATCTGACGGTTCATCACCTGAAAAAGACATTTCATCATCATTTTATGCAACATCGCATTATTTTTATCATTAGCTCATGATGGTCTGTCCTAGTTTTGCAATACTAAATCCGGTACAATGAAAACAATAATTGTCTGCACAGATTTTTCTCATGAAGCTGAAAATGCCACTCATTATGCAGCTTCTATAGCTAAAGAAAATACATACAGGATTGTGCTTTTCAATCTTCAAACCGTTTCCATACATGCTTTGAATGCACAGGCTTCGGCTGATTTTTTCTATACACAAACACTTAAAAATCAAAAAAAACTGGAGGACAAAGCAACTGAGCTTACAAGATTATATAGTATTAAAACAGAGCATCATCTGGCATCCGGTAATTTCATTGAAGAACTTGAAAACTGTATACAGGTACACACCTGCGATTTCCTGGTCATGGGAATGGCAGAGAAAACTTTGGAACAAAAGCTTTTGGGTAATACTGTAACAAGGGCAATTCACAGAATAAAAAAGCCAATATTAATTGTCCCTTCTCATATAGAATATACAGGAATCAGGAAAATACTTTTTGCTTATGACACGCATAAAAACATGACCTGGTCTGCCCTGAATGATATTTATTATTTCATTAACGAATTTAATGCTGAGGTTGAAGTCTTTAATGTAAATGAAAGACTCGAGGATTTTGCTGAAGTTATTCATGATATTGACCTGAATTCCGGTTACGACATGGATGACATTAAATACAGTTTTAAAATGATTCAATCCATCGAAGTGATTAAGGCAATAGAGGAGGAAATAAAACTTACCAACCCTGATCTTCTGACCATGGTTCCTTATAAATATAACCTTATAGAATCACTTTTCCACCGAAGCAAAACAGCCATAATGGCCTATAAGAATAAAATACCATTACTGTCAATTCCCTTAAACATAGATTAAGATCAATAAAAATCTGTTCACATTGAATTATCCTTTTTTGCCTTTAAAGGCTAAATTTTACACTTAATCTTGTTTAACAGGCCCGGGAAAGTTTCCCGGGCCTGTTTTTTTACGTATTTCCGGACTCAAATCCATATTGCCATTTTAACAATCATAATTAATATATCTTTCAAAAAAAACAAAAACAAATTAACAATTCATACTGATCTTAATATCAAAAAGTCGTAAATTTAGTATAGGATAAAAACAGTGTTTTCACCCTTTTTTATAGTTGTGCCGTTAGCTAATTTTGTTCCATAAAATTAAAAACCATAAAAATGAAAACTTCCTTTTTTACTAAGATTTTAAGTACGCTCTGCACAGCATTTATTCTTATTTTCTGTTTGCTGAGCTGCAATGAACCTCCTAAAGAACCTGTAAGTAACAGTTATAAAAAGAAACTGATCAGCTACCGTGAAGGCCGGGTCCTTTTTGATGAGTACACCAGAACCAACCATGAAATTCTTACCAGATACAGAAACGGAGAACCTGATTCCAGATGGTATTGGTTTTCGATGGAAGACATGGAAGGGTATATTAAATATGTAAAAGAAAACGCAAAAAAACAAAAATTAAAAAATCCGGGAATCAGAATCTATATGGGAAAATATCCCCTGAATCATCCTAAAAACAGAATGGCAAAGCCTGAGTATGCAGGTTATCAGACCATATTTCTGGTGCCTACTTCACAAAAAAGAAAGAGAGACAATGCTATGGCCAGAACGGAGGCCACCGAGGAAAATACAGATGTACAATCTATAGAGTCTATGAATATGACCAATCTGGCTCCTCCTCCAAAAACACTGTCCGGAACAATGCCATAAAAACAAGATCATGAACTGGAATATTGAAACAGGGAAACAGATATCGATGGCCATATCCATTGTAGTGATGATTCTAATGGTCATAAAATATAGAAAAACCGGAAAGGAAAATTTATTTTTCATCATAGGATATCTGTTGTTTTCCCTGATTGATATCTCCTGTTATTTCTATTTCAAGCTGACAAATCTGCCTACGGACATCTTCTATATAATTGGTTTTCTTATGATTGTATTCTTTTTGTATTTATTTTACTATTACCAGTTATTGTATGTTCCGCTGCTCAAAAAGATACAGGCTGTCATCCTGGTTCTTTTTGTCCTCAATATTGCTGTTATGTTTTACACGGAAGATGATCTGCTTCACCATTTTTCTTTTAATATGCTCTATGCAGATATTCTTTTGTTGCTGTTTTCAATTATTTTGTTCCTGTACCAAACCTTTAATTCTGATAAGATACTTGAAATCAAGAATTATTTACCTTTCTGGATTTCAGTGGCTTTACTGATTCTTTTTATCGAAAGCATTCCGATACTTTTTTTCAGAACTACTGTTTCGGAGACGATTTATTTCTTCATTTTATTTATGCTGAATCTGATCAGTAACGGCATACTCATACTGGGTTTAATCTGGAACAAACAGGAAAGAATAAGATAAATGCCTTGCAGATATGGAAGAAAATAATCTGGTCATCATTTTTACGATTACTTTATTTATCGTTGTTTTGACAATGGTCTTCATCTATGCGGTTTTTATCAAGAAAAAAACAACACTCTTGATCGAACAAAAGGAAAAAGACTTACGTTTTGAAAAAGAGCTGGCCACTTCACAAGTGGAAATGAAGGAGCAAACCCTCAATTATATCGGGCAGGAACTGCATGATGATCTGGGACAGAAACTGTCTGTAGTCCGATTACGCCATAACCAATTGATTACCAAATTAAAAAATGCAGAAAAAGAAGACCTGATTGAACTCAACGAATTATTAGGAGAATGCATACAGGATATAAGAAACCTATCCAAAACATTAATCACTGAGCAGATCATTCACTTCGGACTGGCAGAATCCATTGAAAGGGAAGTTCAGAGGATCCGGAAACTGAAATTATTAAAAATCGAATTCATCACCCAAAAACATGATATTGATATCTCTCCTAAACATGGTCTTATTCTTTTCAGGATTATCCAGGAAAGCATTAACAATATTCTGAAACACTCCAAAGCCAAAAACGTTTCCATCCAACTGGAAGATGACTGTGAAAAATTACATATCAGTATTTCTGATAATGGAAAAGGCTTTGATACAAGCATTATTCAGGACGGCTCAGGATTAAAAAACATGGAATTGAGAGCCAAGCTGATTCATGCCGAACTGTCTATACAATCACAACTGAATAAAGGAACACAAACTCTGATAACCTATCACAAAAATTTATTATGAAAACTATTCCCATAGCGATCGTTGATGATCATACTTTAATCTCCAAGGCTTTGGAAAATATGATCACAGAGAATACTCAATACAGGGTCATTATGAATCATCCCAACGGAGAAGAATTTATTGCAGGAGTGGAAAAAGCTTCTGAATTACCTGCCGTAGTCCTGATGGATGTCAATATGCCTTATAAAAACGGTATAGAAACCACAGAATGGCTTACAGAACATTATCCTGATATTAAAGTCATTGCCCTGACAATGGATGATGATGAAAGAATATTGATCAAAATGCTGAAGGCAGGTGCTAAAGGTTATCTGCTGAAAGACATGCAGCCTTCTATCCTTTTCCAGGCCATTGAAACGGTATTTGAGAAAGGCAGTTTTTACACTGATTTTGTGGCCCAGAAATTACTGAAAGTAAAAACAGAAGAAGCAAAAAACGCATCCTTACTTTCGGAGCTGAGAGACAGAGAGAAAGAATTTATAAAATGGGCCTGCAGCGAACTCACTTATAAGGAGATTGCTGACAAAATGTGCCTCAGTCCTAAAACCATTGACGGCTACAGAGATTCGGTTTTTGTAAAACTGGATATAAAAAACAGAGCAGGGTTGGTACTTTTTGCTCTGAAACATAATCTGTGCTGACTTAAAACCTCAATTTCTAACTTTAATTATTATCTGAAAAAATAAGCATCTTTACATTCTATTTATGGATTCGGCGGCTTGAAAAGCCGCCGAATCTTATTTATAACATCCTCATATACAGTCAAAAAGGTGTTTTTCCTTTTTCAAAATACGGTTTTCTCCTCTGTTTTCGTCACACAGAATGACGGAATTTTGTCATAGAAAACACAAAAAGGCAGTACCCGAAAAGCCGGAACAGAGTAGGGAATATTTTTTAAAACTAATACAATGAAAAAAGCACTTATCGTAGGTATTAATGATTATGCACCCATCGGATACGGAGGTCCGGATCTTAACGGCTGTGTAAATGATGCGAGAGATATGGCCAATACACTGGTAATCTGTGGTTTTAGTCCGGCAAAGATTAAAATCCTGACCAATCAGAATGCCACAAGAGCGAATATATTAAATTATCTGAAATCAATGATCACCACCAGCGTGAAAGGAGATTCTCTTGTTTTTTATTATTCAGGGCATGGAACCAGAGTGGCCAATATCGGTTCAGATCTTGAGCTTGATGGTTTGGACGAAGCTATTTGTCCACATGATTATGCCAATGCAGGGGTCATTCGTGATGATGATTTTAAATCGGTTCTTGATAAATTAAAGGCTGGAGTGAATATGGAAGTGATCTTCGACTGCTGTTACTCAGGAACCGGAACCAGAAAAATGGATCTGGGTCTGGAAGCTGATCTTCTCAATGAAACAGCCCGTTATATTCCTCCAATGCTTGAAGATGAATTTTACCTGACCTATGCCAATGAAATCGGAACTAAAAATGCGAAAAAATCAACCGTTCTTACCAAAGCGCTTGTCCCGGTTACAGGAATGAATCACACATTATGGGCGGCTGCAAAAGACAATCAGGTATCCATGGAAGGAAATATCAGCGGACAGATACGTGGCTATTTTACCTATCATTTCTGTAAAATATTACGTGCTACCAATGGAAATATCGTCCGAAAAACACTTGATAAGCAGGTTGCCATTGCACTGGCAGCTATGGGAGCGGCCCAGATCAACCAAACAGAAAGCATGACTACAGAATTTTCACAAAAAATATTCACTTAACCAATAACCATTAGGCGGAATCCGAAAAGCCATAAAAGAGTAGGAATATACCAGATTAAAAATAATAATCATGTCAAAAATTGAAAACAACAACCCAATGACCGCTGAAGAAGTATCAAGACTCAGAACGGTTAAAGCAAAATCAACTGAAAAACCGGAAGTTATTCAGAAATTATTCAGCCAGGCACCCGCTATGGAAACGATTAACGGAAGAACTTTTCCTAAAGGGATGAAAACAATAGGAATGCCTATGGACGAAAAAACAGCAGAAAACCGGGCACTGGAAACCGACCATTTCTATCCTACCCATGCTGATTTTGAATACAGCCCAAAACTGGAACCTAAAAGAGACCGTAAACCCAAATTCATTGACAGGGATTCTTTCCTGACTCCTGAGAATGCAAGAACCATTTTTGGAGTTGACCAGAGAAAAGTATACAATTCTACAGCCTATCCATGGAGATGTGTCGGCAGAGTAGAAAGTTCTTTGGGTTCAGGAAGCGGCGTAATGATCGGGCCAAGACATCTTCTTACCTGCTCACACATTGTAGACTGGCAGCCTAATAATACCACAGGATGGCTGAAGTTCACTCCGATGTATTACAACGGAAGCGCTCCTTACGGAACGGCCTGGGGTACCTTGACGTATTACAAGTATAAAGTTGCAGGACCTTCTATTGATTCAACAGAAATACAATACGATTATGTAGTGATTGTATTGGACAGACCTATCGGAAACAGCACAGGCTGGTTAGGCTCAAAATCCTATTCCGATTCATGGGACGGAGGCGCTTACTGGACTCACGCAGGATATCCGGGAGATCTTACCGGAACCCAAAGGCCTACCTACCAAACGGGTATCGCACTGGATGGAGATTTCTGGAGTGCTGATGACAACGAAAGCATGAGCCATAAAGCAGATATATGGCCTGGACAAAGCGGAGGCCTTTTCTGGGGATATTGGGACGGCTCTCCGTATGCTGTAGCGACTCAAAGCGCGCATAATCCAAGTGATAATTTTGCAAGTGGCGGCTCAGATTTAGTCAATCTGGTCATCAGAGCAAGAAATGAACATCCTTAATTTATTTTTTAGTTTAAATCACCCGGCCGCCTTTAAAGGCGGCCGGGTTCTACATATGTATTTAGAATAATTAACTAAAATATTACGCTTATGATTCTATCCATAAAACCCATACTAAGTTAATGTTTTACAATTATTTTTCTTGACACTTTCCTGTTTTCAAAAGTAATATTTATAAGATAGTTTGAATCAGAAATAGAACGTACATTTACTCTATTTGTATTCCCTTTTTGTATCAGTTTCCCAGCTAGGTCATACATTTCCCAGTAAATTACTTTTTCATTACCCGCATTAATATCGAAATACGTTGATGCAGGGTTTGGGTAAATCTCAAAATTTGAATTTGAAATTATTTTTTCGTCATTAATTTTACCAAAATAGTTTTCAATTTCTGAAATTGCTGCCTTACGTTCTTCGCTTTTTAAATCTAAAGAATCTAAACCATTTTGTCTCTGAGAAGAAGTAGGAGATCCAGTGCAATCACCGTTATAGGCATGAAACAAGCTATTACTATCTGTTGCTTTTACACTAAATCCTGGTTGGAGAGATACATAATTTTTTGCTTTATACTTTACCAGTAATCCATCACTAATATTTGACGATGCTACAATAGAATTACTAGCCTGATAAATATTATTTTTTATTACCGGATCATTAATTATCAAATCAGGAGTACATTGAGTTCTAAAACTAATTGCTTTAACATCATTATTTTCATAATTATTTAAACAAGCATGAGCAACTGTAAAAGTATAAGGAGTATCAGGACTAAGAGCGGTATAATCTTTTTGTAAAAAATGATAATTATTGCTATACACTAACATCCCAGTTGAATTATTATATAACCTAATATCATACCATAATCCTGTCCCCACGGCTTCGTTCCATTCTAATCTCACCGAAGTATCTGTTAAATTTGAATATTTCAGCATAGTAGGTGGTGGTAAGTTACAATCATTAGAGCCTGAACCTGAATTCCCATCATAATACATTTCAATTTTATCTATATCTACATATTCTCTAAGGTTTAAACTTGTATTCAGATTGGATGTAATCCACAGATATTTATAGGACTTATTAGGAATTATTTGTCCTTGCTCTTTAGATTTTACTTGACAAGTATATGTATCCTGCAAAACCTCTCCATTATTAAAAGTAAGAATTTTCATCTTTTCTGATACACTTGGGAATGTTTCTTCATCACAATTATTATTAGATTTTTCAGTCATACCATTGGCAAGATATACATCAAAATTAATGGCTCTATTAGGGTTATTAGGTAAGGAATAACGATAGGAAACGATTATTTTATATTTTTTAGAAGTATCAATATTAACCCCTATATTATTTAAATCAATAAATACCCCCTCTGATTTTCTAGTTGTAATATTATCATTTTTACTATATAATCGAACCACTTTATTACCACAGCCTAAATCTATAACATTAGGACTCCCATGACTGGGCTTCCACTGATTATTATAGTTTCCCATTAGGTTATTACATTGAGAAGAAGCAAATGGGACTGGCATAAAAGCTGGAAAAGCTTGAGACTTGGCAAAATAAAAGTATAAAAAAAGTAGAATTACGAATAATCTTTTCAGCTGCATTTAGGTTATGTTTTTTTCAAAATTAACGTTTTCTTTTGTAATAGAGGGCTAATTCAATGATCTCTTTATTATAAAATATCATATCCCTTTCTTAACCCTTTAAGCTTCAAATATTTTCATAATCTCTCAATATTTTAATACATTTGTTTAAAACATACTCCCGATGAATTTCGAACAGATCAACTTACACCTTGAGGCTTACAAAGAACATAATCAGATTCTGGATGCAGCAAAATACCTGATCCATTCTTTTAATCTGGAACATGAAAACTTTGCGGGATTCGGGTTCAGGGAAGAGCTTTCTCCCACCTCAATGCTTCTTACGGCAGAAGGCGATCTGGGAGGTCCGCAAACCGTGATGATCCCACGAAATTTATTTGATTTTGACCTGAACCTTGTCCTGAATATGGTTGCCCACGAAATGCTCCACGTAAGACAAAAAGCGCCCGGACAGGTCATTGAAGATAAAAATGAAAGAGAATTCCAGGCGTATTATGAAATGCTTTTTCACAAGGTGTTTCCGCAGATTCCTGAGGTTTCGGATTTCCATAAAAAATTCTTTGGAGGAAAAGCGTTGGAATACTACAGAAGAATGGGTGAAGGTTCAGTATACAGCAAAAATATGCAGAACAGAAAACAGAAGTTGAACATTTAATTAACGAATTGCCATGACAGTAAAACCAGACATCACCTGGGCAGATTTTGAAAAAATAGACATCAGATGCGGAACTATAATTTCAGTGAATGATTTTGAAAAAGCAAGAAACCCATCATATCAGCTTGAGATTGACTTCGGAGATTTAGGAATCAGAAAGTCGTCCGCACAGATTACTTCTCTTTATACAAAGGATGAATTGATCGGTAAACAGATTTTAGCAGTAGTAAATTTTCCTAAAAAGCAGATCGCCAATTTCTTCAGTGAATGTCTTGTGTTAGGATTATATGGTGAGGACAAAAAAGACGTCACCCTTTTAACGCCATCATTACCCACAAAAAACGGAATGCAGGTAGGATAGCCGTCTGTTAAGTATAAAAAAGCCTTATAAATTATAAGGCTTTTTTAAATTAATTATTATTGATGAAGGGTCTTTACTCCAAGATTCGTAACCTGACCGAAGTTTACCGATACATTAGACGTATTCTCATCCACATATCCCGTATTATTTCCCGCATCATAAGAAACAGTATAATTTCCCTGTGGCAGCCCTGAAAACATGAAAAATCCGTCAGGGTTAGGTATTGCTGTAGAAATCGTATCTGAAGCCATAATGGCGTGAACAACTGCCTGCGCCGCCTGAGGCTGTACATATCCTTTAATCTGGCCGTTGGTAAGCTCAGAGAACGCCTGTATCACCGGTTTTAAGATATAAGATCCGTTCCCTGTAGTAACAATAGATCTTCCCGCATCGAAATCGATCCATACAGTATAAGCTCCGTTTGCTGATAATGTCTGATTCCAGTTGAATTTCAGCCCGCTTTGCTGGGCCGAAGGAGTTTGCAGAGGATGGGTAATTCCATTAACAACCACACTGTTGTTAGGTCCAAGGACCATTCTCATCTGAGAAACATTTCCTTCAGGAAGTGTGGCCTGTCCCAAAACTACATCTGTTCCGTTTTTAAAGTTAAGAAGATTATAAACGCCTGGATTTGGAAAGTTTAACGCTGTCCATTCTCCATTACTGTTAATTTCAATTCGTTGAATATCAATATTAACAGCATTATATGCTGCAGGGCCGTCAGTAAGCCTTACATTCACTGTAGCAGTACCGTTTTCGTTAGAATCATTACATGATGCCAGAAATAATAGGCAGATACCGCTTCCCATAATGAATAACTTCTTCATAAGCTAAAATTTAGGTATAATAAAAACGTTTTGGATAATTGGTTTATTATGTCATATATTCGGTTATAAAAAACAAAAAATGATCCAAAGTATACCTTTAGAAAGAGTCTTATTTCTTGATATCGAAACAGTTCCACAGGCAGGTTCCTGGAGCAACTTATCCGAAACAGAACAGTATCTGTGGGATAAAAAAACAAAATTCCAGAGAAAGGAAGATGTAACTGCAGAAGAATTTTATGAAAGAGCCGGTATTATGGCCGAGTTTGGAAAAATCATCTGCATCACCATCGGAATGGTCGAAAAAAATGAAACGTTAAAAATAAAAAGCTTTTCAGGTCACGATGAGAAGAAAATGCTTCAGGAATTCGGGGAAATCTTCAACAGTCCAAGGCTTTATAATGTGATTCTCTGTGCCCATAACGGAAAAGAATTTGATTTTCCATGGATTGCCAGACGATACCTCATCAATGGAATGCAGCCCCCGGCTCCTTTTCAGATGTTCGGAAAAAAGCCCTGGGAAATACCTCACTTAGACACAATGGAATTGTGGAAATTCGGGGATTATAAGAGTTTTGTATCGCTTGAACTGCTGGCTCATGTCTTTGGAATTCCTACTCCGAAGGATGATATAGACGGCTCAATGGTTTCATCAATTTACTACATAGAAAAAGACTTGCAGAGAATTGTTGACTATTGTGAAAAAGATGTCTTAACTTTGGCAAATGTTTTCCGGCGCATGCGTCAGGAAGATTTGTTGAAAAGGAATATCAATCTAGATTAAAAAATGAAATTTACAGACGATCAAATTGCTGACATTGGTGAGGAAATCATTGGTGTGCTGAAAACCGTATATGACCCCGAAATTCCGGTAGATATTTACGAATTAGGACTGATTTATGATGTCCAGATCTCCGATGATGCTGATGTAAAAATTATCATGACACTTACTACTCCCAACTGCCCTGTTGCAGAGACACTTCCACAGGAGGTAAAGGATAAGGTGTCTGAAGTAGAGCATGTAAAAAGTGTAGATTTAGAGCTTACTTTCGAACCGAGCTGGAATAAGGATATGATGAGCGAAGAGGCGAAGTTTGAGCTGGGAATGCTTTAATCACCCTTAACAATATAAAACCCCGAAGAATCATTTTTCGGGGTTTTTGTTTTTTAAATATCTTTTGCTATTTCCTTTCCTTCCCTCCTGCTCCATTCACTCCATGAGCCTACATAAAGATCCGGAACCGGAAATCCTGCATAGTCCAGCGCCAGAATCGTGTGACAGGCTGTAACGCCTGATCCGCAGTGAATAATAAGATGCCCAGGTTTATCTTTTAATAATTGGCTGTATTTTTCTTTTAAAACTTCCGGGCTCAGAAAATTTCCGTTTTCATCAAGATTTTCAGAAAAAGGAATGTTGATCGCTCCGGGAATGTGTCCGGCAACCAGATCAATGGGTTCAGATTCTCCTTTATAGCGATAAGCATCTCTTACATCAATAACTGTAGAAGAATCGTTTTTCAATTCATTTTCAACAACTTCCAGACTTGAAACCGGAAGAATCCATTGCTTTTTTTGAATTAAAGGCGCTTTATCAAATTTCTCTTCTTCTGAAGAAAACTCTAAGCCTGCTTTTTCTGCAGCCTGTATTCCGCCATCAAGAACCTGTACTTTTTCAAATCCGAAAGATCTTAACATCCACCAGGCACGTGCTGCTGCATTTGAAGCATTTTTGTCGTCATACACAATAATATGAGCCCCTTCTTCTATTCCAAGACCTGAAAGTGTTTCTGCAAATTTTTCTACAGCGGGAAGCGGATGTCTGCCACCAAAAGCAGCATTTTCTCCAATCTCTGCCAGATCTTTGTCCAGATCTATGAACCGGGCTCCTTTAATATGCTTTTCAAGATAGTTTTGCTTTGCATCTTTTCCGGTTCTCGCATCAAGAATGATAAGATTTTCTGCCGGAATATTTTTGAGTTCGGAGGATGAGATTATTGGTGACATTTTGGTGATTTTGGAATTAATACTAAATATGACTATGGACACAATCCATTATATTTGAACACATTAAGATGATAAATAATTCAGCGTATTTTTGTCATTCCGTAGGAATCCGGATTATTTTTTTCAATAATGAAATTAAGATTCCTACGGAATGACAAATTGAACCTTATACCATCTTAAGATCTATTTAAGTTGATAGATCAGTGAAATTTATGATTTATTCTTAAAAATGAAAGATATCCTTCGCTTTATTATAAGAGCTTTCAAAATTCAACAGATTCAGTTTATGTTCTACTTTTTCCACGCTCATAAAATTGATAACCTGTTCAGTAGGCATATTTCCTACAAGATCATCTTTAGCCATAGGACAACCTCCTATTCCTTTTATCGCACTGTCAAATCTTCTGCAGCCTTTATCATAAGCTGCTTTCAATTTGGAATAAGAATCTTCATAGCGGTTATGGAAATGTCCTCCGAAGTTAATTTCAGGATATTTGGAAGGTATTTTTTCAAATAAAAGTGCAATCGTTTCCGGAGTTGCCACGCCTGTAGTATCCGAAAGTAAAATATCTTTCACTCCGATATCTGAGAACCGCTGAGCCCACTGGTCTACATCCTCCCATTTCCACATTTCACCGTATGGATTTCCAAAAGCCATCGAAAAATAAATGTTAAGCTGTTTTCCCTCACTCCTTACAAGATCAAGCATTTTAACAATCTCATCAAAAGCTTCTTCCTGGCTTTTATTGGTGTTTCTATGCTGAAAAGTTTCAGAAATAGAAAACGGAAAGCCCAGAATATCTACCGACTGATGTTTCAATGCTTTTTCGGCACCTCTGTAATTACCGATGATTGCAGAAACTTTCGTTTTGGAACGGGATTTATCAATATTCTCCGCTACCTCATTGGAATCTGCCATCTGCGGAATTGCTTTCGGAGAAACAAAACTCAGACAGTCCAATACATCAAAACCAACATCCATCAAGGAGTTGATATAATCAATTTTTTTATCGGTAGGGATAAATTCTCCCCATCCCTGCATAGCATCTCTAGGACATTCGGTAAGAAACATTGTTACTTTTTGATTTTCTCAAATATAATAAAACTAAACTATTTGGTATACTGTACATACAAAGCTAGCACTATTTTGATTTTCAAACTTTTATATCCGATTTATAATTTCGATAACTGATATTAAATCGCAAATAACGTATTCTCAGCATCAAATTTGCTAACTTTGTTAAAATTTTGATATCTGATGAGTACAATAGAATTCAACCCTTTGTGGAAAGAAAAATTACTGAACCGCTTTCTTAGCTATGTAAAAATATATTCAACCAGTGATGCAGAAAGTGAAACAACACCTTCTACTGAACGCCAGTGGGATATTGCCAATTATATTACTGAAGAACTGAAGACTATTGGTCTGGAAGACGTTTCTATAGACAGCAACGGTTATATTATGGGTTATATTCCTTCTAACCTTGAAAATGATGACAGACCTACCATCGGATTTATTTCACATTATGATACTTCACCGGATTTCAGCGGAGAAAATGTAAAACCTCAGGTTTGGAAAAACTATGATGGAAATGATCTTCTTTTGAATCAGGCAACAGGATTCACATTATCTCCTTCAAAATTTGAAAGTTTAAAAAAATACATCGGCCAGACATTAATTACCACTGACGGAAATACGCTTCTTGGTGCTGATGATAAAGCAGGCTGTGCAGAGATTGTAACAGCCGCAGAATATCTTATCGCTCATCCTGAAATCAAACATGGAAGAATTGCTGTAGGATTTACTCCTGATGAGGAGATTGGAAGAGGAGCACATAAATTCGATGTTGCTAAATTTGGTGCAGAATGGGCGTATACGATGGACGGCGGAGAAGTTGGAGAACTTGAATATGAGAACTTTAACGCTGCTGGAGCGGTGGTGAAAATCCATGGATTAAGTGTACACCCTGGTTATGCGTACGGAAAAATGATCAATGCCGCTTTGTTAGCTGCTGAATTTGCTCAAATGCTTCCTGCTAATGAAACTCCGGCCACTACAAAAGGCTTCGACGGATTCTACCATTTAATGGATATCACAGCTGATATTTCTGAAGCTAAACTTCAATACATCATCCGTGACCATGATGCAGATAAGTTTGAAGCCAGAAAGAAATTCATGGAAGAAAAAGTAGCTGAATTCAATCAGAAGCACGGTGAAGGAACTGCCGAAGTGGAGATCAAGGAACAATACAGAAACATGAAGCAGCAGTTTGAAGGAAAAATGCACATTGTAGATCTTGCAGCAAAAGCAATGACTGAAGCAGGTATTGAGCCTAAGATCAAAGCTATCAGAGGAGGTACAGACGGTGCACAGCTTTCTTATATGGGACTTCCATGCCCGAATATCTTCGCGGGAGGAATCAACTTCCACGGACCATATGAGTATGTAGCTTTGGAAAGTATGGAAAAAGCAACTGAAGTCATTATTAATATTGTAAAAGCTTAATAATCATGAAAAAGGTCTTAGCATCAGCATTCATTTTCACTTTTATTTTCAGCAGTGCCCAGGTTTCTGAATTTCAGAGGGCAGACTCACGCTATGAAAGAAAGAAAACGGCTCTGTATAATAAATATCCTAAGCCTAATGATTTAAGAACAAAGAAGGAATGGCTTTTGACAGAGGATAAAATAACAGCATACAAGACGGCTTTGGAGAAAGCTTCTCTTGAGGATCAGAAAATGATTGCTGCCGACCCTCCTGTAAAAGCAAAAGTCACTAAAGAAGCTGAATATGATAAAGGTAAGGCAGCTTTTCAAAAGCTTTTATCTGAAGCCGTAGATCTTGATTTTCTCAACTTTTCGTCGGATTCATACAAAGCTGCAATCAGTTTTGTGGTAGACTCTAAAGGAAATGCTCTTAACCCTAAAGTAAAAGGTAATAATGAAGATGTAAATGCATTCATTGAAGCTGCTTTTTACAGGATTAAAGATAAAGGCAGGTGGAAACCGGCAGAAGACAAAGGGAAGCCAGTCTCTACCAATGTTTCAGTCCCTTTAACATTAAATTTTAAAAAATAATATACAAACCCCGCTGCCATGGCAGCGGGGTTTCTTTTTCATATAATAAAAACATAATTAAAGATCATTATGTTGTTGATATTAATTTAACACAATTCTTTTGTAAGTTTTAAATAATTCACCTAATTTTGATTAAAACTTAAAATCACTTTATATGAAAATGAAATCCAACCCTTTCAAAATCAACAGAAATTTTTACTTTACTTTACTTTTCTTTTATCTATTTTCTGTTTGTTTCTTTTAACGTCTTGTTCTCAGGATGATTCTGCGGATCTTCCTTCTGAAAAACCTGCCGAGTCTGTTCAGATGAAGACTTTAGGCAATCTGACTTTACAGAAGAATGTTATTATTCTGAATGATGAATCAGTCAACGCAATTACCACCCATAATGATGGAAAAATTACGTTTAGCCGTATGACTCCTCAAACGGACAGTATTTCGGTAGGAACTGTTATTGTAGGAACCAAGGTAGAAGGTGATCAGGTGAGCACCATTCTTTCAAAAGTAAATTCTGTTTCAAAATTGAATAACCAATTCACAGTACAGACTTCCAGCGCCAAGCTTGAAGAATTTATCTATAGCGGAACACTGAGCGGAGTATATGATCCACAAGGAAAAGCTCCCGTTAATATTGATGGAAAAATGGTTAATTATATCCCTGTAGAAGGCATGGTTTCTGAACAAATCAATCAAAGAATACTTTCTATTGAAGCTAAAAATCTTCAAAATCAGAAACTAATTACCTTCAACCGTTATAATTTTAATAAAACTTTTTCATTCCCTTTATCTTCGGCAGGAACATCCAATGTTAATGTACAGGGAGGCTTTACACCAAAGATTGATTATAATATTACATTCTCGTGGGGTCATTTGTCCAACTTCTATGTAAACCTCATTATGGATGACATCAAGCTTCAGAGCTCCGCAACTATTACAGGAAGCCTGGGTTATACAGCCAGTACCACAGACTACCTGAATATTCCTATTGTTCCAATCGTATTAGGTCCTACTGGACTGATCTTAAGTCCTACTCTTTCTGCAGGCCCTTTCCTGGGTGTACAGGCTACAGGAAAAGTACAGGCCCAGCTTTTGGATCTTGAAGGAAATGCCAACTTCTTGGTAAGCAAAACTCCGGAAATTAATATCAACCTTCAAAAAAAATCAGAGCCTTCCATTACAAGTGCAGAAGGAAACTTATCTGCTGAAGCTGGTTTGGAAGCAAAAGGAGCTGTAGGATTAATGTTCCTTACCATTCCTATTGCTAATTCAGGATTGAAAGGAAGAGCTTCTGCCCTTTCCTCTTTAGGATTAACATTTGTTCCTCAAAGAAAAGGTGTAATTTCTGTAAAAGGTAAAATTCAGGCTGATATGTTCTATGGTTTTGGAATTGCTCCATTGCGATATGAAGGAACTATTCCTCTTTTCAAAAAAGAACGTCTGCTCTATCAGAAGGAGTTCAGCTTCTAAGACAACTTATCCATTTATTATAAAAAGCCACTGTAAAAGTGGCTTTCTTTATTAAAACCCCACATAAAATTCATTTACAGCACATTAAGTCAATTTTATTATATTTACAAGGAAGTACAATTTTAAACAATAACATTTTAATACCGGATTATCATGAAAACAATGAAAAAACTTTTGAGAAAAGACTTATCTGCCATTCTTGGCAGCGGGGGAAATGAATGCCATATGGGAGGAGATTCCTATAACTGCCAGAGTGACTGTGAGTGTGCCTGGGGAAAAGCCTGTGAAATGTATGAAGACGGAACACCCGGACAATGCATTGCTGTGGGTGGAGGCGGAAATCCCCGCGGTGGAGGCACTGGCGGATGCATTCCACCTTCCATTTGTGAAGAACAACCTTATTAATGAATAGAAAACCGGGAGCATCTATGTTTCCGGTTTTATTTTTTCATCGGGAAACAGATCCTTGTCAAAGTATCCCTGCCGTTCATCAAATAAAATTTCATTCTCACCTTCATAGTTGTTGTTTTGCACCAGATTTTTAACAATAATAAAATTATGAAGCAGCAATTTTTAGCACTTAGTACTCTGTTATTATGCATCTTTTGCACAATAGAGACTAAAGCACAACAGACTCCGGCTTTTCACATTGGGGTAAAGGGAGGGGCAAACTTTACAAAAACCTCCACGGAATCTTCTCTGGAAGGGAAATACGGATTCGGTTATCAGGCAGGAGTAATGACAAGAGTGGATCTCGGAAAACTGTATGTGCAGGGAGAAGCTCTGTTCAACAAAAGAAAGACATCGTTCCAGTCCCAAGACGGAAACTCTTCCAAACTTTCCTGGAACGCTATTGATATTCCTGTGGTAGTAGGATACAAATTCATTAAAACCGAAGATTTTAATGTAAGAGCTTTTGCCGGAGGTGTTTACAGCTATGCCTTTAATAATAAATTATCCACTTCTCAGGCTCTTCAGGAAGGATTTAAAAAGTTTGACAAATCCAATATCGGAATTACGGGAGGTATAGGAGTAGATTATAAGAACTTTACAGTAGACCTGAGATATGAGACCGGTCTTACAAGCATCAGTAAAGAATTTAAGTCCAAACCCCACAGTTTTTCCCTTGGGATAGGTTATTTCCTGTTCTGAAAAACTTAAATTATCTTTACCATTAGAAACTGTTTTCCCTGCAGTTTCTAATTTTTTTATCAACCTATTTCCTGTTCCATGACAAAATCTTTTGTTTTAAAAGAATACATATTTACCTTTATTTTCTGGCTTGTACTGGCCATTGTATTATGGTTTAACTTCCAGAGTACAACAGAAAGCTATCTGGCGATGACCCAGGCTGCAATTATTGCCGCATTTTCGTTTGCATTCACTCATTTTTTAACCAATAAACTTTTGCCGAAAGCTCTCCGGGAAAAGAGAATGAAACTGTTTCTGGTACAGCTGGTAATGGTTATTTTCATGCTTAGTTTGGTTTTCTCCGTTATATTCACATACCTTGAAGTAGAGCCCAAAGAGCAGCTTCCGGAAAACTTCAGAGATCAGCTGCCTTTTTTGTGGAAGGGCTTTTATATGTCCCTGCCTGCCTCATTCCTCATCAACGGGGCAGCCTGTGGTGTAAAATTTTACAATGAACATGGAAGAATAGAGCGAGATCATATTCTCCTTCAGCAGGCTCACCTGGAAAATCAGCTTAAACTTTTACAGGATCAGATCAACCCGCATGTAGTATTCAATATCCTGAATCATATCCATATTCTGATGAAAACGGATACCCAGCTTGCCGATTTTTTACTGATGAAATTTTCAGACATTCTAAGATATCAGCTGTATCACTGTAATCAGGCCATGGTTCCTTTGGATAAAGAAATTGAGTATCTCCAAAATCTTGTTGAGGTAGAAAAACTGAGGTGGGGAAATGAACTGGATGTAAAAGCCCAATGGCAGATCAATAACAGAAAAGCTTTTATTGCTCCTTTACTTTTGGTTCCTTTTATAGAAAATGCGTTTAAATACGTTTGCAGGCTTCCGGGACATAAAGGTTATGTGAAAATCTCCTGTAAAGAAAAAGACAATCAACTCTATTTTTATGTGGAAAATTCCTACTCGGATATGGCAACCTATAAAAAGAAGGACGGAACTGGTGGAATTGGTCTTCAAAATGTAAAAAAACGGTTGAAATTACAATATCCGGACTTCCATGATCTGAATATAGAATCGGATAATCACATCTTTAGAATAATATTAACACTAACACTATCTGACAGTTATGAGCTCTAATATTCCTAAAATGAAATGCCTTATTATTGATGATGAACCTCTGGCAAGATTTCATCTTAAAGAACTGGCTGATCAGATTGATTTTTTATCCGTTGAAGGAACATGTGCAACAGCACTGGAAGCTGACGCGAAGGTAAAGGAAAGCGAAATAGACCTTCTTTTCCTGGACATCAATATGCCTTATCTTACCGGCCTGGAGTTTCTGGAACAGCTTGAAAATCCTCCTTTATGCATCCTTACCACAGCCTATTCCGAATATGCTTTAGAAGGATTTCGGCTGCAAGTGGTGGATTATCTTTTAAAACCCATTGCCTTCAACCGGTTTTATCAGGCTGTAAATAAGGCACAGCAGCAATTTATCATCAGTGAAAAACTAAAAAAGAATACATCTATTGATGACCCGTTCCTCTATGTAAGGCAGTCTGATACTTTCATTAAAGTTTCATGGGTGGACATTCTGTACATTGAAAGCATGCAGAATTATACCAAGCTTCATTTTAAAGATAAATCACTGGTCATTCACCAGACGATGAAAGCGATTGAAGAATCACTTCCTTCGGATCATTTTTTCAGGATTCATAAATCATACCTCATCAATATTACCCATATTGATATGATCTCCGGCGGACGACTTTTTATCAATAAAACAGAACTACCCATTTCTCGTAACCGAAAGGAAGAATTACTTAATCAGGTAGTATATAAAAAGCTGATCAGTAAATAGAAAATTGATAAATATTAAAGGGAAGGCAGTAAAAAATATTACTCCTTCCCTTTATTTTTTATGGCAGATTCCAGCGTAATGATATTGCTGCGTAAAATGTACTGGAGAATCTCGGGTCAGCTATTTTTTTATCTCTGAAAATGCTGCTGATTTTCCGGTCATTTTCACTAAAACTTCTCAATATCGCTGTCCCTCCTGTGAGACGCAACGTCAGTTTGTTATTGATTTTTAATTCCGGTCTGAGTCCCGCAGTGATCTGCTGATAACCCAGCAACATCGATTTTCCGTTTATATTTCTCTCTGCTGTCATTCCGTTCAGCTCTACAACGGCTTTTAAGGCAAATTTATCCGAGAAAAGATATCCGGCTTCCATTCCTTCGGGGAAATTGATATTGAATTTAATTTTCCCGTTTGTTTTCCAGTCAAAATAAATCCACGGTAAAATCATAGGAACACCGAAAGCCGTGGTAAGTACCGGCCCGGCACCTAGGGAAAGATTAGGATTAAAATGCCTGATAAACAAAATACCTCCCTGCCCCAGCACATCATCAAAGTCTACCTTTTCAAGGTCTGTATATACTCCTACAGACGCTGTCATCATCATGCTCCACTTTTTACCCAAAGGTCTCATATGCTGTATTCCGACCTGTGCATTCAGCATCTGATCCGGAAACAGCTGAGTTTCATAATTTTTGTGCGCCATTTTTGCGTAAGATCCGCTGAGCAGCATAGACCAGGCTCTTACTTTCCCATCGGTATCTTTTTTTACAGATAGCGGAATGCTGAGGTTCAGATCTATTCTTTTAAAATCACTTTTAGAATTGGTCTTTGTACTGTCTTCAGGACGGATGTAATTGGATGCAGGGATATATTCGGTTTTAAGCTCTGCGGAGAGCCCGGACTGTGCATTCACCCAATATCCTAATGGCAATATACAGCATAAAGCTGCCGAAAGGGTTCTTTTCATATTTTAAATTTTATGCAAAGAGAACCCTTTAGCTATTTTTTACAAAAATTACTTGATTAAGTGTCCGGATTGTGTGACAACAGGATCAAATAGCAGGATTAGTTTCTGTGGAAAATTGTGTATTTAAGCTTTCCTTTTTCTGGGTCTTAAAAATGCGATATCCGAACCACACTGCGATCAATGCCATTGCAGAGCGGGTTACCACCATTGGAATTATAGAATCTGCTTCTAAAAAGCCCAGCAATGCTGACATTAAAAATGTAACCATCAATTGCATAAAGCCCAGTAATGCAGCGGCTGTTCCCCTTCCTTCTTTAAACGGAGACAATGCGTGGGCTGATGTAATCGGAAACAAAATACCAATAGCCAGCAATGACAGATAAAGCATGGCGATCTCCAATGCTACGGATAAATTTTCTGCCGCAACAAGAATGTGAAGCGTACATACCACCAGTAAAATAACTGTAGCTGCAAATAAAAGTGTTGAATTGCTTATTCTTTTAATCAGCTTAGGGGTAATGTAGGCCGCGGTAATCAAAGCCATTGAGTTAAAGGCAAATATAAAGCTGAACACGCTGCTTGAGAAACCATGAATTTCCATGAATAGAAACGGAGCATTCGATATATAAATGATCAAAGAAGCAAAAGCTATACTTCCTACCATGGTACTGCTGATAAAATCTCTGTTGGAAATAATCATTTTCAGCTGATCTTTTAACTTTTTTTCATCCGCTGCTTCATCATCAGGAAGATTGATTCTGGTATTGGTTTCGGGGACATACTTATACACCATAAAAAAGGTTATAAGCCCCATTATGCATAAAAAGGCAAAAGAACTGTTCCATCCCCAGAATCTAAGGAATACACTCCCCAGTAATGGCGCAACAATAGGAGCGATACCACTGATCTGCGACTGTTGGGAAAAGATAATAACTGCTTTGTGCTTGTCATACAGATCAATAATGATTGCCCTGCCTACGACAATTCCGGCGCTCCCTCCAAATGCCTGCAGGAAACGCATGGCCCATAATACATAGATGTCCGAAGTAAAATAGATGGCTGTAGCTCCTGTAATAAAAAGTAAAAGGCCGCAGTACAGCACAGGCTTACGTCCTTTCTTATCAGATAAGGGTCCCCATAACAGCTGCCCAAAGGCAAATCCGGCAAAAAACACAGAAATGGATATCTGGATATGCCCGATATCGGTATTAAAAATCTTCGCCATATCAGGAAAAGCAGGAAGATAAAGATCTATACTTAATGACTCCAGCGTGTTGAGCAGTGCAAGAATAAACACTACAATATTCAAATTCTTCTTCATAAATAACGGTAAACCTTCACAGGCATTTTTTCAGCTGCAAAGTTGCTGTAAAAACAATCGTTTTTCAATAAAAGAATTGAAGGAAGTATAGGACAAATTGAAGATTCAAACAGAACAATAAATAGAAAATATCATTTTAAACTTATTGCTATAGTAAATACTGAAGATTACCTTTTTTCATTATTCTTAAAACAATCTGGTGTCTGGCCGGTATGTTTCTTGAAAAATCGTGAAAAATATGAAGCATCATTAAAACCAAGTTTAAAAGCAATTTCCTTCACCGTAAGGGCTCCGAAGCTAAGCTCTCTTTTGGCTTCCAGGATGAGACGCTGGGAAATCATCTTTTTTACAGTTGTCCCTCTCAAAAGGCGTACAATATCATTAAGATGATGGCTGCTTATTTTCAGCTGATCAGCATAGAAATCTGTTTCTTTATGTGCAATATAATTCCGCTCAATAAGTCCCACCAGTTCCTGGATACGCTGACGGTCATTCTGTAAAGGTTCCTGAGGAATAATCTGTTCCCCGATGATGATACAGAATGCTTTCAGATAAGCCTTCAAAAGTTCCGTCCTTGCTGCGGTTTTATATTCCTGTTCCATCAGGGAGATAATGGTGATGCAGGTCTTTTCATTTTCCGGATTCAAAAGAAAGGGAAACTCTCCTCCGTTGAGTACCGATTCTATATCACATGCTTCAGTGAAAATTTCCCTGCTTATAGCCATTGCATATCCTTCCTCCCCTGCCAGTTTCATATTGAATGCCTGCCCTGGTGCAATGATACAGATTTGATTGTTTTCAAGTCTGTAGCTTTCAAAGTCCAGTTCCAACCGGCTGTTTTCAAATACTTCCCTGAACCAGATAATTTCAAAAAAATTATGCCGGTGCACATCATGGAAATTTTCAGGACCTGCTGCACTCAGGGTACTCATCTGAAACTCTTCAGAAGTCAGATGATGAACCGGGATTTCTTTTTCAGACGTAATCATCACTATAGTGTAAAATAATTAACTGGAAACAAAAACCACAGCAAAAAAGTGCTGCGGTTTTCTTACAATATTTAAAATTAAATATAATTTTTCGGTTATTGGTTCAGGAAAGCATCCCACCCCTGGGCAGTAAGTGCTACCAGTTGGTTAGATCCTCTGGCTACCATAAAATTTCCTTCTTCTTTTTCTACAGCATGTCCTATAATGGTAAAGTCCGGATGATTTTTAATCTTATCAAAATCGTTGGGAGAGATCGTGAACAAAAGCTCGTAATCTTCACCGCCGCTTAATGCCGTCATTACCGGATTCAGGTTCATTTCATCCGCAGTGGAAATCGTAAGGCTGTCCAGCGGAATTTTTTCTTCATATAATCTGAAACCTACTTTCGACTGATCTGAGAGGTGAAGGATTTCAGAAGCCAGACCGTCTGAAATATCAATCATGGAAGTTGGTTTAATATCCAGCTCTTCCAGAATCTTTTTGACATCTGTTCTTGCTTCAGGTTTCAGCTGTCTTTCCAGAATATAATCATAACCCTCCATTTCAGGCTGCATATTTGGGTCAGCAAGGAAAACGGCGTGTTCTCTTTCAAGAATCTGCAAGCCCATATACGCTCCGCCCAGATCTCCGGTTACTACAAGAAGATCATTTGGCTTCGCACCGCTTCTTTTTACTATATTCTCTTCGTTTTCAATTCCTACAGCGGTAATACTCATGACCAATCCTGAATTGGAACTTGTGGTGTCCCCTCCGATCAGATCGACTTTGTACCTTCCGCAAGCGGCCTGAATTCCTGAATAGATTTCTTCCAAAGCCTCCACCGGAAAACGGTTGGATACAGCAAGAGAAACCAGAATCTGCGTAGGAGTTGCATTCATAGCAGCAATATCGCTGAGGTTTACCACCACTGCCTTATATCCCAAATGTTTTAAAGGAACATAGCCCAGATTAAAATGTACCCCTTCTGCCAGTACATCTGTTGTAAGAACTACTTTTTTGCGGTCCGGATTAATTACTGCCGCATCATCTCCTACCCCAAGCTCCGAGGATTCATTGGATAACGGAAAATGCTCCGTCAAATGTTTAATAAGACCGAATTCTCCTAATTTTGAGATGGGTGTAAGTTCCTGTGATTTATCTTCAAACATGATTTTTTGTATTAATGTCCAATGTAAAAAGTATGAATGAATTTAAAATTGCTTCTCCAACATTGAACCTTTAATTTTAAACTTTGAATTATTAAGTAAGTTCTGCCGGGTCGATATTATGTGGGTGGAAAGGCAGCTTTTTAAAGTCTTCTTTCGATAGTACCACCGTTGCCGGGCTCTTATATTTATTCATTGCTTCCACTACGTCATCCGGCGGAGTGGTCATTTTTCTAAGCATCATATCTATCCATACCCCTGTAGCTTCTGCTGTAGCACAGTGCATTCCGTCCGGAGTATAAAATTTGTGTACGAAACGGTAGATGGAAGAATCTTCTGCACATCCGTCTATTTCCACACTTACGATCACCGTCTGGTCTGCATAGATCTCTTTGAAGAAAGAATATCTCTCATGCAGGATCACCGGGCCGATTCCCCATCTGCTTAACTGGGTAACTCCCATTTTCTCTTTGGTCATGAAAGCCATTCTGGCTTGCGCACAATACTGTACATATGATGAATTGGCTAAGTGCTTGTTGGCATCAAGGTCGCTCCATCGCACTTCAAATTTATGGTAGAAAATCATTTGAAAATCGTTTTTGGTATCACTAAAATTATAATCTTCAAAAATACTCAAATAAGATGGTTTATAAAAATTGTACTTTTGAAAAAATAATCTTCCGCATAGGATTACATATACATGAAACAGATCATTATTATCGGAGGCGGTGCTGCAGGCTTTTTCTGTGCATCCAACCTTGACGAAAAGAAATATACAATTACGATTTTGGAACAGAATTCTGATGTCCTTCAGAAGGTTAAAATTTCCGGAGGCGGACGCTGCAATGTAACGCATGCCTGTTTCGATCCAAGAGAACTTGTTCAGTTTTATCCCCGTGGAAATAAAGAACTGCTGAGTGTTTTTACTAAATTCCAGCCCGGCGATACGATGGAATGGTTTGACCAGCGCAATGTTCCGTTAAAAATTGAAAATGATAACAGAACTTTTCCGGAAAGTAATTCTTCTCAGACCATCATCAATACTTTTCTGAATGAAACACAAAAGAAAAATGTTGCTGTAAAAACAAAATGTACGGTAAAAGAGATTGAAAAGCAGGGCGAAAAATATATCGTAAAAACCAATTCCGGAGATTTTGAGGCAGATTATATTGTGTATACTACCGGAAGTTCTCCAAAATCACTTAAAATTGTTGAAAATCTTGGTCATAAGATTGTAGACCTTGTTCCTTCCCTTTTTACATTTAATATTAAAGATGAACTCCTGAAAGAGCTTCCGGGAACAAGCTTTGAAAATGCAGGAATTTCAATTCCGAAGCTGAAAACAGAAGAAAGCGGGCCTTTGCTTATTACGCACTGGGGACTTTCCGGACCTGCTGTTCTGAAAATTTCTGCCTGGGAAGCGATAAGTCTTGCCAGACTTAAATATAACTTTGAAATTGAGGTTAATTTTATTTCGAAAGAAATGGATGAGGCAGAAGAAATCTTCCAGAACTTCAAACAAACCCATCCTAAAAAAACGATCGGGCAGTCTAAAATTTTTGATATTACCAACAGATTCTGGCAGAAGGTTGTAGAGATATCAAAGGTTGATCTAAACAAACAGGTAGCCAATGTTTCCGGAAAGGAAATGCAGAAAATACTGGAAAATCTTTGCAGGAGAAAATTTCAGGTAACCGGAAAGTCCACTTTTAAGGATGAGTTTGTAACAGCCGGAGGCGTTGATTTAAAAGAAATTAACTTCAAAAACATGTCTTCAAAACTGCTTCCCAATTTCTATATTGCCGGAGAGGTTCTGAATATTGATGCGGTGACCGGCGGGTTCAATTTTCAGGCTTGCTGGAGTGAAGGGTGGCTCATTGCCCAGGATCTCAACAGCTTATAAAAAAGTATTATTTTTACGAAAACTATAAAAACATGAAAAAAAATTTCGGCTTCTTTCTTTTATTCTGGATCTTTTTAGGATATAGCCAGGAAAGAACAATTGTTTCTGACTGGACTTCACTTACCCAGGCCGTCAATATAGAGAATAAACCCAACTGGAACTTCCGCATCACGGCAAAAATCAGGAAAGAAAATGAGGATAATGGTTCCAATTGCGGGCTGTGGTGCAGAATAGACAATAAAGATGAGTCAACAGGCTTTTTTGAAAATCAATATTACGGAATCAAAGTAACCCATGAATGGAAAACATATGAAATAAAAGGGACCATCAATCCCTCCGCAAAAACCATGAATATCGGTGCTTTTGCACAAAACAACGGAGATTTTTATTTTGACGATTTCAAGCTGGAAGTCAATGACGGAAAATCAAAAAAATGGATTGAAATCCCTTTGGAAAACTCTGGTTTCGAGAAAGATATTACAGCATCTGGTGGTTGGTTTGAAGGAATCCATTCTCAGAAGGTAACACATGTAAAGCACTTTACAATTGGAGCCTCTGATTATAAGCCATTCAGTGGTAACAGATCATTGCTGATGAAAGGGCATGATATTATTGGTACAATGCCGCATGGAAAATTTATGGATGTTAACGGCATCAAATTATATTATGAGGTTTATGGAGAAGGTGAACCTGTACTTTTACTTCATGGTAACGGCCAATCTATCAGTGCTTTTATGAACCAAAAGGATGCGTTTGCTAAAAAATATAAAGTCATTATCGTTGATTGCCGTGAACGTGGAAAATCTACATACGATAAAACAAAAGAACTTACTTTTGATATTCAGACAGAGGATCTTAAGCAGTTTTTAGATAAACTCAACATCAAAAAAACAAAGATCCTGGGCTGGAGTGACGGCGGAATTCTTGCACTCTCCATGGCAATGAAATATCCTCAGATGGTAGATAAAATAGCTTGCTCGGGAGCCAATATTTATCCGGAAGGCGTTAAAGATGATGAGCTAAAATCCATGAAGGAAATGCTTGCCAGCCTTATTAAAGAGAATAAAGACCATAAAAATGATATCCTTATTGATCTTTTGAACCTGGACCTGAAGTATCCGAACTGGAAATATGAAGACCTGAATAAAATACAGTGTCCATCATTGATTATGGCGGGGGATAAAGACATTATAAAAACAGAACATACCGTAAAAATAGCAGAATCAATCCCACACGGGCAATTGGCTATTATTCCTAATTCAGGCCATTTTGTTCCTGAGGAAAAACCGGAATTATTCAATGAATTAGTGATTGATTTCTTTGAGAATAAATAAACGTCAATATTCAGATTTAACAGACAATGCTCTCTGCCAAAAGAAATACCTCTTCTTTCTTTAAAATCCTTCTTATTGCAGGGTTTGGGTATTTCTTTTGGCTGATGCTTAAAATTACCTTAGAATATATCCCATTTAATCCCGAAGTCAGTTTTTTAATGATCAAACAGACCGAAGTTACCGAAAGGCCGGAATATCTTACATTTTTTTATACTCACGTTTATACAAGTGTTTTTGTGCTTCTTTCAGGTTTTCTGGCCATTCTCAGAAAAGATTTTGGACTGAAAAACTTTCACCGGAATACCGGAAAAGCGTATATTCTTCTTATTCTGGCCTTTTCAGCACCCTCGGGAATCTATATGGGACTCTTTGCCAACGGAGGTTTTTTATCAAAGATTTCTTTTGTCATATTAGGCCTTTTATGGTGGTTTTCAACATATAAGGCCTATCAGCTGGCAAAACAAAAAAAGTTTAAAGAACACAAGCAATGGATGTGGCGGAGTTTTGCCTTTACATTATCTGCCATTACCCTGAGAATGTGGAAAGTAATTATTGTATATTTATTTTATCCCAACCCTATGGATGTTTATCAGATCATTGCATGGCTGGGTTGGATTCCTAACATCCTCATTATTGAATATTTAATCACAAAAAAACATATATGAAAATTGTAAAATACACTCTTATTTCTTTACTGGCAGTTGCTCTGGTAAGCTGCAAAAAAGAAGCTAAAACCAATGCGTCCGAAAAAGATTCTCTGACTGCAAAAAAAGATTCTGTTGTTGTTCCTGAAGTTCACAAAGAATATTACGGAATTTATACCGGAGAATTTGCCGGAATGGAAAAGGTAGTTGACGAAGCAGATGGCTCGGAATATGATGTTGATAATTACAAAAGAATTTCTTTAAAAATCAACAGAATTACCAGGGACAGTGTTTACGGGCAAAGTATCGTGAATGGCAATCAGCGCCCGTTCAGAGGAGTTTTCAATGAAGCAACGGCATCTTTCGTTCTTGATGAGCCGGGAAATGATAAAACAGACGGAAGATTTGAAGTAAAACTGAAAGGAGACAGCTTAACCGGAAAATGGAATGCATTTGATAAAACATCCGTTAAAGCCCCTTTAAAAACCCTGAAACTGATTAAAAAAGAGTTTGTTTACAATCCCAACTTTATGCTGGATAAGGATTCTGATCTGGTAGACTGGACAAATTCTAAAGAGTTTACCGAGAAATATACAGATGAGGAAACCGGTAAAACAGAAAGCTATAAAACAACTAAAAACCGTTTCGCTTCCGAAGCCATATTCAAGCTGAATGCATCCAAGCAGAAATTAACAGAAAAAGATCTTAAAAACTTAAGAAAGCTGGATCTTGAAATTATTAAAAATTCTGTGTTTGCAAGACATGGCTACTCTTTCAAAAAAGAAACCTACAGAAATTTCTTTGAGCAGACAGATTGGTATATTCCTGTTTCCAATAATGTAGATAATGATCTTTCTCCACTGGAAAAGGAAAATGTGGCGTTACTGAACCGCTTTACCAAATATGCTGAGGATAAGTATGACAGTTTTGGAAGATAGGTGCCAGGTTGCAGGCGTTAGGGATTAGGGGCCGAGGTTACACCATCATTGTTTGCTGTCCTTACATAAATATAGAGAATCAGGCAGCCTATGGCATAGCACAGGTTATCTATCCATGAAAAAGAATTTCCGATCACAATATACATCAGGCTTCCAGGACGGAAGCCTAGTTTTTCTGCCATATGGAAATACTGTGCAGATTCTACTAAAAAAGAAAAAATCAAAATTCCAAAAATCAGTTTCTGATCATTTACTTTTACAAAACTCTTGACAAAAGTATAAAGGAGCATCACCACAATAACATCTCCGAGATAAGCTCTCACGAAGAAAATATGGCTTAGTTTGGTGGCAATCAGTACTTCTACCAGAAAAATAAAGATTGTGATAAGGAAATATTTCAGACTGAATTGTAATTTCATAACTTCATTCAACAATATACAAAACGTAATTTACTGCTTAAAAAAAATATTTTACAAATAAAGGAGTTATTTCTATCATCAATTCATTTTTTTGATATTTTTACAGCCTTAAAAATTAAACCATGAAAAAAACTTATTTGCTTCTGCCAATCTTCTTTTTGGCTTCATGCTCAAGCAGCAATGATGAAACAGATTCATCCAACAACAATGGAAATAACAGTAACAATGATCCGGTTTTGGTTACCAAAATGACGTTGGACGGGGATGTTTTAACTTTTACTTACAATGGCTCAAAAATTTCTCAGATCAAAAATCTTACTGAAGGAAGTGTAACGACATTTACTTATTCAGGTGATCTGATTTCCCAATCTGTAGTTAATGGTTCAAATACTGCCCTTACTACTAAATTTGCTTATGACAGCAATGGCAGGCTGATCAAAAAAACAATTTCAGGAACTGATTTTGGAGGAGTTTGGAACTCTGAGTCTAACTATACTTACCTAGCCAATAACAATGTAAAAATTGTATACACTGCAACAACTTCAGCGTCCACAAGAAATGAAACCAGAAATGCTATTCTGAATGCTGACGGTTCTATGAGCAGCTGGACCGGCACTCTTTCAAGAACCCAGAATAATACTACTGAGTCAGCTACTTCTACTCTAAAGCCTGTAGTATATGATACTAAAAATGCTCCTTTAAAAAATATAACGGGCTATTTAAAGATTGTTGACAATGAGGATGAAAGTGGTTCTGCTCACAATACATTAAGTTATAATCACATTGTCAGCTACAATAATGGAACAGGAGCTGAGTGGACGATATTCAAATCAAGTTTTGAATATAATGCCAGTGGTTATCCTACAAAAGAAACCAGAGCCTATTATGATAAAACAGGAACAACACCTACAGGTTCTACTGATATCAACACTTACGAATACAATCATTTATAATACAAGGGAGCGCTTAAGGCGCTCTTTTTGTTTTCATTAACACATATGTTAATTTTATCACAATTAGTAGAATTATATGAATGATTTTGTATATTTGAGTTGAATTAAAACTAAATTATCATGAAAAAACAAAACAATCAGCCCAAAAAGCTTACAAAAAGTGAATTAAAAAAAATTAACGGAGGAGCAGTTTCTCCAAGGTGTCTGCGTGGATTCTGCATGCTGCCTGACTCTGAAGAACCGGTACCAGGTTTTGTAGGAAAAGACGGTTTCTGCTGTTAATTCATCAATTTCGTAAAAAATCAGAAAAAACTTACTAAGAAAGCACTAAAAACCATCACCGGTGGTAATAATGGCCCCGGAATATGCTGGTAAGGTCTTTGCAGGGTAAGAGGTACGGATGATGAATACATGGTGGGACCTTTGGACAACACTGGATTCTGCTGCTAATCAAGTACATTTTAAACTAAAACAGTAACCAAAATCAAACTATCATGAAAAAATCAAACATTCAGAAAAGAAAACTGACAAAAAACGAATTGAAAGAAATTAATGGGGGTAACGGTCCTATTGTATGTCCTGAAGGGCTTTGTGACAGAGGTGACGGTGAATATGTAATCGGTCCTGTAGGGAAAAACGGCTATTGCTGTTAATATCCCATAACTTTGTTAGATATAGAATAAAGATTGAGGTAACCCCTCAATCTTTTTTTATAAACTATATTCTATAAAAAACATAACATTTTGACTAACAATATTTTGAACATATTAAAATAACTTGTAAATTAGCTTCTACCAAATTAAAATTATCATGAAAAATTCAAAAAATCAGAAAAGAAAGCTTAGTAAAAATGAGCTGAAAGAGATCAGCGGAGGAGCCAACAGACCGATCTGCCCAAGAGTAATAAGCTGTACAGATCCGGATACCGGAGAAGAACGATATGGAGTTCCGGGTATGCAGGACGGATTCTGCTGTTAATAAAAAAATAGAAAAAAAATGATTGGATTAGCCTCCAATCATTTTTTTTATTGCATTGAGCTTCATTAAAGCTTCAATAGGTGTTAAAGTATTGATATCTATCTTTGTCAGTTCTTCCCGGATATTCTCCAGAACAGGGTCTTCCAGCTGGAAAAAAGAAAGCTGCATATTTTCCTCAGTTACCCTCCTGATACTTTCCGAAGTTCCTCCATTTCCCTGGGTTCTGCTGGCCTCAAGTGTTTTAAGAATTTCATTCGCTCTGTTGACTACTTTGGCAGGCATGCCCGCCAGTTTTGCCACATGAATACCGAAACTGTGCTCACTTCCTCCCGGAACCAGCTTTCTCAGGAAAATGATATTTCCTTTGTTTTCCTGAATAGAAACGTGGAAATTTTTCACTCTTTCGAAATTGACCGTCATTTCATTCAGCTCATGATAATGTGTTGCAAATAAGGTCTTTGCCTGTGTTGGATGCTGATGAAGGTATTCTGCAATAGCCCATGCAATAGAAACCCCATCATAGGTGGAAGTTCCACGGCCGATCTCATCCAGTAAAATCAAACTTCTCTCGGAGATATTATTCAGGATATTCGCAGCTTCGTTCATTTCTACCATAAAAGTGGATTCTCCTGCAGAGATATTATCGGTAGCTCCCACTCTTGTAAAGATCTTATCCAGCATCCCGATTTCAGCATGTTTTGCCGGTACAAAGCTTCCGATTTGGGCCAGAAGGCATACAATCGCTGTCTGGCGCAGAATTGCCGATTTACCGGCCATGTTCGGTCCTGTTACCATAATGATCTGCTGGGAATCTTTATCCAGGAAGATATCATTCGGAATGTATTTTTCACCTAAGGGAAGTGCATTTTCGATGATCGGATGTCTGGCTTCTTTCAGATCGATCGCATAGCCGTCATTCAGCACAGGTTTTGTATAGCTTTCAGAAACAGCCAGTTCAGACAATCCTGCTGCCACATCAAGCTGCGCAATAATGTTGGAGTTCCCCTGAATCTGATCAATATAAACCATGGTTTCTCCACATACATTTCTGTAGAGTGAAGTTTCCAGAACGCCTATTTTTTCTTCGGCCCCCAGAATCTGGTTTTCGTATTCCTTCAGTTCTTCAGTAATATATCTTTCAGCATTTACCAGGGTTTGCTTTCTCACCCAGTCATCAGGAACTTTATCTTTATGAGTATTCCGAACTTCAATATAGTATCCGAAAACGTTATTAAAATCAATTTTAAGGCTGGTAATTCCTGTCCTTTCAATCTCCCTCTGGCACATTTCATCCAGGAAGCCGCGCCCTTTACTCTGAAGGTTTCTCAATCTGTCCAGCTCTTCAGACACGCCTTCTTTGATGATATTTCCTTTCGCTATACTTACCGGAAGCTCTTCATTAAGATGATTCTGCAGGAATTTAATCAATTCTTCAAGGTCAAACAGAGGCTCTAACCATGCCAGTACATCTGCATGAGGGTGCAATAACGATTTGATTTTATGAATATTAATCAAACTTTGGCGTAAATATCCCAGCTCTTTCGGAGAAATTTTTTCTGCCGCCAGTTTTCCCATCAGCCTGTCCAGATCAGAAATTGATTTCAGAAGCTGGCAGATCTCATATTTAAGATGATCATTTTCATTTAAGAAATCAATCAGGGAAAGCCTTCTCATAATCTCATCCACAGATTTTAAAGGAAGAATGATTCTTCTTCTCAAAAGCCTTCCGCCCATTGGCGTAGACGTTTTATCAATAATATCCAATAATGATTTCCCCTGCGGATTGCTTGGATACACAATTTCCAGGTTTCTCAGGGTAAAATTATCCATCATCAGATAATCTTCCTGAGGAATGATCTGAAGCTTAGTAATATGGGAAAGCAGGTTGTGATGCGTATCTTCCACGAGATAAGCGAAAATGGCTCCTGCTGCTGTAATAGCCAACGGAAGGTTTTCTACCCCAAAACCTTTTAAGGAATTGGTTTTAAAGTGATTCGTTAATTTTTCGTAGGCAAAATTATACTGGAAGGCCCAATCCTCAAGCTTAAAAGCATTTTTATTTTTGATCTGTTCCGGAATCTGTGTGCTTCTCTGGAAGATAATCTCACTCGGATCAAAAGTATTGACGATATGCAACAGCTTTTCCAAGTTTCCTTCACTTACCAGAAACTCTCCTGTAGAGATGTCTACTAAAGCAATTCCGTATTTCTCTTTTTCTTTATGTAATGATAGAAGAAAATTATTCTTTTTTGAATTTAATACCTGGTCATTGAAAGTAACGCCGGGAGTAACCAGCTCCGTTACACCTCTTTTTACAATTCCTTTCACCATTTTAGGATCCTCCAGCTGATCGCATATCGCCACACGCATTCCTGCCCTCACCAGTTTCGGAAGGTAAGAATCTATGGAATGATGAGGGAAACCAGCCAGCTCCACACTTCCTTCGCCGTTATTTCTTTTGGTAAGAACAATGCCCAGAATCTGGGATGTTTTCACTGCATCCTGCCCGAAAGTTTCATAAAAGTCCCCTACCCTGAAAAGTAAAAGCGCATCCGGGTATTTACCCTTGATGGTATTGTACTGCGTCATTAGCGGGGTTTCCTTCTTTGATTTTGCCATAGTAAAAAATGAGCCCCAAATTTAAAAAAATAAATTCAGGGTAAGAGAATTGTTTAGGGGCTAATCTTCCCTGTTTTTCTTAATCAGTAATTAATCGTATTTTCACCGTCAAATCACATTATTTATGGAATTTCCTGTTTTAGAGACAGAAAGACTTATCTTGCGCCAGCTTACTTTCAATGACACTCAGGACCTTTTCGAGTATTTTTCTCTGGATGAAGTCATGGAATATTATGATCTGGACACCTTCAAAACACCTGATGATTCGCGCCGCATCATTGAACATTTTAACAGTGAGTTTGAAAAAGGAAAAGGATTCAGGTGGGCTCTGGAGCTTAAATCCAGTGGAAAAGTCATTGGCACCTGCGGCTACCACAACTGGTACAGGGAACATTTCAGAGCAGAGGTCGGCTATGAGCTTAATCCAAAATTCTGGCAGCAGTCCTATATGAAAGAAGCTCTTCTTCCCATTCTGACCTATGGATTTGAAACGATGAGACTTCACCGTGTGGACGCATTCATTGATCCGTCCAATATTTCTTCTGACAGGCTGCTTTCTTCTTTAAATTTCAGTAAAGAAGGAACTTTGAAAGATTATTTTTTTGAAAAAGGAAAATTCGTTGATGCAACAATCTTCGGGCTTATCAATAAATAAACTGATTTAAAATCTAACGCTAAGAAGCAAAGAAAATTGATATTGATTCTTCTTATTTTCGTTCGCAAAGGCATTTCATTTAGCAATTGAAGTGCTTTCCTCTCTGAGTGAAACGCCTTTGCGAACCTTTATCAGCAGATAGCCCTGAGCCTTGCGTTCAATGCGTTAAAAACTGTCAAAAGTATAATATTTATTTTTCTGAAAGATGCTTTTCCAAAGCCTCGGAACTTTTTTTATAGGCCCATTTCTGCTTGTAATTTACCCATTTGGCTTTGAAAAGTTTTCGCATCAGCTTGTCTGTATACCTCATAATGAAAACATGATAAAGCATATTGGCAAACACATTGGGTTTATTCGGAAGTGCTCTTAAAGAAAGCGAAAAACCTGGCTCAAGGTATCTGTTGAAATGCCAGAATGCCCCCGGAATAAAAAGGGCATCACCATGTTCCATGAAAATCTCATACCCTCTGGCATATTTCAATGCAGGAAACTTTTCATAATCCGGGTTTTCATAATCCAGTTCGTAAATTGTATGAACAGATAAGGGAACTTTATATAAAAACGGGGACTGTTTCTGATCAAAAAGCAGGATTCTTTTCTTTCCTTCAAAGTGAATATGCATAAAATCACCCAGATCCACATCATAATGCATTAAAACATGGGCCTCACTTCCTCCGAAAAATAAAGTCGGAAGTCTCTTAAAAAACTTCATTCCAAGATCCGGATATGTGAAATTTTTCAGCAGTTCGGGAAGCCTGTCTGTAATGATATAGAAAAAGATACGAAGATCTGAAGGCTTACTTTTTATGGTATCAATATATTCCTTCATTTTCATATGAGTAACCGGAGCATCAGAACTTTTAGAGGCATCAGCCGGTTTATTATCATACAACGGAACTTCCTGATCACCTGCTTTTTCTCTGATATATGCCAGATTCCATTTGTCGAAGGCATCCCAGCGACTGGCAAAATTTTTAATCAAAAGAGGCTTCTGCTTTTTGAAATAATTCTTCTGAAAATCTTCTTTACTGATATCAGTTACAATATCTACATTTTCGAGGATCATGTATTTTGTATTTAATGCGAAATAAAAATAGTGTTTTTTTGAAACCTGGGAAAATTAAGATTAAAGGGAGGGAAGAAGGAAGATGGATGCTGGAAGTTACTATTTGTTTGTAAACCTCTATACATCATTTTATAAAAAAGATTTTACGGAAAACTTAAACCTCCTCTTCGGCATCAGTAACTTCCCTCTTCCAGTTTAAGACTTCCTTACTTTATTGGCAGAGCTCGGATGAAAAATTTATATTTGTAGTAATAAGTGAATTTATGAGAGTCTACAATACCAAACATTTCCTTAAAATCCTTTTCAGTCTACACAAAAGCGATACCCTGAAAATTCTTTTCCCGAGTATGCTTCTTGTAGGATTATACTCATGGGGAATTCAGTTTCTGGAGGTAGAATATCTTCATCTTACTTCAAAATCAGGAATCAGCAATGTGGGGATGATTCACTCTCTGCTGGGCTTTGTTCTTTCTCTTTTACTGGTTTTCAGAACCAATACCGCTTATGACAGATGGTGGGAAGGCAGAAAACTTTGGGGTAAACTGGTCAATGACACCAGAAATTTTGCAATAAAAATCAATACCATTCTTGGTGATAACCGTCAGGATGCTGAGCAGATTGCAAGATATCTGAAATTCTTTCCTCACTTTTTAGCCAAACACCTTTCTAAGGAATCTACAAGACTGGCTTTGGACGAAGATTATTCTGAAATTGAAAACTCTTTAAAAAATCATGGTCCTAGTGAAATGATTATCCTGTTAAGCTATAAATTAAACCAATTAAAAAAAGAAGGAAAAATATCTGAAGTTGAAATGCTGTATCTGGATACCCAGCTTTCAGGGTTTCTGGATGTATGCGGAGGCTGTGAGCGGATCAAAAACACCCCGATTCCTTATTCCTACTCGTCTTTCATCAAGAAATTTATTATCCTTTACGTTTTTGCCTTGCCCATTGCTTACGTGATCACCATAGGCCTTTTCATGATTCCGCTTACCGTTTTCGTATATTATGTACTGATGAGTCTTGAACTCATTGCGGAAGAAATTGAAGATCCTTTCAATAATGATGAAAATGATATTCCTATGGAAACATTGGCTCAGAATATTGAGAAGAATGTGCATCAGATTATGATCAGAAAATAAAAAATCAAGCTTTTAAAGCTTGATTTCTTTCAGTTCTCCGTCCTGTTTTATTTCTACAAATTTGCTTTCCCTGTTGGCAGCAGAATATCCGTAGAAAAATGTACTGTATATCGGGGTTGAATACAGATAGGCTCCGTAGCCGTTATAAGCATCTGAAGTTCCTGTCTGTTGCTGGTAACTTGCTGTTGCTGTAAAATTGACAATGGTTTCAAGATAATATTTCCCCGGCTTCAGCTTTTCGAATTTAAACCTTCCGTGATCATCTGTTAAAGCTTCTACTCTATATTTGAAAGCTTCTTCAGACATGTATACCGTAGTCTTTTTATTTTCATACTTCCTTCTCATGTCGTAAAATTCCTGGAAATAAGGCGTTACGGGAAAAAGCATGACAACAGTTCCTTTGGGTGCATAATGCTTTTCTCCAAGCAACGGCTTAATACCCCAATTGTTTTTTTGTTTTGTGGAAGCCACGCCTTCAATGGTAGAATTCCCGAACCCAAGCATTTCTCTTGCCAGTTTTTTATCAAAAAAAGCTTGAGGATAATAGGTATTTTGTGCTTCCAGATAAATAAATCCCCACATTAATATGAATAAGGTGAATAATTTTTTCATAGTATATTTTTGAGTCAAATATAAGTATTTTACTATTTTTGAAATAAAAATAGCTATGAAGTATTTGTTTTTATTATTTTTTTCCGCTTCTGCTCTCATTATGGCACAGAAACCCTGCGGATATAAAGACGGATTGCAGGAGGGATCCTGTAAAGAATTTTATGAAAACGGGCAGGTCAAAAATGTGGTGGAATGGAAAAAAGGAAAACTGGACGGCGATGCAGTTTTTTATTATGACAATGGAAAAATACAGTCCAAAGGCGAATACAAAAAAGGATTCAAGGTAAAAGAATGGTCCTATTTTGACAAAAATGGAGTCCTTACATCCAAAGAAGCTTTCAGGAATGGAGAAAAGAATATTTATGATAATAGTCTTACAGCTACTTTTTATTCTCCTGCTGGTAAAATAACTGAAATTTCGAATTATAAATTAAATAAATTACAGGGAGAAAGCAAAACCTTCCATGAAGACGGAAAATCAATAAAAGACATTGGCCAGTATGACAACGGTCTTGCTACCGGAAAATGGAAAGTATTCTACCCGTCAGGAAAATTACAGCGTGAAACTGAATTTGCCAATGACAAAAGAAATGGCACCCGGGTTCATTACCGTGAAGACGGAAGCATAGAAAAAACAGAGGTCTATAAAGACGGAAAATTAATCTCAACAAAATAATACAATTGGTACAGAAACTAAAACTGGAAGAACTTAACAGAATAGATGTAGAAACATTTAAGAAGGTTGAAAAAATTCCGTTGGTCATCATTTTAGATAATATCAGAAGTATGCACAATGTAGGTGCTGCCTTCAGAACAGCAGATGCATTTTTAATTGAAAAAATAATCCTTTGCGGAATTACACCGCAGCCGCCCCACCGCGAGATTCATAAAGCAGCATTAGGCGCTACTGAAAGTGTGGACTGGTCTCATGAAGCAGATACCAATACCGCTATTGCCGATCTGAAAAGCAATGGTTATGAAATCATCGGAATTGAGCAGACTACGGACAGCCGGATGATTACAGATTTTACGATTGATAAATCGAAAAAATATGCCCTGATTTTAGGAAATGAAGTAGAGGGAATCAGTGATGAAGTTCTTCCTAATATTGATGTGTTTTTAGAAATTCCACAGCTTGGAACGAAGCATTCTCTTAATGTAAGTGTATGCGGCGGAATTGTAATGTGGGAATTTGCAAAAGCTTTAAAATAAAAAAACTGCATATGTCCTTAGTAGACAGTGCAGTTTGAAATAAATCTAATAAAAAGTAAAAATGAAAGGCGACAAAGGTACTTTATTTTTCTTTACAAACAAATTTTGACGGCACTTTTTTTGTTCCATCTTAAAAAAAGTCGGGTTTTCAGAAAAAGTTTCATTTAATTTTTTATAAATTAGCACAATGTTTATCAAGGACTATATCTCAAAAGACTTTCCGTGTTTTAGCCTGTCTGACTCCATAGAGTCGGCCAGAAATATATTGGAAGATTTTGGATATTCCCATGTTTTCATCAAAAAATCCCATCACTTCTATGGTGCTATTGCCATGGACTTTCTGTATGAGGAAGAGGGAGGAACACTGAAAGATCTGGAACATCAGATAGAGCGTTTTGCCATTCTGGAAGATAGTAATATTATGGACAGTATTCGTCTGTTCTATACATTCAGTTCCAATATAATTCCGGTGATCAATAAAAATGAAAAATATCTGGGCTATATTACCTGTGAAGATGTTTTTCAGGACCTTTCCCGTTATCCTCTGTTTTCAGAGACAGGAGCCATTCTTACTGTAGAAACTCCTGCCAGAAAATATTCTATGACGGAAATTACCAATATTGTAGAAAGCAACAACTCGAAGTTTTACGGCGGGTTTATAAGCTTTATGTCTGATGAAGTGGTCCAGATTACCATAAAGATCAGTAATGAAAACCTTGCCTCGATAGACGCTACTTTTGACCGGTACGACTACAGAATTGTTGAAAAATACTATTCTGATGAGAAATCCGATCTGTTTAAAGACCGGTTCGGGTTTTTACAAAAATTCATAGAAATATAACATGAAGGCAGCCATATATTCTCAGAAAAAAGATCTTGATACTTTTTTATATTTAAGCAAGTTTATCTCTGAACTTGAAGCAAGAGGTGTAAAATCTGTTCTGTATGATGAAATGGCTGAAGCTCTTCAGTTTTCAAAAATATTCGAAACTTTCAACTGCAAACAGGATCTTCTGGATAAGGAAGTTGATCTGTTCTTCACTTTCGGTGGTGACGGAACCATTGTAAACTCTTTAACCTTTATTGAAGATCTTGAAATTCCGGTAGTGGGAGTAAATACAGGACGTCTTGGTTTTTTAGCCTTTTTCACTAAAGAAGAAGTATTTAAAGAACTGGATTCCATATTGAAAGGAGATGTAAAAACAAGCCGCCGTTCGGTAATAGAAGTTGTTTCTCCCAAGCTTGAAGGATCTTTTCCCTACGCACTGAACGACGTTACCGTTTCCCGAAAAGAAACCACATCCATGATCACCGTAGATTCGTACATCAACGATGAATTTCTGAATGTATTCTGGGGTGACGGTGTGATCATTTCAACACCTACAGGCTCTACCGCCTACTCTCTGAGTTGCGGCGGACCAATTATTTCTCCTAACAACGAAAACTTTGTCATTACTCCTATTGCACCGCACAATCTGAACGTGAGGCCTCTGGTTGTAAATGATAAGGTAGAAATAAAATTCCGGGTAGAAAGCCGGGTTCCTCAGTACTCACTTTCCCTGGACTCCCGACTGATCCATATAGAAACGGATAAAGAAATCATTATCAAAAAAGCAAAATTCCAGCTTCTTCTGGTACAGCCCAACAGTTTAAGTTTCTACGAAACCATCCGTCAGAAGCTACTTTGGGGAAGAGATAAAAGAAATTAGCAATTTCTTAAAAATGATTACCTTTACACGAAATTAAAAACACCTAATAAATTTATACTAAAAAGTAAAACATGAGCAGAATTTTTCCGGCAGGAGTTGCCACAGGTCAGTTAGTTACTGATATCTTTCAGTATGCTAAAGAAAACAAATTTGCATTACCTGCAGTAAACGTAATTGGATCAAGCAACATAAACGCTACGATGGAAACTGCAGCGAAATTAAACGCTCCTGTAATTATTCAGTTTTCAAATGGTGGAGCTTCTTTCAACGCAGGAAAAGGACTAAGCAATGACGGACAGAAGTCTGCTATCTTAGGAGCTATCGCTGGAGCAAAACATATTCATACGCTTGCGGAAGCTTACGGAGCAACTGTAATTCTACACACAGACCACTGTGCAAAAAAATTACTTCCTTGGATTGACGGCTTGATGGATGCTAACGAAGAATTCTTCAAGCAGACAGGAAAATCCCTTTATTCTTCCCACATGTTAGACCTTTCTGAAGAACCTTTAGAAGAAAATCTTGAAATTTCTGCTAAATATTTTGAAAGAATGGCTAAGCTACAGATGACTCTTGAAGTAGAAATCGGAGTTACCGGAGGTGAAGAAGACGGTGTTGACAACTCAGACGTTGATAACTCAAAATTATATACTCAGCCTGAAGATGTAGCTTATACGTATGAAAAATTAAAAGCTATTTCTGATAACTTCACAATCGCTGCTGCTTTCGGTAACGTACACGGAGTTTACAAGCCAGGAAACGTAGTTCTTACTCCGAAAATCCTTGACAATTCTCAAAAATATGTTCAGGAGAAATTCGGAACGGCTGCTAAACCGATCAACTTTGTATTCCACGGAGGTTCAGGATCTACTTTAGAAGAGATCAGAGAAGCTATCGATTACGGAGTAATCAAAATGAACCTTGATACTGACCTTCAGTTTGCATACACAGAAGGAATCAGAGATTATATGATCAACAATATTGAATATTTAAGAGCTCAGATCGGAAACCCTGAAGGAGAAGAAAAACCTAACAAAAAATTCTATGATCCAAGAGTTTGGGTAAGAAAAGGTGAGGATACATTCTCTGCAAGATTGGTGAAAGCATTTGAAGATTTAAATAACGTAAATACTTTAAAATAAGAATTGTACAATTGTATCAATGTAAAAATATTCATAAGAAATAGATTTACATTGGTACATTTTACATTTATACATTAATACAAACAAAAATGGCATTCGACTGGTTTAAAAGAAAAGCAAAAAACATTACCACTTCTACTGATGAGAAAAAGGACGTTCCCAAAGGCCTGTGGCATCAGACTCCATCCGGAAAAGTAGTGGAACATGATGAACTAAAGAGAAATAACTACGTTTCTCCTGAAGACGGATTTCATGTGAGAATAGGAAGTGCAGAATTTTTTGACATCCTTTTTGACGGTGGTAAATTTACCGAACTGGATGCCAATGTTGAGAGTATTGATATCTTAAACTTCAAAGATACAAAGCCTTACAAAGACCGTCTGAAAGAAGTGAAAGCTAAAACTAAGCTTACAGATTCTATCAGAAACGCAGTAGGAACTGTAAAAGGAACTGAAATGGTAGTTTCGTGTATGGATTTTGCTTTCATTGGTGGATCTTTGGGTTCTGTAATGGGAGAAAAGATCAGAAGAGCAGTAGATTACTGTATCGCACACAAACTTCCTTATATGATTATCTGTCAGTCCGGAGGAGCAAGAATGCAGGAAGCCACTTACTCTCTGATGCAATTGGCAAAAGTTCAGGCTAAATTAGCTCAGCTTTCCGAAGCAGGACTTTTATACATCGCTTACCTTTGTGACCCTACATTCGGAGGAATCACAGCTTCTTTCGCTATGACTGCTGATATTATTATGGCAGAGCCTGGAGCGCTGATCGGTTTTGCAGGACCAAGAGTAATCCGTGAAACGATTGGTAGAGACTTACCGGAAGGATTCCAGACATCAGAATTCTTACAGGAAAAAGGATTTGTAGATTTCATCGTAAAAAGAACTGAAATTCAGGATACGGTTGCCAAAACAGTTAATTTATTGGCTGTAAAAGCATAGTACCTGTAACAAAAACAATACAATCTCTCTCTAATTAGGGAGAGATTTTTATTTATGAGGACTTTTAAGATATTTTTCAATGCCATCAGGAGTATGAGTTTTAAAAAGATGATGCGTCTTTTATCACTGATCCTTCCCCATCCTCTTTTCGCCTTACTAAGTTTTTATGCAACAGTAAAAGCATTCACCATTGCACAGAAAAAATTTCCTGAAACAGCCTCCAGTAACGGGATTGGAAATGCTTTCAGGCATGCTCTCTGGTGCTGCTTCATTATGATGTACTGCTGTAAGATTTCCTCCCCTAAAAAAGCGCTTGATTTTTGCAAAAGGATTACAGACATGCATGAAGAGCTGTTCCCGAATGAGCCCCTGGAAACCAAAATGGATCTCCATAATAACAAAATCGGAATGGATTATTTTATGGAGCTTTTACCGGGAATTCACCGTCAGTTTTTTGAAAAAAGCTTCTTTATAGATGCATTAATCAAAAAAATGGATGAAGCTAAGGTTCTGAAAAATCTTGATGATGATTTTGAAGGGCATCTTGTTTATCTGGAAGAGTAATCCTTTATTTTAAAACGCTAGGGAGCGCAAGGAAAATCTAAAAATTTAATGTATATTTTTTGTTCGCAAGGGCATTTCATTCAGCAATGTTCCATAATTGAAGTTCTCTTTGTTTAGTATTAACGCCTTCGAGAACAAAAAAACATCATTTTAGAAACCTTGCGGGCATTGCGTTAAATAAACTCCAAGATCAGAAATCATCATTAGTTTTCTTCACCTCAAAATAACAAAAGACTTTAGTTATTTTTGTGGTTTAAAGTATTTTCGATAAGTTTAAACAATTAAATCAATCAGATGGTCCTCAGCAGAATTTGGTCGGCTTTCATTATCATTGCCATTGCCATTGCCAGTATAAAATACGTTTCGTCAGGTAACTACAAAACCATTTTCAATGATATGGTGGTAGGAAAAGGTGGTGATACCGTGAAGATTGCTTCTCAGCCTATGAACAGCCTTTCTCCTGTTGTCAGAGACAGCCTGATGAAAAAAAATGATTTTACAGACAGCAGAATTCACTATAAAACAGATTCTTTAAAACAGAATGTAAATGTTTACCGTGTTCAGGAATCAGACGGAGTGATCGGAACTTCAGAAACCGCAGTGAAGATCTGCCTTGGTCTTATCGGGATTATGACCCTGTTTATGGGATTCATGAGTATTGCTGAAAAAGCAGGGGGCATCAACCTTTTAAGCCGTTTGATACAGCCATTTTTCTCAAAACTTTTTCCTGATATCCCTAAAAACCATCCTGCATTCGGACACATGCTGATGAATTTCAGCGCTAACCTTCTGGGATTGGATAATGCTGCGACTCCTTTTGGACTAAAGGCAATGGAAAGTCTCCAGACTTTAAATCCCAATAAAGATACAGCCAGCAATTCACAGATTATGTTTTTGTGTCTTCATGCCGGTGGTATGACTTTGATTCCTGTATCAATTATTGCCATCAGAGCCTCAATGGGCTCCAAAACGCCTACAGATATTTTCCTTCCCTGTATGATTGCCACTTTCGCAGCTACACTGGCAGCAATGATTATCGTTTCATTATACCAGAAAATCAATCTTCTCCGTCCGGTAGTGATTGCTTATGTAGGAGGAATTTCAGCAGTTATCGCTTTATTGGTTTTGTACCTGGTTCAATTGAGTAAAGATGAGCTGGATGATTTCAGCAAAGTATTGAGCAATGGTCTTATTCTCTTTATTTTCCTGGCGATTGTACTTGGGGCTGTTTATAAAAAGATCAACGTTTTTGATGCTTTTATTGAAGGCGCAAAAGAAGGTTTCACAACCTGCGTTAAGATTATCCCTTACCTTGTCGGAATGCTGATTGCCATTTCATTATTAAGGACTTCCGGTGTTTTCGATGTGATCATTGACGGAATGAAGTGGGTGGCCAACGTTGCCAATATGGATCCGAGGTTCGTGGATGGACTTCCAACTGCTTTAATCAAACCATTATCCGGTTCCGGAGCCAGAGGAATGATGGTAGATACGATGAGTACTTTCGGAGCTGATAGCTTCCAGGGGAAATTGGCAGCCGTACTTCAGGGAAGCTCAGATACGACTTTTTACGTGATTGCAGTATATTTTGGGGCCGTAGCCGTTAAGAATACAAGATATACGGTAATTGCCATGCTTCTGGCCGATCTGGTGGGCGTTATTACAGCAATTGCATTGGCCTATTTATTCTTTGCTTAACCTCACAACTCTAAACTTTAAACCCTAAACTTTAAACTATCATATGATCACCGATAAAGAATTTACATTAAGACTCATCCGCCAATTAACCCAGGCTTTGGAAAAACTGATTCTGGACAAACCTGAAGAAAGCTTAATGCAGAAAGAGCTGGATTTCGATACTTTAATGAGAGATATTTTCAAGATGAGTTTCACGGAGGTTTCCTCAATGACTAAAGAAGAAATGATTGCCCTGGTCAATGAGAGACAGGAAAGAGATCACAAAGATTATTATGAAATGCTTGGAAACCTTTTCTACTTTAACAGCAGACATGATCAGAACAAAGATTTTCAGGATAAAGCAAAAACATTCTATGAGCTGTATCTTCAGACCAGCGGTATTTTTGCCCTTCCGGTTATCAACAGAATAAACGAATTGAAAAAAGCACTTGAATAAAGTGCTTTTGTATTTTTAGAAAGTAATTTTATAAGTACCGGTCGAAGAAGTATTGGCTTTCTCAGCCTTTACATATTTCTTAACCCAGGCCACAGATGTAGATGACACACAAGGATCCGAAATACCTCCTGCTCTTCGTGCTGACACTACGTTTCCTGCTTTATCTACGGTGTAGGAAATCGTAATCGATCCGCTTGCAGTGCAGCTGTGAGAGGGCTGTGCTCCTCCTCTTCCCATTGTTCCGGGAATATAACCTACAAGCTTCCTATCAATTCCAACCTTACTGTCACCGTTTCCGTCACCCCCTAAAGGATCTCCTGCATTTCCGATACCATCACCGGTTCCCTGGCTTCCGGCTTTAGTTCCTCTTCCTTTGATCAGGTTTCCTATGGCTGCAGTCCCTTTTCCGTCCCCATTCCCTGTTTTTGAATTGGCTGTGGCAGCGCCCGATTTTTTGGTGTTTTTAGAAGCACTTGTACTGGCTGCTTCTTTTTTCTCAGCTTTTTTTGATTCTTCTTTTTTAGGGACTGTTGTTTTTGAGTTATTACCCGTGATCACCTTTTCCTTCACTTCTGTTTTCTTAGGTTCAGGAGTAGGTAAAGGCTCTGGCTTCACAACAGTTTTTGTCTCCGGAACCGGCGCTTCTGCAGGTTCAGGTGTCATTTCTTCTGTAGCGGCGGCAAGGCTTCCGGGCTGCTCAGCAGGTTCCTCAATTCCTTTTCCGTTCCTGTTGTCTCCAAAGTTCACTAACATTGTAGTAACCACTTCGGGATCTTTATCCAGTTCAGGTTTTAATTTATATAAAAAAACAAAAAGCAGAATAGCAGCCCAGATCAGAATAGAAAGCAATGCGCTTTTTACCCTGTCTTTATTTTCTTCGTTTCTGTTTGCTGTATAGCTTCTCATCTTAAAAAGTAATTCTTTCCGGAAATCCGGCTCTGTTATTTATCTTTAACGGTTGCAATCGCAATGTTAAATTTATGTTTTTCAGCAATTTCCATTACAAAAACAACATCTTTATGCAGTGTGTTTTCGTCAGCTCTGATCGTAAATGATTTATTGGTCTGACCCGCTAATTTATCTACAATAATTTTCTCAAGTTCTCCTTTATTGGCAGGATTATCATCCACAAAGAATGACCCATCCGGTTTGATACTGACAGTTAAAGGATTAGGTATATTATCGTCAACTGCTCCGGCTTTCGGCAGATTCACATCAATAGCACTCTGGTTGGCTGCTGAAGAGGTGATCATAAAGAAAATCAGCATCAACAGGATAACGTCTGTCATCGCTGCTAAACTGAATTCCGGATTCGCTTTATTTCTTCTTTGAATTTTCATCGTAAGAAAGTTATAAAGGTTTATTGATAAGGTCTAAAAATTCTCCAGACATATTCTGAGCCTTCAGTACAAATTTATCAATCCTTGTCAAAAGGATATTGTAGCAGAAGTTGGCAGGAATTGCCACGGCCAGACCTACGGCTGTTTGCCCTAAAGCGGTATAAATACCTTCTGAAAGGGTTTTCGGAGAGAAAGATCCTGTGGCATGGGATAAATTAAAGAAAGCAATAATCATCCCGATTACCGTACCTAAAAGCCCCAGCATTGGTGCAATACTTGGTACAACAGCCAAAAGGTTCAGGTTCTTTTCCATATTGGCAACCTCTACCTGTGCCTGTGCTTCCATGGCACTTACAATATCTGAAACAGGACGCCCCAGTCTTGAAATTCCTTTTTCTAAAATTCTTCCTTCCGGAGAATTCTGGGTTTTGCAGTAATCTGCTGCCGCCTCTATTTTTCCAGCTTTGATGAAGTCTTCAATATTGTTCATGAAGTTGGAATCTGTTTTTGAAGTCAGCCTTTTAATAAAGAAAAATCTTTCAAAAAACAGGTACAGAGAAAACACTCCCAAAAGTAATACAGTGACCATCACTATTTTAGCGAAAGCCCCTCCATGGAACATGATCTTCCAGAATGAGAACTCTAAATTGTCTGTAGCAACTGCGGGTGTAGCGATTTGTGCAAATAAAATCTGAGAAAGTTCCGTTAACAGCATTAAATGTGAATTTTATTAAAGTTTCAACGACAAATGTAGTAGAATATTATGAATTGAACTCTTAAAAATTGCTTAAAAACAACTTAAAATTTGTTACAGTTCTACAAACAGCAAATTTCTTTCCAAAAAATAATTCTGAAAAGAAATTCGGTATTAAAAAAGGATGGAGTTCCGGGCTAGTCCTCGTCTACCTCAATATCATCCTGCTTGAATTCGCATTTTAATCTAAAAGGAATCGGGGTATCTGATCCGGTATAGAAATCATCAATGGTTCCTTTCCAGATGACCTGAAGCTCCCCTTCTTCATTTTTTTCAAAAAGAAGCTCATTGTCATAGATATAGGCATCTTCGTCGTCGAAAAGATCTACTTCTGTGTAGGTCTCCTCATCAGAGTCATTGATGGTGATGGTTTTTCCTTCTATTTCCGCAGAGTCGATAGGGAAATCGAAAATTTCAAGTGATAGCTGCGGAAAGTTGTATTGCAGTGAATCATCATCTACGTGATCCAAACTGTCATCCGTAATCACTTCAACCTCTAAAAAATGTTGCTGGTTGCTGTAAACTGCTTTACAATAAGTATTTCTGATATTGTATT
>NZ_JAYSDT010000007.1:0-98695 GCF_041914225.1 Chryseobacterium sp.
CGCTCAGGGTGAGAGCGCAGGCGCGAGGAGTATGAATGGATAGCGGGAAAGAGCTACTGATATTTAATGTATATTATGCTGGCGAACAGAAATGAATAACCACAGTCTTGATGGCAGCTGATTTTTTTAATTTGTAGTCAACTTTAATCAATTACTAGAGATTTTTGTTTTTAGAATTCTAAAATTGTGTAACTTAGTACTATCAAATTGATTACGAATCTAAAAATATATAATATGAAAAAACATTTATTCCCTTTATTTTTACTGCTATTAGGTGTAAATACACAAGCACAGCAGGATTTTTTTGCGATTACCGGAAAAGATACTCAAAGTATTACTTTCAATGATTTTCGTGCTATTGACGGCATAAACGGAACTTCTGGTGAGAAGTTTTTTACGGCAGATTCTTCTGTAAAAGTATTTTCACAAGCCAGAAAAGGTATTGTAGCGGAAGACAAAAATTCTTACAGCAATTCTCAGGCAGTAACTTTAGCTGCGCTTGCATATGATGCTTCGAATAATAACCTGGTGTATATGCCTATGTTTTTTTCGAATATCTATGTTTTGAATCCGAAGACAAAAGAAATTACTTTAGTGGAAAATAATGTGGCAAGGGTGTCATCATGTGATATTAATTCTCATATTACCAGGATGGCAACGGGATATAACGGTAAGATATATGCTGTAAATAATGCCGGAACACAATTTTTAGAAATCAGCAGAAAGGATGGGAAATATATTGTGAATGACCTGGGAATTATCAAAGATGATGCTTCTAATGGCAGAAATTCATTTACCGCTATGGAAACTGGATTTGGAGGGGATATGGTTGCAGATGCAGATAACAATTTTTATATTTTTTCGGCTTCGGGAAATGTTTTCAAAGTCCTGACGAAAGATTTAAAAGCTAAATTTATAGGTAAGATTGCAGGCATTCCGGATAACTATTCTGTAAACGGATCGGCAGTAAATGCTCAGGGAAAAGTTGTAGTAGCCAGTGCAAAAGGAGGGGCATTATATGAAGTAGATCTTACAACTTTACAGGCAAAACAGCTTCCGGGTGAGCAAGGGCTTCATATTTATGATCTGGCGAGTAAATATTTTGTGGATGATAAATCTTCAGCAGTAAACAGTTTTGCAGGTCTTGATATTTATCCAACAAGAGTTGATGAACATTACATTAATGTACATGCTGGCAACAAAATAAAAGGTACTGTTAAGCTGAATATCTTTGATATGGCAGGTAAGAATGTTATGACTCAGAATGTTTCAGTAAAAGAAGGCTCGTCAGATGAAAAAGTATACCTTAAAGGGCTGGTGACCGGTGCTTATATTGTAAATATTACTGATGAATCAGGAAAAGTAATATTCAACAAAAAGATTCTTGTAACCAAATAACAGATTGCTATAAATCAATATGTAAAAACCTTTTCAATCTGTTTTGAGAAGGTTTTTTAATGATTATTTGATATTCAATAAGTTTTATTTTTCGATATTAAAATGTACTTTTATAAAAAAATATAGATGAAACTATACTTTAATGTAGGATATATTGTAAAGGCGGGAGAGAACTTGCAGCTGGTATTTGGTGAAGATGAACATGCCTTACACGTCCATACTATGTTTTATGCAGAAAATGGGTTATGGAAATGCGAAGTAGACTATTTCTCAAAATCCATTACTTATCGATATAGGGTTGTTAATGAAAAAGGAAATGTCTTAAGAGAGGAATTCGTTCCGCATCATTTAAGTTTTCCTCATAATTATAAGGAGTTTATCATCTTTGACGAATGGAACAATAAAAACTTTCCTGAAAATTATTTAAACAATAAAATTCTCTATAACAAGCTGCATGATTTTGTTCCTGAAAGAATAACGGTTTTAAAAAAACATACCCATCTCTTCAGAATAGAAGCTCCTATTTATAATCCGGATTGGCGAATTGTTCTTTTTGGAAGTACAGCATCTTTGGGAAACTGGAACTATGACAGGGTTATTCACCTGCAGCAGACCGATTTTGGAATGTGGGAAGCCTCTGTTGAAATTCCTGAAAATGAATTTATCGAGTTTAAATACTGTATATATGATACCAGGGAAAACCGGGTCATAGATGTAGAAACCGGCGGAAACAGATCAACAGCTGCCAATCTGTTGAGCGATGTGCTGCAGATTGTTTCCAATCATTATTTCAGGTTTAAAGGATACCAGATGTACCATGACGCCGGTGTGGCAGTTCCGGTATTCTCTTTGAGAAGTGAAGACGGCTTCGGAGTAGGGGAATTTGCAGATTTAAAAAAACTGGCAGACTGGACGAAAGAAACTAATCTTGGTATTATTCAGATTCTTCCGATTAATGATACTACAGCCAATTATTCCTGGACAGATTCATATCCATATGCTGCAGTATCCGTTTATGCTTTGCACCCACAGTATATCTCTTTAGAAAATCTTGATTACTCTATACCGAAAGAATTAGTTGAAGAATATTTATCTGAAAAAGAAAAGTTAAACGCCTTAGATCTGATCGATTATGAAACGATGATTGAAGGGAAATGGAAATATCTTACAGCTGTTTTCAATAAGGAAAAAGACAAAAGTTATAAAGACAGAAACTTCAAAAAATTCATTAAGGATAATGAATACTGGCTCGTACCCTATTCAGCATTCTGTGTTTTGAGGGATAAATATAAGACACCAAATTTTAATGAGTGGAAAACCCACAAAAAATATATTGCCGGAAAGATCTCACAGTTCTTTACCACGAAAAGTAAGGATTACGATACCGCAATGCTCCATGCCTGGGTACAGTATCAATTACACTTGCAGCTGAAAGATGCCGTTGATTATACCCATAACCTGGGAATTTCGTTGAAAGGAGATCTCCCGATAGGTATTTACAGATACTCTGTGGAAGCCTGGACAGAACCAGAGTTATTCGGAATGGATTTTCAGGCAGGCGCACCACCGGATCAGTTTACAGAACTGGGACAGAACTGGGAATTCCCTACCTACAACTGGGAAGCTATGAAAGCAGATGACTACAGATGGTGGAAAAACAGGTTCAAAGCATTGGAGCAATATTTTGATGCCATGAGAATCGACCATATTTTAGGTTTCTTCAGAATATGGAGAATGCCTGTTTCTGCTGTACAAGGAATATTAGGGTACTTTTATCCGGCTGTTCCTATTGTACCGGATGAATTTAAGGCCTGGCAGATTCCTTTCAGTTTTGACAGGTATTGTAAGCCATTTATCAACAACAAGATCTTATGGGACTATTTTGGAGATGAAAGCGGAAAGGCTCTTGAATTTATGAACCGTAATGAAGACGGGACCTACGCTTTTAAAGAAGAGTTTGATACCCAGAGAAAGCTGGTTAATTTCTTTAAGAAAAAATCCTATGGCCTGCTGGAAGAAAAACTGATTTCTCTATGCGCCAACGTTTTATTCCTCCCGGAGGAAAGAAATGGAAAAACGGTTTACCATCCAAGATTCAATGTATACAATACAGAATCTTATAAATACCTTCCGGAATCTGAACAGAAAAATATTTATGATTTGTACCATGACTATTTCTTCAGAAGACAGGATCATTTGTGGTATGAAAAAGCCATGGAGAAACTACCCGTTATTCTGAATGCTACCAAAATGCTGATCTGTGGAGAAGATCTGGGAATGGTACCTGCATGTGTACCTGTTGTAATGGATGAATTGGCCATTATAGCTCTTAAGGTGCAAAGGATGCCTTCTGAAAATATACCGTTCTATAATCCTAAATATGCCAGTTATATGAATGTGGTAACCGCTTCTTCCCATGACAGCTCAACATTAAGACAGTGGTGGAAAGAAGATTCCGTTCTTACACAAAGATACTATAACGAACAGCTGATACAGTATGGCAAAGCACCTGAAGACCTGAATCCTCATCTTGCAGAGATTATTATGAAGCAGCATTTGTATAATGAGGCCATGCTTGCTATTTTCCCAATTCAGGAATTTCTGGCTACCGATGCAGAACTTGCCAATCAGGAAATTGATAATGAAAGAATTAATAATCCCGCAGTTTTTCCACATTACTGGCGTTACAGGATGCATATAAAACTGGAAGACCTGAAAGAAAGGACATCTTTCAATAAAAAAATAGCCCATTGGATAAAAGATAGTGGAAGAGTGTAAATTTAACAATTGATTATCAGTTAGTTAACAATATTTTAAAAGAAGTTTGATCTTAGGATTTAACTTCTTTTTTTTATTTATATCAAAGAGATAGAATTAAGATATTCTGCTATATATTAACCAATTAACGACTATAGAGATGAAAAAAATATTTTTGGGATTAGCTTTTGGGTTAGGCGTTTTGACGTCTGCTCAGCAATATCCGAATAATGGTTGGAATGATGACGGTTATTATCAGAATGACGGAGGCTATTACAGCGATGAAGATGACAGAAATTATTTTCCTGACGATTATTACTACAATTATCCTCAGGATTATTATCCAAATGATTATTATCAAAGCTATTATAACGACTACAGAGGAAGTATTATCAATATCGACTGGAATGGATTTTTCATCCAGAACAGATTAAGCAGATGGCAGGTAGACCAGATCATGAGATTGAATAACCTGTATGCAAGTTTTTCAGCATGGAATAATTTCTACAGATATAATCCGGACAGATGGTACTATGACAGGTTCTATGCACTGGAAAGAATCCTTGGACCAAGAGTATTTGTAGTTTTCCAGAATAACTACTACAGAGGTTACAGCCCGGTTGTATATTTCCAGAACTACAGAAGAACGTATTATGTACCGAGGTATACTGTAATGCCGAGATATAGAAATATCAATGTTAATATTTACAGAGTAGACCGTTCAAGATTCCGAAGAATGGATAACCCTACTTTTAATATTATCAGAAGAGACAGCAGGCCGGACAATGGCTTCAGAAACACAAGAAATGAGAATTCGGGAGGTTTCCGTGGTAACAATGGAAGTAACAATAATTCCGGATTCAGAAATGATAATAACGGAGGTTTCAGAAACAGCAATGGTGGCGGATTCAGAGGGAATTCTGATAATGGAGGAAACAGAGGAAATGCAGATGGCGGAGGCTTCAGAAATAATAACGGAGGTGGTTTCAGAGGAAACAGTGAAGTAAGAAGAGAAGCTCCTAAAAGAGAAGATAATGGCGGTTTCAGAGGAAACAACGGAGGCGGATTCAGGCAGAGATCTGAAAATTCTGCTCCAAGACAAGAAAACCGTGGTAATAGCGGAGGTGGCTTTAGAGGCAGTTTAGTAAGGAATTAATTTTCATATATTATATTTAAGTGGTGTGAAGGGCAGGTTTTTATAATCTGCCCTTTTTTGTTGTTTTGTTGGTTTATTTTTGTTAAAAATTAACATTATTTATGAATTTGTTAATTTAACTTGTGTTTTAATTCATAATCAAAAAGACATATAACAATTAATTAAATTTTAAAAAGATGAAAAAATTAGTTTTAGCAATAGCATTTATCGGAATTGGAAGTTTTGCAATGGCACAACAAACTACAACCCCACAGGACAGACAGGCAAGAGCTGTTGAAATGAAGCAGAGAATGGAACAGAAACAACAGGAACGTTTAGACCAGATGCAGAAAGACCTTAACCTTAATGCCTCTCAGGTAGCTCAGATAAAGGCTCTTCAGGATAAAAGAAAAGTTGAAATGAAGGCAGAGTTTGACAAAAATAAAATTGACAGACAAGCTAAGATGCAGGAAATGCAGGCCAAAAGAGCACAAATGGATGCTGATATGAAAAAAATCCTTACTCCTGATCAATATGATAAATGGCAGGCTGACAGAAAAGCAAAAGCAGAGAAAATGAAAATGGCAATGAAAGAAAGAAGAATGATGAAAAAGCCCATGAATACGGGAACTGCTGATGTAAAGTAACAGTTTGTAATTTTAGTTTTTTAATGTGTTAAGGATGGATATACTTCCATCCTTTTTATATTAATTTTCCCTAAAACTTTTGATTTCGGGCTTTTATTCCCTATTTTTGACTATAAATTTAATACTTATGGTTAGCGAAAAAATTGCGAAATTAATTAACGAACAAATTGCCCACGAACAATACGCTGCTCAATATTATCTTTCAATGTCTGCATGGTTTTCAGGAAAAGATCTTGATGGAATTGCCAACTATTTCAGAGTACAGAGCAAAGAAGAATTGATGCATGCAGATAAAATGTTTGATTATCTGAATGACGTAGGCGGGGAAATTATCATCGGAGAAATTCCAAAGCCTCCGCATGAGTTCGAAAACGCAACAGATATTTTTGAGAAAGCACTGGCACATGAGAAAATCGTAACTAAAAGTATTTTCAATATTGTAAAAAATGCAAACGAGGAAGGAGATTTTGCAACGACATCATTCCTTCAATGGTTTATCAATGAGCAGGTAGAAGAAGAAGCAAGTGCCTCTCAATATGTAACGAAAATCAAAATGGTATGTGATAATCCGTCAGCATTATACCTTTTTGACCAGGAATTGTCTCAGAGAGTGTTTACTCCTGATACAACAGCTTAAAATTGAAAAGCATTCAAAATATAAACCGTTATCTTCTGGGATAGCGGTTTTTTTGTTAAGATGATATAATTATTTCCTATATGGCTGCCTTTGGATTCTCACAGTGAAAATAAAAACTACTGCTCCCAATACAAAACCCAGAAATAAAGAATTGGCAATGTTTTCAGCGGGCATATAATGGTGACCATCTGATGTAACGGGAGGATCTAAACAATCAACAATATTGTAAGTGACCACTGTAGAAAATAACATGATGATCAGACTTATTAAAAAGGAGTTTAAGTATATTCTCATGGTTGGCTAGTTGTAATCAAAATATAATCAAAGACTATATAATTATATTCGTCTTATAATAAAAATAATAAAACCTTTTTATATTTGAAGAATTTTTTACAGAAATTGTTATAGTAATGTTTTGTAAATGTTCTTTACAGATAAATGATCTTAGTTTTGAGAACTTTTTTGCCCAGGCGTTCAAGAATATTTTTATAGCCTTCTACCTGTGCTTCATCCTTGGCCTTTGGTTCACCGGTCTTAAAATCCACAATAATATACCCTTCTTCACCCTTTAAAATACGGTCAGGCCTGAATATATGGCTTTCTCCTCTTTCAGTGATCATAATGTCTTTTTCATTGATCACTTCCCATTTCTCATCGAAGAATTCTGCATAGGTCCTAACAATTTCCTGTAGCGTAAATTGTATCTCATTTTTTTCCTCTAATGTAATCTGTCCTTCCAGGGCATATCCTTCCAATACCTTAATGATATCCTTTTCTGTATTGATCTTTGATAAAAGCTCATGTACAAAAAGTCCGATTCTTACCTTTTCATTCCGTACCTGGTAGTTTTTAGACGGAGTAGCAATCCTGATGGATGTACTCTTTTCATTAATGTTCTTCAGATGCCGGATATTCTGGGTTTTAAAAGAAGAAGTTTTATCCCTGGAATGTTTCTTCAGCATTTCAGGATGTATAGGATATACATCAAATTCGTCAGCCTGCTCCGGATTTTTTGTTTGAAGGAATTCCAGAAGCTCAAGATTGTTAGACGTTTTATTAGGTTTCTGTAGATAGAAAAAAAGCTGTTCAACAGGTCTTGTGGTAGCAACATACTGTAAACAGAGTCTGTCAATCAGATTTTTATAAGAATTTTTTGTGTTGAAAAAAAGAATTTCATCATCATAAGCCTCCAGATGTTTGCTGAACTGGTTTATATTCACAGATTTTAATGTTTCATTTTCATTCGTGTCAAACCAGTTGGTAAATTCACTGTCGCGGTTTTTGTTCATCATAGGAATAAAAACAATAGGGAATTCCAGCCCTTTAGATTTGTGAATGGTCATGATCTGGATAGCGTCAATGTTTTCCGAAGCCTGAATAGTGTACGACGACGCTTCTTCATCCCAGTATTTCAGAAACTCTTTGGTACTGGCTCCGGCATTTTGTGTAAAGTTGAAAAGCATTTCCAGGAAATTCAATAAGAAATCAGTTTCCTTGTTTTCAACAGAAAATTCGTTGATATAATATTCAATAAAATTATAAAGATTAAATCTTGGAAAATTATCCTGTTTAAGCTGAATTGAATATTTCTCCTGAATGAACTGCAATATTTCCTCATGGCCGTCAATATCCAGAATTTCTTTCATACCTAAGGTAAAATCCGGCATATGAATTTTCCCCAGTGTGTTCAGATGGTACATCATCATGATCAGACAAGGCTTATTCTTTGGGTTAAGTTCCCATCTCAGAAATTCAATGACAGCTTTTACAGTATTGGAAAGCTCCAGTGTAAGGCCTTTATCAGAAATCGTTTTAATATTGGTTTCTTCACCCTTATAATTAACTTTTAAGCTTCCCAGCTTTTGAGAATAACTGAAAATATCAAAATTTCCCCGGCAAAGGATCGTAATATCGGAGAACTTAAAACCATTGTCCAGACATTCCTGGATGTCTTTCTGCATCCGCGTGGAAGTATCGGTATAAAAGTCTTCATTCGTAAGATTTTCAATCAGATTGATCTTTACGCGCCCTTCAATCTTTGATTTGGAGCTTTGTTCAGCATCAGCACCGAAGATGTTTTTATGCTCTTCCAGAAGCCCTTCAGAATGGAAACGGTACAATTCATTGTTGAACTGTACAATGTTTCTGGCACTTCTCCAGTTGTCCTTTAAGACAAGAAGGTCTGCTTCTTTTGGTGAGAATTCTTTTTTGTTGATAATATCAAGCATCAGTTTACTTTCTCCACCTCGGAAACGGTAAATACTCTGCTTGGGATCCCCTACCAGTGTGAAAGAAGTATATTCTGTAGAAACACTGTGATCTCTCAGCGGAACAAAATTCTGCCACTGCAGCTCTGAAGTATCCTGAAACTCATCAAAGAAATAATGCTGAAACTGTGAACCTACCTTTTCATAAATAAAAGCAGAAGGTTCATTTTTCAGGTTTTCATTAATAAGGATATTAAACTTGGAAAGAAGAACAAGATCATTTTCTTCCTCAATTTTTTGAAGTTCGTCCTGGATATCCTTGTTTACCTTTAAAGGAAGAAGCGCTGATAAAACTTTCTCTTTCTTTTGAGTCTCAATATACATAAGAATCAGTTTCATCCTATTTTCCAGAAGCTGATCAAGGATTTCAAAAATTTCAGATTCTTTATGCTTTGACTTTGAAGAAGCTCCTTTCCTGTAATTGTTAATAACAGATTCCTCCAGAGTAGTTGGAAAAGGAAAGCCGGGTCTTTTCTGCTGATAAAAATCGATCACTTTAGTAAAGAAACCTCCGATTCCGTTTTTGCCCTGGGCAAAATCTTCAATATCTATATTTCTTGATTTGAATAACTCAACAGAAGCAGCAGCCAGTTCCGCAGACTGCTTTTTATTCTGCACGATCTCTTTACGGAGCGCATTCTTTATATTTTCATAATTGGCATCATCAAAACTTTTATTGCTTTTAAGATGCTCGTAATGAATATCCTTTACAAATTCCTTTGCAGAATCATACAGATTTTTGTTGAGATTAATTCTTTCATTATTTTCAAGACTGTAGTCTACATAATCCATGAAAGAATTGGAGATGGTTTCATTTTCTCCGATCTGGTCCAGCATTTTATCAACCGCTTCTATCAGAAACGGTTCTGCTTCAATTTCAAGATTAAAATTCTTAGCCAGTCCCAGCTCATAGGAAAAGCTTCTTACCAGCCTTGAATTAAAACGGTCAATCGTTCCGATGTTCAATGTGGAATAATTGTGGAGAACATAATCCAGTAATTTCTTGGAACGCTGATGAAGATCATCAATGGTAATTTTCAAACCCTGTTCCTCAAATGCTTTCTGAATATTCTTCAGGTCTGCATTCTCTGCATAATCTTTGGCTGAAAAATTGCCCAGCCACGATAAAATTCTCTCCTTCATCTCGTTGGCTGCTTTATTGGTAAAAGTCAGTGCGAGAATATTCCTGATCGACTGCTGCTGATTAGGATACCGGAGACAGATCATCAGAAGTCTTTGCACCAGAGCATACGTTTTCCCTGATCCGGCAGAAGCATTGATGACTGTATAAGAATTTTGCATTGTTGAAAGAGAATTGAGACTGCAAGTTAGCTAAAATTTAAAAGAAACTTTAACAATTTAATCAGCCTATTTAACAGTTTACAAGGCAAAAATCAAAAAGAAATATTAAAACGCGTTAACTGTGGTTAAACTTATGGTATAAATTAAAAATAATTTTAGCTTTGCTTTATAAAAAATAGCCCGTGAAACTCAAACTATTCTTTTTTCTATCCTTCATTCTTTTTATTCATACCCATGCCCAAAGTTATATCTTTGGTAAGATCACTTCAGAAAGCGGCACAGAAATGCAGGATGTGAATGTAATCAACATCAGAACAAATGAGATTGTAGTTTCAAACCGGGACGGGCACTTTATGATTTCCGGAAGACAGGGCGATGAATTGCGCTTTATAAAAGCGGGTTATGAACGTATCACCAAAATAATTTCCCGGGAAAATACACAATCTCCGATGGACATAAGTATGGTTCGCCAGACTATCCAGATTCCTGAAGTTGAGGTAAAGCAAGGACTTACAGGAAACCTGAAGATTGATTCAAAACTTTATAATAAACCTAAAAAGGTTGAAAAACTGCTCAAAGATATGGATAAGTATATTGCTCAGAAATCAGATCCCAGAATACTGGCAGCAAAACCCGGAGAGTTTGTACAGCCGAAAGGACAGGGATTCTCTATTGGGAAAGTTAAAGATAAATGGGATGACGTAGATTTAATGAAATACATCAGAGAAAGTCTGGGAGACGATTATTTTACCAATCTTAAAATAGAGAAGCCTCTGATAGACCATTTTATTTATTATGTTTTTGCAGGCGGTTTTGAAAGAAAAAAAATACTGAAATACGGATTTTGCAGTGATGCGGATCTGAACAGGTTTCAGCGTTTTGTGCTGACAAGAATTTCATCCTATCGTGCTCCGCAAACTCAAAGGTAAATGGAAGTAAAATATATCAGCAGAACTTTTTTTATTGTGCTTTTTTGTATCACTTCAGGATTATGGGGACAGCAGAAAGTATCAGGAAAGGTAATCACAGGGGATGAAATGGATTTAGCTCCTGTTCTCATTGTTAATATTTCAGCCGGCAAAAGTATATTGAGCGATATGTCCGGAACATTTGAAATCGAAGCCAGGGAAAATGATGAAATAAGATTTGTAAAAGAAGGATATTATCGGGTTGATAAGAAAATTACCAAAGAAGATATCAGTTCTCCGTTCAATATCATTCTGAAAAAAATGGAGATTCAGATTCCCGAAGTGAAAATTCAGTACAGGCCTACCGGAAATCTTGCAAAAGATAATCAGCATTTGAATGAATCCAGAAAACTTCAGGCATTAAAATCAGACATGGAAGAGTATATGAGAAGCCCGCTTAATCAGCTTTTACCTAGCAATGCTATTTCTAAAACTTTTACCGGACACGATTTCAATGCAGGACAGGTCAATCTGTTTGGTGTCTTTAATGCTGTAAAGAAATTGGCAAAGCCTAAGGTCACCAAAGCGAATTATAATGAAACTCAGGATTTTCTTAAAAGAGTAAGAAACGAAGTGAATCTGAGCTTCCTGAAGAAATATGGAATGGATGAAGAGCAGATTGATACATTTCTTCTCTATGCAGATAAAAACCGTTCACTGGCAAAAAGATACCGGAAGGATTTTAGTATCGATGTTATTGAATATGAGCTTAAAATAGCCTTCGGGGAATACAGTAAAATGAATAAATTAGAAGGAAGTAAAGAGTAATTCTTATTAAAATTAAAAATTGAGTTATAGTACTGAAAATATTGAAGCATTTGGAAGACGGAAAATTTCTCTTTTTCTGATGCTTCTGTGCAGTATTTTTATTTTTTCCCAACAGACCGTGACAGGTCGGATAGTGGATGATAACGGAGAAAATCTGAGTAAAGTAATTGTTATCAACATGGCTACCGATAAAAAAGTATATTCAGATACAGAAGGCATATTCTCTATTGATGCCAATTCTAATGATGAATTAAGATTTGTAAAGGAAGATTTCAATAGAACTTCTAGAAGGGTTCTTACCAACGGAACCAATTTACCATTGTTTATTACTCTTTATCAGATCCCGAAAGATGTGGGAGAAGTAAAGATTGTTAAAAAACTCACAGGAGACCTGGAAGTGGATTCCCGCATTGTAGCAAAAGCAGACAAAGGAGAACAGGTAAGAGATGCTGTAGGGCTTCCGCAGCCGGTGGGAAAAATGAGGGAAAAACCGGCTGAGGTAAAAAGCGTCCTTCTGCCAATACTTTTAGGAAACCTGAATGTACAGGGAGTATATGACCTGATCAGTGGTAAAGCAAGGAGACAGAAAAGACAGTATAAATATGATGATCTCCAGGAGCATATTGCCTGGGTACGGGACAGAATAGGCGATGACTATTTTATCAAAGCAGGAGTTCCCGGCGACAGGATTTCAGAGTTTATTCAGTTTTCATTTTTGGCAAAACCACAGGTACGGACCTATGTAAAAGCAAGAAATCTTTCCGGCGTAATGCTGAGGCTGGAAGAAACGGTGCCTCTTTTTCTGGAGAGACTGAAGCAGAATCAAAAGTATTGAAATGTTAATAAAATCTTAAAATATTGGAATAGAAATTGATACAGTCATACTGTAACCAACTAAATTCACAAATTTTATGAATAAAAACATTCTTGCCGTAGCTATTGCAGCGCTTGGTTTTGTCATTGGCTTCGGTTTTTTAGGAAATGCCATTAAGAACAGGAATAAATCCGAAAACACGATTTCTGTAACAGGTTTAGGGACAAAACAATTTACTTCAGATCTGATTACCTGGTCCGGAAGTTTTTCCAAGAATAATATGGATCTGAAATCTGCTTATGATGAACTGGCAACAGATAGAAAGGTCATCAATGACTACCTGCTTTCGAAAGGGATCCAGCAAAAGGAGATTGTATTTTCTTCCGTAGATATTCAAAAACAGTTCAGAAGCTATAATGATTCAAACGGAAATTATGTACAGGGAGAATTCTCCGGCTATAACCTTACCCAAAAAGTTTCTATTGAAAGTAAAGAAGTTGGTAAAATAGAAAACCTATCCAGAAATATTACTGAAATCATCAACCGTGGCATTGAATTCACATCTTCTTCTCCTGCTTATTTCTATACCAAACTGGCAACTGTAAAACAGGAAATGATCGCCAGCGCAACTAAGGATGCAAAAGAACGTGCTGAAAAAATCGCAGAAAATTCAGGGAGCAGCCTGGGAAATCTGAAGAAAGCAACCATGGGAGTGATCCAGATTACAGCTCCTAACTCTAATGAGGATTATTCTTACGGAGGAACTTTCAATACTTCGTCCAAAGAAAAAGAAGCCAGTATTACAATAAAGCTGGAATACGAAGTAAACTAACAGAAAAAGTTATCTATTGAATTTTATAAAACCGCAAAGGCCACAAAAGCATTTATTTTAAAACGAGTTTAAAATGATAGGTCACATAAGATGAAAATCAAAGATTTTCACTAAACTTAGGTGTACTCATTATGCATAAAGTTTTGCTCTAAAAAACTTAAGTGTTTAAAACTTTTGTGCCTTTTGTGGTTAAAAAACATAAAAGAAAAACGCCGGAAAAACAATTCCGGCGTTTTATATTTTAAGCATAAATAATTTTATGAATTTCTTTTTTAGCTTCCTCTATATTTTCAGGAGTGTAGTTCGCAAGCAGCCATAAGTTTAAAGACTTTTTTCCTTCACCATAACTAGGCTGTACATGAGTGGTATCTATCAGGCTGAAATTATTTCTCTGATAAAAAGAATATCGTCTTGAGGCGTCTTCACTCAACTCTGCAGGTTCAATTTCCAGGATAATGCTTGGATAATTTTCTGATAAGTGATTCATTATATGAGAGCCCAGCTTTTTACTTCTGAATGCTTCAAAGACTTCAAAATGTTCCACAAAAGCAAAGGAACTCAATTCCCAAAGGATGAGGTATCCAATAGCTTCCGATTCATGAATAACAGACATGAATTTTACATATGGATTTGAAAACAAGCCCATAAACTGTTCCTTATCTCTTTGTTCATCTACAGGAAATGTGGCTGTATAAGAAGTATAGATTTCCTGAACTCTTGGGTCTTCAACAGAAGTAATCGGTAAAAATTCCATAATTTATAAATCAAAGACACTGGGTCTTCTAGTGATGAAAATATCTTTAATCCAAAGGGTAAATGCCAATCCCAGATAAATCAGAAAGAAAAAACCGGCGGTAGCAAAAGTAGAGTAGATAAAGAAAACCCTCAGTTTAGAAACAGGAATTCCCAGCTTGGCACCCATTCTTGTCAGTACCCCAAACCACTCTCTTTCCATTTTATGACGGATATTACTCAGCATTTTCAGATTGTTATTTAAGTTTAAATCTAATACTGCAAGGTAAGAAATTTTTTTGACAAGGTTTTTGATGACAAAAACTGTCCAGATAAGGTTATTCTTTTAAAAGCTTAAATCCTATACCGCAGGCCAGACAGTTTTTAGATTCACAGTAGGTCTTGTGATGGTAAATCAGACTTTGACTTTCCAGGGCATTGGTCACATTTAATCCAAGCTTTTTCCAACCTGTAATAATAGTATTTTTCTCAGTAGAAATAGTCCTGTACAGTTCAATAATTTCATCCGCAGTTTCTTCGTGATGATATTTTTGATAGGTATACTTTAAAGGGAGTACAGTGTTCAGAATAAGAAGATCAACAAAATCTTTACTCAATGTTTTAGGCTGCACTTTGGCAATACTTCCGAAATTGAAATGAAAGTCCCAGTATTCTGAAGCTTTTACAGATTTGAAAACAGCATATAGCTGATCTGTATTCTTAGCTTCCATAATCTTTGAAAATAAATTCTGATGCTTATACAGGTCTGCTAATTGTGACAATCGGATTGTAGGGAAATTGGGAGGTCTTAATCTTAAAAATTTCGGATGAAATTTTAAATCAGAGATAGAAAACTTGGCTTTAATGAAATTAAATTCTCTTCTCCATATTTTCATCTGGCCATCATGAGGATCCTCAAGCCACCCGGAAATTCCGAATAACAGGGCTTCAAGCTGAAGCGGGTTCTGACGGATTTTATTAATAATGCTGTAATCGATACTTTCTGCCATTTGCCGGAAAATATGGGCGTTTACCTTTAACCCAAATGAATAGGCAAAGCTGTGGAATAAAACAGCCTCAAAATTATTTTTGTATTGATCTAAGCTTTGCTCAAGCTGAGAGGATTTCTCATCCAGCTTTTGCAGAATATTCTCTTCATGAAAGTTGACCGGGATTTTTTTCGGATCAAAGATTTTTTCACAGGGAATAAATTCGTCTCCGTTAATAAGTTTTTCATACTTCCACAGGATATTTTCATCAATATAATTTTTGAGTTCCAGAGTGGGAATATGCTTTCCGGTATGTTCATGAATTTCCATGTCGTGCTGAAAAACAACATGAAGAATGACATTCTGATAATTGGGATCCTGCGAATGATTGTGAAAAATCCAGTCTGAGGAACGGACATGCAGTTCTGTATTTCCTGCGAGAAGTAATCCGTTGATCCTGATTTGGGCATCAAGAAAATCGGGGCCGGCATTTTTATTCCATTTTCCGGAATGGATGATCTCAACGGAATTCCCTTCAATATCCTTGAAGTCAAAATTTTTGAAAACCTTATAGTTCCAAAGATATTGAAGTAGTTTTTCCGCCATAAGTGTAACGTAAATATAATAGAAATATTATACTTTCGTCAGCTCCTTATTAAAGTTTTCTATAGTCATTCTACACATTTATTGATTTATAGAAAAAAATATTTTCTAAGCGGGATTTATGGAGAATACTGTTAAGTTTTTTTATTTTGCTGTGTATTTCTGTCCATATTCAACAGAAACATTGTTCAGCCGTTATTTTTTAGAAATTAATTGATCTGCAGAATACTTTCCACTTCCGTTTAATCCTAAAGCAATACATAATCCAATCACCAATAGATGATATTCGTAGCCTTCGCCTTTCTGGGTTCCGAACCAGTTCATAAAGAAACCATTTTCTAAATGAGCTATGAAGATAATATTAACGAACAAGACGCCAAAAGCTACGGACCATAATCTTGAAGCCAAGCCCATAATTAAAGAGACAGATCCCCAAAATTCTGCTAGAATTACCATTACTGAAATAATCCATGGCAGATGCATATATTCTGTCAGGTGTTCAACTTCTTTACTGAATCCGGGTCCGCCAAACCAGCCAAACATTTTTTGAGCTCCATGCGGAAACAGTATTAATCCAAGTGTGAGTCTAATCACAAATCCTGTCCAATCGTCGTTGGTGTTAAAAATTTTATTTTTCATTTCATAAAATTGAGGATAACAGCCAACAAAAAAATTAAAGTAGTTGAAGAAATTACTTTTGGATCAGTTTTTTTCTGAGCATACTTAGAAATACAGGAGTGATACCAAGATATGAAGCTATATGCTTTTGTGGAATTCTCTGTAGAAATGTGGAGTGCTTCCCAATAAATTCCAGATATCGTTGTTCAGCTGTTTGTGACAGATTTTGATTAATCCTTTGTTGCTGTGATACATATGCATTCTGTATGAGCAGCCTGAAATAGCGTTCCAGTTTTGGAACTTCAAGATATAGTTTATCTAAATCTATTTTTGTGATCTGGAGGATTTCAGTATTTTCTAATGCAATAATATTATAAAAAGAAGGTGTTTCTGTTAAAAAACTTAATAAATCCCCAGTCCACCAATCTTCTATGGCAAACGTTAGGGTATGCTCAAATCCATTTTCATCAATTGAATAAGTTCTCAGGCACCCGCTGATGATAAAACTTTCTGTTCTGCAGGTCTCACCGCTCCTCAATAAGAATTCTTTCTTTTTCAGGTTTTTAGGTGTGAATAAAGAATCAATTAATTCAATTTCTTCAATATTGAGTTTTATATATTTTGAGAAATGTTCAATTAATTTATTTGATTCCACGTCATCAATAGTTTAGATATCATTAAAAAATTGCCACAAATATTTCTTAAATATTGTGGCTATTGATAATATAACGACTCTCTTTATACTTTTGAAAATTCCTTATTAAAGTTTTCTATAGTCGTTCTATACATTTTCTCATAGATAGGAAGAATGTTTTTCAAATCGAATTTTATCGCCTGATCTTTCGCATTTTGTTTCATTTTGGCTAAAAGTTCATCATTGCTCAACAGCTTGATGGTGTAATTGCTCATGGCTTCCACATTTCCAATTTCAGCAAGATATCCCGTTTCTCCCTGGATATTCACCTCAGGAATTCCTCCTGCATTGGAACTGATCACCGGAGTATAAGCCGCCATGGCTTCCAACGCTGCAAGACCAAAGCTTTCCTGCTCAGATGGAAGTAAAAATACGTCTGAAAGCTGTAGGATTTTATAAAGATCATTTACTTTTCCTAAAAGGCGGATTTTGGAAATAAGCTCCGGGTTTTCCTCCAGGAACTGATTGACCTTTTCCATATCAGGCCCTTCACCAATAATGATCAGTTTGGATTTCACCTTTTTCTCCACATTTTTAAAAATCTGAAGTACTTCATCCACACGCTTTACAGGACGAAGGTTGGATACATGAATCAGGATTTTTTCATCAGGATTGGCAAACTGTGTTCTCTGGCATTCAGTACAGTCATCAAATTCAGAATTGTCAATAAAATTGGTGATCACCTGAATTTCTTTTTTGATGTTGAAAAACGGAAGGGTATCTTTTTTCAGGCTTTCAGAAACTGAAGTAATCGCATCAGACTGATTGATTGAAAATTCTACAGCATGTTTATAACTTGGATGCTGGCCTACAAGGGTAATATCCGTACCATGTAAGGTCGTTACCAAAGGAATGTCATTATTGTCTTCCTTAAGCATTTGTTTTGCGGTAAATGCTGCATATGCATAAGGAATAGCATAATGTGCGTGCAGAAGATCCAGTTTATAAAGATTGACAACCCTGTAGATCATCGAACTCAGTGCAATATCATAAGGCTGATACTGGAAAAGCGGATAGGTCTGAACATTTACCCTGTGAAAGAAAATATTCGGGTTGGTGATGTCTAATCTTGCAGGAAGTGCAGAACTGATGAAATGTACTTCATATCCTTTATTGGCAAGGGACATTCCTAATTCTGTTGCTACAATTCCGCTTCCTCCATATGTCGGATAGCAAAGTATGCCTATTTTCATTAGATTATTGTTGTTTGATATTGTTTATTTGGTGTTTGCAGAGGTTGCTGCATTAAGCTCTATGCCCATTCCCGGTTTTAATTGGTCATTAACCAGTACCGGAAGTTTTCCCCATATTTTTGTTTTTCCATTGAAAGCATCAGCGGTTGCATTCATAGAATCATCGTTGTTTTCATAAGAGACAAGAACTGTTGAAACTTTTGAAATATCAATATCCTTCAATGCATAAGCGCTTCCGAAAACATTCAGAATTACATTTTGATTCTGAGTAAGATCAGAAAGTACTTTCTTAGATTCTGATGAAATTTTATAAGGTTTATAAGCCGTTGAATTATCCTTATGGAAACCTACAATTACTGTTGAACCTGCCGGAATAGTAGTAATTTCTCCGGCTTTTTTAATGATCACATTATTTCCTAGTCTGTTGGCAAAAGTCTGGTAAGGCGCTTCCTCCAGAGGAACATAATATATTTGTTTTTCGGTAAGTGGCAATAATTTCTTTTCGTCTTTTAATAAAGTCAAGGCATTGGAATAAAGATTCTGTACCAATTGGGTATGAGAACTATTATTAAGATCTGCATTGATGTTTTCCGGATTTTTAGGAATATATTGAGTCAGACCAAGGAAATACTTGGTCAGTAAGATCTTTTTCACACTTTCTTCTACTCTGGATTGAGGTATCTCACCTTTATCTATAGCTTTCTGAATTAATTTTTTTCCTTCAGAAACCCCTTGTGAGAAAAGCATAATGTCATTTCCTGCTTTAAAGGCCATAGCATCCAGTTCACCTGGTTTATATTTGTTGGCTACAGCACCCATATTTAATGCATCTGTAATGATTAAGCCTTTGAAGCCCAGTTTGTCTTTAAGTAAACCGGTAATGATATTCTTGGAAACAGAAGCGGGAATCCCTTTTCCTGATTCTAAATTCGGAACGTATAAATGAGCAACCATTACACCGCCAATTCCTTTATCCATCAGAGCTTTGAATGGTGCCAGCTCTACTGTATTAAGTCTGTCAATGTTATGGGAAACTACGGGAAGATCAAGATGAGAATCTGTGCTGGTGTCTCCGTGTCCCGGGAAATGTTTGATAGCAGCTAAGATATTGTTATCCTGAAGACCGTTAGAGTAGGATAGAGCAGAGCTGATTATATTACTTACTTCAGATCCGAAACTTCTGTTACCGATAATCGGGTTATCAGGGTTGGTATTGACATCTACTACAGGAGCAAAATCCCAGTTGATTCCCATCCTGTGGCAATCTTCAGCAATTTTTGCTGCCATCTGGTAGACAAGATTTTTATCCTGAATGGCACCTAACGTCATGGCCCATGGAAATTTGTGAGCCGTTGCAATTCTCTGATACAATCCCCATTCGGCATCCATACCGATCATCAGAGGAACTTTAGATTTTTGCTGAAATTCATTCACCAGATTGATTTCCCTTGCGGCATCATCCTGCATTAAAATCAGACCGCCTATTTTATCGTTTGTAACAATATTTCTTACCTGGTTGATATAGTCTTCTCCTTTATTGGTATACAGTGCAATAATAAAAAGCTGTCCTAGTTTTTCATCCTGAGAAAGATTTTTGTAAGTTTTATCAACCCATTGCTGAGCCTTTTTCAAATCTTCTTTGGATGCATTTTTAGGCTGATACTGTGCCTTAACTTTAGGGTTTATCAATGCAACAATAAAGAGTGAAATATATATTAATTTCTTCATGACTTTTTGAATAAGAACAAAAATACAATTAAAAAAATGATGAAAACAAAGTTTTTGAAATTTTTGGTATATGATTTGAATACGCAATATAAATAATAACTAAACTTTAATAGAAATGAAAAAAATACTTCTCTTCTTATTCCTGGGCGCTGTAGGTTTTACAGCTTATAGCTGTGATAATAGTGATGACACTGTAGTACAGGGAACAGATTATGATACAATAAGCCAGTCATTTGATATCAGCCCAACTTTTACCAGAGTTAACGACAACCTTTATAGATGGAGTGATGATTTTAACAAACCATTAGTACAATCTGATATGGTGCTTATTTATATGCAGATTGGAACTGACGGAGATTCTCCTGTCTGGAAACTTTTACCATATACTTATTATGTAGGGAATGCAACTAATGATGCTGTAGACTATATTTATGAATTCAGTAAGTATGCAGCTACGATTAATATTAACTCCACCAGTACTTTCAGTTTGACAGCTAATCCATCGTATTATCAGAACAAAAAATTCAGAGTCCTGATTCTACCTGCAAACAGTACAGGAACAGGTGGTGCAAAAATGGCTAAAGGTGCTCCTGTAGATTATAACGATTATAGGAGCGTAATCAAATATTACAATATTGACGAGTCTAAAATTAAGACTAAATAATTCAGAATATCTTTTCAGTTTTTTATAATTAAAAAAGCTCCGGGAGAAATCTCTTCCGGGGCTTTTGATTTATAAACATTAAGACAGTTATAAGACATCCTAGAATATTGGATTCAAATTTGGTTGAATGAACTATGGCTAAAGGCTAAAAAGTTCAATTAAATAAAAAAAGCTTCAGAATATTTCTGAAGCTTTTATTTTGTTTAGTTATCATTGTCATCCAGAAGATGTCCAAAGAAGTCTTTTTTTGTCTGCAGATATCCTTTGCTTATTTCGTTGGCAGGAATCTGTAGCGGTACTCTTGAATTAAGGTGAATGTTGCTGTCAACTACATACTTTACCTTTTCAGGATTATTGGTCAAAAGATTAATGTCTTTTACATCCAGCAGATTAAGAATTTCAATGGCTACCCCAAAGTTTCTGTCGTCTGCAGGAAGACCAAGTTGAAGATTGGCCTGTACGGTATCCAATCCTTTTTCCTGTAGTGAGTAAGCTTTCAGCTTGTTGATGATCCCGATGTTTCTGCCTTCCTGACGAAGGTAGATAATAATTCCACCGTTTTCATGGATATATTTCATTGCAGCATCCAATTGCTGGCCGCATTCACATTTTTTTGAATGGAAAACTTCTCCGGTAATACATTCTGAGTGGAAACGAACATTGACAGGCTTTGAGAAATCTGTGTTTTCTGCAACAATGGCCATATGAGGCATCCAGTCATTTTCGTTTTCGGAGAAAGCTATCATTCGGAAAGTACCGTGCTCTGTAGGAACATTGGCTTCCGCCTGAATTTTAATCATTGATAGTTCAATTAGTTTTTAACTTCCTGGCAAAGTGTCTTCAATAACAGAAACATTGGTTTTTAAACGAACAAGATATCTGTTAAGAACTTCATCTTCATCTCTGTCAAGATTCTGCCTTAGCTTCTGTATTTTCTTGTATGATTTTTCGAAGCTTTTCAGGGCTCTGCTCTTTCCCGCAGAATTGCTGGCATCAATAGCATATAAATAATTCTGAAGGCTGTATTTCATGCTTGTAATCTCATCATTTAACCCGTTGTTTTTAAACTTGGGAAAAGTGGAGATCATATTTGAAATTTCAGAAGCATTTACATTCTGTTTTATATTGATATTGAAATTCTTCTTTGAGCCTCTATCGGAATCAGAACCTTTTGCATCGCTATAAAAATTACTTGACAACGGAGAAATATTAAGTTTTTCCGTTGCACAGGAAGATGTTAATATGATAAGTACTCCAAAGAAAAATAGTCGTTTCATTTTTGTTGCCCTTTTTGATAAAGGATTGGGTTAAGACTTTCATCATTGTACATTTTCATTTGTTTGTACACTTTCATCTTAACGTTACCGTTTTCAATATCAGCAAGCAACTGATCTATAGAAGTTGATAAATCCTCTTTCTGAGTAAGCAGAACATCCAGTTTAGCCTGGCAGTTGTTTCTGTGTTCTTCAGAAGCGGATTCTCTGTTAGCTTCTAACGACATATGATAAACCTTTAATGCAAGAATGGAGAGTCTGTCTACTGCCCAAGCGGGAGTTTCCGTATTTATTTTTGCTTCCGGTTTAGGAGTTATATTTTCAAACTTTTTAAGGAACCAGCCATCAATATATTCTACCAGATCAGTTCTTTTCTGATTGGAGGCGTCTATCGTTCTCTTGAGTTGAAGAGCTTCAGCCGGATCAATATTTTCATCTCTAATTATATCTTCCAAATGCCATTGAACGGTATCAATCCAGTTCTTTGCATACAAAATCCGTTCCAAACTATCTTTTTCGAACGGGTTATTAATTAGAGTGTTAACGTCATCAGACACGTGATAGTCTTCAATGGCTTGATTGAAGACTTTCCATGCAGTCTCAGTAAATTTCATTAATTCTAAGGAATTTAGTTGCTTGAAGAATTGTTATTGTTGGAAGCCGATTTATTTTCAGAACCTGGTTTATCTTCTTCTTTTACTGCATCTTTAAATTCCTTGATTCCTGAACCTACTCCTCTCATTAATTCCGGAATTTTCTTTCCTCCGAAAAGCAATACTAAAATGATTGCAACGATAAGGATATGCTGCCAAGATAAGGCAAGTATTGTTAATGTATTCATCTCTTAAAATTTCTACAAAGGTACACTTTTTTTAATATGAAATCCAACCTAACGGATCAACTGGTGTACTTCCGTTCCATACTTGGAAATCAAGGGTATAGGCGCCATCAAAATCCTGAGCTATAGTCCCTACTGGAGTTCCTGAGGAAACCTGCTGTCCTTTTGAAACACTTACATTTCCTAAGTTGGAATAAATGGTAAAATAGCCGCCGTGCTTGATAATGACAGTCTTTGTTCCGTCATTGTTAGCCAATACCGAAGATACTGATCCCGGGAACACTGATTTTGCACGTGTACCTGACGGGACGGAAATTTTAATCCCGTTATTTTCTTCAGTAATATTTTTGAAAACCGGGTGCGGCTGTCTTCCGAAACGGTGGGTGATCTGTCCGGCTCTGTCTGCAGGATAACCAAGTCTCCCTCTGTTGTCTGCAAAACTGCTTCCCGTTGCAGTAGAAACTCCGTAGCTTGTCATAGCTTTTGTTTCAGCTGCCTTTTTCTCATCTTCTTTTCTCTTGGTAAGTGCTGCTTCTGCTGCTCTTGCTGCTGCCAGTTTATCTGCAGCTTCTTTGGCTTTTGCATTAGCTTCATCCGAAGCTTTTTTAGCAGCTACTCTTCTTGCTTCATCTCTTGCATTAGCTTCTGCTTTTGCGGCCTCTTCATTACGTTTTCTTTCTTCTTCTGCTCTTTTTGCGGCAAGATCTGCAGCTCTTTTAGCTTCTGCTTCTGCAAGTCTTCTTTCTCTTTCCAGGGCTTCTGCTCTTGCTTTAGCTTCTGCTTCAATTCTTGCTTTTTCTCTTTCAGCAGCTAATTTTGCCAAACGTATTTTTTCTGCTTCTGCTTTCTTTCTGGCTTCTTCTTCTGCTTTGGCGATTCTGATCTCTTCAGCAATAATAGCCCTGATCTGTCCTTCCAGTGCTTTAGACTGAACCTGCTTTTGCTTAAGCTCCGCAGTCAGCTTGGATTCGTTTTTCTTGAATTCTGCAACTAACTGTTCTTTTTGAGCTCTTTCAGCATTGATGGTTGCCAGGTCTTTCTGCTGGTTGATCAAAAGGGTCTCTTTTGCTTTTACAGAGTTTTGTTTTTGTGCGATGGTTTTTTTGATGAGATTAGCTGCATTGGTAATTTCAGCAGCTTTTTTATCCTGATAATCTGAATATTGCTTCAGATACTGTACTCTTCGTATAGCTTCTCCCAGATTTTTAGCAGAAAGGATAAACGTTACTTTATTCTGTACACCTTTGTTTTTATAAGCATTTACCAAGACCTCAGCGTAGTTTTTTCTTAAAACAGCCAGCTCTTTATTCTGACGGTTAATTTCCAGCTGACGTAAATAAATGTCATCCTCAATGAATCTTTTTTCTTTCTGGGTATTATTATATACCTTTTCTCTTAAAACCAGCTTTTGATTGACACTGGAGAGATAGGCGATAGAAAGTTTAGATTCACTTCTGGTTTTGGCTAAATCGTTATTTATCTGAGCAATTTGTTTTTTAAGTTCGGCATTCTGCTTCTGCAGTTGTTCTTTGTTCTGCTGTCCATGGTGCAGTCCAAACATCAAAACACCTATTAAAAAGCTAAATTTTCTTATCATTTAATCTCAATTTTCTTATAACTGGATGGTACAGAATAAGGTGTTTCCATCCTCGAAAAGTCAAATTTCGTGTTTTCCAGTAAAATCTGACTAGATTTTGAGCCTTTTATAATTATTTTAACATTTTTCGGAAGGCGGATTCCTTCGTATTCGTTCCAGTCACTATAAGAAATTTCCAGCTCGTCAGAGGACAGCATATCTTTTAAATTGACACTTAATAAATCGTAATTGGTATCATACTGAAGAGCTACTTTATACTCTCTGTTTTTTTCATCCGTTACAATTTTCTGATTGGTATTGGAAACCATTTTAAAACCCTGTGCATTTTGAGTGAGGTCAAACTGTCTGTCGTTGATCTTTACAAAAGTTCTTCCCAGTAAGATTTTTTCTAATGATTTATAGTCAATAAAATTGACATTCAGTAAATTATTAAGATAATCAAAATCGGAATCTATATAAGTTTTATTGATTTTATCCTGTCCTTTTATTCCTTCGGGAGTGGCAATACCTCTTGCTGCATTGATGAACAAAGCTCTAAGATTCATCCATACTTTTTTATCATTTTCAATATAGATGGTTGCATCCAGCGTCGGAACATAGCTGCCTGTTTCTACCTTTACTTTGCTGTCTATTTTGATTTGTTCAAATTTTGGAGGAATCAATACATGCTCATAAAAAGTGAGCTTGTCTCTCACCGGTTCATTGGCATCTTTTGGATTTCCATTATCTTTATCTTTTGCAGCATTAATGCTGTCCCGTGTACGATCTGTATCATTTTGAGCAGCAGTACGGGTCTTACAGGATGATAAGGCGAGAAGCAATAAAAGAAAAGGGATCCAGTTTTTCATGTATTTATCTTTAAATTAAAAAAATACGTTGCAATATTAACGCCAAACCACACAAACATTTTGTGTGGCTTGATGATAAACTGTTTAAGTTAAATATTTTTGACTTCTATTTAGATAAAAAATCTAAAACGGAATAATCACCTAATGAAATTTCTCTGGCAACTCCGAAATACTGTGCAGAGTTACCGATCATAGAGTTGGATAGGTTCCCGTGATTGATTCTTGTGTTTTCCTGAATCAGGGAGTTTTCAATATTGGAATTGACAACAGTAGTGTTGTTTCCTAAAGAAACACCAGGTCCCACTTTTGAATTGGAGATTTTTACATTTTCTCCGATAAAGCAAGGCTGAATGATCAAAGAATTTTCAATCACAGCAGAAGCAGGATAATGCGTCATTGCTTCTCTTTCATATTCAAGGATTTTGCTGTTGGTCTCTACCGTAGCATTTTTGTTACCGCAGTCCATCCAGTCATTTACTTTTCCGAGAGTAAACTTAGCGCCTTTAGATCTTAGGTTTTCAAGAGCGGTTGTTAACTGATATTCGCCTCCGTTTTTAATATCATTATCCATGATATAATTGATCTCATCCATCAGTTTTTCAGCACTGTTGAAATAATAAATACCGATGATGGCAAGATCTGAAACAAAAGTCTGGGGTTTTTCAACAAAATCGGTAATGAAACCGTAATTATCCAATTTTACTACTCCGAAAGCAGATGGATCTTCAACACTTTTCACCCAGATTACACCGTCAGAATTTTTGTCCAGCTGGAAATCTGCACGGAAAAGCGTATCTGCAAAAGCAATAACGACATCTCCCTGCATAGACTGCTCAGCACATTTGATGGCATGGGCGGTTCCAAGAGGATCATTCTGATAATAAATACTACCCTTTGCTCCCAGCTTTTCAGCAATCTGAATAAGGGATCTTTCGATCTCAGGACCAAAATCTCCGATGATAAAAGCTACCTCTTCAATGTTTTCTCCTGCAACTTTGGCAATATCTTCCACCAATCTCTGTACGATAGGTTTTCCTGCAATAGGAATAAGAGGTTTTGGAACTGTCAGTGTATGTGGACGTAATCTGGAACCACGTCCAGCCATAGGGACAATAATTTTCATAAATTATATGTATAAAAGATGTTTTATTAGTTGTTATTTATATTAAGGCTAAAGATAAATAATTAAAATATTTGATGTGCTATAATTTATATCTTTTTAAATATTTGTTTAAATTAACAATAGGTTTGTTTACAAGCAAAATAAAGACCAAAGTTTAATTCTTCCTGATTCTTGATAAAATCAGGTTTTTCTCAGAATAAATCAAAATTCCGGTAAAGATCAGAAACAGCAGATTGCTTGTCAGAATATTATAGTTAAGATACTTTACAATGATAAAGCTAAAAATTCCAAGCAGTACCAGAAAGAAAGACATTTTCTTCATTCTGTAAGGAATAGGATAGTACTTCTGTCCCAGCAGATAAGAAACAATCATCATAATGACATAAGCTCCGAAAGTGGCCCATGCAGAGCCAATCATGCTGTGATAGTAATTCAGCGCTACCAGATTGAGAGCAATATTAATTCCTGCCCCAAGCCATGAAATAACAGTTCCCATACTGGTTCTGTCCGTTACTTTATACCAGGTTGAAAAGTTATAATATATTCCGAAGCAAAGATTGGCAATAACGATAATCGGGATGATATCTATAGCGATCCAATAGGATTTATTAGGAATAAAAACGGCTTTCAGCCAGGATATATTGGCAATGATCCCTAAAGCAACGGCACATGCAAAAAAGGCAAAATATTCAGCTACGTTGGCATAAGTTTTTTTAGCATCGCCTTTATCCATTTGTTTAAAAAAGAAGGGCTCAATTCCCATTCGGTAAGCGGTAACAAATAATGTCATCAGTACAGCCAGCTTATAGCAGCCCCCGTAAGCTCCTGCTTCCTCATCTGAAATATGATTCCTCTGAATAGATTTGTCAAAGTTTTCATTCACCATAAAGGCAAGACCTGCCAGCATAAGAGGGAAGGAGTATTTGATCATACGCCCGAATAGAGAAGTCACAAACTGAAACCTTACCTTTAATATAATAGGGAACAATAATAAAAAACCAAGTGCACTTCCTGCGAGATTACTGAAGAAAGGATAGTCTACATTTTGATCCAGTCCCATACTTTTTGATATATTTTCCGGGATCCAGAAAAATAATGCGGCGGTAAAAACAGCCTGAAATATAGACTGAACAATTCTTACTGCAGAGTATTTGATAGGTTTATTATGAAAACGCAGCCACGCAAAAGGGATGACCAGCAAATTGTCAAAAAAGGCAATCAGCGCAAACCATCTGATGTATTCAGGATTGTCGTGGTATCCTGCATAATCTGCAATGGGCTGGTTGAATAAATAACACAATGCCAGAAAAATAGTGGAAGTTGAAAATAAAAACCAGAACGAAGTATTGAAAGTCTTTTTTTCGTTATCCTCTTCGGCTGAAAATCTGAAATACGCTGTTTCAAAACCAAAAGAAAGGATAATGTTAACAAATGAGATCCATGCATACAGCTGCGTAAAAATCGCAAAACCTTCATTGGGAATCTTATAGATCAAAAGTGGATTAAGGATGAATAGAATAATCCTTGGCGCTATTGCTCCCACTCCGTAGATGATTGTCTGTCCTAATAGTTTCTTATACAAAGCCGAAATTTTTTTGCAAATGTAAAACTTTAAGCATTCGTTTTGCGATTTTGGAGTGAATTAAAACTTAAAATCTTAATTTTACAGGGAAATAAATTGAAATGAAAGTTCTTATAAAAAACGTAAATATCGTAAACGAGGGAAAAATTTTTGAAAGCGATATCTTAATAGAAAATGATTTAATCTCTAAAATAGCGGTTGGTATTTCTGATGAAGCAGATCAGATCATTGACGGTTCAGGAAAATATCTTCTTCCCGGAGTCATTGATGACCAGGTACATTTCCGTGAACCTGGACTTACTCATAAGGGAGATATTGAAAGTGAATCGCGAGCTGCCATTGCAGGTGGGGTAACAAGTTTTATCGATCAGCCGAATACAGTTCCAAATGCTGTTACCCAGGAGTTATTAGCAGACAAATATGAAATTGCTTCCCAAAAAGCATATGCCAACTATGGTTTTATGATGGGAGGAACTAACGATAATCTGGAGGAAGTTTTGAAAACAAACCCCAGAAATGTTCCGGGAATCAAGTTGTTTTTAGGCTCATCTACAGGAAATATGCTTGTCGATAATCCGGAAACGCTGGAAAATATTTTCAGCAATACCAAAATGCTGATTGCCGTTCACTGTGAAGATGAAGCTACCATCAGAGCCAATACTCAGAAATATATGGATGAATATGGGGATGATATTCCGGTAAAATTCCATCATCTGATCAGAAGTGAAGAAGCATGCTATAAATCTTCATCCAAAGCCATTGAACTTGCGAAAAAAGCAGGAGCGAGACTTCACGTTTTCCACCTTTCGACAGCGAAAGAAATGGAGCTTTTCCGAAATGATATTCCTTTAAAAGATAAAAAGATCACTGCTGAGGTATGTGTGCACCACCTGACTTTTACCAATGAGGATTATGAAACAAAAGGAGGACTTATCAAGTGGAATCCGGCAGTAAAGACTCAGAAAGATAAAGATGCCCTTTGGGAAGCATTATTAGATGACAGAATCGATGTTATTGCTACAGACCATGCTCCGCATACGGCGGAGGAAAAAAATAATGTCTATACCAAATGTCCATCAGGAGCGCCTTTAGTACAGCATTCACTGGTTGTGATGCTTGAAAACTATAAAAACGGCAAAATATCCCTTGAGAAAATCGTTGAAAAGATGGCTCATAATCCTGCGATTCTTTTTAAAATTGAAAAGAGAGGCTTTGTAAGAGAAGGCTATAAAGCGGATCTTGTTTTGGTAGATTTAAATCAGAACTGGACGGTTTCTAAAGACAATTTACTGTACAAATGTGGCTGGAGTCCATTAGAAGGAACAAACTTCCATTCGAAAGTTACCCATACTTTTGTTAACGGACATCTGGTGTATGACAATGGTATAATTGCTGAGGATAAATTCGGAGAGAGGCTGCTTTTTGAAGCGAGGGACTAATAAGGTAAAAAGGCAAAATCGTAAATCGCAAAATTCTCTTTTACTTTTATATGAATAGAGACTATAATAATCAATAGGAGCGGGCTAAAGCCCGCTCTTTTATTTTAAATCTTTCATTGGCTTTTTTAGCCAGAATTTATTTTTATTTCATTTATTCTCAATCTTTATTAATTAAAAGACTGCCTGAATTCCAGTGGGGACATATTCGTCTTCTTTTTAAACAACGTACTGAAAGACTGCGAATGTTCAAATCCCAGCTCATAAGCAATCTCGCTGATCGACAGTTCCGTCGTAGAGAGCTTTTCTTTTGCTTTACTGATCAGCTTTTCATGAATATGCTGCTGAGTATTCTGTCCGGTATGAATTTTCAAAAGATCACTCAGATAATTGGGAGAAAGATTCATGGCTTCAGCAATCTGCTGAACGGTTAAAAGCCCTTTGTCTGAGGAACCCTGATTAAAGTAATCATTCAGATAAGATTCGAATTTTGTCAAAAGCTGATGACTCCCGTTTTTTCTGGTAATAAACTGTCTCTCGTAAAACCGCTTCGAATAATTCAGCAATAATTCAATCTGTGACAGAATAATTTCCTGCGTATGATGATCAATATGCTGGCATTCCTTATCAATTTTAAGCATGATTTCAAATAAGTCATTCTCTTCATCTTCGGACAAATGCAAGGCTTCATTTACGGCATATAAAAAAAAACCATATGATGAAATAGTCTTTGCCAACGGATGTTTCAGCAGGAAATCTTCATGAAAAATGAGAAGATAACCGGTATTCTCACAATCCATCGTTTTCAGATCCAGATACTGAACCTGGTTTGGGGCCGTAAAGCTCAGGACACCTTTATCATAATCATAATGCTGCTGCCCGTATTTTATTTTCCCTTTCGCATTGCGCTTCAGTGCAACACAGTAATATCTGCTCACAAAACCTTTCCAGACCTCATCTTCAATGAAAACACTTTCGTAAAGGTTTATTACACTTACCATCGGATGCTTCGGTTCAGGAAGAGAAAGCAATTTGTGAAACGCTGAAATCGATTGTATGGTGTTCATAACTGTAATTTTTTTAATATTTGGCAGCTTTTTCCGCCTTCCGCTCCCAATCTTTTGTTTGTCGTGCCTCCTCACAAAAGGATTTCCGCTCAAGTCGGGCTGTGATCATACTGTGTTTTAAAATAGCAGAACTTTTAAATAGAAATTAAAGTTACAAATTAATAATCCAAAAGTCCCATCCCGAATTCATCATAAGTAGCACCCGTATCTGTTCCCAGCGGCACAATGCTTTCCAGTTTCTGAAGTTCATATTCGCTTAGCCGGATGCCTGCAGCGTCTATATTTTGCTCAAGATACTTTCTGCGTTTCGTTCCCGGAATAGGAAGGATTCCTTTGCTGATAATCCATGCCAGAGCCAGTTGTGATGAGGTAATATCTTTTTCTTTAGCCAGGTTTTCAATAGCTTCTACCAATTCAATGTTTTTATAGAAATGCTGTTCCTGAAAACGGGGAATTCCTCTTCTGAAATCATTTTCCGGCAAATCATCAATCGTGCGGATCTGTCCGGATAAGAAACCTCTTCCCAAAGGAGAATAAGCTACAAAGCCAATTCCCAGTTCAGTCAAAGTTTTGATAACACCCTTTTCTTCAACCGTTCTTTCAAAAAGAGAATATTCACTTTGTACGGCAGAAACAGGGTGAACAGCATGCGCTCTTTTCACCGTTTCTGAAGATACTTCGGACAGTCCTATATAACCGATTTTCCCTTCCTTCACCAAATCGCTCATGGCTCCTACAGTTTCTTCAATAGACGTATTTTTATCAAGACGGTGCATATAATAAAGGTCAATATAATCTGTTTTCAGATTTTTCAGAGAACGTTCCACAGACTTTTTTACATACTCTTTGGTTCCGTTGATTCTCCAGGTTACTTGTTCGTTATCATCAATTTCCCATCCGAATTTTGTCGCAATAATATACCGGTCACGATTATTCTCAATGGCTTTCGTAATCAATTGTTCATTTTTGAAAGGACCATACAGATCTGCGGTGTCGAGAAAATTTCCACCTAATTCCAGAGAACGGTGAATGGTTGCGATAGCTTCTTTTTCATCGGTTTTACCGTACATATCTGCATCACCAAAGCCTGTCATTCCCATACATCCCAAACCAATATTCGGAACTATCAGCCCCTGGTTTCCTAATTTTACCTGATTCAATTTCATATTGTTGATTTTTTATTGATACAAAATTCAGCAGAAATTAAAATCCGGATGTATGCAAAACCATGGTTGTTGTATGTAAATTACTGATCGTGGTTTATGGACAGTAAATGTATGAGGTAATAATCTTTATAACTGACAAAAACATAGTACTTCAACAGTATCTATTTTTCGCCTTTTCGCAATTTTGCCTTTTACTTTTTTGCCTTACTTCCCATATAAAACGTAAGTTTCCCACCATTCATAATCTCAGAATGTTTTAATGTAAAGTTTTTAATCTCTTTTCCATTCAGAAGAACTTTCTGAACATACACATTTTTTTGGCTTTGATTAATAGCTTCAATTTCAAAAGTTTTTCCGTTTTCCAGATTCAGTACAGCGTTATCAATCGCAGGACTTCCGATAGCATAATCCTCTGATCCCGGAGCGACAGGATAAAAGCCTAATGAACTTAAAATATACCAGGCGCTCATTTGCCCGGCATCATCATTGCCGCCCAGACCATCCGGTGCTGCTTTATACTGCATTTCCAGAATACGGCGGATCTGTGCCTGTGCTTTCCATGGCTGTCCGGCCCAGTTATAGAAATAGACAACATGATGGGGCGGTTCATTTCCGTGTACATATCCACCAATAATTCCTTCACGGGTAATATCTTCAGTGTCGGCAAAGAATTCATCAGGTAAATGCATCGTGAACAGTTCGTCCAGTTTGGATGCAAATTTTTTCTTTCCGCCCATCAAGCTGATCAGCTCATCCGGATTTTGCGGAACAAAGAAACTATAGTTCCAAGAGTTTCCTTCAATAAAACCCTGTCCATGGGTACTTAAGACATCAAAATCTTTTTTAAAGCTTCCATCTGCAAGTCGCGGGCGCATAAAACCGATGGTTTTGTCAAAATTATTTTTCCAGTTTTCAGACCGTTTGATAAACTGATTGTAGATTTCCGTTTTGTTTAAATGTTTTGCCAGCTGGGCAATAGCCCAGTCATCGTAGGCATATTCTAATGTATTGGAAACTGAAGTTCCGTTCTTTTCAGCCGGAATATATCCAAGATCAATATACTGCCCGATGCCTTCGTAATTTCTTTTGTTAGCTGTTTCTATGCAGGCCTTTAATGCCTCTTCAGGATCACCGTTATAATTTCCTTTAATAATAGCATCAGCTACAACGCTTACACTGTGGTAGCCGCTCATACACCAGTTGTCGTTCGCATAATGTGACCAGATAGGCAGCATTTTCATTGAGAATTGATCATAATGAGCCATCATAGATTTTACCATGTCACTATTTCGTTTAGGCTGAATAATATTAAAAAATGGGTGAAGCGTACGGTAAGTGTCCCATAAAGAGAATGTTGTATAATTAGTAAAACCATCTGCTTTATGAACATTCTGATCAAGCCCTTTATATTCTCCATTAACATCCATATAAGTCGTAGGATTAATAAAGGTATGATACATGGCTGTATAAAAATTTGTCTTTTCTGTATCAGAACCTTTGATAACAATTTTATTTAATTCCTTATTCCAGCTGTCCTGTGCTTGAGCTTTAGCCTGATCGAACGTCATATTTCCCGCTTCCTTTTCCAGGTTTTCTAAAGCATTGATCTGGCTTACCGGAGAAATAGCAAGTTTTACTTCTATGGCTTCATTTTCATTGGTGTCAAAATCAAAATACATTTTCAGGTTCTTACCTGCAATTTCAGGGAAGTTTTTATTCTGATCGAATTTTCTCCAGAATCCTTTGTAAACCTGCTTTTCATCATAGTTCTGCTGACCGTAAGATTTAAAAGGCTTTGAAAATTTCATGGCGAAATAAACCGTTCTGGTTCTTGCCCAGCCATTGGTCTGTCTGTAACCTGTGATGGTATTTCCATTTTCCACACGAACGTAGGTCCATACATTTTTTCCGTCATAATTATAAATACCAGCCATCAGATCCAGAATAATGTGAGCCTGGTCGGATTTTGGAAAAGTGTAGCGGTGAATTCCCACTCTTGGAGTTGCTGTCAGCTCTGCCAGAATATTGTGGTCATCCAGTTTTACTTTGTAATAGCCGGCTTCTGCAGTTTCGTTCTGATGCGAAAATCTGCTTCTGTAGCCGCTTTCAGGATGGGAAGCTGTCCCCGGATTCAGTTGGAGTTTTCCTACCGTAGGCATTATCAGAAAATCCCCGAGGTCAGAATGTCCTGTTCCGCTGAAGTGTGTAGAGCTGAAGCCTACAATGGTTTTATCTTCATAACGGTAGCCTGCACAGTATTTATAAACCTCACCATTGTATTTTCCGTTAAGCTCATAAGAAATGGTGTCTGTTTCAGGACTTAGCTGTACGGCACCAAAAGGAACAGTAGCTCCGGGATAAGTATGTCCCATCTTTTCGGTCCCGATTAATGGATTGACATATTGGGTTAATTTCTCAAATTTTTGAGCCTTAAAACATACACTTAAAAATATAAGGATTAGAACAACAGTAGGTCTATGATTTTTCATTAATGACAAATTTTCAAAGTTTAAAATTAATTAAAATCATCATTTGCTGTTTTTTATTTTACTTGAATTGAGTTATTATTACTTTTTCTCAGAAAAACGGAAACCTATTCCGTGAAGATTTTCAATCAATACATCCTGTTCTTCCGCAAGCACTTTTCGCAACCTGGAAATAAATACATCAAGGCTTCTCCCCATAAAATAATCGTCATCACCCCAGATTGCTTTCAGGATATCCTGCCTTTTGACGACCAGATTTTTATGGCGGATAAAATATAAAAGAAGATCAGACTCCCTTTGGGTAAGAGTAATGTTGTTTTCCACACCTTTCAACGTGTAATTGTTTGGATCAAAATCATATTTTCCGACTTTATATTTTACAGGTGCTGCATCTGTTTTTTTTGTACGTTTGAGAAAGACTTCAATTTTCAGCATCAGCTCTTCAATGCTGAATGGTTTTACCAGGTAATCATCAGCACCTATTTTCAGTCCTTTGATTCTGTCTTCTTTTAATGCTTTTGCAGAAATAAAAATAATGGGTATTTCAGAATTCTTACTGCGGATCTGTTGTGCCACTTCAAATCCGTTCATGCCGGGCATCATAATATCCAGGAGGCAGATATCGAAATTCTGACTGTTAAACGCTTCCAATGCAGATTCACCGTCAGAGTAACAGCTGATGTCATAATAACTTTCCAGGCTGTCCTCAACCAGGAATGCTATTGTTTTATCATCTTCTGCATATAAAATTTTAGATTTCTCCATACTTACACATGATTATTTGAAAACGGGAAGAAGAGTGTAATGGTTATTCCTTTATCTTCATTATTCTCCACAGAAATTTTCCAGTGATGCTGCTGCACAACTTTTTTCACATAAAATAATCCTAGTCCAAAACCGGTCACCTCTTCACTCCTTTTGGTATGTACCCGATAAAATTTATCAAAAATATGAGGAATATTTTTAGCAGGAATTCCCATTCCGTTGTCTTTAAACTTTAAATATAATCCTTTTGAATCTTTATAAGCTGAAATTTTAATCACAGGTTTTGTTTCACAATACTTGACGGAGTTATCCAAAAGGTTGTAAATAATATTGGTAAAGTGAAATTCATCAGCCATTACCGAAGTGCTGTTTTCAATATCAATCTCAATGCTGAGGTCTTTATTCTTGTGCTGAATATTATCTGCAATTTCCTGAATAAAGGGAAGCAACAGAATTTTCTGAGGCTTTAATGATAATCCGGCGGCATCGTTTTTAGCAATATTCAATATTTTTTCAATGTGATTATTGAGTTTATGGCTTTGGTTGATAATAATGGAAGTATAAGTCTGCAATTTGGAATTATCCTGTACCATTTCCTGCTTGTTAAGTGCTTCTGACGCTAAAAGTATTGATGATAAAGGCGTTTTAAACTCATGAGTCATATTGTTGATAAAATCGCGCTGCAATTCTGAAAATTTCTTTTGCTGAATAATGGTATAGATAGAATATACATATACCAGAAGAATGATAATAAGAGCAAATGTAAGAAGATACCAGAATCTTAATGAGCTGATCAGATAGGTCGTTTTATCAGGAAAGCGTATGGAGAAGTAATAGATCAGGTTTTTATGTTTCGGGAAATTGATCGCTTTGTTGCCAGGGTTTTCCTGATGGGATGTCATATATTTTCCGTACACCATCTTATCACTGTGACAGTTGTATAATGCATATACATAATCTGTATTGATCTGGAAGCGGGTAAATTCTGTCTTCAGGTAATATTCCAGAACTACGGGATGAAATTCGTTGTTGATATTAACTACGTAATAATCATTCGCAATATTCTGCACAGGATTTTCTGTATAAGATGTCTTTCCGCCGGAGAGCTTTTCTACAACTTCCATTAAGGCGATGTTGACCTTCTGATTAAATTTTTTATCTTCAAGATTATAAGCCTGTATCGTCCACATTAGCTGTGCTATTAAAATTCCGATAATAGCAACAAATCCCAGTGTTATGATAATATTGAGTCTTTTTATTTTCATTTCCTGAAACAATATTATCCAAAATTATCTATTTATCTTTTATCATTAACAACTTGTTAACAAATGTTTGACAGCGGTTAACAAGTTGTAATTACGGTGTGCTTTACATTTGTGATACCGAAAGAAAACAATCAGTTTCAAATATTAAAATTTATACTCATGAAAAAATTAAAAATTACAGCTCTTTTAGCAGTTTTGGCATTCTCTCCGTTTTATGCGAATGTACTTACTACAGATGCCCCTTCCATTGTAAAAATGGTAGCTGATGCTATTAAGTGGAAATCAGAATCTATTGATGTGGGAAATATCCCTCAGGGAAAACCAAAACTGATCAGATTTGAATTCACCAACACAAGTTCAAAGCCGATCATTATCCAAAACGTAGCCCCTTCATGCGGTTGTACAACGGCAGATTATACAAAAACACCTATCCAGCCGGGAAAAAAAGGGTTTGTAGAAGCCAGTTACAACGCAGCAGCGGCTGGTCCGTTTATGAAGACTGTAAACGTTACGACCAGTGACAGTAAAACTCCTAAAACACTTTCGTTCAAAGGAGTGGTTACAGCATCTTAATATATTGTTTTAGAAAATAAAAAATAGCCTGGTAGAAATTATCAGGCTATTTTCTTTTCAAATATAAAGTTGTCTGAACTTTACCAGCCACAAAGTCACAAAAACTTTCATGCAAAAATACTTTAGCCGCTTAAGTAGATTTAAACTAATGCCGGATAAAGTCCATATAAGATGAAAATCAAAGATTTTCACAATACTTGGTGTACTTATTATGCATAAAGTTTGGTTCTAAAAAAATTAAACGTTTAGAGCTTTGTGTTTTTTTTGGTTAAAAAATCATCAATGTAAAAATTTATGCAGCTTCTATAGAAAGAATAACTATTTGTAGCATTATTTATCAACCTGTTTTAAGGGATTGCATTTTAATATTTATTATTTTTAAGAAAAAATATTTTATGAGTCTATATACACAACCTATGCTGCGCGAAGGTGCACTGAAAGATAAAGTAGCAATTGTAACAGGAGGCGGAAGCGGTCTTGGAAAAGCGATGACCAAATACTTTCTTGAACTGGGTGCCAAAGTAGTGATTACCTCCAGAAACCTGGAAAAACTGCAGGCTACAGCTAAGGAACTGGAAGACGAAACAGGAGGTAAAGTTCTTTGTGTGGCTTGTGATGTGAGAAACTGGGATGAGGTGGAAGCCATGAAAGAGGCCACATTGAAAGAATTCGGAAAGATTGATATTTTATTGAATAATGCTGCCGGAAACTTCATCTCTCCAACGGAAAAACTCACTCATTCTGCTTTTGACTCTATCCTTGATATTGTTTTAAAAGGCACGAAAAACTGTACACTCTCTGTAGGAAAACACTGGATAGACTCCAAAACTCCGGGAACTGTACTGAACATTGTAACAACATATGCATGGACGGGTTCTGCCTATGTAGTACCGTCAGCCTGTGCAAAAGCGGGAGTTCTGGCAATGACCAGATCACTGGCTGTAGAATGGGCAAAATATGGAATCCGTTTCAATGCCATTGCTCCGGGACCTTTCCCTACAAAAGGAGCTTGGGACAGACTTCTTCCGGGAGACCTTCAGGAAAAATTCGATATGAAAAAGAAAGTTCCGTTGAGAAGAGTAGGTGAGCATCAGGAGCTGGCCAACCTTGCTGCTTACCTGGTTTCTGATTATTCTGCATATATGAATGGGGAAGTGGTAACCATTGATGGAGGAGAATGGCTTCAGGGAGCGGGAGAGTTCAATATACTTGAAGCAATTCCCCGTGAAATGTGGGATGCTTTGGAAGCTATGATTAAAGCTAAAAAGTCAAATTAAATTAAACTTATATTAAAAAAACTCCCGGATGTGTAACAATTCCGGGAGTTTTTTTTACCTATACAGTAAATAATACTTTTTCAAAATGAATTTTAAACTTCCAACCTTTGTTTCGACGCTTGCAGTGGTCCTCTTCTCAGGATCGGTATATGCACAGCAGACTCCGAAATACGATTACGTAGAAGCATTTAAGCCGTTCTTCTATCCGCAGACAGGTACAGCCACACGTTCTGCAAGCGGGCAGCCGGGACATGCTTACTGGCAGAATTCAGCAGATTACCATTTGAATGTAAGCCTGAATGAAGACAAAAAAGAGATTTCCGGTACAGCGCAGATTACTTATACCAACAACAGTCCGGACAAATTAGGTTTTCTCTGGCTGCAGCTGGATCAGAACCTGTTTGCAAAAGATTCAAGAGGAAATGGAGTAGTTCCGCTTTCAGGAAGCAGAAATGGTGCTCACGGAGAAGAATTTAACGGTGGATATACAATTAAATCAGTCAGGCTTGATGGTAAAGAAGTAAAATATACCATTACTGATACAAGAATGCAGATTGATCTTCCAAAAGAACTGAAAGCCAACGGAGGAGTTGCCAAAATAGAAATTGAATATTCTTTTGTTTCTCCCGAGTATGGTTCAGACAGAATGGGTGTTCAGGAGACTAAAAACGGTAAGATTTTTACCATCGCACAGTGGTATCCGAGAATGTGCGTGTATGATGATGTGATGGGCTGGAATACACTTCCTTACCTTGGAGCTTCGGAGTTTTATCTGGAATATGGGAATATTACAGCCAATATTACTGTTCCTGCCAATCATTACGTAGTGGCATCCGGAGAGCTTCTGAATGAGAAAGAGGTATACAGCAAAGAAGAAATCAGCAGATGGAATGAGGCAAGAAACAGTGATAAAACGGTAATGATCCGTCCTGAATCTGAAATCGGTAAAAATAAAGCATCCGGTACAAAGACCTGGAAATTTAAAATTAATCAGACCAGAGATTTTGCATGGGCATCATCTGCCGGATTTATTTTAGATGCTGCAAAAATCAATTTGCCAAGTGGAAAGAAATCTTTGGCTATTTCAGCTTATCCTGTAGAAAGTGCCGGTGATAAAGCATGGGGAAGATCTACAGAATATACAAAGGCAGCTATAGAACATTATTCGAAAAAATGGTATGAATATACTTATCCTGCAGCCACCAATGTTGCAGGAAACGAAGGTGGAATGGAATATCCCGGGATTGTTTTCTGTCATATGGATTCCAAAGGGGAAGGCCTTTGGGGCGTTACGGACCATGAGTTCGGACACAACTGGTTTCCTATGATTGTTGGATCTAATGAAAGACTGTTTGCCTGGATGGATGAAGGGTTTAATACCTTTATTAACGGACTTTCCACCGAAGCCTTCAATAAAGGGGAATATTACCGTAAACCGAATCTGGCAAGATCGGGAGTTTACCTTCTGAATGGCAATCTGGAACCTGTAATGGTAGGACCCGATAATATGAAAGAAAGAAGCATCGGTGCTTTAGCTTATTTTAAACCGGGAACGGGATTAGAGGTTTTAAGAGAAGCCATTCTGGGACCTGAAAAATTTGACAAAGCATTCAGAACCTATATAGATCGCTGGGCTTTTAAACATCCTACACCATGGGATTTCTTCCATACCATGGAAAATGTATCCGGAGAAGAGCTGAACTGGTTCTGGAGAGGATGGTTCTTTAATAAATGGAAAATTGATCAGGCGGTTAAAAATGTACAGTATATCAACGGGGACTTTAAGAATGGAGTTCAGATTACGGTTGAAAATATTGGGCAGCTGCCAATGCCAACAACAGTACAGATCAGATTCAAAGACGGAACAGCACAGACTGTGAAAATTCCTGTTGAGGTTTGGAAAAGAAATACGGAATGGACATTCAAGGTAGATTCTAAAAAGGAAATAAACGAAGTAAAACTGGATCCGGATTCTGTAGTTCCTGATGTCAATCTGGAAAACAACAGTAAAACGCCGGCGTAGAAATATTGGATCTATTTTAATTTAACGCAAAGATCTGATATCTGATGTTTGATTTTAAGGGGGCAAAGATGGAATCAATGGAATTGATTCTTTCTAAGCGTGAGCATATTCATGCAGCTTCATCAGCAACTTGTTGCTTTCTTAGCTTACTTAAGAATAATAGTTAATATGATCTTTGCGTCTATAAAATAGATCTCTGCAATATGTATTACAAAAGCCTGAGCTTACCACCGTAAGTTCAGGCTTTTTATTTTTTAGGGTGTTTTTCCTGAACAAGTAGAGGTGTTCTCCTGAAATGTTTTGAAGGTCAGTGATATAATTTTGTCCCACAATATTAATCAAAAACAAAAAACATGGAAACATTAAAATCAGTGCTTGAAGCAAGCCACGCCAAAAAAACAAAAAATGAGTTAATTGATCTCTTGTCAGGAGTAGAAAAAGTGCTGACTCCCGCAGTCTATGAAAAAGTATCAGGAATTGAAACTTCAGAATTGAGTTCATTAACCAATAAGGAATTGTTAGCAATTGTAGACGAATTCAAAAAGAATTATGATGAAAAGTGGGAAAAATCTTTCTCAGGTGCCTCTTCAGAGATCATGAAACTGATTGCCGGTAGAATGGCTGCCGATGACGAGATCTTCAGAACTTCAGATGCTGCCAGCGCAGATTTTGCGGCAGAACTGGGAAGTATTGACTTTGCCACCATTATTGGCGGACCTTTGGATGCCTGTGTAAAAGCACAGTCTAATGCCTCTATTGCCACCGTTAATTTCATCAACGAAGTCGGTTTTGAGCTTACAGATCCTGCCAATGCAGCCAGTGCTAAAAAACTGAGAATGGCGGAATTCAAATACAAAAAAAATATTCCGAATCCGGATTTTAAAGAAGACGAGCCTGTCAGTGCTACCAATCCTAAAACCATTCCTAATGATGTAGAAATTTCAGTACCGTTTATTGCATTGCTGAATGTTCCAAGCTTCAGAATTGAAACCTGTGAAGTAGACTTTAATGTGAAACTTAATTCTACATACACCAAAGATGTAAGTGATGAATTCGGTATCAATGCAGGAGTATCCGGTGGATGGGGTCCTGTAAAATTCAAAGTGGATGTTTCTTATAAAAGAACTTCCAGCACAGGAATCAAAGTGGAAAAAGAATATTCTCTTGGGGTAAAGGTACGTGCAACCAATGATGAAATGCCTGCAGGACTTGAAAAAGTACTTGGACTTCTTTCACAATAAAACATTTTACGAAAAATGATAAAATTATCAGATTACCTGGATTATCTCAACAACGAGATAATTCAGGCTCGTAAAAAAGCTGACGAGAACGCCGTTCTTATTGCCAAAGAATATGCCCGCCATGAATACCTTAAGTATTTTAAGGTGCCGAGATATGCACTGCCCAGTGTAAAGATGGACATTCCCATAAAAATTACGGATATTGATTCAGATTCCAAATACAATTTCAAACTGAATCAGGATCAGTTCGTTACCGAAATAAATGAGAGAATCCGTCTGGCAAACAAAGAGAAAAACCTGAATATTCCTGAAATCAGCAAAAGACAGCTTGAGACCGAGGAGTTCAAAACGCTGTTCAGTACACTGGAAAAAAATGATCAGAAATTCGGTAAGCTTCCTTCTGTCGAAGTCCTTAAGCTGGATCTCAGAAAAAAAGTCCAGCTTCTTAATTCCGGAATTTTCCGGCCTCAGGAAGGAACAACAGAAGAAACTGACGAGCTGAAGGAAATTTTTTCAAAAGTTCTCCTGAATAAATATACACTGGTGAATGCGAAACTGAATAATATTTACATAGATCCCAATACCAGTGCAGCAGAAGATAAAGATAAGCTGTTTATTAATCTTCATGTGGAAATGGAAGAAGAAGGAATCAGGATTGTCTCCTACAAAGATAAAGACGGTAATGAAATAGAACAGATAACTTTTGAGTAATGCAGGAACTTATTCATTTTACGGTACAGAAAATTAAAGAACTTCTGGAGCATTTCAATGAAGTTCAGACGTTGTATCTGTCGAAATCATTTGACTTTGATGCCCGTTTTGATGTATTTCTCGACGAAGTGCTGGAGTATTTCCGTACAAAAGGGAACACGAGCCATGAATCTGAAGTTCTGAAAATTATGAATATGATTGCAACCGTTAAAAGAGGTTTTAATCCTATAAAAATGGAGAAGATACTGTCTGGAAGACGTGAAATTCTCGGAGGATTTTCATTCAACGGTATGGAAAGTATTTATGGAATTCTGATAGAAATATATACCAGGGAAAATAAAAAGCTCGAAGAGGCGGAAGAACTTATTTCGGGAATCATTGTATCCCTGTACCAGAATGGGATTCTTGATGATGAAAAATTAAAAGAAATGAATTCTGTTCCCAAAATTGAACGTTTCTGGACTTCTCTGTCTGAGCAGAATACAGCCATATCCGGAATTAACAAGAAGCTCAGGCTGACCATTATTCCTGAGGATATTTTTCTTATTCTGGAAAAAGTATTTCTGAAGTTAATTTAAAAAAAGAACATTATGGAAACCGGAAGATATATTGTCCTGTTGAAAGATCAGCAGAAGACATCACTCAAAAAAATAGAGAAAGAACTGGAAGTGAGCATTACTTCTTCAGAATTTCTTTCCAAAGAAAACCGTTCCTATGAAGTCATCAATAAGGATAACGGTGTACTTTACAAAAACCTTGGAGTTCTTGTGGTGGATCATATGGATGAAGCACAACTGGAGAGCGCCGTTAAAGATGAATCCAACTCAATAGTTTACTATGAAAAAGAACGTGAGTTTTTTCCAGCAGATGAACTGCAGCTGATCAACGAACTTAAAAAACAGTCTGCAGGGCTCGCAGAAAAAATTTCAGAGCTTGAAAAATACATTACCAGCAAACCCTTACCCCAAAAATCATTCTCTGAGATGGAATGGGGATTACAGGCAATTGGTTTGGAAAATACCCATTATACAGGAAAAGGAGTTGACATCTGTATTCTTGATACAGGCCTTGAGACTTCCCACCCCGATTTTTCATCTGAAGAAATTGAAGGTAAATCTTTCATAGATGGTGAAGACTGGAACAGGGATCCCAACGGCCACGGTACACACTGTGCAGGAATTGCCACCGGAAACGTAAGAAGTGATACCGGAAAACGTTATGGAATAGCTAAGGATTCCAATCTGAAAATAGCAAAAGTATTGGCTGATAATGGAAGAGGTACGACCAGCAGTGTGATTGATGCAATAGACTGGGCGATTACGAAGAAGTTCAGAATACTGTCACTATCGCTGGCATGTCCGGTGAAGCTTGACGACCAGCCTTCTGTTCTTTTTGAAACCATTGGAGAAAGGGCACTGGAGAATAACTATCTTATTATAGCGGCAGCAGGAAATGACAGTAACAGACCACAGATTCCACAGCCAGTTTCTATGCCTGCGAATTCAAAATCGATTATGGCTGTAGGAGCAATTGACAGCCAGATGAAGATTGCAAGATTTTCAAATGCGGGCCTTAACCCGTCTACCGGAGGAAGCATCAATGTCTGTGCTCCCGGAGTAGATATTGTAAGCAGCTACCCTAAAAATGCAAAGAACAAAAATAATTTTTATTACACAATGAGCGGGACCAGTATGGCTGCACCACATGTTTCAGGGCTTGCCGCCTTATATATGGAGCAGTTTCCTGATAAATCAGCCAAGGAAATCTGGAAACTTATTGAACATAAAGCAAGGCCGGTTGAAGGCATAAAATACAGAGATATAGGAAATGGTTTAATACAGGTATACTTATGAAAACTTATCTGGCAGTTTTAAAAAAAGATATCAATTTTAAAAAGCTTGAAACACTTCTTAAAAGTAAAGAGATCAAACTTGCGGCCCATTATAAAACCATTGGCGTAGTGAAACTCGAAAGTGCATTGCCGGTTTCTGAAACTGAATTTCAGGAATATTTTATATCCGTAGAAGAAGAAAAAGATAATTTAACAATATAATCATATGAATCAGGCTTCTCTGTCAAAGAGAAGTTTTATTTTTGTTTTCTTATTGATAACATAACATATGAATTTCAGATTTTCAATGGTGTTTCTGATGCTTTTTGCATTGGGATTTTCACAGGACCTTACCGTAATGAGTTTTAATATCAGGCTGAACGTAGAGTCAGATAAAGACAATGCCTGGCCGAAGAGAAAGCAGGACGTTGCAGATTTGCTTACCTATTACCATCCTGATTATTTCGGAGTACAGGAAGCGCTTCCTGAGCAGATGAAAGATATTAAGACAGGATTAAAGAATTATGATTACATAGGAGTAGGAAGAGACGATGGTAAAGAAAAAGGGGAGTTTTCAGCCATCTTTTATGATACCAACAGACTTGATGTTGTAAAATCAGGCACATTCTGGTTATCTGAAACTCCGGAAAAACCTTCAAAAGGATGGGATGCTGCACTGAACAGAATCTGCACCTATGCAGTATTTAAAGATAAAAAATCGAAGAAAGAATTCCTCGCAATGAATCTTCATTTCGATCATATTGGAAATGTGGCAAGAGTGAAATCTTCTGAACTGATCCTTAAAAAAATCAAAGAACTCAATCCAAAAAACCTTCCGGTAACGCTAAGCGGAGATTTTAACCTGACAGATGATTCAGAACCGATTAAAATTCTTTCCCAGAATATGAAAGATACTTTCTACCATTCTGAAACCAAACATTATGGTCCGGTAGGAACTTTCACTGCTTTTGATGTCAATACAGTCCCGAAAGACAGAATAGATTATATCTTTACACAAGGCTTTAAAATAAGATCTCACAGACACATTAATGACAGAAGAGAAAATCTTTTGTACCCGTCAGATCATTTCCCTGTAATTGTACATCTGTCGCTATAAAAAATCATTGGTTGGAAAATCAACTTCAAATCCAATTCCTCTAAGGGATTGGATTTTTATTTGGGGATCACTGTTGAAATATTTGCGGAGCCTGCTGATGAACACATCAAGACTTCTTCCTGTAAAATAATCATTGGTTTCCCAAAGATTGTCCAGGATATTATCCCTTGTAATAATAGATCGGTTGTGTTTCAGAAGATACAGCAGTAATTCCTGTTCCCGTATAGTCAGCCGGTTATTTCCGTTAGGATGTGACAACAGAAGCTTGTTGGTGTCCAGTGAGAATTCTCCTATTTTTATTTGGGAAGCCATAACAGCAGGAAGACTTCTCTTCAGAATATTTTTGATTCGTAACACAAGCTCTTCAGGATCGCAGGGTTTGGCAATATAATCATCAGCACCTATTTTCAACCCGGTCAGACGGTCGATTTTCTGGTTTTTGGCAGTTAAAAACAATAATGGGAAATTACTTTTTTCTTTCAAAATCATTTTTGCCAGTGAGAATCCGTCTATATTAGGCATCATCACATCCAGAATTCCTATCTGATAAGGAAATTCAGCAGAAAGTAAGGGTAAAACTTCTTCGGGATTCTGAAACCAGCCGACTTCAAAATCTTCCAATTCAAGATACTGCTTCAGGATCATTCCGAAATCCGGATCATCCTCTGTAAGAAGGATTTTAGTTTTCATAAGGAATTGATATTTTAAAAGTGCTGCCTGTATGAAGCTGGCTGGAAACCTCTATTTTTCCACCATACTTGTCAACGATTTTTTTTACAAAATAAAGCCCCAGTCCAAGCCCTTTGCTATTGTGAATATTTTTGTTCTGTATTCTGTAAAATTTTTCAAAAATAGTATTCAGCTCTTTCGTTTCCATACCTTGTCCGTTGTCAGAAATTTCAATTTCCAGATGCTGAGAACGGGAGCTTAGATTTATTGTAATAACAGATGCTCCATATTTTACGCTGTTTTCACAAAGATTTTTAATAACAGTTTCCATCAGGTTTTTATCAAAAGGTAGCTTTTGTAAGATGGTGTTTTCAAATTTAAAATCTGTAGCAGGATAGGTAACTGCAAGATCCTGAATGAAGAAATCCCAGTCTTTAGGCTGTATTTCGACTATTTCGTCAGGTATTTCGTCCTTATGAAGCTGAAACATCAGGCTTTCAAGACGGGCAACCTGGCGGTCAATAAGAGGAAGCGTTTCCGGGTTCCATTCTTTCTTTAACGTTTTTGATGCTATTTTTAAAGTAGCAATCGGAGTTTTAAACTCGTGTGAAATATTATCCACAATGTTGTGAAGAACTTCCACCTGTTTTTGCTGGGCAGCCAGATTTTTAACTGTAAAAATATACAGCATCAGAACAAAGGATAAAATCGCAATACAAGACAGAAAGAGCAATGCCTGTTCTTTGAAAACAATACTTTTAATATTTAATATTTCAATACTGGTTCTGCTTCTTACCAGGAAAACATTATTTTTTCTGGTCTTACGATTGATTTTTGAAGTTGAAGTTGTTTCCCATTTTCCCCGGCTTAAAATTTCGGGATTTATTATTTTGTTTTTCGTTTCATACAGCACAATGGGGTTGTCCAGAAGATTGATATTATCCGGCATGAAAGAAACAGACAGGTATTCTATTTTTACAGCAATTCTGTATCCTTCTTTTCTAAACATACTGTCAACATGATTACTGAATATTTCCATCGTCTGCTTTCTGTTTTCTTCGAAAAAATTCAGAAAATCTTTTTTACTGATTTCTTTATTGTTGTAGCGGATGAAAAAAGATTGTAAAGAATCATCGTCAGTTTTTTTTGCACCGCCGTTATCTTCCAGTTCATCAGTATAATCTCTGAGAGGAGACTGTATTGCCCTGTAGATTTCTCTCTCTTTTACCTGATAGGTTTTATACATAAAGTAAACCTGTATTCCCAGTAAAAGAAGGAACAGAGTGGCAAAAACCGGAATCAGAATTTTACTCTTGGCTATCATCGGAACAAAGATAGAGCTTTAACATTTTAATGAAATAGTATTTTTTATCATTAACCTTTTATTAACCTGATGTTTAGTGTGTTTTTTGGTAATTTTAGAAAATTAAATTCGATGTAATGAAAAAGGTATTCATTCTTCTTGTTCTGTTCCTTGGGATGGGGATTAAAGCTCAGACCCATCGCTTTATATATGAACTTCAATACAGGCCTGATCCTAAAGGTACAAATTATGAAAAGGAAGAAATGGTACTGGATATTAATCCGGAGGAAGTGAAATTTTATGAATTTGCATTTTTGGTAAATGATTCTCTGAATATCCTTCATGGAGGAATGTCTTCTCAGTATACCAGCCAGTCCGGACAGACCATTATCAGGAAAAAAGGTTCCAATAAAAATAAAAATTTTGTTCAGATCATGATGATGCCCTATTATTATGTGTTTGAAACGGAAGATAATATTTCGTGGAAAGTAGAGGCTGATACCAAAAAGATCAATAATTATAATTTGCAAAAAGCAACTGCAGTATTTGGAGGAAGAAACTGGACCGCCTGGTTTACTCCGGATATCAATATTCCTGAAGGTCCTTATAAATTTAGAGGACTGCCGGGATTGGTTCTGTATGTAGAGGATGACAACAAAGACTTTATATATTCTTTCTCCAGAAATATTAACCTCTCCAAAATATATGATACAACAGGTTTTCTCGAAAAGCATTATTCATTGTCTCCTATTGCCATTGATTTTAAGAAATGGGTGAAACTGAATCTGGAGTTTTATAATGATCCTTATGCCAGAATGAGAACTGAATTTCAGCCAGACTGGAATGTACGCATTAACGGACGACAGATCAAAAGTAAAGACGAGTTTGCGGGTTTGACCAAACAGACGCAGATTAATATAAAAAGATATTATAATCCTATAGAACTGGATAAAATAATCCCTTATCCATAAAAACATATTCCATTGATTTTAAAACCTGAATTTCCGGATTCAGGTTTATTATTTTGAAGAAAAGAGATTAACCTATCATTAACCCATCGTTAACTGAAAATCTCCTATTCAATGCAGAATTTTGTCCCCATAGAACGCAACAACAGTCTTTGTTGGAGGATAAAAAAATAACTATGTATAAAATTCTTTTTCTTTTGTGTTTTCCGGTTTTGATTCTTGCTCAGAAACAATTGCCTGGAGGAACAGTTGTAAACACTGAAAACGAAAAGCTGTCATCAGTAAAGCTTGAAGTGTATGATGCTCAGAATAAATTAATCAAAGAACTAAAAACAAATGAAAACGGAGAATTTGTTTTGGAAGGTATTACAGAACGGAATGTAAAACTGGTGATTAAAAATCCGGGGTATTCTTTATTTGAGAGAAAGCTCGATCTGAATGAACCTGAACCGCTGAATGTTATTCTTAAAAAGGAGTCCCAGGAAATTGAAGGAATTGTAATGACCAGGCGTAAACCCCTGGTAAAAAGAAAAGTTGACCGGCTGGAATTTAATGTGGAAAACAGTAATATTTCATCACTCAATGCCTGGGAAATCCTAAAAAATACACCCAGTGTTACCATCAACAATAGTGTATTGAGTGTAAAGGGAAGCACAGGAATTCTCGTGACGATTAATGATAAAAAAGTAATGCTGACGGGAGATGAACTCAAAAATCTTCTGGAAAATACACAGGGAGATGAGGTGAAGTCAATAGAAGTGATTACCAATCCGCCTGCAAAATATGAAGCTTCAGGAAGTGCTGTTCTGAATATCGTCCTGAAGAAAAATAAAATTGAAGGCTACCGGGGAATTCTCTCCTCTAAATATATACAGACACAATATGCAAAAGGTGTTTTTGGGCTTTCCCAATATTATAAAAAAGATAAACTTTCCGTTATGGTAAGCTATTATAAAGGAATCGGGACCTACTACCGGGAAGGAACAGACTATGTAAGTTATCCGGAAAGTCAAACCCGATGGATCAGTACAATGAACAGGAAGGATAAAAACAATAATCAGAATACCCTGAATTTTAATGCGGAATATGAATTGGACAGCCTGACCAATATAAGCCTCAACTACTCAGGGTATTTTTCTCCAAAATCCTTCGGGATTTACAATGTTCCAACTTTGATTTATAATGAACAGGATATTGTAGAATCCAACTATACTACAATTAATGATCATCGCTCAAGATCCATTAATAATTCTGTAAGCCTTCAGATAGACCGGAAACTGAACAAAAAAAGCAGCCTTTCCTGGATCAATTATTTTACGGGAAACAATGCAGATAAATATCAGAATGTAATGACCTATCTGAACTTTGCTGGGCAGCCTCCAAAAGAGGATGATTTTATTACGAAGAACAAAGCGGATGTTCAGTTGTATTCCACTCAATTTGATTACCAGTGGAAAGAAGATAAACTGGAACTGGAATCCGGAGCAAAATATAGTTTTGTAAAGACGAACAGTAAGCTTGACTTTTCAGATAATGAGAATGGAGAATTGCAATACAGACCGGAAAAAAGTAGTGTATTTGATTATAAAGAGCATAATTTTGCACTGTATTCTTCATTGTCCTACAATATAGGAAAATGGAACTTCAAAGGAGGTCTCCGTGCAGAAATGACGGATCTTGAAGGAACTGTTTCTGAGCCTTATGAACTGAATAAAAGTAATTACTGGAAGTTTTTTCCCACTTTTTATGCACAGTATACGACAGAAAATAAACAGGAATTTGGGTTTTCTTATGGTAAAAGAATCAGCAGACCTTCCTATTCATGGCTGAACCCCGCAAAATCTTACTATAACCTGTTCTCATACTATCAGGGAGATCCGAAATTAAAGGCAACAATCACTCACAATCTGAATCTTACCTACTCCTGGAAGGATTGGAATGTGGATTTATATTACCGGAAAGAAATCTATCCATCCATGGAAATTTCATATCAGGAACCAAGTACCAACAGTTTGATCTATTATTTCACCAATATAGAGAAAGGAGAAGCTTTCGGATTAAGCCTGTATAAAAATTTTCAGGTCAAGCCATGGTGGAATATTATCGTGTCTGAAAATCTTGAACACAACGAAAATTATTTTAAAGGAACTGACGGATTCCTATATAAAAACAAAGTCTGGAACCTGGCATCCAATATTTCAACAAGTTTTACACTCGATAAAAACACCGATTGGAAAATAGAAATAGGGCACCGCTATTATTCTCCGGGGATACAGGGGACTTTCTGGATCTCGGAATCTTCTGCAACTTATCTGGCGGTCAATAAAAAATTCTTTAACAAAAAACTGGAAGCAAGCCTTTTGTTTAATGATATTTTTAAAACTTCACAGGAAAAAATAAGTACAAAGTATGCCAATCAGGACAACTATTTTATAGATTACCGGGATACCCAGAGCTTTACGATTTCTTTGAAATTCAATTTTGGAAATCAGTCTGTGAAAAATGCAAAAACAATAAAGAAAACTGCAGAACAGGAAAGATTGTAAGTAAATTTAATATAAGAATCGTTACAATAAAATATTATTATATAACAAATGATCTACTGGTGTCAGATTTTCGCTATTTTTGATGCCAATCTTTAAAAAGATCGTTATGAAGAAAATTTTTTCCATGATGCTGGTAGCAGTTTCTTTACTGCACTTATCAGCGCAGGAATTGTATATGCCGAGGAATATCAAAAAAGCATACGAAAAAGGAACCCGTGATATTTCAGGAGCACCGGGTAAAAATTACTGGCAGAACAAAGGAGTGTATAATGTAGAGGTAAAAGTGGATGCCGTTACCAAAATAGTTTCCGGAAAAGAAACGATTGTCTATACCAACAACAGTCCTGATAGCCTGAATGAACTGGCCATACGCTTTGTGAATAACCTTCATAAACCACAGTCGCCAAGATCAGGATTTGTATCCAAGGATTTCCTCTCTTCAGGGCTTAAGATTAAATCTTTCATTGTAAACGGTGCAAAATATGATATCAACAGTGACGATTGGAGTACTGTTGAAAAAGTAAACCTGAAAACAGCTTTAAAATCAAAATCCAAAGCTGAGGTTAAAATAGAATGGGAATATCCGTTGTCTGTACAGAGTGGAAGAGAAGGTCAGATTGACCCCGAAACATTCTATGTGGCTTATTCTTTTCCGAGAATTTCCGTGTATGATGATTATAACGGATGGGATATGATTCAGCATTCGGACAGACAGGAGTTCTATAATGACTTTAATGATTACAGTTTCAGTATTACAGCTCCAAAGAATTATGTGGTCTGGGCAACAGGGGATTTCCTTAATCCGGAAACCGTGCTTCAGCCGGAATATTTAAAACGTTATAAAGCTTCATTAAAGAGCGATAAGCTGATACATATTGCTACAGAACAGGAAATGAGGTCCGGAAAAGTGACCAAACCTAATAAGTGGAATGTATGGAAATTTAAGGCTAACCATATCACAGATTTCTGTTTTGCACTAAGTAATCATTATGTTTGGGACGCTGCAAGTGTTCAGTTAAAAACAAAAAGAGCAAGCGTTCAGGCAGGGTATAAATCCGGAGCAAAAGATTTCGAAAATTATGTAGACTGGATGCGCTATAACCTGGATTGGTTCTCTAAGAACTGGCCTGGTGTAGAATATCCTTACAATGTAATGACTGCTATTCAGGGGTATGCAGATATGGAATATCCGATGATGATTAATGATACCAGTATCCCGGACAATCTCCAGGATGCGAGGCTCACAGCAGATCACGAAATTGCCCATACCTATTTCCCGTTTTATATGGGAATCAACGAAACAAGATATGCTTTTATGGATGAGGGTTGGGCTACTACGCTGGAATATCTTATAGGGATTGATGAAAACGGAGAAGCCGCGGCTAAAGAGTTTTATAAAAATTTCCGTGTTAAAAGATGGATCAATGACCCGTCTTCAGAACAGGACCAGCCGGTGATTACAATGAGTACGCAGGTGAGTGGTGCAGGATATGGCAACAATTCCTATGTGAAAGCATCTTTATCTTATCTGGCACTGAAAGATTATCTGGGGGACGAGCTGTTTAAAAAAGCATTACATCATTATATGGATAACTGGAACGGGAAACATCCGGTTCCATGGGATTATTTCAACTCTATGAATACAGGTTCAGGTAAAAATCTGAACTGGTTCTTCCAGAACTGGTTTTATACCAATAATTATATTGACTTAAAGATAGCAGGAGCATCCCAGATGAATGATATGCTTACCGTAAATGTTGCCAATGTAGGAGGCTTTGCCATTCCGTTTGATGCCATACTCTCTTATGAAGATGGAAGTACGGAAAAGTTACATTTCTCGCCTTCTGTCTGGGAAAAAGACCAGAAGATGACTGATCTTGTGATTCCCATTAAGAAGAAAGTAAAATCAGTACAGCTGGATGGTGATCTGTTTATGGATTATACTCCGGAAAATAACCGTAAAAATTTATAAAGTAAAAGCCTTCATATTTTGAAGGCTTTGTATTTTAAAAATAGGCAGTTAATCTTAAACCTAACGTAATATAATTAACTTTTTCTTTTGCAATCAGGTTATTAAGCTCCTGGTCCAGCTCAGCACTTTCTTTAATCTCATCACTGAAGTGGTAACGAATGGTAGAGTTGATCTGATTATAATCTGTATAAAAGGTAAGACCTAATCCCGGATTGAACTTATAAGTCATGGAAGCTCCTGTATTCCATCGGAAGGCGGGTTTAGGTTTGTATCTGGCTATCTGCAGCTCGTGATTAGGGGTGTCTATTTCGTTTCCTTTTACAAATACTTTTCCACTTGCAGTTGCGGCATATCCTCCGGTTAATTTTAAAGTAAGCTGTCATTTATCTGATAATTCGTGGGAAAAATAAGGACCAATGCCTGCAGCCAGGAATCCCATGGATTGTGTTTTGATTTCATGATCACCAAAATCCTGCCCGTCATCGAAAGTTATTCTTTGAGATTTAATCGGGAAGCTGCTGAAAGCTATATCAGCGCCAACACCCCAATTTTTTGAGAAGAAATAAGCCCCTTCCAGCCCGCCCTCAAAACCGGTTTGCTTTTTGTCGTCAAGCTCAGATTCTTTCAGGAAGTTGGTTGTGCCTAATGCTGTACCCATTTTCAGAGCAAGAAAAGAAGGGTAATCGTTTCCCTCTATTCTAGATAAGATGCTTAAATTATCCCCTTTGTTCTTATAAATTTTGTCAATAAAGAAATATCCGAGTTCTGTTGATATGATTCCGATACCGGCACCGGCAAGAATATCCGGAACCCAGTGCCTGTTATTTAAATTTCGTCCAAGTCCTGTTATCGTGGCAGACCCATATCCTGCGATGCTGTACGCCGGATTTACCATTCCGTATTCTTTGTGTAGAAAGCTGGCATTGGTAAAAGCCATAGCGGCATGTCCTGATGGGAAAGAATTGTTTTTGGACCCGTCAGGCCGTTCTACTTTTGCTGTATATTTGATAGAATTGACTAAAATAGCCATGATGGCTAAACTTGTACCATAGGATAAGGTTGCCCTTCCAATATTGTTCCGCCCCTTTACACCAGAGAGTTTTAATCCGTAAACAGCAACAGCAGGAGCATACTGAAGATAGTCATCATATTTGACTTTGAAGTTGGGAAGATATCGGTTTCTCACCTCACGGATATTTTCTTTTTCTCCCCAGGTTGCAGCTGCAGCAGTAAAAAGAATTGCAGGAGCCACTGATTTTTTTACCCATTCTTTTTTGAAAAACGGAGTCTTCTCCTGAATGGTATATCCCGAATTAGTAAGTTCCAGGTCTTGCCTGATATTTCTGACCTGGATCGTATCCTGTGCTTTAATACAGTATAAGTGCAATAGTATTCCTGATGCTAATGCTGTTTTTTTCATCGGTAGTGGTGCTGAATTAAAATCGGGTAAAAATATTAAAAAAATCTATCACAAAAATTGAGATAGACTATTTTAATATTTTTATAATATTCAGCTGCGGATTATCTTAGTCCGGCTCTTGGTCCGGATGCTGATACTACTGCCTGCATTCTTGTTTTTTGATTGGCAGAGAACATAAACATAGATTTATCATCCACATAATCCATATAATTCATAAACATCTGAGAACGGCTTACACCACCACAGATTCTGTTGAGAGGATAAGTAGGATTTCCGTAGTTAGGACCGGGAGATGTAGGAGTGTCATTAGAATAATCTGTCTGACATCCGGCATCAGATGATCCCCAAAGATGTGGCAGATTTAAATAATGTCCAACCTCATGCGTTACAGTTCTTCCTAAATTGAAAGGAGCTGAAGCACCGGTTTTCCCTATATACTGATAACCTATAACAAGACCGTCATACCATTGTCCTGCATGTTCCGGGTAATAGGCGTAGCCTAAAGTTCCGGGCTGGCCATTCTCATCAAGAATTGAGTTCACAACCCAGATGTTCATATTTTTAGTCACGTCAGTAGCATCAATACCGCCAGTACTGGCTTTTTTCATTTCTTCAAGATCAGATCTCCATCCTGTTTTTGTACTTTGCTTGCGGTTAGTAGCTACCAGTTTGAAACGAATCTTTACATCACCTGCTGCTACAGGTTGAAATGCAGACGGGATTTTAGTGATATCAGAATTGGTGCCGCCATAATCAGCATTAAGTACTGCAATCTGTTCTGCAATTCTTGCATCAGAGATATTTTGAGTGGAAGTGTTATAAATTACATTAAAAACTACCGGAATTTCAACTGTTCCATCTGCAAGAACTTTTCCCAGTTTAAGATTTTCAGCAAATTTTTCAGTCCCGAATTCAATATCGGCTATTTTTTGTTTAAGTGCAGGGTTTTTCAGGAGCATTGCCTGTCTGATTTCTTCTGATGGACAGCTTCTTTTAAGAGCGCTGGGAGCAGAAGTCTCCTGATCCGGAAGTGTTTCGTTTTGATTGGCTAGGTTGTCAGTGTTACATGCTGACATAAAGCCCAGGGCCAGGGCTCCGATTAAGAATTTTTTCATATCGTTATAATATAATTTGGTTGAGGGCGTGAAATTATAGTATTTGAAATTGATATGCAAATTATTTTGTAAAATATTTAAATAGTTTGCATGTAAAAATTTGTTTCTTTGATTATATTGCAATTTAAATGTATTTTGTTTGAATTTTAGTTAAATTATTACAATTGCTTTATATTTCACACTCAAGTGCATTTTAATATAAATAATTTTATGTCTTTATTGAGAAATATAGAATATTTTTTATACTTATTTAAGCAGCTGATGACACAATACGAGCATAAAAAAATCTACCCTAATGATTAGGATAGATTTTTAGATTTATATTTAAAAATATCTTTTAATACACTCTTAATCCGGATCTTGCACCAGAAGAAGCTACTACAGACTGCATTCTTGTTTTCTGTCCTGCAGAGAACATAAACATAGCTGCATCATCTACATAGTCCATATAGTTCATGAACATTACAGATCTTTATACACCACTGCAGGTGTTGTATAACGGGTAGGAAGGTTTTCCGTAATTAGCAGTAGTTTGTGTAGGAGTATCGCTTACCAGGTCATTTCCGCAATTGGCATCCCCCCAGATATGTCTTAAGTTTAAGTAGTGGCCTACTTCATGTGTTGCTGTTCTTCCCAGGTTGAAAGGTGAAGAAGCTCCTGTTTTACCGAAATACGGAGCAGCAATTACAACACCGTCATTCCATAAACCTGCAGATTCAGGGAAAGTTGCGTATCCAAGAATTGTGCGTCCCTGGCTGGTCATTTTACCCACAACCCATAAATTTAAATAGTTAGTTGGATTAGTTGCATCAATTCCTCCTTTAGATGCTTTTTTCATATCATCATTAGTTGCTCAGCTTGTTTTTGTTGTGGATTTTCTAACCGTATTTACCAGCCTGAATTTTACTTTTGTATCACCGGAACTTACCGATTGGAATTCAGTTGGAATTTTGTTAACATCACTGTTGGTGCCAGAATAATCAGCATTCAATACGGCAATCTGTTCAGCAATTCTTGCATCAGAAACATTTTCAGCTGTAGTTTTGTAAATAACATTAACTACCACGGGAATTTCTACAGTGCCATCAGCAAGAACTTTTCCCACTTTAAGATCGTTGGCAAATTTTTCTGTGTTGGTTTCCAATGCCGCAAATCTTTGCTGAAGTTCAGGACTTTTTTTCAATGCCTCCTGTCTGATTTCCTCAGAAGCACAGCCTCTTTGAACTAATCCTGCAGAAGTTACCGGTTCGTCAGTTGGATTTTCGTTTTGATTGTTGATGCTGTCATTGTTACATGCAGCCATTACAGTGAGCATGAAAGCTCCAAATAATAGTTTTTTCATATCAAAATCATTTAGGTTGAGGGTGTGAAATTATATTATTTGAAATTGATATGCAAGTATTTTCTTAAAATCTTTAATACATTATTAAAATTTATATCTTTTCATTAAATTAATTTCAATGTTTTTCAATATGTTTTAATTTTAATTAATTTTAGATTATGTTTATGTGTTTTTGTTTTTTTTGATGATTTTATGTGAATTATTTTCGTTTAAATTTAATTTATTGAATAAAATTTTCACAGTGAATCTTAATTTGCAAAACCGTTTTTAATAGCAAAAACTGCCAGTCCTACACGGGTTTTCAGATCCAGTTTTTCACATAGCTGGTCACGGTAGCTCTCCACTGTTCTTGGGCTGCAGCACATTTTGTCTGCAATTTCCTTATAGCTGAGTTCGGTCACAGTGTATTTTAGGAATTCTTTTTCCCTGTCGGAGATTTTTACCGCGATTTCAGATTCTGTTTCTTTGTTAAGATTGGTAAATATAATTTTGGAAGCCCAGTCCGGATAAAAGAAGCCGTCAGTATTCAGCCGGGTAAGAGCGGTTTCCAGATCTCTTGGATGGGTGTTTTTTAAAAGATAGCCTTTTGCTCCGCTTTTGATCATCTTAATCACACTGTTGTCATCTCCCTGCATGCTCAGAGCCATGATTTTAATGTTAGGGTGATTTTTTGTAAGCCATACTGCCGTCTCAAAGCCATCCATGATCGGCATGCTGATATCCAGAAGAATAATATCCGGAATAGCATTCCCTTCTTCAAATTTTTGAATGAGGTCTTTGCCATTCTCACAGACATAGATGACCTCAAATTCATTGAAATTACCGATAATGCCTTCCAGGGCTTTTGCAATAAGTATATGGTCGTCAACGATTACAATGCTTTTTTTCATGACTGTTTTTTTTAGATAATATTAAGTTGGGTTCCCTCATTTTCCTTACTTTCCATACGAAAGCTGGCTCCTATGATTTCAGCTCTGTTTTTCATATTGGTAAGACCTATTCCGTTGGATTTGATCTGTGAAGTATCAAACCCGATTCCGTCATCACGGATGTCAAGTTCCCAAAGGATGTCTTCAGACGTATTCAGAGTGATAAAGATATTTTTACAACGGGAATGTTTTATACTGTTCTGAATGAATTCCTGCGTAATTCTTAGCAGCATATTTTTATGTACAAAACCCAAATCCAGCTGTTTAAAATTATGCTCAAAACTGACTTTACACTTTTTAAAGGAGTTGGTATTGTCTACTTCCTCCTGGATCAAAGTTACAATTTCCTTCTGGTTGATATTGTCATCCGTTAATGTTTTTGACAAGCTCCTCAGGTCCTGTAAAGATTGATTGATGATTTGTGAAACCTGATCAATTCTTTCACTTGCCTCCGGAACTTTGTTTTCATAAAGCATCTGCTGAACATAGAGACTTACCAGGGTAAGTTTCTGGCCAATGTTATCATGCAATTCTCTTCCGATCTGCTGCATGGTGGCCTGCTGTATTTCGAGTTGAGTGGCCAGAAGCTCTCGCTGATGAATTTCATTTTTCATCTCGATCTCATTCAGGTATTCTTTTTTGCGCTGTCTGTAACTTCGTATATAGACTAATACTGCTGTTACAAACATTACAAAAAGTATGTTAAATAGAATAATAACGATTAAGAGCTCTGTTTTCCCCATATAAATGAACTTGCAAATAAAATATACATCACTGAAACTGAAATCAGAAAATAACTAAAATACATATCCCAAATTTCCTTGTATTTTACCAGAAGTGATAAAAATGCCATGAAAGGTAATGTTCCTATATATGATAGTGTAATCCCAAGATTAATATAAAACATTTTGTTTTTATTGAAATTGAGGATTTCCTGCGAAGTAATCTGTTTATAATACTCCAATATTACCAAGAGCATCAGAATAAGACAGCCAAATGTATAATTGAAAGCAAATACAATTTTACTTTTGGAAAAATATAATTCGTTGGGAATAAAGGAAAGCAGATATAAAATGGATATTATCCAAAAAAAATTGGGCTTTCCTAAAGATTTTGCAGCATATAACCAGTAAAAAATATGAATTGGATTGGCATTAAAAGGTGGTTATAGTACTGAGCTTTCGTAAAATTAACAAAACTCCCCCATTTGCCATAAGCTTCCCCAAGAAAAATAAATACCAGATAAAACACAAAAAGTTTCCAATATTGTTCTTTTAAACGGTTATAGTAGAAAAGTGCTATAACCGCAGCAAGTCCTTCAGCCCAAAGCAGACTTTTTTGTGCAAATTCCTGGAATTCTGTCATACAGTGTTAAGTATAATATATTTTACAATTAAAAAGACTGACCTAGAGGAGCTTTTGGCGGAACAAGAATACCATTATTTTCACCAAGGCTTGTATCATCATCTTCTCCCATGCCTTTAGCGGATTTGTTGGCTAAAGCCAGAGGTTTTCCTTCAGCGCTTTGGAAAGGGTTGAAATCATAATCAATAAGTTCTCCTGTTTCATTGGCTTTTTTTAATGTTGGGACCATTACTATAGTATGTCTTCCTGCATATTCAATCGGAACTGGGTGAGACTCCATGATAGACCAGTTTTCTTCCTTCGGGTAAGCAGAATAATAAAATCTGACCCCTAAATCTTCTGTAGATGCAGCTGGATTGGCTTTGGCTGCCTCTGCTTCAATATTGGCAATGAAATTTTTCAATTTCGGAAGGTCAAACCAGATGGAATGTGCATCTTCTATTCCTAAAGCACTATTAATAGCATTCAGGTGATTTTGACGGTAATTGTTGATCAGAGCCTGGATAAGACTGTTTGACATTGTTCCAGGTTGCAGTGGATTGTTGGATTCTGTATTCATAGCTTAGTGTTTTGCAGATATAACTTAATTAATATGCAAATCTCGGAAAAAATATGGTAGAAAATACACTCATGAATAGGGATTTACACTGTTATTTTTACCGTGTTTTTACGGATTGTTTATTTTGTAAACGATAGAATAGAAAATAGAAAATATTATTCATGTGATCTTTGTCAGAAAGGAATAGAGTGGGGAAGGCATAAAAAAGACTGCTTAAGGAAGCAGTCTTTTTATTTTCGTTCAGTTATTTTTATAAAACTCTTAATCCTGCACGTGGTCCGGATGCTGAAACGGTAGCTTGCATTCTGTTGTTTTGTTGTTGTGTAAACATGAATAACGTTGTTTCATCTGAATAGTCCATGTAGATCATAAACATTACAGAACGTGAAACTCCACCACAGGTTTCGTATCTTGGATAAGTTGGCACACCAGAGTGTTTTGTAATCTGTTGAGGAGTATCATCTACCAAATCATCTCCACAGTTTGCATCTCCCCAAATGTGTCTGAGGTTCAAATAATGTCCTACTTCATGTACGGTAACTCTTCCCTGGTTATGAGTAGCATCAGGACCTCCTTCCCCTACATAATCGTCCATCATAACAACACCGTCGTTCCAAAGCCCGGCGTCTTCCGGAAAAGTAGCGTATCCTAAAACATATCCGGATTGATAAGGCATATAATCTACCACCCAGATATTTAAATATTGGTTAGGATCTGTAGAATCCATACCTCCGGTAGATGCTTTTTTCATTTTGTCATCCGGTGCCCATCTGGACGTCTTTGTGGATTTTCTGTTAATGCCTGCCAATCTGAATTTAATTTTTGTATCACCCGCATTTAAAGGCTGAAATTCTGCAGGAATCTTGGAAATATCAGCATGAGTGGATGCAAAGGCTTTATTAAGTACATCAATTTGAGAATTTATTCTGGCGTCTGAGACATTATTAGATGCTTTCGTATAAAGGACATTAAAGATTACAGGTATTTCTATACTTCCGTCAGGTAAGATTTTACCCATTTTTTTCTGCTCAATAAAGTTGACTGTTTGTTTTTCTATCTGAAGCATTCGCTGCATGGCTGCCGGATCTTCGGCCAGATGTTTTCTTCTGAGAATATCAGAGCCACAAAAAGCTTCTTTGCCAGCTGTAATATTAGTTTCTTCAACATTTGTGCTTTCTGGAGTGACATTTTCTGTCTCATTGTTGTTACATGAAACCAAGAGTGTGATTAAAACTCCTAAAATTGTTTTTTTTATAAAATTTCGCTTTTTTAATAAAACGAATATATGGGAAATTTTAATACGATATATTTAATTAATCATGTATTATTTTATGTTAAATGTATTTTTGAAATGATTTTTACTAATTATTTTCATTATTATTGTTGTTTCTTAATAAATATAATATATTTTGGTTTTTTTAAAAATATTTTTTCTAAAAATTTTAAATTGTATGAAAATTATTATTTGTTGAAAAGATTAATATATAAAAATAAGTGCCGCAGAGTAATCTACAGCACTTATTCACAAAAATAATGTATATGAAAAAAAACTATTTTATTGTTCAGTAGGTCTGAAAACCAGACCTGTTTCCTCAAAATAATCTAAAGTGATTCTATCTCCATCATTCACATTTCCTGCAAGAATCTCTTTTGATAATTTATTCAATACTTCCTGCTGGATCACTCTTTTCAATGGCCTTGCCCCGAAAGCAGGATCGTAGCCTTTGTCCATCAGATAATCCACTGCATCCTGAGTGAAAGTCATAATGATGTTTCTTTTAGACAGCATTTCATTAAATCCTCTCAACTGATACTGAACGATTTTTCCGATTTCTTTTTTTCTTAAAGGCTGGAACAGTACAATTTCATCAATTCTGTTCAGGAATTCCGGACGAAGGGTTTGTTTTAAAAGGTCAAAAACTTCTTCTTTGGTTTTATCCACAATTTCATCCTGGTTTTCCTCTGTAAGGTTTTCAAAATTCTCCTGAATCAGGTGTGAACCTAAATTCGAGGTCATAATAATGATTGAATTTTTGAAATTAACCACACGCCCTTTATTGTCAGTCAGACGCCCGTCATCAAGAACCTGAAGCAAAGTGTTGAAAACATCCGGGTGTGCTTTTTCAATCTCATCCAGCAGTACCACGGAGTAAGGTCTTCTTCTTACCGCTTCAGTCAATTGCCCGCCTTCATCATATCCTACATATCCCGGAGGCGCTCCTACCAATCTTGAAACACTGTGACGTTCCTGATATTCACTCATATCAATTCTGGTCATGTTGTTTTCATCGTCGAATAGAAATTCTGCCAGTGCTTTTGCAAGCTCGGTTTTACCCACTCCGGTTGTCCCAAGGAATAAGAAAGAACCGATCGGTTTTTTATCATCACTTAATCCGGCTCTGTTTCTTCTGATCGCATCTGCAACTGCCTGAATCGCTTCATCCTGTCCAACAACTCTGTGGTGCAGTTCAGTTTCCAGATTTAATAATTTATCCCTTTCAGACTGAAGTAACTTGGTTACAAGAATACCTGTCCATTTAGCAATGACTTCAGAAATATTTTCTGCGGTAACCTCTTCTTTGATCAGTTCATTTTGATGATTCTGCATTTCAAGCTCCACTTTGCTGAGCTCTTCTTCCTTTTCACGGAGTTTTCCGTACTGAATCTCCGCTACTTTGGCATAATCTCCGGCTCTGGAAGCTCTTTCTGCTTCCAATTTCAGAGACTCAATATCTTTTTTGATCTGGGTAAGATCTTCGCTTTTCTGTTTTTCTTTCAGCCATTTGGCATTGATCTCATTTCTCTGTTCGGATATTTTTGCAATATCTTCTTTAAGGTGATCAATCTTGGTTTGGTTGCCTTCTCTTGAAATAGCAGCCAGCTCAATTTCCATCTGCATCAGTTTTCTGTCCAGCACGTCCAGCTCTTCCGGTTTGGAATTGATCTCCATTCTCAGTTTTGCAGAAGCTTCATCAATAAGGTCGATGGCTTTATCTGGTAAAAAACGGTCTGAGATATATCTTTGAGACATTTCCACAGCGGCAATAATTGCCTCATCTTTGATTCTTACTTTGTGGTGAGCCTCGTATTTATCTTTAATACCACGAAGGATAGAAATTGCAGATTCAGTATCAGGTTCTTCCACCATCACTTTCTGGAAACGTCTTTCTAACGCTTTGTCCTTTTCAAAATACTTTTGGTATTCATTCAGGGTAGTAGCACCAATTGCTCTTAATTCTCCTCTTGCCAGAGCAGGTTTTAAGATGTTGGCTGCATCCATGGCTCCTTCACCGCCTCCGGCACCAACCAATGTGTGGATCTCGTCAATGAAAAGAATAATCTGACCATCCGACTTGATGACCTCATTGACAACTGATTTCAGTCGCTCTTCAAATTCACCTTTGTATTTTGCTCCGGCGATTAAAGCTCCCATATCCAATGAATATAATGTTTTATCCATCAGGTTTTCAGGAACGTCACCGCTGATAATTCTGTGGGCAATTCCCTCAGCAATCGCTGTTTTACCTACACCCGGTTCCCCGATAAGTATCGGGTTGTTTTTGGTTCTTCTGGAAAGGATCTGTAAAACCCTTCTGATTTCTTCATCACGCCCGATTACAGGATCCAGTTTACCTTCTGCTGCTAATTCATTAAAGTTTTTAGCATATTTGTTTAAGGATTGATACGTTTCTTCTGAACTTGCAGAGGTCGCTTTGCTTCCTTTTCTTAATTCTTTGATAGCACCTTCCAACAGGTTTTTGGTTACACCCATATCTTTCAGCATTTTGGATACTTCAGAAGTGGTTTCCAAAAGCGCCAGCCATAAATGCTCAATCGTTACATATTCATCACCCATTTTCTTGGCAATATTGGGCGCATCCAGCAATACTTTGTTGGCTGATTGTGAAAGATAAATATTTCCTCCCTGCACTTTAGGAAGCTTTTCTAAATTTTCACGGTTGCGTTCTCTTACTAATGCTGCATCTGCTTCAGACTTTTTTAATAAGAAAGGCGAAATATTTTCATCTACCTGAAAAATTCCTTCAAGGAGATGTTGGGGTTCAATGCTTTGGTTGCCATATTCCATCGCAACCTGTTGTGCTGCCTGGATGGCTTCCTGTGATTTTACAGTATATTGGTTTAAGTTCATATTTTATATATTTTTGGTAATGATTCGTTCAAAGTTTAGTTTTTAAAAAACATCAAGAAACCAAATTCTGAGGCTCAGTTTCTTAATGCCAATCAATTATTTAATCATTTAATCGATGACTGTATCGCAAAAACTGTTCAATTATTAAATTTACAAAAAGTACAGACAAAATTTCCGGATTTTGCATTTTTAACGGAAATTTAACTTGACAAAATTTCCGATTCCATAATTATTTATTTAAAATCTATGAACAAATAGTCATATCATGATTATTACAGCTAACAAACAGAGGATAAAATACGGGTTGGATTGGTCCGGCTGATTATCTTTTATGATCAAAAAACGAGCAGTTTAATTCAGAATAATTATTTTTGCATTTTACCAGATGGAACTAAAAGAAAAACAGAGAAAAATACTAGATGTAGCAGTAGAGCTTTTCAAAGAGAAAGGTTATATGGGAAGCTCGGTAAGAGATCTGGCTACTAAACTCAATATCAAAGCGGCATCACTGTATGCACATATCCGTTCAAAGGAAGAAATTTTGGAATGGATTTGTTTCGGTATTGCCCAGGAGTTTTTCGATGAGCTTCAAAAGGTAAAAAATACGGATATTTCTCCGAAGGAAAAACTGAATCTATTATTGGATAAGCACCTTTCCGTTGTTCTTAAAAACCGCGACGTTACCCATATCTATTCCAATGAGTGGAAACACCTTGAAGAAAGGCTTCCCGAATTTGTTGAATTGAGAAAAAACTATCAGCAGGAAGTGGAGGAACTGATTTCCGAGATCTATAAAGCTGAAAACTGGGAACTGAAATCACCTTCGTTTACGACGAGATTTATTCTTCACACCTTAAATAATTCCTATTTCTGGTTCAAAAGAAGCAGTGATTCCACTGATGAGATTACCGAAGAAATCAGAGAGAAAATCCTTTTCGGTTTGTTAGGAAACCAACATTCATAGGCCTTTGGCAAGAAGAACCATTAATACATTTTACATTATACTTTTACAAGAAAAGCATTGAACTTTTATTCTGTTATTTAGAATCGTTCAAAATATGACAAAAGTCATAATAATTTTGCCAGCTTCCAAAATCTTTTTAAATTTACACCTAACAAATGTTAGTTAGTTTTATGGATTTTTCAGTTGAATATCTGGAGCTGGATCAGTTGAGACAGCTTCAATCCGGCCGGTTGATCAGTCTGATCAGCTATTTGGAGGAGAAGTCGGAATTTTATAAAAAGAAATTTGATGAACTGCAAATATCTCCACAGGATATAAGGTCGATTGAGGATATCACGAAACTTCCCATTACTTACAAACAGGATTTAAGAGATAACTATCCGTTCGGATTATTTACCGTTCCTAAAAGCGAGCTTCAGCGTATTCACTGCTCAAGCGGAACTACAGGGAAACCGACTGTGGTAGGATATACAAAGGAAGATGTAGACCTTTTCAGTGAAGTAGTGGCAAGATCATTGGATGCTGCTGGGGCTAAACCGGGAATGCAGTTACATAATGCTTACGGTTACGGGATTTTTACCGGTGGATTAGGGCTTCATTATGGCGCAGAAATGCTGGGAATGAGCGTTCTTCCTATTTCCGGGGGAATGACGGCAAGACAGGTGGATCTGATTGTGGATTTTAAGCCGGAAGTAATCTGCTGCTCGCCATCATATGCTTTAACGATTGCGGATGAATTTGCAAAAAGAGGAATATCAGCAGATGAAATCAGCCTTCAATATGCGGTTTTAGGTTCAGAGCCATGGACTGAAATTATCAGAGGGCACATTGAAGAAAGATTAGGAGTTCATGCTACCAATATCTACGGATTGAGCGAAATTATCGGGCCGGGAGTTTCCATGGAGGATTTTGAGGAAAAAGGAGGAGCTTATATCTGGGAAGATCATTTTTATCCTGAAATTTTAGACCCGGTCACGAAGCAGCCGGTTCCTTTCGGGGAAGAAGGAGTGTTGGTGATTACAACATTAACGAAAAAGGCAATGCCGCTTTTACGTTACTGGACGAATGATATTACAAGTCTTTACTATGACGAAAATGCCAAAAGGACAATGGTGAAAATGAAACCCATTGTCGGAAGGGCAGACGATATGCTGATTATAAGAGGAGTAAATGTTTATCCAAGTCAGATTGAAGATGCTTTCTCCTATGTAAAAGGAGTGGTTCCTAACTATTACCTGACGCCTGTTGAGAAAGAGCACATGTGCATCGCTTTGGATATTGATGTTGAAATAGATGATGACCTGGTGAAATCTCAGAAAATAGAAGCCAATACCGATGATTATTTTAATTTTGTCGGGAACTTTGGAAAAAACATAGAAAACGAAATAAAAAAACGGGTAGGCATCACTACAAAAGTAAAAGTTCATGCCCAGGACAGCCTGCCAAAGTGCGAAGGTGGAAAAATTAATAGAATACTTAAAAAATAATGAATTCATTTTATAAACTTAAAACAGTTAAGGTTCAGAAAGACACTCCCGATGCAGTAAATGTAGCGGTGGAAATTCCTGAAGAGCTGAAAGATAAGTTCAGGTTCAAACAGGGACAGTATCTGAATTTCCGGATGATGATCAACGGGAATGAGGAAAGACGTTCTTACTCTATCTGTAATGCTCCCAGTGAAAAAAGCAATACACTGGAGGTATTGGTGAAATTGCTTGAAGGCGGAAAAGTATCAGGCTATTTCAATGAGCATCTTCATATGGATGAAGTATTGGAAGTAATGCCTCCGATGGGTGGTTTCAATACATCTTATCACCCGACAAATGTGAAAACCTATGTTGGATTGGCTGCAGGAAGCGGAATTACTCCTGTTTTATCCAATATTAAAGAAAGTCTTTATCAGGAACCTAAGAGTAATGCGTATCTGTTCTACAGCAACAGAAGTATGAATCATGTTTTAAGAAAAGCTGAAATTGATAAGCTGGTAGAGCAGTTCAACGGAAGGCTTAAAGTGGTTTATCTGGTAAGCCGCGAAAAGCACGAAGATCCTGTTTTTGAAGGAAGAATTTCTGCTGAAAAACTGGAGCAGTTATTTGAAAGATACGCAGATATTGATGTAAGAGAAGCAACTTATTTCATCTGTGGACCTTCAGAAATGATCAAAGGAATTGCAGATTATCTGAAAAAAGATAAAAAAGTTCCGGCTATTCAGGTATTGTTTGAATATTTTACTCCTCCTGATGAGGAAAATACGGAGGAAATGAGTGATGAATTCAAGGCTATTGCCAATATTGAAAGTATGGTAACGGTAATCATTGATGATGATGAATATTCGTTCCACCTTAATTCCAAAAAAGAGAGTATCTTAGATAAAGCATTGAAAGACAATCTTCCTGTGCCTTTTGCATGTAAAGGAGGAGTTTGCTGTACGTGTAAAGCGGAAGTTCTGGAAGGAGAAGTTTTCATGGAGAAAAACTACGCACTTACCGAAGAAGAAGTAGCCCGAGGCTATGTTCTTACCTGCCAATGTCACCCGACAACGAATGTGGTGATGCTTAATTATGATGTTTAATTCAATTTGAAAATGTGCTAATTTGGAAATTTGAAAATGAGTAATAACTTATTCTCAGTTTCTCAAAATAATTTTCAAATTAACTAATTCTCAAATTTTCAAATTAAAAAATTATGGACTTAGAAAAATTTGTTCAATACGTTCACGAAGAAAATAAAGTAGAGCCAAAAGATGTAATGCCTGATGATTACAGGAAATTATTGGTTCGTCAGATTTCACAGCACGCGCATTCTGAAATTGTGGGAATGCTGCCGGAAGCCAACTGGATCTCCAGAGCCCCTTCATTGAGAAGAAAAATGGCTCTTTTGGCGAAAGTTCAGGATGAGGCAGGTCATGGTTTATACCTTTACTCTGCTACCGAAACTTTAGGAGACGGAAGCATCAGGGCAGACAGAGATGCTACTTACGATGATATGCTGCAAGGAAAAGCAAAATACTCAAGTATTTTCAACTATCCTACCTTAAGCTGGGCAGATATCGGAGCAATCGGATGGCTGGTAGACGGAGCTGCCATTATGAACCAGGTAATGCTGATGGGGAATTCTTATGGCCCCTATTCAAGAGCAATGGTGAAAATCTGTAAAGAAGAATCTTTCCACCAAAGACAGGGCTATGAGATCCTGATGGCACTTTGCCGTGGTACCAAACAGCAGAAAGAAATGGCTCAGGCTTCATTGAACCGTTTTTGGTGGCCGGCTTTAATGATGTTCGGACCTAATGATGACAGCTCGCCAAACTCTAAAATTTCTATGAATTACAGAGTGAAAAGAGAAAGTAATGACAGCCTTCGTCAGAGATTTATCGACGTTACCGTTCCTCAGGCTGAATTTTTAGGATTAACCATTCCGGATAAAGATCTGAAATGGAATGAGGAAAGACAGCATTACGATTTCGGAGAACTTCCTTGGGATGAGTTCATGGAAATTCTGAAAGGAAACGGACCTTGTAACAAGAAACGTATCGAAACAAAGAGAAAAGCTCAGAGAGAAAATGCCTGGGTAAAAGAAGCAGCAGTAGCTTTTGCAGAAAAACAACAAAAAGAAGTAATATAATGTAATGCATTAATTTGAAAATGTGCTAATTTGAAAATGCAAGTACTGCAGATTGATTTTCAAATTATCTAATTCTCAAATTTTCAAATTCTCAAAATTAAATATGGCAAATTTAGATATGTGGGAAGTGTTTATTCAGACTAAACCGGGATTATCTCACAAACACGTTGGAATTGTACAGGCGCCAACAGCAGAAATGGCTTTGCAGAACGCAAGAGATGTTTATACAAGAAGAAAAGAAGGAACTTCTGTTTGGGTTGTTCCAAGCAAATATATTGTGACTTCAGAAGGTGTGGATAAAGAAGCTTTCTTTGATCCGGCTGATGATAAACTATACCGTCACCCGACTTTCTACGAGATTCCTAACGACGTAAAAAATATGTAGATTAATAATTTGAAAATGTACTGATTTGAAAATTTGAAAATGACCTTAACCAAGTTAATTATTCTCAAATTTTCAATTATGACGATTCATCAATTTTCAAATTAAATAATTCTCAAATTTTCAAATTAAAAAATAATGAACTCATTATATAATTATTTATTAAAACTAGCAGACGACAGTTTCATTATGGGGCAGCGTCTGTCTGCATGGTGTGGTGAAGGTCCTTACTTAGAGGAAGATATTGCATTAACGAATATCGCGTTGGATGAACTGGGACAGGCGAATAACTTTTACGTTTATGCTTCAAGAGTGATTGACAACGGAAAAAGTGAAGATGATATCGCATTTTTAAGATATGAGCATGAATATGTGAATGCACATTGGGTAGAACTTCCTAATGAAGATTACGCTCAAACAATTCTGAAAGTTTATGTTTTTGCAGTATATCAGAAGCTGATGTACCAGGCATTATCAAACTCTGCTAATGAAGAATTGGCTGCCATCGCTCAGAAGTCATTAAAAGAAGTAAGATATCATTATACTCATGCCGCTTCCTGGATGAAAATCTTTGCTCAGGGAACAGAAGAAAGTAAGTCCCGTTTGGTAAAAGCAATCGAAAATATCTGGGAATATACAAAAGGTCTTTTCGCGAAAACAGAAGGAGAAGAAGATCTGGCAGCTTTGAATATTGCTCCGGATGCAGATGCTCTTTATGAAGAATTCCTTGCGATTACAAAGAAAGATTTTGCAGATTTCGGTTTGGAATATCCTGAAAATCCTTTCATGCAGCCAAAATCAAGAACAGGATATCACACGGAATATTTTGGATATATTCTGTGCGAGCTTCAGTATATGCAGAGAGCGTATCCTGGATGTACGTGGTAATATAAACTTATGACGAGATCTATAATTTTTTTATTATTTAGTTTAATGATTATAGCTTGTTCAAAGGAGCAAGGAAAAACGAAAGTAATTAAAAATATCTCAGATTTAAATGAATTGTTTCATTTAAAAAACTATAAGACTCAGGTTAGATTGAAAGTTAATGATTCTATAGATCATATAACGGCTCAATGGCATAATTTCACTTTGACGGGCGACTTCGATACTAAAATGAATAACAGAACAGGAATCTGGACTTTGAAAAATAGTACAAATTCTAAGGAAATTTTGATTGATTATTTAATTTTTGATAAGAAGGATGTATTTAAAAATCAAATAATTTTTAAAGAGTACAATAAAATTGATTCTTCTGTAAGTAAGTTTTATGTAAAGCAAAAAACTGCAAAAGAACTAGTAATGAATTTTTTCTCTCCCAAAGTAAAAGATGAGATTTATAAAGAAGCTAAAATTAGGTATCTCATTTTACGAAACTCAAAAGAAATTAAAAAAGATTCTATTATCTATAAGAATATGAAAATGAAAGAAGGTAAATATCTTATTAACATTAAATACGACTTTAAGAAAGATGATATAGTTAAGGGGTATTTTGGCGAGACTGTGCTATTAAATGGTAAAAATAAAGACAGTATTGTTATGGGAGATAATACAATATATTTTATAGAACGATTTTGAAAGAGCTTTTAGATTTATTAAAAACAATCCCAGATCCGGAAATTCCGGTCATTGATATTGTGGAATTAGGAATTGTCAGAGATGCACAGGTTACAGGTGAAAATACCTGTGAAGTGATCATTACACCTACTTATTCTGCCTGTCCCGCTATGTTTACCATTGAAGAGGATATTATCAAAATGATGAAAGAAAACGGATGGGAAGCAAAAGTAGTGACCAAGATGTTTCCGATCTGGACAACAGACTGGTTAACGGATGAAGCGAGAGAAAAACTCCACGCGTACGGAATCACTCCTCCCGAAAAAGGAGCAGATGAACACCACATCGGGAAACCGAAAAAATGTCCGCGTTGTGGTTCTGAGCATACCAAACAGATCAGCAGATTCGGGTCTACTTTGTGTAAGGCCTCTTATCAATGCTTGGACTGCCTGGAGCCTTTTGATTATTTTAAATGTCATTAAAAGTCATTGATTTTAAAAATGATAAAATGATACGACATGTTTTGTCGTTAGCTGCATTTAGTTTTGTTACAGTATCATTTTTTAATGATCTTAATTAAAATAATCAATACAAAAACATTTATCATGACAAATTGTAACAGTCAAAAATTTCCATCAACATGTAATCCTGCAGATTATGGATTCAATAAATTTTTTCCTCATACCGGAGAAGATGTTTATTATCAGAAGATCCCTGGAACTAATTTACCAGAGGATGGTGTAGTACTTATTCAGAAAGACGGAGAATATTATAAAGCTATTTTACATGAAAATACCATTAATATAGAATGGTATAGATGTAATGAAAGGTATGCTAATGATGAGGATATCATTTTAGCTGCTGTTAAGATGGCAGCTTATTTAGGAGCAACATTGAGATTTGCTGCAAGAGAATATATTGTAAACAAACAACTTTCATTTCAAAATCTTTCCTGCTTCAAACTTTTGGGAGATAAGCAGCATACAATAATTAAATCAAGTACTAAGGAGAGGTTTGAAAGTTTTTATTTCAGTTTTACAGATTGTAACAATATTATTATAGAAGGGTTCAAATTTGATTTGAACAAAAGAAACTTACCGACTTACAGTTCTTTTGATGATGCACTTTCAAAAGAATTTAATGGAGGGATATTAATTAAAGGAACTTATGAAGTTAATGGTTCTCATAATATAGAAATTACAAATTGTCATTTTTATGATTTATACAATCGTGCTATACGTTTCTATAATTGTGAACAAGGACATATTATAGTCAATAATAATTTATTTGAAAGCAGTGTTCAGGAGCAGATTTATGTGATGGAGCATTTAGTTATTTCTCAGTCGCATAATGCTAACGTAATAGTAGAAAATAATATTTTTAGAAATGCTGAAAATCATGATTCGTCTAAATCACCATGTGGCATTTATGGTTTTGATCTGGGATATTATGGATCGGTATTAATTAATAACAATTATTTTGAATACTGTGGAAGAGACAATACCGGACATCATAGATTATATGCAATAGACTTTTATGATAATGTTAATAATTTTGTTATTTCTAATAATACATTCCGAAATACAACTTGGGGCGCTATTAGATTTGATAGGACCAGAAAGAATGGGATTATTAATAGTAATATAATTCATCAGTTGATTTCAGATGATGGAGGAATGATCAATGCTTCTTCAAGAGGCGCAGCAGAATTCAGCCAAACTGAATTCAGAAACATAGCAATTAGCAATAACATTCTGGAATCATCAGGAGCAACCAGTTATGGCATAATACTTCAGGGATTATCGCCATATTGTAATTCAGAAAATATTGAAATCTCAGGTAATAAGTTCTATAATTTAAAAAGCTGTATAACTCTTCATGGAGATATGGATGTAGTTTCAATAAATAATAATCAGGCTTTTAATCTTACGGCTATAGGAATATACATTCAAGGGCGTAAGATTGTTAATACTGTAGAGTCTGAGCCTCGAAAAATTGCAAAAATTTACATTAATAATAATAATTTTAGTGGGAATTTAAATCCTGATTTTAAAGGGGTAGTTGGAGTTCAGATAGATGGGCTTAATGGAACTCATACTTTTATGGGAAGAGTCTGGATTAATGATAATTTTATTACCAACAATAATTATGGTTATGGTATTATTGTTAATACGGGGGACTCTTTAAATAATATTGTTACAGTAACAAATAATTTGATTGAAAATGTTGAACGGGGACTTTATATAAGAGCCAAAAAAGTTTTTATTAAAGATAATTTAATTTATAATGCATCTATCGGCGCAATTAATGATTTAGACGTGCCCGGCCAAACCATTTATCACGAAAATTTTAACAACAATGTATTGATATAAGAATTATAATACAGATGAATATTCCAATGAAAAATCAAATAACAATGAATAATGTATAGCATTTAATATTCATGGCTTTCATTGCTAAATTGTTACTGAGATATACTGTTAAATGATTATATTTATCTGATTTAAAATTGATTTTTTATGTATACACAACTCGATATTGAAACGCATTTTGACGGAAAGCTTAAAATCGCATATCTTAATCAACCGGAAACCATGAATGCCCTTACAAAGCCGGCTTTAGCAGATCTTAGAGATTTTGTCAAAGAATGCAGTGAAGACGAAACCGTAAGATGTGTTGCCATTTCAGGAAGAGGAAGAGCATTCTGTTCAGGTCAGAACCTGGATGAAGCTTTTGTGGTAGGCAAAGAACACCATGATCATGACATCATCAGAAAAATTGTGGTAGATTATTATAACCCCCTGGTTTTGGAAGTTACCCGTTGCAAAAAACCGGTTATTGCTTTAGTAAACGGTCCTGCAGTAGGGGCTGGAGCCATGCTGGCTTTGATCTCTGACTTTGTTTTGGCTAACGAGAAAGCATATTTTGCTCAGGCATTTTCAAATATCGGTTTGATTCCAGATACAGGAGGAACTTACTTCTTACCGAAGCTTTTAGGTAGACAGCTGGCCAACTATTTAGCATTTACAGGTAAAAAATTATCTGCAGAAGAATCTAAAGCTTATGGTCTTGTAGCAGAAGTTTTCAGTGAAGAAGAATTTGTTCCAAAATCTATGGAAATCCTTGAAAGAATGGCAAACATGCCGACAGCAGCCATCAAGCTTACGAAAAAAGCATTTGCCAATTCTTATAACAATACCTTGAAAGAACAGCTTGAACTGGAAGGAGATCTTCAGCAGGAAGCTGCAGAAACAGAAGACTTCATCGAGGGTGTAAACGCCTTCTTACAAAAAAGAAAACCTAATTATAAAGGAAAATAAATTATAGAAATTAGATTTTAGAAGTTAGATGTTAGCAAATAATCTAACTTCTAATTTCTAGCTTCTAACATCTAAAGAAATGAAAAATATTGGAATTATCGGTGCCGGAACAATGGGAATCGGCATTGCACAGGTAGCCGCAACGAACGGATGCAAAGTATGGGTATATGACGCCAATGCAAAACAAGTAGAAACGGCAACGGTAGGTCTGGAAAAAACACTCACCAAATTGGTTGATAAACAAAAAATTTCGGCAGAGAAAATGACTGAAATTTTAGCTAATATTTCCATTGCTACAGAATTGAAAAATTTCAAAGATTGTGAGCTGATTATAGAAGCCATTATCGAAAACAAAGAGATCAAAACCAAAGTGTTTACAGAGCTTGAAAATTATGTTTCAGAAAACTGTATCCTTAGTTCCAATACCTCTTCTATCTCTATCACCTCTCTCGGTGCAGAACTAAAGAAACCGGAGCGTTTCATCGGAATTCACTTTTTCAATCCGGCTCCATTAATGCCTTTAGTGGAAGTGATTCCATCCTTATTAACAGAAAATACATTAGCGGAAAAAATCTACAACCTCATGAAAGAATGGGGGAAGACTCCTGTTATTGCCAAAGATATTCCAGGTTTTATCGTCAACAGAATTGCCAGACCTTATTATGGGGAAGGCTTAAGAATTGTTGAAGAAAACATTGCAACACCGGAACAGGTGGATGAGGCTATGAAAACACTGGGTAACTTCAAAATGGGCCCTTTCGAATTGATGGATCTTATCGGGGTTGATGTAAACTTTGCCGTAACAACAACTGTTTACAAAGACTATTTTTACGATCCGAAATACAAACCATCATTACTTCAGCAAAGGATGTCTGAAGCAAAACTTCACGGCAGAAAAACAGGAAAAGGCTTCTACGATTACAGCGAAGGAGCAGAAAGACCTGTAGTTCAGAAAGACGATGCTTTATATCAGCAGATCTTTTTAAGAATTATTTCCATGCTGATTAATGAAGCTGTAGAGGCTAAAAGATTAGGAGTTGCCAATGACGAAGATATTGAACTGGCCATGCAGAAAGGGGTAAACTATCCAAAAGGTTTATTAAGCTGGGGGAAAGAAATCGGGTATGCAAAAATCTCCGAAACCTTACAAAACCTTTATGAAGAATATCAGGAAGAAAGGTATAGACAAAGTCCCTTGTTGAAGAAAATGTAATATGAAATATTTTCCTGAAAGATATGATGAAATAAAATCTTTAAACTCTGTTGAAAAGATTTTATCAAATATAAATAGCAATAGTGAGAAAAGTTATTCTCTAACAATGAATCGCACGAATAAATTTTTAAGAGGATATACAGAGAAAAATTTTTTTAAAGTAATAAGTGCCGAGGTACCATTGGGAGCTTTATGTGTTTTTGAAGGTCAATTGTTTCAAAAGGAACATGAGACAATAATAAAGTTGAATTCAAAATTTCATAGAACTTTTAGAATAATGTTATTTGTTTGGGGCATTCTTCCGGTTTTTGCGATAATTGTTAATTGTTTTCAAACTGGAGCAATAGCATTAGCATTATTATTACCAATTGTTATGCTTTATACAATAATCTATTTCGTAATTAAATTTTATTTCAAAAAATCTTATGAAAATGGAATTAAAGATTTGAATAGGATTATTAATAAATAAAATTAGGTCATTATCATGAATATAGATGAATTCAGGGCAGAGCTGGAGACCAGACTTTCAATTGAGAAACAGTATTAATCCAGGAGGTCTCCTCTGTTGATGATCAGGAAAGGCTTGAGTTACTCGGAAAGTTTAATGAAAAATATAAAGAGCTGATCAAAAGACTGGCCAATGAAAACGGGATTGATTTGAATGATTCATATCCCACTGAAAATTCATCAGATTCAGAAAGTCTATCATATGAGCAAATCATTCTGGGCAAAACAATGAGTGTTTACGACAGATTATCCGATGAGCTGTATGAAGAAATAACAAACATATAATAATAGAAATGAATCCAAGACAAGTTGCAGATTATATGTTCAATCAGGATTATTTTTCCCAGTGGATGAATATCAAAATGATTGAAGTGAAAGAAAATTACTGTTTAATAGAAATGCCAATCAAGAAAGATATGCTGAACGGCCTGAAGACAGTTCATGGCGGAGTAACCTTTGCATTTGCAGACTCTGCGCTGGCATTTTCTTCCAATAATACCGGAGATGCTGCAGTAGCCTTGAACTGCATCATCAATTTTACCAAAGCAGGAAAAGAAGGGGATATTTTCAGGGCAGAAAGTGTTTTGGTCAATGATACGAGGAAAACAGCTGTTTATGATATTCAGATAACCAATCAAAATCAGGAACTGATTGCAAAATTTGTAGGAACAGTCTACAAAATCGGCAAAAAAGTAACTGACTTATAAGAAACTAATACCAGACACCCTATTAAATAAAATGAGAAAAATAATTGCATTGATTTTTGGGTTTTCAGCTCTTTTGATGAATGCCCAGCAGAAAGTAAACGAATCTTTGAAAAAAGAACTTGATGCTATCATGAAGGTGGATCAGGGATACAGGATGCTTTTCGATACTGAGATCACTCCGGAGAAAAAAGAACAACTGTTGAAAGATCTGAATATTGACAAAGAGGAGTTTAAAAAGAAAAGCTGGCAGATGGTGGAAGAACACGATAGTCTGAACATGCAGAAAATTGAAAATATTATTGCTCAATATGGCTATCCGGGAAAAACACTGGTAGGAGAACCTACCAATCAGGCGGCCTGGTATGTAATCCAGCATTCAACCAAAATTGGAAAATATCTTCCTCTCATTAAAGAAGCAGGGAAAAAGAAAGAAATTCCTTTTACATGGGTTGCCATGATGGAAGACCGGTATCTGATGCAGCAGGACAAAGAGCAGATCTATGGAACCCAGGGAAAAGGTGAAATGACAAAAGATAAAGATGGCAAACAAGTCTTTGTAAGTTTTGTATGGCCTGTAAAAGATCCCAAAAATGTTAATAAAAGAAGAAAAGAAGCAGGCTTCGATTCTACCCTTGAAGAAAATGCCAAAAGAATGTTCGGACCAGACTTTAAATATGAACCTTATACTTTAAAACAGGCTTTAGAACTAAGAAATAAAAACAAATAAATCGAAAAGAGATGATGTGTTAGCTTTAAATGATCCATTATCTTATTTCAAAGTAAAAATTATGAACAACGTATACATCATAGACTATGTCAGAACTCCCATCTCAAAACTGCAGGGAGGATTATCAGAAGTAAGAGCAGATGATTTAGCTGCTATTGTGATCAAAGAAGTAGTTGCGAGAAATCCTGAAGTTCCTGTTGAGAAAATTGAAGACGTTATTTTCGGATGTGCCAATCAGGCGGGTGAAGATAACAGAAATGTTGCAAGAATGGGACTTTTACTGGCTGGTCTTCCTTATAAAATCGGTGGAGAAACAGTCAACAGATTGTGTGCTTCAGGGATGTCTGCAGTAGCCAATGCATTCCGTTCCATTGCTGCAGGGGAAGGAGAAATTTATATTGCAGGAGGCGTTGAGCATATGACGCGTTCTCCTTATGTTATGTCAAAACCAAGTGCAGCGTTCGGGAGAGATAGCCAGATGTTTGATACCACTTTCGGATGGCGTTTTATCAACCCTAAAATGAAAGAATTATACGGGGTTGACGGAATGGGAGAGACCGCTGAAAATTTAGCGGATATCCATCAGATCAACAGGGAAGATCAGGATAAATTCGCCCTTTGGTCTCAGCAGAAAGCAACTAAAGCCCAGGAAAGCGGAAGGCTGGCAGAAGAAATTGTAAAAGTTGAAATTCCCCAGAGAAAAGGCGATCCGATCATTTTCGAAAAAGATGAATTCATTAAACCTGCTTCATCAATGGAAGGGTTGGCAAAACTTCGTCCTGCTTTCAGAAAAGAAGGAACGGTAACTGCTGGAAATGCTTCTGGAATGAATGACGGTGCAGCTGCCTTGATTTTAGCAAGTGAAGAAGCGGTGAAAAAATATGGTTTAAAACCAAAAGCAAAAATTCTGGGATCTTCAGTAGCCGGAGTTGAACCAAGAATTATGGGAATCGGACCGGTGGAAGCCACTCAAAAGCTATTGAAGAGGTTAAATCTTTCTCTTGAAGATATGGACATCATTGAACTGAACGAAGCGTTTGCAGCACAGGCACTGGCTGTAACAAGAAGCTTAGGTTTAAAAGATGACGACTCAAGAATAAATCCGAATGGAGGAGCCATTGCAATCGGTCACCCGCTGGGAGTATCCGGGGCAAGAATTGTAGGTTCTGCAGCTATGGAACTTCAGAAACAGGATAAAAAATATGCATTGTGTACCCTTTGTATCGGTGTCGGACAGGGATATGCAATGGTAATCGAAAAAGTATAATTAATTTGAAGGTGAGTTAATTTGAGAATTTGAAAATGTTTAAGAGCATTATTAATTTTCAGATTATCCCATTCTCAGATTTTCAAATTAAAAAATATGAACATCTACTCATACCATGGGATTCGTCCCATTATAAAACCCTCTGCCTACATTCATCCGCAGGCAGTGATTATCGGGAATGTAGAAATAGGTGAAGAAGTATATATTGGTCCCAGTGCGGTAATCCGAGGCGACTGGGGAAAAATTATCATTAAAGATGGCGCTAACGTACAGGAAAACTGTACCCTTCACGTTTTTCCAAATATAGAAACTATCCTGGAAGAATCTGCACACATCGGTCATGGTGCGATCATTCATTCAGGGCATATTGGAAAAAACTGCCTGATCGGAATGAATTCTGTGGTAATGGACAAAGCCTATATCGGTGATGAAAGTATTGTGGGAGCATTGGCTTTTGTACCGGCTAATTTCAGATGTGAACCAAGAAAATTAGTGGTAGGAAGCCCTGCGAAAATTATCCGTGATGTTTCCGATGAAATGATTCACTGGAAAACAGAAGGAACTAAACTATATCAGGAACTGGCAAGAGAAGGGAAAGAAGCTATTCTGCCTTGTGAGCCGTTTACGGAATATGTTCAGCAGACTCCGACTAAAATTGTTGATTACAGTATCTGGGACGATATAAAATAGTATGAATTTTAAAATAATTGCTGATAATCAAACCAAACGGGTTTTTAAAACCCGTTTGGTTTAAAAATTTTAATACCAGATTTAAAAAGAATGATTAATACAGAAAATTTTGAATTTGAAGGTACCTATCACATTTTCTCTCATGTAAATGGGACTGAAGTTATTTTTCGTGAACCCTCAAATTATCAATTTTTTCTGGAAAAGGTAGAAAAGTATATTCTTCCGGTTGCTGATATTTATGCATATTGTCTATTGCCTAATCATTTTCATTTGTTGTTAAGATTTAAGGATTTTGATAATATCAATATTGAAAATGAGCATCAGTTTTTAATGAAACATTTTGGTAATTTATTGAATGCTTATGCTAAAGCTTACAACAAAAAATATAATAGAAAAGGAGCTCTTTTTCTGAATGCGGTAAAACGAAAGAAAATATCAGATGAGAAATATTTATTGAAAGTTTTCCATTACATCCATAATAATCCGATTAATCATGGATTTGTAAATAAAATTGATCAATGGAAGCATTCTTCGTATAATTCATATTTAAATTCTGAAAAAGAAAGTAAATTGAATAGAAAGGAAATCATGCAGTATTTTGATTCGACCGAAGTTTTTAAAAACTATCATCAATCTAATATTGAATATGACTTTTTAAATTTTGAATAATTGCTAATAATCAAACCTAACGGGTTTTTAAAACCCGTTAGGTTTAACAAAAATAAATATGATTAAAAAAATTGCACTTGCATGCAGCATAATGTTTGCGGTAAGTTCTACGCTCACAGCACAGACAGTTACTACAAAACCGCTTACAATAGGAGAAGTGAGGACCATTAAGTCCAAAACGTTAAATGAAGACAGAACGCTGAATATTTACCTTCCACAGGGATATGACAAAACAAAATCATATCCGGTAATCTATCTGCTGGATGGAAGTATGAACGAAGATTTTATTCACGTGACAGGATTAGTACAGTTCTTTAATCAGATGTATTCCATGCCGGAAACGATTGTAGTGGGAGTTGCTAATGTAGACAGAAAAAGGGACTTTACTTTTCATACGGATTTAAAAGACCTGCAGAAAGACTATCCTACAACAGGGCATTCTGACAAGTTTATCACATTCATGGAAAAAGAATTGAAACCTTATGTTGAAGGGCAGTTTAAAACCACAGATAAATATCTTTTTGGTCAGTCTCTTGGAGGGCTTTTGGCAGCAGAAATTCTGTTGAAAAAACCGGAAATGTTTGATAATTATTTTATCATTAGTCCAAGTTTATGGTGGGATGATGAAAGCCTTTTAAAAGAGGCTCCACAGCTCCTTTCAAAATCTCCGGATACCAAAAAGTTTGTTTATGTTTCTGTAGGAAAAGGAGAACATCCTGTAATGATAAAAGATGCTGAGGCTTTCTATGATGTTTTGAAAAAAGCAGGAAAGAAAAACTGGACATTAGAATATAAAATGATGGAAACAGACAATCACGCAACCATTCTGCACAGAAGTTTATATGAAGGATTGGTGAAAATGTTTCCTTATCAGGAACCGAAATAAAAAATAAATGTGACAATATACCAATGTGAAATGTAACAATAAACCCATAGCAGGCAATTATTGGTAAACTGTTACACTGCAACATTGATAAATTAAATATTTTATGGAAAAGTTAAAAAATTATATTTACGGACAATGGGTAGAAGGAACCGGAAACGGAGTTCCTTTATACAATGCCGTTACAGGAGAGCAGGTAGCTGTTTCCGATACAGAAGGACTTAATTTCGAGCAGGCTCTTGATTACGGAAGAACAGTGGGATATAAAAACCTTTCTTCAATGACTTTCTACGACCGTGGGGAAATGTTGAAAAAAGTGGCCCTTTACCTGTTGGAAAGAAAGAAAAAATACTATGAACTGTCCTACAAAACAGGAGCTACCCATGTGGATTCGTGGGTAGATATCGAAGGAGGTTTCGGAACTTTCTTTACCTATTCCGGATTGGCAAAAAGAATGCTTCCCAATACTCCATTCTGGGTAGACGGAGATACACAGAAAATCTCTGCAAACGGGACTCATTTGGGAACCCATATTTTAACACCAAGTGAAGGCGTTTCCATACAAATTAACGCTTATAACTTTCCGGTGTGGGGAATGCTGGAAAAGCTTTCCACTTCCTTACTGGCGGGTGTTCCTTCCATTGTAAAGCCATCTCCTTTCGGATCTTACCTTACCAATGCGGTGTTCCAGGATATGATTGAAAGTGGAGTATTACCTGAAGGTGCTGTTCAGTTAGTTTGTGGTGAGCCGGGAAATATTCTTGATTATGTACAGGATGGAGATTCTGTATTGTTCACAGGTTCTGCCCATACAGGGAGAAAATTAAAATCACTTCCTTCTGTTGCAGGAAATGCCGTTCGTTTCAATATGGAAGCAGATTCATTGAACTGTTCTATCTTAGGATTGGAGGCCAAACCGGGAACACCTGAATTCGATTTATTCATCAAAGAAGTACGAAACGAAATGACCACAAAAGCTGGTCAGAAATGTACTGCAATCAGAAGAATAATCGTTCCTGAACACTTAATTGGTGATGTTCAGAATGCGTTATCTAAAGCTTTGGATCAGACAAAAATCGGAAACCCTTTAAGCAGAGAAACCAGAATGGGATCTTTGGTGGGAAGACAGCAGTACGAAGAAGTTCTGAGAAAAGTAAACTTATTAAAATCAGAAACGGAACTGGTCTATGATGGAAAACACGAACTGGTAGATGCGAACTATGAAAACGGAGCATTTATGAGTCCGAAACTATTCCTGAATGATAAGCCTTTCGAAAAGAATATCTCTCACGATGTAGAAGCTTTCGGACCAGTATCTACATTAATGCCTTACAAAGATGCTGAAGAGGCGGCTGCACTGGCAAAAAGAGGAAAAGGAAGCTTAGTGGGATCTATTATTTCTCATGATGAGAACTTTATTGCTGAAACTTCATGGAAAATGGCTTCCCAGCATGGAAGAATCTTTGTATTGAACAGAGATAACGCCAAGGAAAGCACCGGCCATGGTTCTCCACTTCCGACATTAATGCACGGAGGTCCTGGTAGAGCAGGAGGCGGAGAGGAAATGGGCGGTCTGAGCGGTCTTCATTTCTTCCTGCAGAAAACAGCTATTCAGGGATCACCGGATGTACTGAAAGCAATTACCAAGATCTATCAGCAGGGAGCAGAGAAAAAATTCTCAGATAAACATCCTTTCCAGAAATATTTTGAGGAAGTGGAAGTAGGAGACTCTTTAGAAACGGCAGGAAGAACCGTAACAGAGGCAGATATCGTAAACTTCTCCAATGTTTCATGGGATCATTTCTATGCCCATACAGATGCCACAAGTTTAACAGGTACTATCTTCGATAAAACTGTTGCTCACGGATATTTTATTCTTTCAGCAGCAGCGGGATTATTTGTTTCAGGTAAAAAAGGACCTGTTATTGCTAATTACGGATTGGAAGACTGCAGCTTCTTCAAACCTGTATATGCCGGAGATACCATCACGGTTTATTTAACGGCAAAAGAAAAAATAAACAGAGGAGTAAAAGGAAGAAACATTCCTTCCGGTGTTGTAAAATGGCTGGTGGAAGTAGTCAACCAAAGAGATGAGGTAGTTTGCGTGGCAACAATCCTGACATTGGTCGCTAAGCAATCTCCTTTCATTGATCTGAATGTGAAAAATATACAGAAAATACTGAGCGGATTAACAGAAAACACTCCTGCGCTTTGGGGAAAAATGTCTCCTCAGCAGATGATTGAACATTTGGAAAAAGCAGTACTCGTAAGCTTTGGAGAGCCTGAAGCAGAAAAATGTTTCACCCCGGAAGAAAATATTGAAAAATGGCAGGACTCGCTTTATAATCACAGAGCAATGCCGAAAGAATTCACAGCTCCGTTCCTTCCGCAGGATGGTTCGCTTCCTGAACTTACCCACAAAAACCTGGAAGTTGCAAAGCAGTCATTCATGGATAATCTGAAGAAATTTGTAATCTATTACAAAGAGAATCCACAGGCAGAACACATGAATTATGTATTCGGAAAACTGAACAAAGAAATGTGGGAACTGATGCACAGAAAGCATTTTACTCACCACTTCCAACAGTTTGGATTGATTTAGTTAAAACTAAGTATAAAACAAAAACAGCAGTTTATTAAACTGCTGTTTTTTATGTAATTAAATATCAAATATGAATCGATTATTGTTCAACTATTGTAAGTGAATTGTAAGCTCCGTTTCCTGAAGTATCAAACTGGCTGATTGTACCATCAAATGCTACTGTAATCCAGGTAAAAGGTCTTAATTTGTCACCCTTATTTAAATATACGCTTACTGTACATGAAGACCCTACTGGTACAGCATTGGGACTTGCTCCGGTATCAGAAGAATATCCATTATTTGTTTTTATCCTTTGGGTGATTGTCCCACCCGGATTTCTGACTTCCCAAATTGCTTCAGTCTGATTGTTTGATCCTGTATTGACCTGGCTGGATTGTAATGCAAAAGTAAAGGTTGCAAAATATACACCGTCACGCGGTGCGATAAATTCACCCGTAGCCGGATCGAAATTTGAGGTAGGAACCCCTGAGTCTGAGTCTAATTTCTCTGTCCAGTTAGTTAAATAAGAAGATCTTCTTTGAACAATACCGGACTTGTTTCCTATTTCTGAAGGCGTAGCACTTTCAAATACATAAGTGTCCTGAGTTGTTTTGCTTGCCATTACGATGATACGTGGTTTCCCTTTAGGAAAAAAACTTACCCAGTTTGAACCGTCGGAAAACTCTAAATAACCTTTTACACCAATCGCAGGGCTTGCTACATATCGTAATGCACCTGCACCCGCTTGTGCAGCTGTTTTTGTAGTATTTCCTATAGCTACAGAACCATTTACATTGTTGCGCAGATCCAGCGCTACTTTTGGGCTAGCAGCTAATGTGGCTATTTTTCCGGAATTATCAATGATAATGTTCCCTGCATCTGTCTTAACTTCAACAGGGTTGGTTGGATTGGATAATCCTATTCCTATTTGAGCATTGATATAGTTTATATTGAATGATAAAGCAATAAAAATACTGATCAATCTTTTTATTTTATTCTCTGATTTCATCATGGTGTATATTACAATTCACTGATACTTAAATTATTTAATCTGTTGTCATTTAAAATGCTTCTCGCACTGCCTATATTATGCTTCACAGTAAATTTTATAGTATCATCTTTCTTAAGATTGAAAATAGCATTACAGTTACCGCTTATAAAATTACTTACTGCACCGGCCTGAAAGGCAGGATAAGAATTTACTGTTTTAAATACGGGAATGTTATTCGTGTTCTGGCTGCTTTCTATTGCGGTTTCTATAAAAGTATTTTTAGGTATATTTCCGTTGGCCAGAGTAATATTGAAGGAAACAAGATAGAAGCCATCACGCGGGGCTTTAAAAATCCCGGTTATTGGATCAAAATCTCCGCCTACTGCTGCACCTGAATCAACTGTTTCTGTCCAGCCGGTAATGGTTGTCGTCGTTGCACTGGGAATACTTTGTGCAGAACTATTACTGGCATTTACCAGCGCTTTAGTCGGAGGGTTGAGTGGTAATGCAATCCATTGCTCGCCATCAGAATATTCTAAATACCCGTTGGTATTATAACGTATTGCTCCTCCACCTGCTGAAGAAGGGCTCTGTGTATTGCTGCCCAAACCAATAATTCTTTGGTCGTTTGAAGATCTGAGATCAACCTTCGTAACCGGATTTAGAACTCCAACTCCTATCTGACCCTCTGATGTAATGACAACATCGTTAGATATTTTTGTAGCATCAGGAGTAGAACCATTATCTTTTCCGGCATCTACATGCAGGGGCTGTGCAGGATTAGGGGTGAAAAAACCTACCTGGGCTGCTGTTTTAATGGCCAGAAAAAATAAAATAGAAGAGAATAGTTTATAAGTGATATTGATTTTCTTTTTCATGATCTATATCTTAATGTTCTATTATAGTTAGATTGTTGAATCCATCATCCGGATTGGCAGGATCTGAAGAGTTAGTGGTAACTCTGAGAGGAATAGCTCCTGAGGTAAGGTTCTGATACAACCTGGCACTTACCTTGGCACCTGCAGTTAAAGTAAGGGTAACGGTACTTGATCCTCCAGCCTGTGTAGAACGTGTAGAATTGGCATCATCAGCTGTACCTGTCATAGATTGGCCGAAAGTTTTATATACGCTGGCAAGAACAATACCTGTAGTAGGATTATAAAATTGGGATTCAACTCTGGAACCATCGCTAATAACAGCACCTGTAAAATTGAATGTTAACAGAAAGGTATAAGTTCCGTTTCGGGGAGCTGTAAATTCACCGGTGATTGGATCGAAGCTGTTGCTCATATCACGTACCTCGCTCCAGTTAGTAATAGTGGTAGGAGTTGCTGTCGGTATTGACTGGCTTGCTATTTTACGGACCACAACAACTGCTTTTTGAGGGGCAAGATAAACCTTGTTCCATACTATGCCGTCAGATACCTGAATTTTAGCCCCTACCGGTATATTGTTTACATCATACCGTGTGGCACCCGCACCCGCAGCAACAGCAGACATACTGGTTGTCCCCAAGCCAAGTGAATTTTCACTTCCTGCGGATCTCATATCCAACTGAACTTGCGGATTAAGAACCCCGGCTCCAATAAAACCAGTAGTCTTATTTATAATAACATCATTAGAAAGTTGTGCTGGTGTTGGTACACCTGAGGCGGGATTGTCTTTAGCACCATCTACATGTAAACTCCCCAATGGATTATTTGTTCCTATACCTATTTGCGCATTGAGTTTAATAAGGAAACAAAAAGGAAGTATTAATAATTTGTGTTTTTTTTGATCATATTTTAATTTAGAATTTTAGGCAATTAATACAATTTAATAAGTCATTATTTTTAAATAGTAATGACATTCTAAAAACCAGTTTTTAGGATTTAAAAAGTAAACATGTCTTAGGAAGCTGATTATTAGTGTGATGAGTAGAAATCTGTTTGAGGTCTTAAATTTTTGCTTTTGAGGGATGTAACAAAATTTAGAATTTTTCAATTTCTACTCAAGTAATTGACAAGAGACTCGCTTGAAAAAGAATCATAACTTGCGTAACAACAGTTTAATTTCTCATCATTAATGTGCTTTTAGAATCTTCGATTATAATAATATATGTGCCACAGCCAGAGTGTTTTAAATTTTTGTCAAAAGTGAAAATTTTTTGAATACTTACAAAAAATAGTGTTAAGATATACATCGACAGGCTGATAGATTTTTTTCTATGATCAATAAGTATGGGAAATCTTATTTAGGAAATCCGGAATCGGCTTTTAATCAATTAATTATAAGTTTTTTTGGATAAAAATTATTATCTTTAATAAGCGTAATCCGAAAAGCATATAGAGTAGGAGGGAACATTAAAACTAATTATTATGAAGCTTAAAAAACTTTCAAGACATGAGTTGAGATCTCTTAAAGGAGCCGGACCAAACTGGTCTTGTACCCTTAATCCTTGTCCTCCAGGCACCTGCTGCCTTCCGGGAAGATGGCCGGATATTGCCAGAGCATGTTATATTTGCGCTGATTCTTAGATTTTTTAATTTTAAACAATACATAAAGCTGCAATTCCCAGGGTTTTGCAGCTTTTGTTTTATAATTTTTTGTTAAAAATTCTTTGTGTTTGATGCGCAGGGATTTATTTTTTAAGCTTGAAATAACTATATACCAAAAGAGGTAAAGCGAAGATCTGGAACAAAAATACAAGCAGTGATGGAATTCCTTCAAGATGACTCTCATTCGCTTTCATGAAGAGTTGTCTACCTAGCGGACCGTTTGAGAAAACAATAATATTAACCAGGTTCCAGCCCAGATGAAGGGCTATAGGAAAATATATGGATCTCGTTTTAGCAAAGGATACAGCCAGCATCCATCCAAAAATACCAGTCATCACAAAAATAATTCCCATTTGAAAAGGATTTCCGAAAGCATTATAAGAAAACCAGTGATAGATGCCAAAACAGATGGCAGAAAGAATACAGGCTTTAACGGCTCCCCATTTTTCAATAGCAAGATAAAGCAACGCACCCCTGAAAAGTAACTCTTCAAACAGCACCGACTTTACAACCCACCACAAGCTTATTAATACAGCAGAGAATGTCAATTGCTTATTCAGGATCCAGCTGTTGCCGATAAAGGCTGTTGTCATGATATGATAAAGGCTGCAGACTGCTGCCGCCAGCAGAAAACCGATACACCAATGAATTAATCTTCTTTGGCTTGGTTTAAATCCTAAAACAGAAAGATCCTTTTTTGCCCCAAACTTAAGGAGTATCCAGGAAATGATAAGCTCAATTATAATTCCAATCATTGGTTATAAGTTTTATTTGAATGAAAGAGTTATTTCATTGAAAACGAAGATAATAAAAAAATAGAGCCGGAAATGAAATGATTTAATTTTTTTAATTAATAGTTCCTTGCTTTAGTCTTTTCCTTCTCTTGCAAAAAAAACAGTATTTTTAAAACTCAATCATAAAATAAAGAACAATGAACGAAAGCTGGATGCAAAAATGGGAAGAAGTAAAGGAAATTCTTACATCTCCTGTGGATATAGATAGTTATTTTACTTCAGAGATGATTATGGGACAGACCATGGAAGTCATGGAGATCGGAAATGTTTCCCTGCCTTCCGGAAAAGTTATCGTGAGAGACCCGCTGGTATATCTGAATGCAGATGAGAAACCTTATTTTGTGGAAGTTCCCAAAGGAGATTTTCCTGTAACGGTTGCTGTAGCAAAATTAGAAGGATGGGGAGACCGGTATGCTGCAGTGAAAGTAGAATTTACAAAAGAAAAGCCAGTACTTTACCAGGAAGCATTGATTGGAACCGAAAATCTTGAAGGTGTCAATGAAGGAGAGTATTTCGGGTTTGCTGTAGATGCAGGATTAGGCTGTATCACAGATCCTGAGGTGGTTCCTTTTGTTGAGAAGTTTCTTTCAGAACTGAATGTAGATAATATTTATGATAATTATTTTGCAGAACTCTTTGCTGAAAGCTACAAAGAAAACCCTAGAAACCAGAGAGATCTTGGTGACTGGATCAACTGGAAGGTTCCCGATACGGAATACCATATTCCTATCTTTGCAAGTGGTTTAGGTGATGGCCTGTATCCTGTTTACTTTGCTTACGATGCTCAGGGGAAAATTTCAGGCCTTTATATTCACTTTATTGATATTGAACTTATGCTATCCGAAGAAGAGGAAGAAGACAATGATGAAGAGGATTCTGAACAGCCGGATAATTTTATATTTTTAAAGCAATAATTTCATGAATACAACTTTTGCAGACTATGTCATTGATTTCAATAAGAATCTTAGTTATACTGGAAATTTACCGGAGGGGTTTGAAGTCCTGAATCCATATCTGGATAATCCGGAAACATTGACGGTCATGCAGGAATTTTATCATAAATACTATGATGACTCGGCAAAAAGGAAATTTATGATTGGAATTAATCCAAGCCGTCATGGAGCAGGAGTAACAGGAGTTCCGTTTACCGATACAAAAAGACTTGAAAGTATCTGCGGAATCAAAATGAAGTCAGCATATACCCATGAAGTCTCTTCCGTATTCATGTATGATATGATTGAAGAATATGGCGGTGCAGATCTTTTTTATAAGGATATTTATATCAATTCTCCGTTTCCGCTGGCGATTGTGAGGAAAACAAAAAACGGATGGCTTAATGCCAATTATTATGATGACAAGGAGCTCTTCAGTTTTGTAAAAGACTTTATGATCGAATCTCTGAAGAAGCATATCAGTCTTAATCTGGACACTTCAGAAGTTTTTGTCCTGGGTAAAAAGAATGCCGATTTTCTTTCAAAACTGAATAAAGAAGCCAGACTCTTCGATACCATGACCGTTCTGGAACATCCAAGATATATCCAGCAGTACAAATCAAAAGATAAACAGCTTTATATAGACAAATACATTTTAGCCTTGAAAAAATGACGAAATCCCTTCATCGGAAGGGATTTGTCATTTATGAATTAGAATCTTTAAGGGATATGGAACTTATGTGCAATTTCCTGATATTAGTTTTTAATGATTTTGGTGGATTCTGTTGCTGTTTTGATAATATAAACTCCTTTCGGAAGCTCTGAAATACTGATTTCATTATTCCCTTTCTGGGTTTGTACCGTTTTCAGCAATTTACCGTCATGGCTGTATACTTTAGCTTCACTGGCTTTTTCAGTGGTGATAGAAAGAGGTCCGTTGGTTGGGTTGGGATAAACAGTCAGGCTTTTTTGAGTGCTTTTAGTTTCTGAGGTACCTAATACCAGATTGCTGTCTTTTACCCAGGTAAAGGCATCAAAACCTACATACCGGAAGGCTCCGCCTGCAGTGATCTGCAATTCGTCAATCACGATATTTGAATAATTCTGGCCGTTTAGATTGGTAAGATCTATCAGAGTATATCCATTAGTGGACCCTAAGCCTGTCGCAAATCCGGTAGTTTTGGTTTGTGTAAATTTTGTTACTCCGCTCAGTTTTCCGGTAATGGTCAGGGTTCCTGCTACATTGAGATCCAGATTCAACGCAGAAAGATACATCCAGAACCGGTTTACCTTGAACAGGTTAGAGGTAGTTTTAATACTGAATGAAGGCGGAAACTGAGAATCATTGGAATTATCAATATACCGGTTATCATTTGATGTTCCGCTCCAGCCTGTTCCCGGGAAATTCCCCTGGATATCAAAAACACTTACATGTGAAATGATATTGAAAATGACTCCATTGTCGGTGAAGCTTGTACTCCCGTGCGATTCCGTTTCAAATAGTTCTGTACTGGTCTGCCCGAATGAGAAAATTGAAATGAGCAGGCTACAGATTGCTAAAAAAGTAGTGCTTTTCATGATGTTTTGTTTTAAATGTTAGGTTGGTTAAAAGGATATTAATCTCTTGGCGGATAAATGCCTTCAACACAGATAATATAATTTAAGCCAAGATATGGTGGCATATTATTCAACGGTAAACCTTGTCCAGTAAAAGAAATACTTAGTGGATTAATCGTTGTATCAGGGTTGGCATCATTCACGAAGCTCGGTACTGCATTGAAATCTCTTCCCACCTGCGTTCCTGAAATGGCAATTGTTGAGGTGGCTGTAGGAGTAGACGAATTTGCATTCTTATTGGCTACCTTAAGCTGGAATCCGGCTCCTATACTTGGAATGTTTGATGATAAAAGAGTATTTTGCGTCGTACCGGATACTATTCCCAAAGGATAGTTTTCACCTGAGTTTACATTCCCCGCACCTAAAGCCATACGTCCTTTTAAGTTGGGAAGAGCAAAAGTAGTGATGCCATCTCCGCCGTAAGTGGTTCCTAAAATAGAAAATAAAGCAGAATTTCTTGAAATGCTTATTAAGCTTCCGTCGCAAAACATCCAACCTCTCGGTGCGAAATTTCCTGCAAATAATTTTACAATTCCAATGTACTCGTCCATGATAATATGTTTTTAGTTTTAAATTTCTTACTCTTTTAATGGCTTTTCAGATGCCGCCATGGGTTATTATTTCTTATTTCAAAGGAACGATTAATAGCAGGCAGGTGCTAGAGTAGAAAATACCAAATTAAAAACTCCGTATTTCTACGTAATAATACTCTGGCATTATGTCGGATTAGAAAGAAAATATAGGATTTATGTTTCTCTGAACGAGCTGTATTTCTTATTTTTGTAAGAATCCAATAAAAATAAAAATGAGCGAATTTGTAGCATCAGAAATTAAAAATAATATTGCCGAGATCAGTTTCGGTACCCCTAAAAGTAATTCTTTGCCGGGAGCAATTTTAGAAAAACTGGCAGCAACCATTCTTGAAGAAGGAGCGAAAGATGAGGTGAAAGCTATTTTGGTTAAAAGTGAAGGTGAGAAAGCATTCTGTGCAGGAGCAAGCTTTGATGAGCTTTTAGCTATTGAAGAGCTGGAAGCGTCTACACAATTTTTCGGAGGCTTTGCTAAAGTTTTGAACGCGATGAGAAACTGCGGAAAGATTGTGGTTGTAAGAGTTCAGGGTAAAACTACCGGTGGTGGTGTTGGGATTGCCTGTGGAGCAGACTATTGTTTTGCCACAAAAGACTCAGCGCTGGCACTTACCGAAATCAATCTTGGAATTGGCCCCTTTGTTATCGGTCCTTATGTGGAAAGAAAAATCGGCAAATCGCAATTCTCTGCAATGGCCATTGATGCTGATTTCAGATCTGCTGAGTGGGCAGAACAGCATAATATCTACCATTCGGTTTCAGATACTATTCAGGAAATGGATGAAAAACTGGGAAAATTTTTACAAACTTTGGCTTCAAGAAGCAGTGATGCCCTGGCATTAATTAAAAAAGTGTCGTGGGAAGGAACAGATCATTTCAATGAATTAATGCCTGCAAGAATTCATATGAGTGCCAGTCTTATTCTTGAAGATTCTGCAAAGAAAAATATTGAATCCATTAAAGAAAGATTGAGAGCGAAATAGTTTTATTGTACTTTAAATAGAAGATTCTAATATAGCATACTATCCGGAGGAGCATTTTGTTTCTCCGGATTTTTTTGTCTCACATATTATTGATTATCCTGAGTTTTAAGAAATGATGAATATAAAAGACCAATAAAAATAACATCAAAATTTTAAAATAAAAACTTGGCGAATTAAAAATAAATTATAGCTTTGTAATTCAAAGTTCTTTTTATGGATTCAAAAAACTATCACGAAGACTTATCCCACATCCGTTCCATGATGGAGCGTTCTTCCAGATTTATTTCTTTAAGCGGATTATCCGGAGTTGTTGCAGGTTTAACAGCAATTATCGGAGCTGTTTATGTGTATTTTGTTTTCCAGAGAGAGGGAATCAGCTATTTTGATGGGGACAGGAATATTTTAGGGCCTTCCCTGGTGAAAGAACTTGTTCTGATTGGGATCGTTATTTTGGTGGTAGCTGTCCTTAGCGGATATATTTTTACAGCTTATAAAAGTAAAAAGAAAGGTTTGAAAATCTGGGATGCTACAACAAAGCGTCTTTTGATTACCTTTGCAGTCCCTTTGATTGCTGGAGGAGTCTTTTGCCTGGCACTTCTTTATCATCATCTTTTCGTTTTTATTGCTCCGGCTACACTTATTTTTTACGGATTGGCTCTGGTGGCAGCAGAACGGTATACATTAACGGATGTAAAATATTTGGGATATTTTGAGATTGTTTTAGGACTTATTTCTTTATTCATTTTAGGTTGGGGATTGGTGTTTTGGGCAATTGGTTTTGGTGTTTTGCATATTATCTATGGATTGATTATGCATAAGAAGTATAAGTAACCAGAGCAAGTAGTTTATACATTTGGCCTCAATAATAAACACCATAAATGTTATCAGGAAATATTGCAGAATAAATAAAATAATAAAATGATCAAAATAAATCAACTCAATAAAGAATTCGAAAGCCGTGTAAGACTGGGTATTATGTCCGTTCTTATGGTGAATGACTGGGTTGATTTTTCTGAAATGAAAAGCCTGCTCGAAATTACAGACGGAAATCTGGCCAGCCATAGCAACGCACTTGAAAAAGCAGGATATATAGAAGTGAAAAAAGAATTTGTCGGGAAAAAGCCTAAAACATCTTATCGTGTTACGCAAAGTGGAAGACAGGCTTTTACTGAACATCTTAATGCCCTTGAAAAATTATTGGGACGGTAGTCCTATATTTTTTTGAAAATTAACTTTGAAATACAAAGTACTTTATAGTATAAAATCAAATAAAATGATGACACAAAAACAAAAAACAGTTGCAATTTATGCCCTTCCTTTGGCTTTGCTCAGTATTCCGTTGTTGGGAAATCTATTTTCTAAAGAGGTAAACTGGTCACCTTCAGATTTTCTGATAGCGGGAATTTTACTCTTTACAACAGCATTTTTGATCAATTGGGTCAGACACAAAATCAAAAAACAAAGTCAGAAAGTGATGATCTACATTTTCATTTTGCTGGCTCTCGCACTGATCTGGCTCGAACTGGCAGTAGGGATTTTCGGAAGTCCGTTTGCCGGAAGCTAAGTACAGAATTATACAACACAGAATTTAATCTGATTATTGTTAATTAATACATTATGAAAAAAATACGCGTTCAGTTTCTGCTATTTGTGTATGATAAAACTCAAAAACTCTACAGAAAATATTTTAAAAAGAAAAAAAGACAATGGCAGTTCAATGAAAAACAGCTGCTGGAATTCCAGGAAGATTCTTTGGGGAGAAAACTCGGTGAATTTTACAGGAAACACGGGTTTTCAATGATCCCAAAAATGGAAAACCACGATGTTCACCATCTGATTACCGGCTGCGGAACCAACTTCGAAGATGAAATTGCCATGCAGTACTTACTCCTCGGGAACGGCAAGCTCAATGCACATCTCCTGGCTGCAATCGTCTTAGGAACAATTATCCTTCCGGAATATGTGAAAATTTATATCAAAGCCTACAAAAAAGGTCAGAATATGAGGGCTTTTCATCACTGGGATTTTGAAGGGCTGCTCTGGCAGAATTTTGAACATGTGAAGGACTTCATTCAACAGAAAGAAACAATACCACTTCATTAAGATTAAAGATAATGGCAAAAATAAATGCAGTTCACCGGGGAGAAGACATTTTTAAACTCCTTTTTTGTTGGGTACATCTTTACTGCTTTTATTTTGGATTACAAAAGTTGAATTTCTCGTGATATTCGGTTTTTTTATATCTGTAAAATTAAATCCTCCAATCCTTTAAATTTTAAATCTTTAAACAATTAACCTCATGAAAACACATCATTATATATTTCTTACAGCCCTCTTGTTTGTCATTGTCTTCTATGACCAGCAAGTAGGGCTAAACCTTGGGATTCTTGGGATTACCTATGCTTTACTGACTCTGTTCAGAACACAGGAAAAAAACAGGACCGGGACCTTGTACACTCTTTTTGTGACAAGCATCCTGTCAAGCATTGCATTTGCCTGGTTTGGAGACTTTCCGTCTTTTATTGCAGTCGTAAGCTCATTGCTTTTACTAGGGTATAAATCGAGGAACAGAAGATTAAAAATTCTCTTTTTAATGCCGGTTTTTGTGGTGAATTGCTGTACATCATTCTGCCGTTTCTTCAGTTTTGATGAATGGCTGCCTAAGAAGAATATCCCCGGGTTATGGCAAAAAACACTGGCTTTCATTCTGATCCCGCTGGTGCTGGTTTCCGTTTTCTTTGGAATTTATTCTGCAGGAAGCGATCATTTTGCGGCTCTTTTCACAGATTATGAGCTGGATATAAATCTTTGGCAGGTATTCTGTCTATCTGTTTTAGGATTCTTTATTGCCTTCAATTACTGGAACTATGCCGTAGAAAAACTGATCTACAAAAATAATCATGTTCTGGATAATGAGTTTCAGAAAGATACCCGGATCCCGGAGGCAACCTATTCTTTCCTTGACATAGATGCAGAAAGAATGAGCGGAATGATTTCCTTTGTTTTGCTGAATATTCTGTTGGTATTCTTTATTATTACGTACAACTACGAACAGTTTTATGAAACGGTAAAAACACCCGTTCAGTTGTCAGAAGAAACCCATGAAAGAGTAAATGCGGTGATTATGTCTATTGTCATGGCTATTCTGGTGATCATGTTTTATTTTAAATCAGGATTTAATTTTGATCCGAAAGCCGGTCTATTAAAAATACTAGCTAAAATCTGGATTTTCCTCAATGCTGTTCTTGTTTTGTCTGCAGTCCTTAAAAACTATGAATATATCGTTAATTACGGATTTACCTATAAAAGGCTGGGAGTTTTTGCTTTCCTTGTTTTATCAATGATCGGTCTGGCTTTAACCTTCATTAAAATTCAAAAGAAAAAAAGAAATATTTTCCTTGTCAATACGATGATCTGGTACGTTTACGGAACCGTTTTAGTGTGCAGCTATTTCAATTGGGGCGGTTTTATTACTGCTCAGAACATGGAAAGAAAAGATTTTGTAGTGAACTATCATTTGACTTCCGTTAATTTCAGTGAAAAAGCGCTGTTGAAGTATGCAGATGCAAAAAATGATCAAAAGCTTAAAAAGACACTGCTGAATAAAGTAAAAAATGAAACATCCAAAACGTTTCTTTCCAGAATTATCTATTATCAAACCATACAATAAATGATCATGAAAAAGCTCGCAGGAACTTCAAGATTTAAAATCGGTATGCTCCTTATACTGATGACCGTATTTTGTTTCAGCCTCTCGGTTTTCAGATACTGCATCAGTGATACAAAAGTGTTTTTATTCCTCAGCTGGAACCTCTTTCTGGCATGGATTCCTTTATTATTAAGTTCTTTGATTCTGGCTTTTAATATTAGAGGCAAGATCTCGCTGGCCTTTATTATCGTAGTCTGGATTTTGTTTTTTCCCAATTCGCCCTATATCCTTACAGATCTTTTTCATCTGAGAGCAAGAAACGGGATTCCGATCTGGTATGATCTGATTGTGATTCTTTCTTATGCCTGGACAGGTCTGATCTGTGGTTTTATAAGCCTTAACGATATTGAACAGCAACTTTCAGATTATGCCGGCAGAAATTTCATTACCGGTTTAATCATATTTTTCCTTTTTATGAGCAGCTTTGGAGTCTATCTGGGAAGATATTTCTGAGATGGAACAGCTGGGACGTGCTCAATAATCCTTTTGGTCTTTTCTCTGATATTGTAATAAGGTTCATCTATCCGATGGAATATACCAAGACCTGGGGTGTCACTGTTCTGATGGGGATCATGCTCAATTTTATGTACTTCACATTCAGATGGGCAGGAACAGGTAATGAAAAAGTAATGCAACCGGAAAATAAACCGTTGCATGAATTGGAACAGTTTTAGCATTTAATTGAGCTCAACAGAATATTGGTTGACCACTTTTAAAATTAATTATTATGAAAAAAAGCTTATTGTTAATCCCTTTGATGATTGTTGCCTGTAAAAAAGAGCCTGCCGTGACCAATGTTCCGGATAAAGACTCTACAGCCGTAACAGAAATGCCGGACTCTGCTGTGAAAACTGATTCTGCTGCATTGATAAAAAGAGATTCAATTATCAACAATGCCCCGGCCACCAAAGAAGTTCTTCGTAAAGGTGTCATGAGAGATGAAAAGGAGGGGCAGATTATAAGAACTGCTGATGCCAGCCAGCTGCCTTTTACTATAGGGGAAGAATTTACAAAAGATGATCAGGATTTAGTTTTAAAACTGACCCATTACGACCGTCCGAATATTAAAGCAAAAATTTCTACAAAAGAAAAAGATTTCAATATCAGATTCAATCAGATAAGACTGCCTAATGGGAATTACGATGGTCCCTTTGGAAGGGAAATTACTTATGACACTCCGGGAAAAGGAGAAGTATGGCTAATTATCGGTAAAAGTAATATGGCTTCCGGAAATACTAAAGGAAGCTTTACAGTAACTGTAGAATAAAACCAATCAATTTGGTACAATTTCTGCAAACTAAACTTTGAAGTTTAAAAATTTAAAATTATGAAAAATATAGTTCTAACAGCAATGGCCGCCTCAGCAGTACTCGTAAGTTGCGGAACCGTACAGTCGCTGGTTCAGAATACATTTCCATACACTACAAATGTCTTGGTATCTACGGGAGTACCTGCTGATAAAGAAGTCTCTTCTACTGCAACAGCTACCAATGTGCAGACATGGTTTGGAGTTAATAATAATGCAAAGATTAAAGATGTAAGAATATCAGATGCAAAAATTTCTGTTGCATCTCCTTCAGGAGGTAACCTGAGTGCATTTAAAACCGTTAAGATCTATGTTTCATCCAACGGAACAGGAGAAAGACTGGTTGCATCACGTTCCAATATTTCTACCAATTCTTCCAGCTTAAATCTGGATCTGAATGATACAGGATTCCTTGATGAAATTGTAAAAAGTTCCGGATTAACGGTAAGAACAGTTTATGAACTGAAGAATCAGACCTCTTCAGATATGAATATAAAAGTAGCGCTTAACTTCAACAGCGTTCCTGCACAATAATACAGATAAAAAAATGATATTAAAAACCCTCTTCCGGAATTCCGGAAGAGATCCGGCGCCTACGATGATGGCTCCGCTGTTTCCTCTTGCAAGATAGTTGGCATAAAACGGATCATCAAGATTCTGGTTGCCATTACCTGCAGCTGCAATGATAATGATTCCTGAATCAGTAGCCGCTTTTGTAAGATCCCAGATGACCTGGTCATACTCAGCAGGGCAATACTGGCCGTCTTTTCCGCCAGTCTGCATTTCGTATAAAATAATATCGCCGGCCTGAGATGCGCTGATAGATCTGCTTACCGCAGAAGCTCTGTTGTATCCCACAGTGGTCCATTCCATATAGCCTTTTATTTCAGAAGTACTGTAGGCGGCTCCTGTAAGTCCGATATTATCTTTAATTGAACCTAAAATACTTACCACCGCAGTCCCATGGTCACGGTAATTATTATTCGCTAATCCTGAATTAGGAGAATATCCGGGCTCAAGCTGTATAGAATTTTGATTGGAAAGCATTTCATGCGTTTTGTAAAAACCATATTCCACATCCCTTACACGGATATTTTGTCCGGTAATTCCTCTTGACCATGCATATTTTGCATTGATGCCCGGATTGTCGTTCAGGTAAGTCTGAAGGCTTTCCAGATCCGGTGTAGCCACAAAAGCATTGACTAAAGGAGGTTCAACAGGATCAGCACTCATGACAGACACATATTCTATTTCCGGAAACCTTTCCAGAGTCCGGATGATCTTTTCTGCTGTTTCTGTGCTCTGAAGAGGAAGATCAGCCTTATAAATTCTTTTCAGCTTTTCTACAGATTCTGTGGAATTTCCGATGGCTTTACTGTTTCTGGCCATTTCATCAAGCTTAATATCCGTAAAGTCAAGATCATACTTGAACGAAATGTGATTCTCTCTTGAAAATCTTTCCAGATCAGCGTTTCGGCTGAACGCTGCTTTTTCAGAATTGATGCCTTTTGAAAAGCATACATAAATAACTGAATTTTGATCATTAGCCATCCTGTGCTGGCTGTCCTGGCCAAAAGACAGGGAAGAGCAGAACGCAAACAATGCGAAAAGGTTGATTTTTGTTTTCATACTATTTTGTTAAATGGTTGTGAATCAGTGTTGATTTACATCAAAAGTAGTAATAAAACAAAAATAAATCACATTTTTGTGAATTTAATTTTAAAATTTTTATTTCATTTCTTTTGTGCAGGGATTTCCCTGCTTATCCTAATAAACCTCACAGGTTTTTAAAACCTGTGAGGTTTAAGAAGAGAATATTTAATACAAGCACATCAAAAAAATACGTCTCAGTTTATTGAAACGTATTGGTTATTTAGAGCTTTTGTCTTTCTCTGTTTAGCTTTTGGTAATAGAATCCATTACAATGGTCACAGGTCCGTCGTTGATCAGGGATACTTTCATATCTGCCCCGAAGATTCCGCTCTCCGTTTTCAATCCGGATTTGCTTATTTCTTCTTTAAAATAATCAAAAAGAGGAACTGCTTTATCAGGTTTCGCAGCTTTTATAAAAGAAGGGCGGTTTCCTTTCTTATAATCGGCAATCAGTGTAAACTGGCTGATGCAAAGGATTTCCCCTGAAATGTCCTTCACAGAAAGATTAAGTTTACCCTCTTCATCTCCAAAGATTCTTAGGTTTAAAACCTTTTGTACAAGCCAATCTGCATCTGTTTTTTCATCATTTTCATCCACACCTACCAGCAGCATTAACCCTTTCCCGATTTCACCAACAATTTTTCCGTCTACTTTTACACTGGCTTCAGAGACTCTTTGTATAACGATCTTCATTTTATATTCTAATAATAAACATTTAACGTTTTGCTTGGTGCATCATAGCTATAAGGATAAGTTTTAGGCGGCAGAGATGTTTTAGCTCCGGCTTCTGGCTGTCCCGTACTTAAGATCCATCGTGTGTTGTCCTGCGGGCAAATAATAGCAATATTGTCCTTTACTTCAAGGGTTGTGTTATTATCAGGACATATGTGAGGCGCATTTCTGTCATATACTTTAAATCCGCTTGCAGTTCGCACAATAATCAGCCCTCTTGTCCCGGACTGCTGTTCATTCACATAAATCCAGCCGTTAATATTGTTCAAAGCATAGTAAGCAGGCAGGTTTAGATTAAGAGATACATTAATGGGGTTATTCGGGAAACAGCTCACGGTATCTTCTCTGCTTCCACAAGAGTTTATAGTTAAGTTACTGAAAATCAATAAGCTGAAAATAGATATGATTGAAAAAGTTTTTTTCATTTCAATTTAAATTTTTATATATTTGTAAAAATTA
>NZ_JAYSDT010000007.1:98705-117101 GCF_041914225.1 Chryseobacterium sp.
TCGGATTATTTTTTTATACTAAAACTAAATTTTGAAAATTATGGCAAGCTATGTAACTAAGGAGGGCCTAGAGAAAATGAAAGCTGAGCTGGAACAGTTGGAAACTGTAGAGAGACCAAAAATCACTCAGCAGATCGCGGAAGCAAGAGACAAAGGAGATTTGTCTGAAAATGCAGAGTACGATGCGGCTAAAGAGGCTCAGGGGATGCTTGAAATGAGAATTTCTAAGCTGAAAGACGTTATCTCTACTTCTAAAATTATAGACGAAAGCCAATTAGATACTTCAAAAGTTTCCATCTTGACAACAGTGAAACTTAAAAATAATGCTACCAAGCAAGAGCAGGTATTTACATTGGTACCGGATAACGAAAGTGACCTGAAGACAGGGAGAATTTCTGTAAACACACCTATCGCAAAAGGATTGTTAGGAAAAGCTATTGGCGAAATTGCTGAAATTACTTTACCTAACGGAAACAAACTGTCTTTTGAAGTATTAGACATTTCTTTATAGTCTGATGCAGTTTCTATATCTAAACTTCTAAATATCTAACCCTAACTTCTGATAAAATGAGCACTATATTCACAAAGATCATCAATGGCGAGATTCCCTCTTATAAAATTGCAGAAAATGAAGACTTTATTGCATTCTTAGATGCAATGCCTCTGGTGAAAGGACATACATTAGTAGTTCCGAAAAAAGAAGTGGATTTGATTTTTGATCTTGAAAGTGAAGAATACAAAAACCTTTGGGGATTTGCCCAAGAGGTAGCCAAGAAGATCAAAACTGCAGTTCCATGTGTAAGAGTAGGAGTAGCGGTGGTAGGACTTGAAGTTCCTCATGCACACATCCATCTGATTCCTTTAAATAAGATGGAAGACATGAATTTCAGAAATGAAAGATTAAAATTAACGAACGAAGAATATACAGAGATTCAACACTCAATTATTAATTCTTAACAACCAGAAAATCGTAAAAAAGTAATTTTTTACGATTTTCTTTAACATATACATATATATTATATCATATGAATTCCAACCAATGTTCTTTCTGTGGCAGAAAAAGAAATGAAGTACAGATGCTGATTTCTGGGCAGAATGGTTTTATTTGTGAAAATTGTATAGAGCAGGCACATGCTATCGTAAAAGATGGTGTATCAAAAACAGGATATTCACCTGCTAATAGTATGGAAGAGCTTAAAAAGCCAAAAGAGATCAAAGAATTTCTTGATCAGTATGTGATCGGACAAGATCAGGCAAAAAAACAACTTTCCATTGCTGTGTATAACCATTATAAAAGATTGCTTCATGCTCAGGACGAAAACAGAGAAGTAGAGCTTGAAAAGTCAAACATTATCATGATAGGAGAGACAGGAACGGGTAAAACGCTTCTGGCAAAAACTATTGCAAGAGAACTGAATGTTCCTTTCTGTATCGTGGATGCAACTATTTTAACAGAAGCCGGATATGTAGGAGAAGATGTTGAAAGTATCCTTTCAAGACTTTTGATGGTAGCAGATTATGATGTGGAAAAAGCAGAAAAAGGAATTGTTTTCATTGATGAGATTGATAAGATTGCCAGAAAATCAGACAATCCAAGTATTACAAGAGACGTTTCAGGAGAAGGCGTGCAGCAGGGATTATTAAAACTGTTGGAAGGAAGTATTGTGAATGTTCCGCCACAAGGAGGAAGAAAACATCCGGATCAGAAATATATCCAGGTAAATACCCAAAACATCTTATTTATTGCAGGAGGAGCTTTTGACGGAATCAAAGAGATCATCGAAAGAAGAATGAACAAGCAGGCAATTGGTTTCAGCTCTGAAAAAATCAATAAAACAGACGAAGACGAATATATATTAACAAATATTAATGCAATTGACCTTCGTACTTTCGGATTAATTCCCGAACTTTTAGGAAGATTTCCAATCATCACTTACCTCGATAAACTCACCAAAGAGACTCTGGTAAGAATCATGAAGGAACCTAAAAACTCTATCGTGAATCAATTTGTGGAACTTTTCAAAATGGATGGCACAAATTTGGTTATTACAGACGGAGCCATTGAAAAAATAGTAGAAGAAACTATTGAAAAAGGGCTAGGTGCAAGAGGTCTTAGAGGAACCACCGAAAAAGTTCTAGAAGACTACATGTTTTCAATAGGAGAGGAGAAAGATATCATCTTAAATGAAGATAATGTTTTGATTAATAGATAAAAAATTTTTTTTTTAAGAAAAATAATAATACCTTTGCGGGTGAAGATTGTATTAACACACAAAATAATTTATACAATGAGAAAAAGTTTATTTGCTATAGGTCTTTTAGCAATTAGTTATTCTGTTCAGGCGCAGATACTATGTCATGTTGACACTAATGCTAATATGTATGTGAGCGAAGGCATCCTAGTTTATAGCGGTGGAGGTGTACAAACAAAGGGTAATGGCCTTTTGGACGTGCATGGAAATATTATGGTTGTAGGATCTGGTACAGATGCTTTTAAGACAATTGATGCTGCCGGTTCTGATAAGACTGACGGCGGAAATATCATCTTAAGACTTAATACCCCTGCTTCTTTTGTTACTTCCACGTATGGCCAGCTGTACATCGATGGGCTATCCCAGTCCAACATTACTGGTATTGTAACCAAAGAATACAGAACTACAAGTAATGGTAGTGGTAATTATTTCCAACAAGTTGCTTTGCCTTTCTATGGTAAAGCTTTAAGTTCATTATCTACTGAAGTTGGTAAGACTTTCAATACAGGTAGATACAGCAATCCGATTCTTAAGTGGGATAACGCTAATGCAGTTTCTGCACATTTTACAAATTTAGCAACTACAACTACTGATGGTCCGGGATATTATATGCTGAAAGTTACCAATAATGATTGGAATCCAAGCACACCTGCAACCGGAACAGTATTCAATATTAACGGGAAACCATATGCTCCGTTAGCTGGAACTGTAACATTGCAGAATGGAGGAAAATCTAATTTGGGGCCTTCTAATGTCGTATTCGGAGCTGGTGGTAACGCTGTGAACTCTTACAACGAAAAGTACAACACTTATTTAGATGACAGTTTTGAGTTTACTACAAGCGCATGGGCTGGAACATTTGGGCAAAACTGGTATCAGTTTGGTAACCCCTTCCTTACCAATTTAGATTTATCTAATATCGGATATACTGAAAGTGTTACCGGATCAGACGGAAATGCTGTAAAAAATATCTGGGGTATTGAATATAACCCAGGTACTGTTGTTACACTTCCTGGTGGTTCTACTTATGCTACAGGTGCTCAGGTGGTTACTTTTGTTACTACAGGTGATGGTGTTGCTCCGGCTGTTGGAGATGTTGATAATGTAGTAATGAAACCTATGCAGTCATTTAAAATAAAGTTAAGAGACAATACAGCTCAGACTTTAGATTTTAATACACTGAGAAGATTCAAATCAACAGCAAGAGCAGCAGGTACTCCTAATGGTGTAAATGCAGCCAGAATGACTGGTAAAGGTACAAACAGTACAGTGAAACAGCTTGGAGTAATCGGTCTTGATGCCAATGGTAAAGAGATTTCCAGAACATATTATGTAGTTTCTCCATCATTTACAACAGGACACCAGGTTTCTACAGCAACAACAGTTCAGGCTTCAGCGGGTACCAGAATCATTGGTACTTATGAAGAAGCACTGAATGGTGGGTATGATAACAATTATACTAATTATTGGCTATATATTAACGAAGCTAATGAGAGTAACTTCCAGGGTAAAAATGTTAAGTTAGTTAACTATAAACTTGATCAGGTTAAATCTTATAAGTTCGAGATCAGAGAAAATGCAGAACTTATTCCTGCCGGTGCACACCAGTTATCATCAGGAATTGGTTTCTACTATAAAGCGGAAAATGGAAATTTACTACAGGCTAAACAAGGTGATATTGTACCTGTAACAAATGAGGAAGCTAACTTGTATTATGGTGAGCCAAGTAATATTACTCTGGCTGTAGATAAGGCAGCTCCTAGTATTTCGAGAACACTTGTTGTTTACGATCCATCTGTTACAAATTATATTGTTAGATTTGATCCAAAATGGAAAAAAGCGGACATTCAAGTTTATGATATGAGCGGTAAACTGGTAATCTCTAAAAAAGCGGTTGAAACATCCAGAGATTTTGTAATCGAGCTTGATGGCTCTGTTAAAAACTCTTACATCGTAAAAGTCGTTTCAGATAAAGGAGAAATTGTTAACGCTAAAATCTTAAAATAAGCCATATGAAAACTATAAATAAACTAATATTAGCTTTCTTCTTATTTTCAATATCTTTAGCCTATGCAGGAAATGGAGGAAATGGTACCGGATCGCCTCCAACTCCCGGAGGAGGAAACGGAGGAAATGGTACCGGATCACCAGCCTCACCAATCGATATGTATGTATATGTACTAGGTATTGTAGCAATTGTATTCATTGTTTACTTTACAAAAAAGTACAAAAGCGTAAAAGCATAAAATTTTATTAAAATAATATTAAACTCTCTGATTACTCAGAGAGTTTTTTTATTTTTACTCTATGAAAAAAATTTATACGCTACCTGCGGTTTTAGCTGCATTTGCTTTGCAGGCTCAATTTACGGTTACAATCCAGACTCCGGCAGATTTTAAAGATCAGGACGCAATTCTATATACATTAAACGGCTCAAAAGATATTATTGTTACTAAAGAACAAAGTAAGAATGGTACGTGGACTTTTAAATATCCGGGCAACTACATGGGGATGATGAAAGTTTATTTTCCCGGTTCTAACAATACGGTAAGCTTTATTTCTGAGAATAAAAACGTAAACTTTAAACTGGATATCCAGAATAATAAAGTCAAGGATGTTACTTATCTTGATGAGGCAAATAACCTGATGAGCAAACAGCAGGAAGGTTCACAAAAGAAAGAGCTTATTTTGCCGGCTTTAACACAAATCAAAGAATACTACAAAGACAATACGGACTTTGGAAAAGCACTGAAAACAGAAATTGACAGACTTTCCGGTGCTTCAGGTTCTATTGATGCTGCACAACATCCGTTTATTGCTTATTATAATACCAATTACAGCAAGTTTCTTTCCAATTCACCCGATTCAACGAAGAAAGTAGATCAGGAAGAAATAATCAACTTTCTGGACAAATCAAATGATATGCTTGAAAGCTCATCGTTATTGAGACCTGTATTAGTAGCTTATCTGAATTCAGGAGGAAATGCCAATGTTACAGCATCTGTTGATAAGTTGCTGGATCGTTTAAAAGTAGAAACTCCAAGAGGGCAGACTGTATTGTCAGAATTGATTGATATTTTTGATGTCTATCAGATGGATGAATACAAGAGCAAATATCTGTCTCTAGCTAAAAATCTTAAATGTACCATTACCGACAGGCTTGCTTCTACCTTAAAATCGAATGCAAATACTGAAATGGGGGCTGTTTTTCCTAATTATAAGTTCCAGTCACCCGTTAACACCACTGCAAAATCTTTACATGATATAAAGGCAGATAAGAAGGTCATCGTATTCTGGTCATCGACCTGTTCGCATTGTGAAAGTGAACTTCCTAAGCTTCTTGAAAAATACAACGATCTTAAATCAAAAAATATTCAGGTTGTAGGGTTGTCTTTAGATGTGGATAAGAATTCTTATACCAAAAAGATTGCTGCATTTCCATGGGTGAATGACTCTGAATTGAGAGGATGGAACAGCAGTTATACGGATACATACAATATTCATGCAACTCCGACATATTTTATTTTAGATGCTAACAATAAGATAATCAGCAAACCAGATCACGTTGGTGATGTTTTGGAATATTTTAAGTTAAAATAATTTTGGAGGTAAAGAAATATTTTCTATATTTGCACCACCAAAACGGCGAGGTAGCTCAGTTGGTTAGAGCGCAGGATTCATAACCCTGAGGTCACGGGTTCAATTCCCGTCTTCGCTACAAAGCCGGAAACCTATTCCCACAAAGGGTTTCCGGCGTATTTGAAAATAAACTTTGCGAGTTGTCAATTTTAAAAAGTGCTTATAAAAGTGTTTGTAAAATGGCAACAAAATTTTCCGAAATTACAGTAACTCCTGCAAATTGGAAGACAGGAACTAAATCCGATTTATTAACGAAAGATTGGATAATTTCTTATTACTTTTATTCAGACCTTGCCCCAAAAGGTAAGCAAATAAGAATAAAAGGTATGAATAGAGCTAAAACTCTGGAAGAGAAAAGGAATTTGACAAAACAGTTGGTAGAAAATGAAAAAAATCTACTTTTGTCGGGCTATGACCCTATTCTTAAAAAATTTCCAAACTTAGATTATGAAGAGCTGTCTCCTAATACTCCGTTTATAAGAGCCTTAGAGATTTCATATGATAAGATAAAGGCTTCAAGTATACACCTCAAAGATTTGAAAATTTGTATTATTAGATTAATACCTGTTATCAAATCTTTGAATTATGATATTTTTAAAATATCAGAAATAAAAATTTTCCACATTAAAAATGTTTTGGATCAAGCTAAACTAACTCCTTACATGTATAACAAATTTCGTTCTTATCTTATGAGTTTGTTCAAGGAGCTTATTCAGTATGGTTGTATCGAGCATAACCCATGCAGAGAAATCTCCAAACAGAAAACAATTGTAAGAATCCGGGAAACTCTTTCAGATTCAAAATACCAAATAGTCCACGATTATATAGAAGAGAATTACCCTGATTTCTTTCGATATTTTAAGATATTTTTTCTTTCGGGAGCTAGAACATCAGAATTAATGAGATTGCAGAAAAAAGACGTTAATTTAATTCAACAGGAATATAAAGTCATTATTAGGAAGGGAAGACAATATACAGAAACTATAAAAGTTATTCTTCCTGATGCGATTCCTTATTGGCGGGAAATCTTATCTATGTGTAAATCTGAAAATGATTATCTTTTTTCCAAAGGTTTGGTTCCGGGAAAGGATCCAATACAGCCATATCAAATTACTAAACGTTGGTATAGACTAATAAAGCAGTCGGATAATATAAAAGATGAAAACGGAAATATTATAAAGGTTACGGAAGATTTCTATGCTCTGAAGCATTTGTTCTTAGATATATTAGATGGATTTAAACCTGACCCATTAGCACCGGATTATATCGCTATACCGGATATTAATCTTGCAAAGACAGCAGCCAGTCATCGAACAGAGTCTATTACAAATGTTTACACTGTAGGAAAGAAAAAGAGGGAAAATGAGGCTTTAAAACAAGTGAGACTTGGGATTGGTGAACGTTCTTAACGGACTAAAATAGCTTCATGTAAGCATGTTTACCATATTTCATATCTTTGTTATTATGATTAACATATAATTAATGGAAAAAATATTGATCCTTGATATTGAAACAACAGGATTTTTACAAGATGGAGGTAAAATCGTTGAAGTCGGAATTGTTGAGCTTGATCTTTCAAATGGTAAAAAGAAAATAATATTTGATCAGGTTACCCATGAAAAAGGAATTACGAAACAGGAAGTTGAAAACTCATGGATCGTTAAAAATTCAACCCTTACAGTAGAAGATATAAGAAGGTCTAAATCTTTGGATTTACTTAAACCAGAGATTCAATCAATTCTTTATTCTTATCAACAGGGTACAACGGCCTACAATAATGTATTTGATTTTGGATTCATGGAGCACAGAGGTTTTGTTTTTCCTAAAAAACTGTCTTGTCCAATGAAAATTGCTACAGATATATGCAAAATTCCGTCAATGTCTGGTTACAAATGGCCAAATGTTCAAGAAGCATATGACTTCTTTTTTGGAAAAACCGGTTATACAGAGCTACACCGTGGTGGCGATGATGCATTTCATGAAGCTGATATTGTATATGAATTATATAAAATGGGAAAATTCACAATATAAGGCGGAGGAAATAGTTTTGAACTTAAAAAAGTAGAGAATCAATAGATATGAAATTTTTAAGAATGAAAGTATTTTAATATACATGAGACGGATTATAAGAAGACTTTGATTTTGCATCATTTAAAAAGCTATAAAGCCCTGAATATTCAGGGCTTCTCACTTGTTGTTAAAAAGTTCTTACTCCTTTTAAAAAGAGTAACTCATACCTAATTGAAGATTAGTATTTTTTGAAGAGTCTCCCAGATTAATTTTAGCAATTTCAGTTAACCCAGCAACATATCTTGCATTAATTCCAATATTAGGAGTCAATTTATATCCAAGACCAATACCTGCTCCAAAATTAAAAGTTCTTAATGAGTCTTTATTATTTACTTTATAAGTTTGACCATTAATATCCCCTTTTGCTCGCGCATTGACTAGAAGCCCGAACTCAGGACCTGCTTCCAAATAAAATTCAGGAGTAGCATTGTATCGAACCATTACAGGAACATTGATATAATCAAGGTTTTGTTGCATGTTCTTTATTGTATAAGTGGCCATTTCATAATCACCTTTTGCTTTTGTCCCTTGCTGACTGTAAACAACCTCCGGCTGAAGACTGAGTGCATCAGAAATAGGAACATTAACAAATGCTCCGACATAAAATCCGACTTTTGATTTGGTATCACTTCCAGATATATTAGAAAGGTTCCCTCCAGCTTTTACACCAAACCTCGGTCCGTCTGTAGATTGTGCAAATGCCATAGTTCCTATAACTATGCATAAGCTTAGAAAATGTTTTTTCATAAGATAGGTTTCATAATTTTTAATAGATTAATAAGAAAAAAAGGGTAGCACATTGAAAAGATCAATGTGCTACCGCTAAGTAGTTAATTACTATATTCTATTTCCTCCAAATGTCCTTTAACTATATCAGAATATTTCTTACCGTCTGGTTGTTGCATGAATTTTTCAACAGCTTCATTCAAGGCTTCAATATCTCCTTTAGCTTTTAAAAATATGGTTAAATATTTAAATTCTTCGATAGCTGTTGATCTAATAAAATCTCCTTTTATCAAACTCTTCATAAGAATTTCATCTGTCAAGCGCTTATCAATTTCAGGTAAAATAATATTTTGAATATGGGAGATGAGAATAGAATTGATATTATTAAGAGAATCTGACGCCTTAATAGACCACCAATGGTCAGGATTGCTAGGCATAAATTGGCCAATTCTGGCTTGCCAATGACATGACCATACATCTGGTACTTTTGAAGTATCATAATCAAAATCTACAAATTTTCCTAAAAGATCTGAATATACACCAAAATTAAGTGTGAATTTTACTTCATCTTTATTACCATTTTGGCTTTTTTGAAAATTTATAATTCCAAAATTGTTATCTGACTTTAAGTGAAAACTATTTCCTTTTTTATTATATCCTTTTTCTTTGAGGAACGGAGTAATAGATTTTATAATTTCTTTTAAAATATCCATAATATGTACTAATTTGAGAGTTTTCAATTAAAGGTTTTTCAAACCTAAAATCACAGATGAATTTTTTAGATTTAAAGAAGCTATCTGGAAAATCCAGACAGCTCCATTTTAAAAAAAATTATTTAATACAGAATTCTTGCAAAACTTTTTCCAGATCAGACTTTAATAAATCCATATTGGTATCTAGTTTGCGCTTCTTCACAACTTCAGTAAGCAAGTCCATTTTCTGCAAAATAGATTGTTTTAGAAATTCATACCTACCTTCTTCTGTTTTATTGAAGAAATTTTCATCATTTACGATGATAGGAATTCCTATAGCTTTTTCATTCTTGCGATAGGATTCTATTTCTTTTAAATGTTGTAATAAGTATGGTATTGGATTTACATAAAATTGAAATAATGCTAATTCTAAATCATTTCCATAATTTTTCCAGTGGAGTTTTTTTAATGGGATATTAATTCCTTTATCATCCCAAATATAAGATCTAAAATCTTCACATATCTGATCTAATAATTTCTGTTCAGCAATTTTTTGTTGTTCTGTTTGATTTTCATCATAAATTGTTGCTGGACATGATACAAAACATCCGAATACGTTACTCTTGTTGTCTTCCATAGTTTATTATATTAATGATTATTCTTATTCCAAGGTCCTTTGTTTATCTGGTTCTCATTATACTCCCAGTCCCATGCTGCTTTTCTATTTGGAAACAACTTTGTTTCTTTCATTACTTTATCCGACATAAACCCTTTAGTATACCTAGTTTCAGGTATGGGTTTCGAAGTAATCCCATTTTTCAAGAAGGTTCCATCTTTTGAGTAAAGCTTATACCCCCACGTTGGTCTAAGGCTTTTCAATGAGTTTCCATGTACAACCTCTGTAGATTTTGTAGCAAGTGTCTTAGTAAAATTACTCTCGCCTTGATAGCTAAATTTAGGAGTTTCCTTATATATTGGTATTTTGGTAGCTCCCTCATCGGCAAGCTGGTAACCAGCTTCCTCCAGATATCCACCATTAACCTCTCCAACGATAAGGTTCGCCGTTTGTGGTTTTGGAGCTGTTACCCCAACCGTGGTGGTTTTTGGAGTGTTGTTTAAAGTCCATTGAGTTCTTCCTACTTCTATTGGAGCATCTTTAAGGATTGTACCTTTAGGAGCACCGATTTTAGCTGCCTGTGCATTTTTAGCTAATTGTCCTATAACTCCAGATACAGCTCCTACAGCACCTCCAATAGCAGCACCTGACAAACCACCCATTAGGGTTCCTTCTATTACATTTTCCCCAAACATTACTGAGGTTGCAAAACCATTAATAGCTCCGGCAATTGCTCCTCCTGACGCACCAGCAATCGCTCCTCCCAGAAGACCACCATTTATTCCATAAGTTGCTGCTGCAGCAAGGGATGCGGAACCAACGGCAGCTCCAACACCTCCGGTAAACGCACCAACGGCAGCACCCATTGCAATTTTGCCCCAGGTAGCTCCCCAGTTCCATTTTACAGGATTCCATGAACCATTAGCTTTTACTCCAGTGAAATAAGCTCCGGCTACAGCACCCAGAAGGATCCAGAACTCTCCATCCGGGTCGTTATACATTAACGGATTATTCATCACATACCCATAACGGTTATAGATTTGGGTATTGAATGGATCCTGTATATTTTCATCGGCATTAAGGAACCTTCTTAGAAGTGGGTCGTAGAGTCTTCCGTTCATGTGGATGATGCCCACTTCCATATAGTGTTCATGCCCTGTATAACCTCTATCTATTAGTAACCCTCCAGAAGCATTTATAAGGGCATCGATGCTGGCTTTACCTACCGCTAATTTACTTTTTCCAATGCGAAGATGAGTCAGATTGCCCCATGCATCAAAATGCCTTTGTTCAAGCATATTTCCTGCTTCATCACTAATGGCCATGATACTTCCGAGATAATCTTTATGCAAAAATTTAAAAGATCCGCTATTCTCATCAAAATTTTTCAAAAATACAATATTACTTTCATATGGAGTACCCTCAATATAAATTGTATGTTTTTCTTTACCATTAATATTGTTCTTAACTACTTCAAAGCTTCCTTCTTCACTATATAGTTTGGTAAATTCTCCTTCATCTTCCGGTGAAAACAGCCCTTTATAGGTTGCCCTTTGTCTCATTCCGGTTAATCCATACTGAAATGCCACAGTACCATTTTCTCCTGCAATGTATACGGGATCATTATTTTCATTATAAAGGACAGTCTGCACCAAGTCCATATTATAATTCATCATCCCATCATTATTCAGTGTCATTCCTGTAGCCTGGTAGATCTTATCTGTATTTTCATACTTGATGACACCTACCTGGTCATTTTCCAGTATTCTACCTTTCGCATCATAAATATTTCTATTGGTAAGGGGCTTATCTCCTGAAATCGGATCTGTCCAGTTGATCAGACGGTTATTGTCGTCATAATCAAAATATTCTGTTTCAAAAGGTAATAAAGATTTTCTGCTTTTAAGCTCGTTTTTAATCGCATCAAAATTGTAAGTAGCCTTGAAAATATCCGGTTTTATGGGCGAGGAATGATTAACATTGGTCAAAAATCCGTTTGTATCATATTCATTATTAACCTCAGCTGCTCCCAATTTAGCCTTTACTAATAGCCCTTTTGCATTGGTTTCTTTCAGTTCCCATAAAATTTTGCCTGAAGTTTTTTCCTTAACCTGATAAAGTTCACCATTCCATGGATTGTATAGGTTTTCAACAGAAACATTAGTTGTTCCTACTGCCGTTTGTATTGCTTTTTCATAAGAGCTTATCCTTCCTTTGCTGTCATAAACTACATTTTTATGCGAAAAGTAAGCGTCAGGAGTATCCTGGAAAGAAGAAGTATTTCTACCTTGAGGATCATAGTTTATGGTATAGGTGTACTTCTTTCCATTAGAGGTTCCTGTTTTTTCAGTAAGTCTTCCCTTATTATCATAAGAAAAATTTATGACTTTATCTGTTTCGCTTCCAGTGGTGGACTTTTCATTCTGAATGACAAGCTGCCCAAGGCTATTGTATCCATATCTTTTCTCACCCTTTGGGCTTATTACTCTTGACAGAGCTCCCATATATCCAAGGTACTGATATTCATATACCCCGGTAGAAGGATCTTCTACCCGTATTTTATTTCCCCAGTCATCATACATTGTGGTCACAATATGCTCTGCATATTTAGCCTGGATCTGTTGACCTGCTGCATTATAAGAAAATTGTACGGTGCCTCCTTTATCAGAAGACGACATTACATTTCCTAAGGCATCGAGCGTCTGGGAAGTTGTTCTTCCATAATCCAGCTGACTGGTTTCTTTTACTGTTGTGGTAAGACCAGATATAAAAGTCTCTGTCTGTTTCCCGGTAAATGCTGTGAATTTTACCTTAGCCGGGAATACGGTATCATCATAAACAAAGGTATTCCACTGAGTGGCTCCCAACCCTTCAAAATAAGCTTCAGATTCCTTTAGTTTTCTTCCCAGTATATCATACTGAATGTCTTTAGAAACATATTGTCCCTGAGCAAAGGCTTTGGAAGATACTTTATATTCCTGTCCCAGCTTATTGGTAAAAACTTTTGAGACATCTCCATCAGGATCATTACGGGTAATCGTCTCATTGTACTGGCTATCTTTGTTGTAGAGGTACGTTGTAGTACCTGCAAGGTTGGAAGCAGAACTCTGGAGCTTACCCCATCCATCATATGCATTGGTGATGGTATTGCCATTGGGATCTGTTTGAGTCAGGATCTGTCCAAGACTGTTATAAGTAAACCCGGTTTCTAGTCCAAGATTATCGGTTTTCTTAACGACAAACCTTCCTGTTGGATCATATTCATCTTTCTGAGTTTTTGTATTTCCATCCAAGCCCGAAGTTGTCGTTTTCCCTGTGATATTTCCAAATCCATCATAAGAGTATTCTTCCGTTACCGCTTGGTTTGCATTATTTCCAGGAAAAAACTGGCTGTTTTTTAAAAGGTTATTCTCATAGGTATAGGTCGTAAAAGTATTTTGTACATCCCCATAAGCCTCTGTTTTTTCAGCCTTATTTGTTGGTCTTCCCACATAATAATTAGTTCCTGTTCCCCAGATATTATGGGTATAATCAAACTCAGTGGTCGATACGCTATAGCCGTAATTGGTATTGATTTCTATTTTAGAGGGCAGATAATAATTTCCATAGCTCGTTACTTTCTGAGTGAATGTTCCGGTTAAAAAATCTTTTGTTTTTGTAAACTCAGGAACAATAGCGGTAACTATTTTGGACTCAAACCCAGAAGGTATGGAGCTAATTACTTGGCCATTAAATAGTTTATCTGCTTTATAATCTACTGATTCAAAGCTTAGCAGTTGGGTATTGTTCTCTGAAATATCTGCAGGGAAAATATTACTTTCATTATTAGTTCTGATGCTCCATTCTTTTACTGGCGCTCCATCCAAAGCGGGGTCTATTTGTGATCCAGACCATATTTTGGTATTTTCAAAGCCATCAGCATACCATGAAGAGCGGGCGATCTGATGAAACCCTAATAATTTTTTACCCTGCAAGTTTCCTACAAGCCCCCTGTATCGGAAGTCCTGCTTTTTGCCTTCTTCTATAAGCTGGGAAACGGCATATGCCTGATCGACCCTTGCCATGGCATAGTTAGGATAAATCTCTTTCTTTTCTTTCTTGTAGAAATCAGGGGTCGTTGTATTACCCGGAACTACTTCCAGATATTTTACACTGGTAGTTACCCCTCCCTGGGTAATAGAATTCATTCTTGCCAATTCAGAAACAGGAGTAGGTCCTTTTATTTTCTTTAGGAACTGCTTCCAATATAAAAAGACATTATAATAGTTATTTCCAGATTTTATAGAATTGGTAATTGGAGTAAATAGGGTAAGATCAAGCAGGTCCTGTGTACTATATGTTGGACTTTGAAACAACCAGTTGGGAGTAAAATTCGGTGTTCCGTTACTATCTGATCCATTCGCCATCTTTGCACTTACGACATAACCAAAATCTCTGGAGCCTGCTGCATTATACATGTTGATCTGGTTGAAGGAGAATACCTGAACAATATCAGATTTTCCGTCTTTGTTCATATCGGTAACCGAAAAGAAATATTGTTTGGCAAATTTGGCATAATTACCTGTCACTTCTGTCTGGAATTTTCTGTATGTGAAGAATTCCTTCTTCAGGAAAGGAGTAAACCCTTTATCGGTTCCCATGTAAAATCGCCAGTCATCAGGTTTTCCTATGGCATAATCTGTAATAGGAATCGCAAAATCAAGTTTTCCGTCACCATTATAATCCCCGTATAAGACCGGAAATTCAGGATCTTTATTTTCCAGAAGAGTTCCGGAAAATTTAATTTTCTGAAGGTACGCGGTAGCATTGTATTTTACAATCTCAAAAACGGTGTACTGTGAGTCAGAAACGTTAATGATTTCCACTTTTCCGTCTCCGTCTATATCTAAATACTTGCGGTTCTTATAATCATTTTCATTAATTCCGGCATCAAGCAACAGTTGTATTGAAGGAGTGGCCGGGTTTTTAAGGTCTACGATACCTTTTACATTAAATCCAGCCGGAGCACCGTCATCAAGGAAGGCATCCGGTATACCATCTCCATTGAAGTCTCCCACTTCAAGAATAAGAGTATCATCCTGGCCATTAAAAACGGTATTGCCAAGACTTTTGTCGAATACTTTTACAAAGTCATTATTTCTAAAAATATAGCCGTAAATTCTGCTGTCTTTATATTCAACAATTCCATTTCCATTATATACCTGCCCTTCTTCATCTAACAATGTGCTGACTACTTTAGCGTTACCAGCAAAAGTTTTACCTGTAGAAACTGTTGAAAAGGTTTCATTAAAAGCCCCCAGCTTTACCGTACCGTTATTCATTAGGAAGTCAAGATAAGAGTCCCCATTAAAATCTCCGACCAATTTAACATCATTAAAGGGTTCAGGTTCCGCCGTATACTCTGCATAAGAAGAATTCACCATAGGCGGATACTCAAAAGTAACAGGGTTGGCAGGTTCATTATTGGCATTATATTCCGTAATCTTTCCTACAAACTGGTAATCGGTTCCATTGCCGGTATACTCAATACTATACTTTTTAAATTGATTATTACCAGTAAGTACCTTTATCTCTGAAAGAATCTTGTTTTGGTAAGATTTAAGTCCCTGTACATAAGAATCTTCTTTTAAGGCTCTATCATTATAGGAAAACTCTATGGTGTTCATGTGAGGGGTATTCATATCCTTATTCCCACCCCAGCTTATGCTGCTTATCATAGCAGTACCAGCCCCCTGAACATAGCTATAAGAAATGTAGTTTCCTTGCGGATCTTTCCATTCGCTTATATTATATTCAGTTGGAATTCTGGCAACTGGATTACGACCATACCATGCTTGAGAACCGTCCTCGAAAGTGACTTCCCAATATTCCGGGCCATACCATCCAGCAGCATTTCCTACAGATTTAAATTTTGTGTTGGAATATTTCTCTGTTACATATTCTGCACCGTCTTTTCCGTATTCTCCTGATTTCAGTACAAGTCTTTTACCATTAAAACTGTAATAATCAGAGAAATCCATCTGAAGCCCCTTTACCTCTCCGTTATTTTCAATGGTTTTACCTGTTCTGGTGATGGCGGTTATTCCTGAAATACTCCATCCATATCCCGCTATGCCATTGCCAGATTCACTATTGTAAACCAAACTCACTTGTGGTGATACTGTTTTCACTCCCGGAGGAAGGTCTATAGGTAAAGAAAATTGAAGTTGCCCTACTCTGTTAACTTCAATATTTCCCTTGGTGTCATGAAATTTAGGGGTTGGGGTCTGAGAAAAACAGAATATGGATATAAAAGATAATACGAGAGATGAAAACAACTGTATATTTTTATGATTGTACTTTCTCATGGCCATTATCTTTTAGTAATGTTTTTGCTGAAAACCCTTCCGTCTTTAAGGGTAAAGCGCAGTATGTATACTCCCCAGTTATATCCTGTCATGTTAATTTTCAGCTGCCTGTTAAGTCTTGGCAGATTCTGCTGCTGGAATTTCCAATGGGCGGTACTGTGCTGATACAGTGATACTGATTCTATCAGATTGTCAGTTTCCTCAGTCCAGTCGATAGTCAAAAAATCATTTACCGGAACCGGATAAAGACGGACCTGTTTCCAGAAAATCTTTTCATCCATCAATTGATTTTTGGAAAGGGAAGCTGTTTTAAGCTGTGTTGAAGATTTTGCAGCAATGTCTTCAGGTCCGCGATAACGTTGATTTCCTGCTTCATCGTATTTGAAGTAGACTTCGGTTTGGGAATATCCCCAAAAGCCAATCAGTAAGGAAAGCAAAGGAAGTATTTTCCTTTTTATCATAGTTTTCCGGACCGACTTGCCCGGAGCGGTACATTCAGAAGATGTACTTAAATAAAGATTTTTCATTTTTTTGTTTTAAAATTGAAATTAGATGTAGTAATCCCAATAAATGAGAATTAATACCGTATTTAACGGTTTTCGTGCGACAGGACACTTTTTATCCTGACAGGTAAAATACTTTCATATTGCTTGTTTTTAAGGTTCGACATGAGGAGCCTGACTTATACCATCAGGGTCTGTTTATATTTTAGTCCACAGGGACTCTAGGTTGTAAAGCTGCACAGAGAAATCAGGGCGAATCCTTAATTATGGTGCATTTAAGAAATTAAGTATGGGAACAGAATTTCTTTTCTTTCATTTGTTATTAATTTTCCGGAAGCGAACTTATGGAGGATTGCTGTTTCTGGCAATCCGTAAAATCACGGTATTTTTATTCCGGATTTTTACGGGAAAAAATCAAAATATATTCATATGCTTTTATTGTAGTTTAATTTCATTCTTATATGTTAATGCAAAGCTATCACGACACGGCGACAAACCGTGACGCATTTTCTTACCTATGACAAAAATCATTTTAAAATAAGAAAGGCACGGAGCAAAAGTCAATCCGTTAGAGAGGTACCGCGAAGAACCCAGCAACCAGAAAGACTCCGCCCAGTGCCCAGTATAGGACATAGGCGTAGTCTGTCATTGAAGGTTGCTTTGAAAATTCGCGGTTTTCTCTAACCAAAATAACAGCTACGCTTGTTTCGTAAAAATTATGGGTGCTAATATAGAGATATTTTTTGAACTTCTAATTGGCGATACAAAACGGAAAAAGTACTGACCTGACTTTATTGTTATGTTTGTTGTTTCTATATATAATAAAAGCATCCATTTGGGATGCTTTAAATAGAATTGAAATACTGTTTAAAAAATATTTCTATAGATCATTATATCATAATAAGCGGCATTGTAAGTAAGCTGTGTTCCTACGGTTATGGTTTTAGCTCCATCAAAAGGACTTCTACAATATCCATGCTCCTGCATCCACTCACAAAGTTCTGTAATTTGGCTTTTATTGCTCGTAAAATAGAAGTAAGCTGTATCTTCAATAGTCTTGAGTACATTGAGATAGTCTGACAATTTCCAATAATCTTCACGGTTGTATGTGGTGGTATCTGTCGAGAGATAGGGCGGATCAACTAAAAAGACTACATCTGTATTATTTCTATAATCGGCAAATAAATCACGATAATCTTTTTTAGTTGTGTTTACCCCTTCAAGATAGCCATCTGCATTATAATCACTTAATCGCACCTTATTATAGAATGTTTCTCAAAGCTTGTAACATAATTCATGGAGAAAAGTAAGGATGATGATATGCTCACCCAGTCGATAAAACCTTTTTCATGGCTTATCCTTTCAATAATTTCACTGCGAAGCTCATCGCTTAGTCTTTCATTGTCTTTTCTATTAGAATTTTAGAACAGATCACCCGAATATCGGCCAGTAAAGCATTGGTCTTATCAATATTCTCAATGCGTAATGTGTAATTGTCAAAATCATTATAAATAACCGTTGCATCCGGATAGAAATTTTTCACAGTATGGC